>VGXM01000019.1 GCA_016873295.1 Phycisphaerae bacterium
GCCGCCGCCGCGGACTATCCCGCGGTACGCTCCCGCTCGATGGCCCACGGTGGTCGTGGGCGGAAGAGTCAAACGGCGAATCCCGGCTTGGGTCGCGTCCCGAGCCTGCTCGGCGCCCACGAACCGCCGGGCCAGCCGATGCACCCGCTCGCCGTGCCGACCGAGGGGATCCGCGAACGCCGCCCGATCATCCGCCGCGACGCGCGCGAGCAGTTCCGAGTCGCCTGGCCCATCGGCTGCCCGATCCCCCATGCCGAGCACTCTGCCGCGGGGAGCACGACCGGCCCCTCCCTGAGTCGCCCGAAGGCGAACCCGCCCCGGCCTGGAGGCAAGGCCGGGGCGGTCGTTGGGCCGCGGGGAGAGATCCGTGGCGTCCGGGCTACCCGTTGAAGCGGTTGAGGAAGTCGAGGAAGTCGTTGAAGTCGATCGCGCAGTCGCCGGTGAGGTCGGCGGCGAGCGTTCCGGCGTTGTAGAGGTTGAGGTAGGCGAGGAAGTCGTTGAAGTCGACGACCCCGTCGCCGTCGACGTCACCGCCCCGGTAGACCTGGACCTCGAGGTCGAGCTGGGCCGCGAACCCGAGAGGGATGGCGACGGGGTTCTCCTTGGTGTAGAAGGTGGGGTAGATGCCCGAGCCGCCGCCGGGCCCCCCGCTGGCGGGGTGCAGGGAGGTGATCATCAGCATGAGCACTCCCTGGTCGAGGGCGGAGCGCAGGTAGGCGTTGAAGGCGGGGTCGCAGAGGTCGAGGTTGAAGGTGAAGGTTGTATCCACCGGAACGAGTTCGCCCGGCTGGACAGCGCTGCTGAGGCCGACCGCGGCCGGCATGGCCTCGAATCCGAGGCGTACCTGCCGAGAGGCGTCGACCGGGGCGCCTTGTGCGTTGAAGATCGCGGCGAAGACGTTGCGGGCGGCCTCGGCGGGCGGGATCATGGGGGCGCCGCCGAAGGGAGATCCCTCCGTGAACGTCGTGGCGCTGAACCCGTTGCGGAACCCGCAGGCGAAGATCTCGATGGGTCGGCCCACGTCCGAATCGGGGACGTAGCCGGGGTTGGTGGCGGGCAGCACGCCGCGGTAGCTGTCCCAGGTGGGGTCGTATTCGAAGATGCGGTCCGTGCTGACGGTGGCGCGGACGACGGCTCGGGCGATGCGATAGCTGTCATGCCCCAAGGCCGGCGCGACCGTGGCCGCGGTGGAGTAGCCGACCAGGAACTGGGCATCGCGGTCGTCGAAGCCCGCCTGGAGGATGGCCGCGAAGATCGGCGCGTTCGACTCGCGCCCCCCGGGCGGTCCGAACGGGTACATCCACTTGTCCATGCTCGGACGATCGAAGCGGGCGTCCATGAGCTGACCGGCGGCCGGGAACGCCAGGGTGGCGACGGCGCCCAGGGCGTGAAGGACGGGGCAGAACTTGCGGTACGACATACCAGACTCCTTTTTCTCGGAACCGGGAAGGCGACTGCGACTCACTCGCAACCGCCGATCCTACGCTTCCACAGGAATGGTTCCGGCTCAACAGGAATCATCGGGTTTCTGTTGACCTGCCATTCCTGACAACCGTATCATCATATCAGGAAGGTGGGTCATGTCAACTCTCTCCTCTGCCGTCGGTTCTGCCGCTCGTTCCGGCCGGTTGGGGCGTGATTCGCGCTGTCCCGTGATCCGGGCCTGGCACGGGGCGGTGGGTTTCACTCTGATCGAGCTCCTCGTGGTCATCGCGATCGTCGCGCTGCTGGTCGCGATCCTGCTGCCGGCCTTGGGCAAGGCCAGGCGGATGGGTCGCCAGGCCCAGGAACTGGCGGCGGCGCAGCAGTTGATGCTGGCGATGACGATGTACGCCAACGACTCCCGGGACGCGGTGCCGCCCGGCTACCCGCCGGCGGCGTGGGTGAACCCGCCGGGGGGACCGATGGTGGTGCTCGACGACGCGGGCGAGCGCCTATCGGGGGGCGAGGCCCAGCGGTTCCCGTGGCGGATCGCGCCCTGCCTCGACAACAACCTCCAGGCGCTGTACCTGGACCGGGCGTTCCTGGGTCGGCTGAAGGAGCGGGCGGACTACTACGCGGGGCTGGGCATCACCCACGCCTACGTCGTGAGCCTGTTCCCGGCCCTGGGGATGAACGTGGTCTTCGTGGGCGGGAGCGACCGGCACGCCCAGTTCGGCCAGGCGTTCCAGCGGCTCTACGGGCGCGTGCACGTCACGCGCCTGGACGAGGTGCACCGCCCGACTGAGCTGATGGCGTTCGCGTCGGCCCGATCGTCGGAGCTGACGCAGTTGCCGGGCGAGTCGAAGCTGGAGGGGTTCTACCGCGTGGAGCCGCCCTACTTCGCGCCGCACGAGGGGCGGCGGTGGTCGTCGACCTATGAGCAGCGGCCCGAGGATCCGGGCGTGAACTCCGGGTTCGTGTCGCTCCGGCACGGGGGCAAGGCGGTCTCGGCGTATCTGGACGGGCACGCGTCCATGGCGTCGTGGGAGAGCCTGCAGGACATGCGGATGTGGTCGAACACCGCGGACCGCGCGGACTGGACGCTGCCGCGGCGGTAGGGCGGTGTCGCGAGCCCGGGCCGTGCCGCTGAGCGGGGCGATCACCAACCCCGGCCCCAACGGGCGCGTGCACGCTGTCGTCCGGCGCATCACGCTCGAACTGCCATGACGTGCTCGGCGGCCCCGGGCGACCAGGGAGGTTGGCGCGCGTGGCCGCACGGGTGGGGCGGCCGTGCCCCCCAGCCTCTTCTGTTGAGAGGCTTCGGAGGCACAAAGGCATCAAGGCGCCGGGCGGATCAGCCTTTGAGCCCCGCCATGTGGCGGATGGTGGCCGGGCTCTCGGGCTGGCCCGTGCGGGCGCTGAGGATCGCGGCCTGGGCCATGCAGAAGACGGCGGGCATGTCGAATGGCGGATCGAGCGCCGGCCCCATCGCCGCGGCCTGGTCGAGGGCGTCGGCGAGGGCGGCGACGGCGGGGTCGACCGACCGGGGCTTGCCGCGCCCGCGGGCGGCGCCGCGCTGCTGGTCCAGCTTCCCGCCGTCGGGCCCGATCCACTCCAGCCCGTCGTCGTAGATCGCCAGGCGCCCGGCCGCCGCGATGAGCGTCGCGGTCGTATTCCAGCGCCCGGCCCGGTCGCCGGCGACGACGCAGGCGGACCGACCCCCGGCGAAGCGCAGGTTCGCGGTCATCGATCCGGTCAGTGTGCGGAGCGACTCGCCCGGCGGGGAGGGCGGTCCGGCGGGCGGGGACGAGTAGGCGGCGTCGATCGTCTCGGGCTCGCCCATCACCCCACGGACCAGGTCCATGGCGGCGAAGAGGCGGGCGGCGAGGGAGCCCTCGTGGGGGCGCGACAGGGACTGGACCGCGAGCAGCGAGGGCGGGCGGAAGGCCTGGAGTGGCTCGACGGCCTGGCGCAGCGCCCGCAGGGCGCGCGGGAGCGGGACGAACTCGGCGGGCGGTGCCTGCGTCGGGGCGTCGAGCCACCCGCCCGGGTTCAGGAGGAGCGCGTTGGAGGGCAGGGGCTCGATGGTGAGCGTGCGCACGCCGCGCTCGCGGGCCGCGAGGATGGCGCGGGCGTCGTCGGGCGAGGCGGTGCCGCCGAACTCGTCGGGGTCGGCGAGGAGGAAGACGCCGCCCTTGGCCTCGGCGAGGGCGGCGCGGAGGTCATCGAGGGGGGCGCAATCGAGGCGGGAGGCCAGGGCCGGGGCCTGCCCGCGGGCCGGAGTGCCCACGCCCTGGAGGCGCAGCCCGGCGAGCCGGACGGCCTGCTCGACCAGGTCGCATTGCTCGGGGCGGAGCCACGCCGCGACGGTCGGCTTGGGGACGAAGGCGGCGGCCTTGGGCATGGGGGCATGGTACCGGCCCGAGCAGGGTCCGCACAGGCGGGCGGTTCGGGCCGTACTATCGAGGGTTGGCGCGGCAGCGCGGCCGCGGGGTGCCCTCGAAAGAGCGTGCCCCGAGGAAAGTCCGAGCACGGCAGGACACGGTGGTGGGTAACGCCCACCCGCCCGGATCGCTCCCGGGCGAGGGACAGTGCCACAGAGAACAGACCGCCGATGGCCCGAAAGGGATCAGGCAAGGGTGAAACGGTGCGGTAAGAGCGCACCGCTCGGCCGGTGACGGCCGGGGCACGGCAAACCCCACCGCGTGCAAGATCATGCAGCACCCGCCGCGGGCAACCGCGGACGACCTGTCCGGTCGGAAGGGGGCGGGTGGATCGCTCGAGCCCGTCGGCGACGCCGGGCCCAGAGAAATGGCCGCGGCCCGCGGCAGGTCCGCGAGGAAACCGCCGCGGGCACAGAACTCGGCTTACCGCCGCGCCAGAACGAACGCGGGCCCCCGACCGGGGGCCCGCGGCCTTTTCCAGCGAGCGACACGGGGCGCTCGGCACGGCACGCGCCGCCCGACAGACGCGGCGGGGCTTCGGGCGACGTGCGCCGGCGACGATCCGGCGAAGATGCTCGCACGCCTCTGCACCCCGACCGATGCAACCACCGACAAGACGGGTCCGTAGAGCGTGTCATGCGCTTGCGCCGAAGCGCCCGAGAGCGGGCATGGCTAGGAAGCCGGACCCGGCGGCGGCGATCCTCGGCAGCCGCACGCTCCAGTCCACGCCCGAGAGCGAGCACCGCGCGGGGTACGACGGGCCCACGCGGAAGAAGGGCTCGAAGGTGCACATCGGCGTGGACACGCTGGGCCACCTCCTGACGCTGCGCGCGACCCGCGCCGATCAGCAAGACCGCGCCCAGGTCAAGGCGCTGGCCAAGGACGTGCAGAAGGCGACCGGCAGGAGCGTGCGGCTCGCGTCCGTGGACCAGGCGTACACCGGCGACAAGCCCGCGGCGGCCGCGAAGAAGCACGCCATCGAACCGAGCGTGGTGAGGCTGCCGCACGCCACACGCGGCTTCGTGCTGCTCCCGCGGCGCTGGGTCGTGGAACGCTCCTCCGCCTGGATGGCCCGATTCCGACGCCTCGCCGAGGGCTATGAACGTCTGCCCTCCACCCTCGCGGGCCTCCACCTCGTCGCCGTCGACTGCCTCATGCTCAACAACCTGCTGGAAGGACGTTCATGACACGCTTTAGGCGCGGCCCGCGCCCGTCGCGCGGTCGAACTCCACGAGCCCGTCCTTGAGGCGCACGATCCGCCGCGTCCGGGCCGCCACGCCGTCGTCGTGCGTCACCACCACAATCGTCATGCCCTGCCCGTTCAGGGAGTCGAACACCTCGAGGATCTGCCGACCGGTCGTCGAGTCCAGGTTCCCCGTGGGCTCGTCGGCCATCAGCAGCACCGGACGCGTCACCAGCGCCCGCGCGATCGCCACACGCTGCTGCTGCCCGCCCGACAGCTCGCGCGGGCGGTGCCCGAGCCGGTCCTTCAGACCGACCAGGTCCAGCGCCTCATCGGCGCGGACCCGACGCTCCCGCAGCGAGACCTGCTGGTAGAACAGCGGCACCTCGACGTTCTCCTCCACCGTCAGCTCCGGGATCAGGTTGAACGCCTGGAAGACGAACCCGATCGTCCGCCCGCGGTATCGGCTCAGCTCCTCGTCGTCGAGGCGGGCCACGTTGCGCCCGTCGAGGAAGTAATCGCCCCGCGTGGGACGGTCCAGGCACCCCAGCACGTTCATCAGCGTGCTCTTGCCCGACCCCGACGCCCCCATCACCGCGACGTACTCGCCCCGGCGGATCGCGATGTCGACGCCCCGCAGCGCCTCGGCCATCACCGACCCGTCCGGCTTGAAGTACCTCTTGGTGACGCCACGCACCTCGAGCACGAACTCGGACGCCGGCCCCGGCGGCGCCGACCCCGCCTCCGCCCGCGGCATCACGGCGCCGGCTCCCGCTCGCCCCCCTCGCCGATCTGCAGGCGGGCCAGCGCCGTCAACGGATCCGGAGAGATCGCCAGCACCTTGTCCAGCCCCGTGATCGAGATCACCGAGCGGACCTGGTCCGCCACCGAGCACAGCGTCACCCGCCGCCCGCACTCGCCCAGACGCTTCCGCAGGCGCAGCATCTGGGCCAGGTTCGAGCTGTTCACGTACGTCACCGCGCCGAAGTTGAGCACGACGTGCGGCACGCGCCCGTCCTCCGTCTCCACGAAACGCTGGATCAGCGTCGCCAACTCATCGGACAGCGCCGGCTCGTCGGCCAGCTCCGTGATCAGGATGTTCTCCGACCAGTCCGTCGTCATCGTCGGCTCCGCCGCTCCATCGTACTCGAAACCACCGGGAGTGGTTCGCGCCCGCCCCGCCCCGGGGGATCTGTTCGGGTGCGCGGGACCCCCGCCCCGTTCACTCCGTCGCTACCGCAGGATCGTCGGAATCCGCGACTCGGGCGGCGGAGATCACCCGGTCGCCCTCGTCGAGCCCGACCACGCGCACGCCCTGCGTCCCGCGCCCGATCTGGCTGATGCTCGACGCCGGGATGCGCACCAGTTGCCCGCCCTTGGACACCACCACCGTGTCGTCCGAATCGGCGCAGAGCAACGCCGCCACGCTGCGACCGTTCCGCCCCCCGGTCTTGATGTCCGCCCGCCCCTTGCCGCCCCGGCTCTGGCTCCGCATCTTCCCAGCCTCGGGCTGCACGCGGTACTCGTCCACCCGCGTCCGCTTGCCGTACCCGTGCTCGGTGATGGTCAGCACGGAAAGGGCGGGGTTGCGGGTCACGGCGTCGCCCTCGGCGTCCTTGACCATGGGCACCGCCACCGCCCCGATCACCGCGTCGCCCTCGCCCAGCTCGATGCCCTTCACGCCCGCGGCGCTCCGCCCCATCAGGCGCGCGTCCTGCTCCGAGAACCGGATCGCCATCCCCTCCGCCGTCACCAGCATCACGTCGTCGTCCCCGTCCGTGATGATCACGTCCAGCAGCGAGTCGCCCTCCTTGAGCCCGACGGCGATGATGCCGCCGCGGTTCACGTTGCGGTACTCCTTCAGCGCCGTGCGCTTCACGATCCCGCCCCGCGACGCGAACGTCAGGAACTTGCTCGAGGCCTCGAAGTTCTCCACGTTCAGGTACGCGCACGTCCGCTCGCCCCCGCGCAGCTCCAGCAGGTTCACGATGGCCCGACCCATGGCCGTGCGGCTCATCTCGGGGACCTCGTACACCTTGATCATGAACACCCGCCCCGTGTCGGTGAAGCACAGCAGGTCGTCGTGCGTCCCCGCCACGAACACGTGCGCGATGAAGTCGTCGTCCCGGGCGTCGCCCGCCCGGATCCCCTTCCCGCCCCGGCCCTGCTGCCGGTAGGTGTCCAGCGGCACGCGCTTGATGTACCCCTGGCGGCTGATGGTCACCGCCACGCGCTGGTGCGGGATCAGCTCCGCGATCTGGAAGTCCCCCGCCTCCTCCTCGACCGCCGTCAGCCGCGGCACGGTGTACCGCGCCCGCATCTCCTCGCACTCGCCCCGGATGACCGCCAGCACGCGCCGGGCGTCCCCCAGGATCGACTCGTACTCCTCGATCTGGCCCGTCAGGGCCCGGTACTCCTCCACCAGCTCCTCGATCTCCAGCCCCACCAGCTGGATCAGCCGCATGGCGCCGATGGTCTCGGCCTGCAGGCGCGACAGCAGCACGCCCGGCTCGGACAGCGCCTCGGCCGCCCGCACCCGCTCCAGCAGCCGCGCCGGCAGACGGGCCGCGTGCGCGTGCGACGCCGGGATCCGGAACCGCCGCTCCATCAGCCGCTCGATCGCCTCCTCTCGCGTGCGGCTGGCGCGGATGATCGCGATCACCTCGTCGATGTCGCACACCGCGAAGATCGCGCCCTCCTGCAGGTGCGCCTTCTTCTTGGCCTCGCGCAGCAGGTGCGACGTCCGCCGACGCACCACGTCCGTCCGGTGACGCACGTAGTGGTCGATCATCTCCCGCAGCGAGAGTGTCCGCGGCTGGCGGTTCACCAGCGCGATGTTCGAGATGCTGAACGTGCCCTGCAGGGGCGTGAAGGTGTAGAGCTGCTTCTCCACCACCCGCGCGTCCGCGCCCTTCTTCAACTCCACCACGATCCGCGTCCGGGCCTCGCGCCCCGACTCGTTCCGCACGTCCGCCACGTCCTGGATCTTCTCCTCCTTCACCGCGTCCACGATCCGCTCCACCAGCGTCCCCTGCATGAGCATGTACGGGATCGAATCGATCACGACCTGCTCGCGCTCCGATCCCTTGCCCACGCTCTCGACGTGGCACGAGCCCCGCACCGCCACCTTCCCACGACCCAGCGCGTACGCCTCCACGATGCCCCGCCGACCGCTGATCGTGCCCCCCGTCGGAAAGTCGGGCCCGACGATCCCCCGACGGACGACCTCCCCGTCGGCGTCGGTCACGTCGCGCATCAGGTCCTCCAGCGAGATCGCCGGGTCGTCGATCACGCGGATGATCGAGTCGATCACCTCCGTCGGGTTGTGCGGGGCCAGGCTCGTCGCCATGCCCACCGCGATCCCCACCCCGCCGTTCACCAGCAGGTTGGGGAACCGCCCCGGCATCACCGTGGGCTCCTCGCGCGTGTCGTCGTAGTTGCTCTGCATCTCGACGGCGTCGAGCTCGACGTCCGCGAGCATGTCCGCCGCCGCCGCCGCCATCCGCGCCTCGGTGTACCGCATCGCCGCCGGCGGGTCGCCCTCGATCGACCCGAAGTTGCCCTGCGGATCGACCAGGCGCGCGCGGCTCTTCCAGTCCTGGGCCATGCCCACCATGGTGCCGTACAGCGCCGCGTCGCCGTGCGGGTGGTAGTTGCCCATGCAATCGCCCACGATCTTGGCGCACTTGACGTGCTTCCTGCTGGGCCTGAGGTTCAGCTCGTTCATCGACCACAGCAGCCGACGCTGGCTGGGCTTGAGCCCGTCGCGCACGTCGGGCAGCGCCCGGTCCATGATCGTGCTCATCGCGTACGTCAGGTAGCTGTCCCGAAGCTCCTGCGTGATGTCCTGGTCGATCACGTTGAACCGCGACTCCGCCCCGCCGATCCCGTCCTGCTCGCTCATGAGACGTCGCTCCGCGCGCGACCCGGACGCGCCCGGCCAAGCCCGCCGGACACCCCGAACGCAACGCGAAAATCATAGGCCGCACCCCCGCCGCGCGCGACGCGGACGGGCCCCCCAACACCCCCTCCAAACCCCTGTTTTTCTAGGGTCGATCGCCGCCCCGGGCCCGCGACAGCCGCTCCAGGGCCTCCACCGCCTCCGACAACGCCAGCGCCGACATGGCGCACGCCTCGATGGGCTGCCGCTGCTCCCACACCGCCGCCCGGACGCCACCCCTCGCCAGCTCCTCGTCCGCATACAGCCACGTTGCGCCCCCGGCCCCCTGCAACTGGAGCAGGAACCGCAGCATCGGCACCAGCCGAGCCAGTTCCGCCATGCGATCCCCGTCGTCGGTCAGCCCGGGCGTGGTCAGCATCGCCGCTAACCCACCCACCGCCCGCGCCGTGTGCCAGCTCGGCAACGACGCGCCCCCCGCCGTGAACACGATCCCCCCCACCATGTCGCGCGCGTCGTCGCCCGCGTCGGCATGGGTCATGGCCGAGACCTGCAGCGCCTCGCGAAGCTGCCGCAACGCCGGCGCCGCCGCGATCGCCCCCTCCCCCGCCAGCGCCCGCTCGCCCCACACGATCCACGGCAGGTGCGACGCCAGCTCGCCGGGCGGCGTGCCCCGGTACACCGCGTCCAGCCGCGACCGCGCCGCGTCGCCCCGCCTCGCCCGCGCCAACGCCGTCGCCGCCACCGACGCCGCGGGGCCCTCCACCGCCTCCTGCGCCAACCCCTCCGCCAGCGCGTCCGCCCGCGCCGGGTCGGCGTCGAGGGCCAGGAGCGCCAGCAGCCGCAGCGCCCGAGTCACCGCATCGCGGGGCTCGTCCCTGGCGTCGAGCAGCAGCCTCGCCGCGCCCGCCGCACGCTCCCGGGTCCGTACGTCCGACGTGGCCCGCGATCCCCGCGCCAGCGCCAGCGCCGCCAGCGCCGTCTGCCGCGCGTCGCTCGCACCGAACGTGCGCCCTGTCACGGGGTCGAACACCGCGGGCACGCCGCCCGCCGACTCCGCCCGCCACGCCAGGTGCCCGAGCGCCTCGTCCAGCGCCGCCCGCAACGACCGCCCGTTCACCACCGACTCGCCCACCAAGTCGCCGCCGCGGTACAGGAACGTCCCCGCCCGCCCCGGGCCCGTCTGCGCCACCTGAAGCGTCCGGAAGCGGTAGTACGCCAGCCCGTGTCGCTCCGACAACGCCCCCGGCTCGGCGTTGGGATCGCCCGGGATCGCCAGCCCCGGCACGCCCGTCGCCTGCGCGATCGCCGCCGAAAGCGCCTCGGCGGGCGTCATCCCCGTCGATTGCTGCGTCGAGGGGAAGATCGCCGCGAGCTGATCGCCCGCGCGGACCGCCAGCCCCTCCAGCCCCGGCGCGACCTCCAGATCCACCTCTCGGAACGTCCGCGGCGCGAACGGCACCAGGGGTCCGGAGAGTTCCAGGCTCAGGCGCAGTTCCTTCAACGCCGACGCCCAGTGCTCGCGCCACGTCGCGTCTCGCACGCCGCCCGCCAACACCTTCGTGCTCGCCGACTCGATGGGCCCGCGCAGCACCGCCGCCAGGTCCAGCCCCCGCGCGTCGAGCGTCACCGCCGACGCCCGCGCCAGCACGCCGTCGCCCGAGCGGGCCCAGAGCATCGCGCCCGAGACCCACGGCCCGCCCTCGGGAGCCTCCCCCGCCTCGAACCACGACCGCACGTCCTCGAACACGCGCAGCCCCTGCGCGGGCTCCGGCGCCGCGACCCGCGTCTCCTGGGCCTGCGCCCACGCCGGACCCGCGGCGTGCAGGCCGATAACCGCCAATGCGCACGCCAACGACGCTGCCGCCGGGCAACGCCGCGTGAAGTTGTGGTACAACACGCGGCACAGACGGACCAGGCGCGGCCCACCCGACCCCGCGCCAAGCCCTCTGACGGCGGGCTCCCCGGCGCCCGCGCCCGCGCCGGCCCGCTGGCACGCCCCTTGAATCCCCCTCGGTGCGGACGCGCTTGCCCAGACAGGCACAAGCCGAGCCTCGCCCGCGACATCACGGAGAATGGACATGGCCCGCATCGTCACCATCACCGCCAACCAGCAGCGCATCCTCCTCCTCGCCCTGCTCAGCTTCGCCGCCCTCTGTTGAGCAGCCGCCCGGGCCCGGCTCGCAGCCCGCCCGCGGGCCCGCGGAGGAAAGGCCGGGGTGGGATTCGAACCCACGAAGGATTGCTCCAGCGGATTTGCAATCCGCTCCATTTGACCACTCTGGCACCCGGCCGGGCACCGATCCGCGATCATCCCGCGGGGCACCACTTTACGGACCCGTCCCGCCGGGGACAACCGCCCAGACCCACGCCGCCCGACCCGCCCCGCCCAAGCCCACGCCATCGTCGCCCGCGCCAGCCGATAATGGGGCATGCGCGTCTCCCGATTCACTCTGCCGCCCCACTCCGCCGCGGGCCTGCTCCTCCTCGCCGCCGGGCTCGCCTCCGGCGCCCACACCCCGCCCTCCGCCGACCCGGCCCTCCGCAGCCCCGGCGCCGACCAGGTCCTCTTCGAGCAGCAGCGCCGTGAACGCAACGACGACGCCTACTCGCCCACCTCCGGCGGCTCGACGATCGGACGCGCCCCCGGCATCCCCGACGGCACCCCGTTCACACGCCTCAAGGGCCGACTGGTCCAATCCCCCGACGGCGACCTCGCCTTCGAGCCCGCCGACGCCCAGCACCCCGTCGCACTACCGCTGATCCCCGGCTCGGCCCGCGCCCGCCTCGATCCCCTCGCCGCCGCCAACACCACCGTCCTGCTCACCGGGCAGTACTACGGCTACCGCGACCAGACCCTCGTGCTCGTGTCGACCTTCGCGCGGGCCGACGCACCGGACGCCGCGCCCCCGCCCCCCGACGCCCCGCCGCCCGCCAACCCCACCGCGCGCGAACTCGCCGAGCGCCTCGACGCCCAGCGCTCCGCCCCGCGCGCCCTCGACCCGCGCGCCGACGCCGCGCCCACGCGCCCCGACGCCCTGTCCGGACTGCGCGAGGGCGAGATCCTGGCCGGTCGCGCCGGCCGGCTCGTCACCGGCCCCGACGGCACGCCCGCCCTCGCCTTCGACAACGATCTCGACAGCCCGGCCTGGCCCGCGCTCCCCGTCGTCCGCTGCCGCATGCGCGAGCGCTTCGAGGCCGTTCTCGCGGGCCGCGCCGAGGGACCCCGCGTCCGGGCCAGCGGACGCTTGCTGGTGGAGAACGGCCGCGCCTACCTGATGCCCACGCTCTTCCAGGTTCTGCCGGACTCCGACCTCACGCCGCGCCAGTAACGCGGGCCTATTCGAGTCGGAAGAACACGCACCAAGGCGCAGCCGGACGCCGCGGGTGCCACGGGCGAGCCGCCTTGCGGATCGCCCGTGCCGGCCTCCGGACGGGCCTCGAACACCCGCACGGGTCATCGGGCGAAGCGCCCGATGACCCGTGGCACCCGCCGTGCCACGACTGTTCGGCTCGGCGAACAGTCGTGCTCTCCCCACCGGCACGACTGTGCCCCGTCGGCACGACTGTGCTCCACCGGCACGACTGTGCCCCGTCGGCACGACTGTGCCCCGAGCGGCACAGTCGTGGCACCCGGAACCCGTGCCACGACTGTTCGGCTCGGCGAACAGTCGTGCTCTCCCCACCGGCACGACTGTGCCCCGAGCGGCACAGTCGTGGCACCCGGCGTGGTTGGAAGAACACGCACAAAGGCGCCGGCGGACGCCGCGGGTGCCACGGGCGATCCGCCTTGCGGATCGCCCGTGCCGGCCTCCGGACGGGCCTCGAACACCCGCACGGGTCACGGGCGAAGCGCCCGATGACCCATGGCACCCGGAGCGCATCCGTCCACGGACTTCCGACTCGTGCCACTAGATCATCCGGGCTGTGCCCTCGTAGGGGCGGTCCTCGAGCGCCGTCGGGTCGCTCGGTGACGTGACCACGCGCTCGCCCGGCATGGGGCTGAACCGCGAGCCGTACAGCCGGATCCGCGCGTTGGGCAGGGCCCGCGTCCGCACGCCCTTGTCCAGGAAGGGCTGGGCCGCCAGCAGCAGCGCCAGGACCACGCCGTTCATCGCCAGCATGGGCAGGATCCCCGTCCAGCCCAGGTGCACCGCCACGCTCGTCCCCACCACCACGCCCAGGCTCAGCGGGATCACCACCTGCCACGCCATGATCATGATCTGGTCGTACCGCAGCCGCGGGATCGTCCACCGGATCACCATCATCGCGCAGATCAGCCCCACCACCTTCCCGAAGAACACCCCGAACTTCAGCAGCGCCCCCGCGATGGACGTGTCCTCCGGGCGCAGCCAGGGCACCAGCGGCAGGTGATACCCCCCCAGGAACAGCAGCGTGAAGAACGCGCAGCTCGTGATCATGTGCGCGTACTCGGCCAGGAAGTACATCGCCCACCGCATCGAGCTGTATTCCGTGTGGTACCCCCCCACCAGCTCCTGCTCCGCCTCCGCGTTGTCGAAGGGCGCCCGGTTGGCCTCCGCCAGGATCGACACGAAGAACAGCACGCCCGCCAGCGGCTGGCTCAGCATCAGCCACCCCTCGCGCGCCTGGAACCCCACGATCCGCTCCGGCACCAGCGACCCCACCACGAGCAGCACCGCCATGAGCGAGAGCCCCAGCGGGATCTCGTAGCTGATCATCTGGGCCGTCGCCCGCAGCCCCCCCAGGAACGAGTACTTGTTGTTGCTCGCCCAACCCCCCAGCGTCACGCCGTACACCCCCAGCGACCCGATCGCCAGCAGGTACACCACCCCCACGTTGATCGCCGCCCCCGTCACGTGCACCGGACCGCCCTCCACCGCCACCCCCAGCAGCGTGAACGAGGGCATGTCCCACACGCCACCCCACGGAATCACGACAAACCCCATCAGCGCCGGCACGATGATGATCGCCGGCGCCAGCGTGAACATCAGCCTGTCCACCCGCGTGGGCGTGTAGTCCTCCTTCAGGAAGAGCTTCAGCCCGTCCGCCAGCGGCTGCCCCAGCCCCAGCGCCCCCTTCAGGAACGACAGCGCCGGCAGCCCGAAGTCGAACCCGACCCGGTTCGGCCCGATGCGGTCCTGCACGTACGCGCAGATCTTCCGCTCCAGGTAGATCATGTACGCCACCGTCCCCAGGATCACGTGCACCAGCAGCACAATCACCAGCCCGCTCACCAGCAACTGGCCCGTCAGGATCGACTCGAGGAACGCGAGCGTGTTCATGCGGCGAAGCACCCGGGGCGGATCGGTGGCAAGCGCCCGTCCGCGGGCGCTCGCAGGAGCCCAAATGTAGCCGAGCCGGGCCCCCCGCGCGGCGGTCGCCCCGGCCGCGCGGAGCGCGGTCAGCGCGGACGCCGGGCCCGGTCCCACGAGGGCTCAGCCGCCTCCTCCGCCGCCAGCGCCCGGTACCCCATCGCCACCTCGGAGCCCAGCACCGTGACCGTCGTCACCGACATCGTGCGCGCGTCGGCGCGGCTCATCCGCACGCTGATCTCCGGGCGGTCCGCCCACTGGTGCGCGTGGAACCGGTCCTGGGCCTCCGCCCCGCCCGCGCCCTCCAGCTCCCGGGCGTGCCGCTCGAACAGCTCCAGCCGCGGCGCCGCCAGCGCGTCGCCCAGCCCGGAGCTGACGAAGCACGCCGGCGCGCGCACGACCTCCGCGATCCGCAGCTCGTCGCGGTCCCAGCGGGCCTCGAGCATCCGCACCCCCCGCGCCCCGCACCCGTCCGCCACGACCAGCCGGAACGGCGCGAAGGCGTCCAGGTCCATCTCGCGCAGCGCCAGCCCCACCTCGCCCGAGTCCGTGCTCGCGATCAGGTCCGGGATCACCAGCCCGCGCGACCGCAGCGCCGACGCCGGCGGCAGCATCGCAGCGGGGCTCTCGTTCAGGTTCAGCAGGCACAGCAGCAGCCCCCGCGAACTGGCGGCGATCCAGGTCCCGCCCCCGCTGGGGTCAACCGGGTAAATCGCCCGCGGCGGGTGCTCGCCGCCCGGGACCGCGCGCCATTCGGGCGCCCGCGCCGCCGCTCGCCCCCGGTTCTCGTCCCGGTTGCACACGGCCCGGAACCCGCGACGCCCGTCGGAAGCGCGGATGGAGATGATCGACACCGTGCACATTCAACGCCTGGCTCCGCGCTCCGCCCGCCTCCCCCCCGGGGGAGGGAGGGGCTGTGCAACCCGCGGCTCGCTCGACCCGCCGACGCGCTCGGCGCGCCGACCGGGCTCCCCAGTTCCGTGCGACTCCCGAGCGCTCATGCTCTCGACGCGCCTCCGCCCGCGGCCTGCTCGTGATTCAACGTCGACGGCGCCCGCCCCACGCCCTCGGCGAGGGTGAACCCGAACTCGCGCGCGATCGACTTGATCATCGCCAGGTGGTGCACCGCGTGGTGCGTCGCGAACGCCACTTCGCGCCCCAGGCTCGACGCCAGCAGCGCCTCCGTCCCCGCGGCGTCCGTCATCACGCGGATCGTCACGCCCCGATCAAGGTCCGACGCCCGCATGGACCGGACCGAGCGCTTCACGGCGTCGATCGACGCCAGCGCCGCCACGCGGTCACGCTCCATCGGCACGTCGCGCTCCCGGTGGTCGTAGTCCACCGCCCCCCCCTCCGACAGCGTGCGCACGATGGCGGCATAGTGGTCCATCGTGTGCCGGACGTGCTTGCCCACCGACCCGCCGTCCAGCCCCGCCGACACCCCCGTGTACGCCCGGTCGGGCACCTGGCGGACGATCCCCTCGCACTGCCCCAGGAGCTCCAGGGCGGCGGCAACCACCGCCGAGTCCGGCTTCCCACACCCGCACCCGCCGCACCCGCACCCGCCGATCCGGCCCAGCGACATGTCCTTGCTCACTGACGTGTTCCCCGTGGCGGGCGACCGAGGCCTTGCCCGCCCCTCCAGCGTACTCGTGATTCGGCGGGGGTGCTTTTGACCCCCTACCCAGGCCCGAACGTCATCCGTGCGACCCCACGCCGGACCCCCACCCCGCCTCGACGACCCCATCGATCAGGTCCCGGTGGTTGGCGCAGCGAGGGCACTTGTGCTGCCCTCCCAGCTTGCCGCGGCTGGCCATCCAGCGTTCGAACGTCCCCATGGGCAGCACCGTCACGGTCGGCGGCGCCATCCCCAGGTCGTCGGTGCGCTTGGTGGTGTAGTCGACGTTCTGGGCCTTGAGGGCCGCGTCGAACGCCCGCGCGAACGCGTG
The DNA here is from genome assembly GCA_016873295.1 of Phycisphaerae bacterium. Classification (GTDB taxonomy): domain Bacteria; phylum Planctomycetota; class Phycisphaerae; order Phycisphaerales; family UBA1924; genus VGXM01. Next base: position 16,191 of record VGXM01000019.1, read on the forward strand.
GCTTCGCACCTCGCCCCTGACCTCGATCGCCAGCTCCAGCCCCGCCCGCCTCCCCGCGCCCGGATCGGGGTAGACCGGGGCCGCGGTGAACTCCCCGACGACCCAGCCGGTTTCGCGGGCCGCCCGCGCCACCGCGTTCTCGACGTGCTCGACGATCAGGTTCTCGCCGAAGGCGTTGATGAAGTGCTTGTGCCGCCCCACGATGCGCAGTCGGCACGGGCCGCCGCCCCCCCGCGCGTCGGGCCCCGCCGGGATCGTGTCGAACTCCACCACGTCGCCCAGGATGTAGCGGTACAGCCCCGAGCAGGTGCTCATGCACACGACGTAGCGCCGACCCTTCTCGACCTCCCAGCAGGCGTGGGCCGGCGCGTCGGCGTCGTTGACCCGCTCCAGCGGGACGAACTCGTAGAAGTTGCCCACGTCGGACATGAGGCGCAGGCCCGGATCGCCCCGCGTGTCCTGCATGGCCACGAACCCCTCGCTGGCCGGGTACAGCTCGTGCCGGATGGGGATGTCGGGCCCCGTGGGCGAGCCGGACCACGCCTCGCGCATGCGGGGCTCGAAGGGGGCGTAGCGCACGCCGCCGTGCACGAACGCCGTGAGGTTGGGCCACACGTCCGCGACCGTGCGCGCGTCACGCCCCCCCTCCCGCGCCAGGGCGACGACCTTCTCGAAGAGGCTGAGCGTCCAGCTCGGGACGCCCGAGATCATGCGCACGTCCCGGTCGACGCAGGCCCGGGCCATGGCCTCGAGCTTGCTGGGCCAGTGGCTCATGAGCGCGATCTCGCGCCCGGGGAGGTAGATCTCCGAGACGGGCCAGCGGATCATGGGCACCACCAGCCCCGAGAGGTCCCCCGTGCGGATGCCCGTGTCACTGGTGGCAAAGTCGGTCGACCCGCCCAGGAACAGGCTCCGCCCGGCGGTCAGCCCCGGGAGCGACGCCCCGAAGCGGTGCAGGTGGCAGAAGATGTCGAGCGAGGCGCGGAAGTTGCTCCGCATCATCTCGCGGCTGACGGGGATGAACTTGTCGCCCGCGGTGGTGCCGCTGGTCTGCGCAAAGTCGCGCACCAGCCCGGGCCACAGCACGTCGGGCTCGGCCCCCTCGCGCATCCGCGCGATGCGGTCCTTGAAGGCGTACCAGTCCGCCGGCGGGAGGGCCTTGCGGTAGGCGGCGAGGAGGTCGGCGTCGGGGAGCGTGGCCAGGCGCGCAAAGCCGTGGGCCCGTCCGAACTCGGTGCCCCCCGCCGACCGCAGCAGCCCGCGGAGCTGGGCCAGCTGGATGCGGGCGGTGTGCGCGCGCCAGTGATCGGCGTCCCCCAGGCGCGCGATGCGGCGCGAGAGATAGGCCCTCAGCCCGAGCCCCACCAGGCGTGTCCAGCGTCGTGCCATCGTGCCCATCCCCGGGGCCCTAGCCCGCGGCGTCGCGGCGCTCCAGCTCGTCGATGAACCCGAGCATCGCCTCGGCGAACTGGTCGGGCGCCTCGATCATGGGCGCGTGCCCGCAGCGGTCGAACCACACGATGCGGGCGTCGGGGATGTAGCTCCTGAACCCCTCGGCGGCCTCGGGCGGCGTGACGATGTCCTGGCGGCCCCAGATCAGGAGCGTGGGCACCTTGACGCCGCCCATCTTGCTCCCCAGGTTGTTCCGGCGCGCCGACCGGCTGAGCTTGATCATGGCCCGGGCGCCGCCCCGCTGCGACAGCTCGGCGTGGGCCCGGTCCAGGTCGCTCTCGCGCATCTTGGAGCGGTCGAAGAAGAGCTCGCCGATCTTCTCCCGCAGCCACTCCCGCGAGGGGCGGATCTGCACCTCGCCCATCATGGTCTTCTCGATCAGCCCGCTGGACCCGGCCAGCACCAGCCCACGCACCAGGTCCGGGCGCGCCAGCGCCACGCGCAGGGCCACGTGCCCGCCGAAGGAGTTCCCGACCAGGATCGCCGGTTCCTTGAGGTGCCGCTCCAGGAACAGGGTCGTCAGCGTCTCGACGCCCAGGATCGAGCAGTCCTGCCCCCGCAGGTCCAGCAGCGGAAGCTCCAGGAGCACGCAGCGCGAGCGGTGCCGGATCCCCCGCACCACCTCTTCCCAGTGGTCGTTCAGCCCCACCAGCCCGTGCAGGAACACCACGGGCAGGCCGGCGCCGGCCTCCGCCACCGTCGCGGTCACCTCGCGCTCGTCCAGGCCCCGCAGCGCGATCGTGCTGGACGACATGTCCGCCCGCCCACCCTCGTGGACGGTCAGTCGGGCATCGGCGTGTGGGGCCGGCGTTGAACTCGGCGTCATCGGCGTCAAATCACCTCCGCGGCCAGCGGGCCGGTCTAGATAGTAACTGCCTAACAAGCCCGGGACACGCCCACGGGGCACCATTCCGACACCCGGACCGAACATGTCCCGAATCGTCACGCCGGACGCGCCAGGCGACCGTCCTCCAGCGTCACCACCCGGTCGGCCCGCTCGGCGATCGACGGGTCGTGCGTCACCATCACCACCGTCGTGCGCTCCCGGGCGCGGACGCCCTCGAGGAACTCGAGGATCCGCCGCCCGGTGGCGCGGTCGAGGTTCCCGGTGGGCTCGTCGGCGAGCAGGACCTCGGGGCGGTTGATGAGCGCGCGCGCGATCGCGACGCGCTGACGCTCGCCCCCCGACAGCTCGGAGGGGCGGTGACGCAGGCGGTGCCCCAGCCCGGCGGTGTCGAGCAGGGCGGCGGCCCGGGCCCGGGCCTGCGCGCGCACCGAGGCGTACGAAGCCCCCGCCCGCACCATGGCGGCGATCACCACGTTGTCCAGCACCGTCAGCTCCGGGAACAGGTGGTAGAACTGGAAGATGAACCCGACGTGCCCGGCCCTGAAGTCGTCGAGCCCGCGGGCGGAGAGTCCGTCCAGGGCTCGCCCCTCGTGCAGGATGCGGGCCGTGGGCTCGCGGTCGGGGCGGTCCAGCCCGCCCAGCAGGTGCAGCAGCGTGCTCTTGCCCGAGCCCGAGGCGCCCAGGACCGCCAGGCACTCGCCCTTCTCGATCGAGAGGTCCACGCCCCGGAGCACGGGCACGTCCACGCGCCCCAGGCGGTAGGTCTTGTGGAGGTTGACGGCTTCGATGAAGGGCACTCGGGCTATTCCCAGCGGAGGGCGCGGACGGGGTCCATGCGGGCGGCCCGCATGGCGGGGATCAGGGCCCCGAGGACGCAACTGGCGACGCCCCCGACGAACACGATGGCCGCGTGCAGCGGCACGACCCGGCTCGGGATCTCGGAGAAGTAGTAGACCTGCGGGTCCCAGGCGTAGAGGCCCAGGGTCTTGCCCATCCAGTCGTGGATGGGGTTGATGTTTCGGATGATGACGGTGGCGGCGGCGAGCCCGAGGGCCGAGCCCACCAGCCCGATCACCCCGCCGTAGGCCAGCCACACGAACGCCACGCCCCGCCGGCTGGCCCCGATGGCCCGCAGGATCCCCACCTCGCGCGTCTTCTCGCTCACCATCGACCAGAAGATCGCCAGCACCAGGAAGACCGCGGTGATGCTGATGAACGTGAACACGAAGAGCACCAGCCCGATCTCCTTCTTCACGGCGCTGATGAAGGTGCGGTTCTGGTCCTCCCAGGTGCGGATGGCGACGGCGTTGCCCGACTCGGCGATGCGGGCGTGCCCTCCGGCCAGCACCGTGCCCGGGGCCGCGGGGACCTTGCCCGCGTGGTCGTCGGCGAACTGGGCGTAGACCTGGCGCACGACCAGGGCCAGGGCCCGCGGGTCGCCGCCCTCGGCCGGGGCCCGCTTGGCGCGGACCAGGACGTGCGTGACGCGGGCGGGGTCGTCGATCATCTCCTGCTCCGTGCGCACGATCCGTTCCTCGCCGGTCGAGGGGTCGGTCTCGATCCTGAAGGCGGGGGCGGCTCGTTCGCCCTGCGGGCGCGGGACGATGCGCCTTGCGGCGTCCATGCGCAGGGCCCGCTGGAGGCTCGACAGCTCGACGTAGGCGGTGCCCTTGTCGATCTCGTAAAGCCCGGTGCGGAACTCGTTGACGACGGGGAAGGCCCGCGTGACCGCGTCGAGCCCGCCCAGCGGGCGCCCCGACGAGTCCAGCGGCATCATGTTGAGCACCACCTCGCCGTTGACCGGGAGGATGAGCGAGCGCTGCACGTCGGAGCGTCCGTCGGCGGTCTTGACGATGGGGGCGCCGGGGGTGTAGGTCCCGCTGTCGCCGTCGCGGATGTTGTAGCGCGAGAGCTCGATCCCCAGGACCACGCCCGGGCGCGGGTCGGGCCAGTCGCGCCCCGAGACCGGGTCGGGCGAGGCCATCATCGCCAGCCCGTCGGCGTGCATCCGCCCCAGCACGCGCCGGTTCTCGTCGCGCAGGCGGATGTCGACGCCCTCCTGGTCGCTGGCCAGGGGCTTGGCGACGGGCTTCCACCACAGGGCCTCGGCAAACCCCGTGACGCGGTCGAACGACGACCCCTCGATCCCCTTGATGATCACCGGCTCGGTCCGACCGCCCGGGAGCGAGATCAGCCCGAACGTCTCGATCATGGGGGCGGCGGCGGCGACGTCCGGGTGCTTCTCCAGCCTCGCGATCAGGTCGTCGGCGTGCGCGAAGCCGATCGTGCCCCACGACACCGCCACGTCCCCCATCACGTTCCGCCCGGCGGAGAGCAGCCGCTCCAGGAACCCCCCCATCACCGACCAGGTGATCAGCACCATCGCGGTGCACAGCATGACCGCCAGCGACGCCAGCAGAGGCATCACCTTGCTCGACAGGTAGCGGCGCGTGAGCAGGGCCTGGTACACCGGGCGGAGGGTAGGTGAGCGAGACCGGGAAACAGCAAGACGGCGAGACAAGGAAGCAGCGAGGCGGGGGGAGCGAGAAGACCGGGCATGGAAGGGCCATGGTCTGGGCGGCCTCGTTGCACCCGATCCGAGGCTTCGGAAGCCTCAGCCTCGGCGTGCCCCCGGTTCGCCCAGCCCCTGTCTCGCTTCCCCGCTTCCCCATCTCTCGCTGCCTCGCGGCTGCCCTGCCCCCCGTACCCTCTACCGTGTTCTTGCGCGCGCTCCAGATCGGGCCCGTGCGCCTGTCGACCAACCTGCTGCTGGCGCCCATCGCGGGGTACTGCGACCTGGCCTTCCGCATGGTGTGCCGCGAGTGGGGCGGCGTGGGGCTGGCCTGCACCGACCTGCTCAGCCCGCAGGGGCTGCTCCGCGGAACCGCGACCAGCCTCGACCTGGCCAAGACCAACGCCTCCGACCGCCCCGTCGGCATGCAGCTCTACGGCGGCGACCCCGAGGTCATGGCCCAGGGAGCCCGCTGGGCCGTCGAGCACGGGGCCGCCGTCGTCGACATCAACATGGGGTGCCCGGTCGACAAGGTGACGAAGAAGGACGGCGGGTCGAAGCTGCTGACGGACCTGCCCCGGGCCGCCGCCATCGTCGAGCGCGTCACGCGCGAGCTGGAGAAGTGCGCGCTGGACGGGGCGGAGTGGTCGCGGCGACTGGACGGCACCGCCCCGCCGCCGACCGGCGGCCCCGTGCCCCTGACCTGCAAGATCCGCCTGTGCTGGCACACGGCGGACTACGAGAGCGGGCGGGCCTGCTCGCCCGACCTGGCCCGGGCCCTGGCGGACGCCGGCGTCAGGGCGGTGACGGTGCACGGGCGCACGACCCAGGACAAGTTCGCCGGGAGCGTGCGCCTCGGCGGCATCGCGCGGGTGGTGGAGGCCGCGGGCGGGCGCATCCCGGTCATCGGCAACGGCGATGTGCGCGCGCCCAAGGACGCCGAGCGCATGCTGCGGGCGACGGGGTGCGACGGGGTGATGATCGGGCGCGGGGCCCTCGCCGCGCCCTGGCTCTTCCGCCAGACGTGGGACCACCTGAACGGCCGCCCGGCGATCGAGCCCACGGAGGCGGAGAAGCTGGCGACGATCCGTCGCTTCTTCGACCTCATGCGCACGCAGCGCGACGATCGCTACGCCATGTACCAGATCAACCGGCGCATCTCGTGGTTCGCCCGGAGCATGCAGCGCCCGCTGGTCAACGGCAAGCTGGAGAGCGTCAGACCCTTCAAGGAAGCGGTGCGGACCGCGCGCACGGCCAACGAGGTCTACTCGGCCCTGGACCGCTTCGCCGCGGGCGAGTTGCGCGGCGGCGTGGAGGCGGGGGCGTAGGCACCGGGCCGCCCGCCCCGGCCCGGGACACACGCCCTCGTGCGCAATGTGGGGTCGATCCCACGGACGGGAGTTCTCAACTGCCGTGGCACGGGCTTCCAGCCCGTGTGGGTCTTCCTGCGGGTCCGACACTGGCGCTGGTCGAACGCCGCTGGCGGTGGGCTGTTCGGAGATCCCCGTGGACGGTCTGGACCTCCAGAGGATGCTCGAAGCCACCGCCGGCGGGGCAGACCTCACGCTTGATCTGACGGGCGACGGCGTGGTGGAGTACGCGGATCTCCCGGTGGTGCTCTCGAACGCCGGGCGGCGGCACGACGCCGCTCCCGAAGAAGTGGTTCCCAATCGAACCCGATCCCCCCGGTGGAGGAGGGGGCACCGGCGGCGGCAGCGGCCCCGCCGGGCACGCGGGGAGCTGCCACCGTGCACCGATTCTCGTCGCGGGTGGACCGATGAGAGCGACCCCGTCACACGGGTCATCGGGCGCTTCGCCCGTGACCCGTGCGGGTCGGGTGGCACGGGTCATCGGGCGCTTCGCCCGATGACCCGTGCGGCTGTTCGACGCCGGTCCGGAGGCCGGCACGGGCGATCCGCCGGGCGGCTCGCCCGTGGCACCCGCGGCGTCCGCCGGCGCCTTGGTGCGCGTTCTTCCGACTCGCGCCACTGGCCTGCGTTCCCTCGGCTCTTTGCCGTGGGCCATTCGCGCGACCGTCGCCGACCCGTTCGCCATTCCCGCGTCCAAGAGCGGGTTCGTACGGCTGGGGGAAACGGAGCCGCGGCGTTCCGCCCGCGGGCCGGCGGGGTCGGACCGTGGTACACTGGGCCTCGACGCTCAGGAGTCCCCGATGACCGCCGACGTCTTCAGCGACGCCCTCAAGCGGCTCGACGCCGCCGCCGAGTTCGTCGACGTGCATCCCGAGACGGTGCTGCGCCTGCGCCAGCCGCGACTCATGACCGAGTTCGCCATCCCCGTGCGGATGGACGACGGGTCGCTGCGGGTCTTCACGGGGTTCCGCTGCCGCTACGACGACACGCGCGGGCCCGCCAAGGGCGGCATCCGCTTCCACCAGGACGTCTGTGCCAGCGAGGTGAAGGCCCTGGCCTTCTGGATGACCTTCAAGTGCTCGGTGGTCGGGATCCCCTTCGGCGGTGGCAAGGGCGGCGTGATCGTCGACCCCAAGCAACTGAGCACGGCGGAGCTGGAGCGCCTCAGCCGCGGGTACATGCGGGCCGCGGCCCGATTCGTGGGCGTCGACACCGACGTCCCCGCCCCGGACGTGAACACCACGCCCCTGATCATGGCCTGGATGAGCGACGAGTTCGCGACCATCCTGGGCGAGCGCCAGCCGGGCGTGATCACGGGCAAGCCCGTGGCGGTGGGCGGGAGCGTGGGTCGCGACGACGCCACGGCCCGGGGCGGGTGGTACTGCCTCCAGGAGCTCCAGCGCAAGCTCTCGTGGCTGCCCAAGGCCCAGGGACGCACGTGCGCCGTGCAGGGCTTCGGCAACGCCGGCGAGTTCTTTTCGCGCTTCGCGGCCCAGGAGGGGTACAAGGTCGTCGCGATCAGCGATTCGCGGGGGGGCGTCTTCAACCCCGGCGGGCTCGACGTCGAGGCCCAGATCAGGACCAAGGCCCAGACCAAGCGCGTCGACGCCAAGGCGCCCGGGTGCAGGCCCATCACCAACGAGGAGCTGCTGGAGCTGGACGTGGACCTGCTCGTGCCCGCGGCGATCGAGAACGTGATCACCGCCGGCAACGCGTCGAGGGTCAGGGCCAAGGCGGTGCTGGAGTTGGCCAACGGCCCGATCACCAGCGACGCCGACCCCGTGCTTTCGTCCAGGAGGATCGTGGTGGTGCCGGACGTGCTGGCCAACGCCGGGGGCGTGACCGTCAGCTACTTCGAGTGGACGCAGAACAAGTCGGGGTTCTACTGGACCAGGGAAGAGGTGCACCAGCGCCTGCAGCAGATCATGGCCCGCGAGTTCGGGGCGGTGTACGACCTGGCCCAGCAGAAGAAGATCGACATGCGCACGGCGGCGTACGCCCACGCCCTGAGGCGCCTCGGGGCCGCCCTGGAATCGACCGGCACGGCCCGCAACTTCGCCAAGGGCGGTTAGCGCGGCGGGGCGAGGGCGACGCGCGCGGTCGTGACCGTGACCTCGGGCGGCACGCACGCGGCGGCGGCGCAGCCCCAGTCCGCCTGCCGGTCCTCCGCCAGGTCCAGGCACGCGGCGAGGGCGCCGGCGTCCTGCGGCGTGGCCGGGAGCAGCCGGAGCGGGCCCGCCAGCTCGACCAGCAGCACCCTCAGGGGCCCGCTCTGGCAGCGACCGGCGAGTTGGGCCAGGTCCTGGCGGCTCAGGCGCGCCAGGGCCGATCCCGGCGCGTCGCCCACGTCCTTGTGGATGACGCAGGGCGCCTGCTCCGCGCCGTCGCGGAAGATGGCCAGGAGCACGCGACCGCGCTCGTCATCGGGGCGCGCGTCCGCCGCCGATTCGACGGGCACACGGCCGGTCGTCGCCTCGGCCGTCGGGGCGCCGGGCGTCGGCGCGGATCGGCTCGGCACCCGCGAGAGGACCAGCAGGGTCGCCGACGCCGCCAGCGCCAGCCCCGCGGCCAGCGCCAGGCGCGGCGCCACCGCCCTCGACGCGGAGCGCTCGATCGACCCGGCCTCGCGGGCCATGCGGAGCAGGGCGGTGATGTCGCGGTCGTCCATCATGTCGCGTCCCCCGTACCGCGTTGTTCGCCGATCCGCCGGCGGCGCTCGGGGCGGTCGGCGAAAAGGGCCCGGCGGAGCCGGTCGAGGGCGGAGGCCTTGCGGGCGTGGGCGGTGCTGGGGGCCACGCCCAGTTCCCGGGCCAGGTCGCGGTCCGAGAGCCCGCGCGAGAGGGCGAGCAGCACGCGCCGATCGTCCTCCGACACGAGGTCGCCCGCGAGGGCCTCGCGGACGCGTCCGAGGAGTTCGGCCAGGGCCGCCGCGTCGCCGACGTCGGCCCCGCGGTCGAGCAGGCGGTCGGCCAGGTCGAGCACCGCGTCCGGGGGGCGGGCCGCGGACCGCCGGCCTCGCAGCCACATCTTCATGGCGACGGCGTAGACGAACGTGCTCAGGGCCGAGCGCGACGGGTCGTACTTCCCTTCGCGGACGGCCTGCCACACCGCCGCCCAGGTCCGCTGCGAGAGCTCGTCGGCCTCGTGGGCGCCGGCCCCCCGCGCGGCGAACAGGCGCCGGAGCCCTGGGTCGAACCGGCGGTGGGCCGCGTCGACCTCCGCACGGGAGGGCGACGGCCTGGGATTGTCAGGGTCATTGGCCAGTGAGGCCCCTGTCAGGTCGATGTTCGACTCGGCGCCCGCCGGACAACCGGTGGATTCCGCCGCGTCCGCCGAGCGCTCGCCAACCGGGCGAGAATAAACCACCGAACCCCGCCGCGGCGTTCCGCGCGGCGGCCCGGGGGGCCGATTCCTATTGTGTGCATCGGCGGCGCAGGCCCGCCAGGGAGTTGTCCATGGTCCGATGTGCCGTTCCGATCCTCGTCGCGTGGCTGGCGGCGTCCGCGTCCGCCCAGTTCCTGACCCCGACCACGCCCACCAAGGCCCCGGAGCGTCCCGGGACGAGCCCAGGGCTGCCGGGTTTCGGGCCGGCGATGGTCCAGCCCCGCATCGAGTTCGACCGCCTGGAGCACGCCTTCGGGTCCATTTACGACACCGCCCCGGTGGAGGCGACGTTCACCTTCACCAACCGGGGAGGCGGAATTCTCAAGGTCACCAACCTGCACGGGTCGTGCGGCTGCACCGTCCCGGCCCTGGCCAAGACCGAATACGCCCCGGGCGAGACCGGCACCATCCGCGTGGCGTTCAACCCGCACGGGCGCAAGGGCCCGCAGCAAACCACCGTGACCGTCACGACCAACCAGGAGTCCAACCCCATCAGCGTGCTGACGGTCAAGAGCGAGGTGCTCAAGATCGTGGACTTCGATCCCGCCTACGGCGCGTTCGGGCAGCTCAACCGGGGCGAGCCCAAGACCATGACGATCAACGTCATCGGACGCACGCCCGACTTCGAGGCCACCGGCGCCACCGGGCTCGACGAGCGCTACTTCGACGTGTCGATCGGGAAGACCGAGGGGTACACGGACGCCGCGGGGACCGCCTTCCGGCGCACGCCGATCACCATTACCTTCAAGGGCACGGCCCCGATCGGGTTCCTGAACCAGGCGCTCTCGGTGCGGACCAACGACGAACGCCCGTCGGCGCAGCTCGTCACGCTCAACGTGATGGCCCAGGTGATGTCGTCGCTGGCCCCCAACCCGCAGGCGGTGTCGCTGGGCATCGCGACGGTCGGCGGGCCGGTCAAGGGCGAGTTCCGCGTCGACAGCCGCCTCGGGCAGACCTTCACGATCAAGAAGATCGAGGCGATCATCAACAACGTCGACCCCAACCACCCCACGGCGTTCCCCGAGCCCGTGGCGTTCTCCTGGGCCCCCGCCAACGTCAAGCTCCCGAGGGACAAGCCCGCGCCGGGGTACACCATCTCCTATGCGGGCGTCGCGCCCACCAAGCGGGGGCAGCTCCGCGGCGAGTTCGTCGTCCAGACGGACATCCCCGACGAACCCGAGCTTCGAATCCCCATGTTCGGCAACATCATGCAGTCGGCCAACGCCCCCGGCACGCCGCCCACACCCCTCAAGAGCGGCGAGGTCATCCTGACCCCGGCGCCCGGGCAGCCCAAGTGACGGCATGGCGCCCACGAGCCTCCTGACGCGGGCCCTGGCGGTGTTCGGCGTCGCCGTGCTGATCGGCGCGGCCCACTCGGCGCGCACGCCGGTGGCGCTCCGCCTCCAGCCCACGGAGGCCCAGACGCCGGCGACCACGCCCGACGCCCCGGAGACCCCGCCCCGGGGCCCGGGGCTGATGATCAGCGTCGGCGAGGCGTTCGAGCTGTTCCAGCAGGGCACGCCCTTCCTCGACGCCCGCCCCAAGGCCGACTTCGACGCCGGGCGCGTCATGGGCGCCTTCCACAACCCGCCCTCCACCGGGCTCAAGCCCGACGTGATCCAGTTCCTCGACCCGTCGCGCCCGATCGTGATCTACTGCGGCGGGGGCGACTGCAAGGACAGCGAGAACCTCGCCATCCTCCTCCAGCAGATGGGGTTCAACCGCCTGCACGTCATGACGGACGGGTTTCCCGCGTGGCAGTCCGCGGGGCACCCGGTCGAGGGCGGGGGTGGGCCGTGAGACTCGCCGCGCTGCTCGCACGCCTGGTCCTCGCCGGCCTGTTCGCCCTGGCGGCGTGGGCCAAGCTCGGCGACGCGCAGTCGTTCGCGTTCTCGGTCAAGGCGTTCGAGGTCCTGCCCGACCACCTCGCGGTGCTCGCCACGTTCGTCATCCCGTGGCTGGAAGCCCTCTGCGCCGCGCTGCTCCTGCTCGGGCTCTGGGCCCGCCCCGCCGCCCTGCTCCTGTCGGGGCAGTTGCTGGTCTTCATCGCGGGGATCGGGTCGGTGCTGTGGCGCGGCATGAGCGTCACGTGCGGGTGCTTCGGCAAGCTGGATCCGTTCTGTTCCGGTCCGCTGGGGTGGTGCAATATCGCCCAGAACGCCGTGCTGCTGACCCTGTCGTTGCTGGTGCTGGCGGCGGGTCCGGGGTACCTGGCCGCGGATCGCAGGCCGCGCCGCTGATCGGGGTGGGCTCCAGGACTCTGGGAGATGTCCTCTGAGAGCGCTCCCAGAGCGCGGAGCACGGGCCGGTGGTCTCCGCAGGCCCCCCGGAGGGGCCCAGGGGAGTAGCCGGGAGCGGGGCGCGGCGGCGGTGCCGGTGGGTCGCTCCGCCCGCGGCTCCACCCCTGCGCCACTTCGGGGCGAAGAGGCCCTCGGCCTCCGAATCGGCGCGCATCCGGGGGTCTGGACGACGCCCGCTGATCCGCGAACGTGGTCTGGGCGCCGGGTGTCGTCCTATCATGGAGACCCCCGCTCGATCGAGCGGGACCCCGTCGCTCGGGACCCTGTGGCGCGTCAAGCCGCGGGGGGCGCCCGGGCCCATGACCAGGACGGAGCGATTCGATGAGCAGGTTCCAGCGTTTCAGTTCGCCGGGCGGGCAGCAGAAGGTCAAGGTGTCGCGCACGAGCGCCAACGACACGCTCTACGTCGATTGGAAGGACGCGGAGACCCTCCGCCGCCTGATGAGCCCCAACGGGAAGATCCTGGGGCGCAAGCGCCTGAGCGTGACCGCCCGCGAGCAGCGGTTGCTGAGCCAGGCGATCAAGCGGGCCCGGTACATGGCCCTGCTGCCCTACACCAGCGCCACGCTGTAACCCGGCGACCACGCCCGAATCCTCCGAATCCGGCCCCCCGCGGGACCAGGGAGGGGGTGTGCGATGATCGACTCCAACGTCACGCTCGGTCGCGACTACGCGCCTCTGGTCGGGATCGCGTCCGTATCCGGGGAACGCACGGCCCGCATGCAGCGCGTGTGCGACCTCCTGTGGGGCGCCTTCTCGGCCCGCGGGCTTTCGTGGATCGGGTTCTACGCCAAGGTCAGCGGCGCCGAGCAGATGGTGCTGGAGGTGCGGCGCGACAAGCCCGCGTGCTCCCCCATCGGGCTGCACGGCATGTGCGGTCGGTGTTGGGGCGAACGCCGACCGATCCTGGTCGCCGACGTCGCCACGCTGGGCACGAACTACATCGCGTGCGACCCGCGCGACCGCTCCGAGGCGGTCGTCCCCTGCTTCGACGAGGGCGGGAGTTGCTGGGGCGTGCTCGACGCCGACAGCCATGAGCCAGGCGCGTTCGGCCTGAACGACCTCGCCGGCATGACGGCCCTGGTCGAGGCGTTCGGGCTTTCCGTGCCGCTGTTCCCTCCGCCCGAGCCGCTGATCCTCTGACCCTTCGAGCGAGCGCTCGTGCACGGCCCGCGCCGGTCCAGAGTTCTGGTCGTCGGGCGTTGACCCCAGTCGCCCGTCGAGGGCCACTGGTTTTCCACAAATCCGCGGCCGCGCCGCATCGGAGGTTGACACCCGTCTCGATTGCTGATATAGAGATGGCCAAGTCTGCATTGTCCCGCGAGCCTCGGAACCAGGAGGGCGGACAGGATGGCACTCCGGATCAGCGTCGGTCGATCGGGTCGGATCGGGTTGGTCGCGTTCGCGGCGCTGGCCGCGGGCTGTGAGAAGAGTTCGGAGCCGGCGCCCAAGGCCTCCAAGGCGCCGGCCCCGGCCAAGGCCCCCGCGGTGGCGCCCGCGACCACTCGGGCGCCGGCCCCCGCGGCGGCGCCCGCGCCGCCGACCGCGGTGGCGATCACGGCGCTGGAGCCGCAGGTCGTCCACGACCTGTTCGTCACCCACTGCGCCGCGTGCCACGGCATCGAGGGTCACGGGGACGGTCCGGCCGCCGAGCAGCTCTTCCCGAAGCCCCGCGCCTTCGCCGACAGCCCGTTCCGGTTCGCCGCGACGGGGGGCAGCACGGACCAGGTCGTCAAGGCCGTGGAGACCACGATCCGCAAGGGCATGGTGCGCAGCTCCATGCCCGGGTTCGAGGGGACGTTGAACCCGTCGGAGGTCCGGGGGCTCGCCGACTACGTCGTCAGGCTCACCGAGAAGGCCGACAAGAACGCGTGGGCGCCGGTCGCGGCGTACACGCCGCCGGCGAGCGTGCCCAAGCTCGACCGCCCGATGATCACGCGCGGGGCCCAGCTGTTCAAGTCGCTGGCGTGCGTGAACTGCCACGGCGAGACGGGGCACGGCGACGGGCCGGAGATGGCCAAGCTCGCCGACGTGGGCGGTCGCCCGATCCGCCCGGCGGACCTGGCCTCCGGGCTCTACAAGTCGGGCTCGACGCCCGAGGACCTGTACCGGGCGATCATCGAGGGGGTCCCAGGCACGCCCATGATCGCGTACGGGCCCCAGGTGCTCAAGCCGGGGCCGGGCGGGCAGGTCGACGACCGCGACGCCTGGTCCCTGGTCGCGTTCGTGAGGAGCCTGGCACCGCCGGTCCTGGTCGAAGGGATCGCGTCGGGGCAGGAGCTCCGCCCCGCGGCCCTCGCCGACGCGGCGATGCTGAGCGACCCGACGCACGCGGGATGGCTGCGGGCCCAGGGCACCTCGATCGCCATGCGTCCGCTGTGGCAACGCGGCACGCACACGACGGCGATGCGCGTCACGCCCTTCCGGGTCGGGGAGCAGGTCGGCTTCCGCCTGGAGTGGAAGGACGAGACGCTCGACATCGACCAGGGGAGCAACCTGTTCCCCGACGGCGTCGCCGTGATGTACGCCATGTCGGACGCGGTCCCCGCGCTGCCCATGGGCGTGACGATGGCGGGGCACGACCCGGCGGCGCCGGTCAACATCTGGCACTGGAAGGCGAGCCGGCAGTTCGACGCGGCCCGCGGGTACAAGACGCCCGGCGTGCCCCGCGAGGTGCCCGTCGGCGGATTCCAGACGTTCACGACGGCGCCCCAGGCGGTCGAGGCGCCCCCGCGGCCTGAGAAGGCCGGCGACAACTCCGACCTGCACCTGGACGATGCGGCGTTCACCTCCGCCGTCGCCGCGGGCAACCCGCACGAGGATCCCGCCCTGGTCCTGCGGGCCGCCCTCGACGGCAACGCCGAGGGCTTCGGCACGCTCGAGTACCAGCCCGCGGATCAGCAGGACATCGGGGCGACGGCGGTGTGGGGGGGCGGGTCGTGGTTCGTCACGCTCAACCGGGCCGCCACCAACGCCCACAAGCTCGACGCCCAGTTCGGCCCGGGCCAGCGGATCGCGGTGGCGTTCGCGGTGTGGAACGGCTCCAACGACGACCGCAACGGCCTCAAGCTCATCTCCGGCTGGCACTGGCTCGTGCTCGACAAGTGAACCCACATTCTCCCGGCAGTGAAGGGGACCTTCTCATGCAGCAGATCGACAGCAAGAACCTGGCGAGCCTGGAGGTATCGCGGCGGCGCTTCCTGGGCACCGTGGGCGCGGGCGGAGTCGCGATCATGAGCTGGCGCGCAGGAGCACTCGTGTCCGCCGCGGGCGACAACCCGCTGGCGTCCTACCCGGGCCGCGGCTGGGAGAAGGTCTACCGCGACCAGTACGCCTACGACTCCACTTTCACCTTCGTCTGCGCCCCCAACGACACCGCCAACTGCCGACTGCGGGCCTTCGTCCGCAACGGCGTCTTCGTCCGCGCCGAGCAGAACTACGACGGCGGGAAGATCGGCGACCTCTACGGCAACACCGCCACCGCCGCCTGGAACCCGCGCGGGTGCCAGAAGGGCTACCAGTTGCAGCGCCGCGTGTACGGCGGCCACCGCCTGGTCGCGCCCATGGTCCGCAAGGGCTGGAAGCAGTGGGCCGACGACGGCTTCCCCGCCCTCTCCGGCAACGAGCAGCTCCGCGCCAAGTACGGGTTCACCACCCGCGGCAGCGACGAGTTCCTCCGCGTGACCTGGGACGAGGCCTACCGCCTGATGGCCAAGGCCACCGTCGCCCTCGCCAGGACCTACTCGGGTCCCGAGGGCGCCGCCCGTCTCAAGAGCGACGGGTACGAGCCCGAGATGATCGAGCACTGCCACGGGGCCGGCACGCGCACCTTCAAGCTCCGGGGCGGCATGGGCCTGCTGGGCGTCATGGGCAAGTACGGGATCTACCGCTGGGCCAACATGCTCGCGCTCCTCGACGAGAAGACCCGCGGCGTCAAGCCCGAGCAGGCCCTGGGCGGACGCATGTGGTCCAACTACACCTGGCACGGCGACCAGGCCCCCGGCATGCCCTTCGTCCACGGGCTCCAGACCTCCGACGTGGACCTCAACGACATGCGCCACTCGGCCCTCCACATCTCGGTGGGCACGAACTTCACCGAGAACAAGATGCCCGAGGCCCACTTCTTCAACGAGGTGATGGAGCGCGGCGCCAAGATCGTCATGATCGTCCCCGAGTACGCGCCCGGCTGCACCAAGGCCGACTACTGGGTCCGCGTCCGCCCCGGCGCCACCGACACCGCCCTCTTCCTGGGCGTGACGCGCCTCATGGTCGACCACAAGTGGTACGACGAGGCCTTCGTCAAGGCGTTCACGGACTTCCCCATGCTCGTGCGCAGCGACACCCTCAAGCGGGTGCGGGCGGGCGAGGTCTTCAAGGACCACAAGCCCGGGCTCGACAAGGACGGGCCCTCGTACAAGGTCCAGAACCTCACCGACGAGCAGTACGCCAGGATCGGGCACGACTTCGTGGTGGTCGACGACTCGGGGCAGCCCCGGGCGATCACCCGGGACCAGGTGGGCAAGCGCATGGCCTCGGGCGGGATCACCCCGCGGCTGTCGTGGACGGGCAAGCTCAAGCTGGCCGACGGCTCAGAGGTCGACGCGATGACGCTGTGGGATGCGTACCGCATCCACCTGAAGGACTACGACGTCGCCACGGTCGCGGAGATCACCGGCGCCGATCCCACGCTCATCGAGCGCCTCGCGCGGGACATCTGGGAGACGGCCAAGTCGGGGCGGTCGGTGGCGATCCACACGGGCGAGGGGATCAACCACTGGTTCCACGCCACGCTGGCCAACCGTTCGCTGTACCTGCCCCTCATGCTGACCGGCTCGATCGGGCGGCCCGGGGCCGGGTGCCACACCTGGGCCGGCAACTACAAGGCGGCCCTCTTCCAGGGCGCCAAGGGCGTCGGACCCGGGCTGGCCGGGTATCTGCTGGAGGACCCCTTCAACCACAACCTCGACCCCAAGGCCCCCGCCTCGGCGCTCAAGGTCAAGAAGTACGCCAAGGACGAGGAGCCCGCGTACTGGAACCACGGCGAGCGCCCCCTGGTCGTCAACACCCCCAAGTACGGGCGGAAGAACTTCACGGGCGACTCGCACATGCCCACGCCCACCAAGTTCCTCTGGTTCACCAACGTCAACCTCTTCAACAACGCCAAGCACGCCTACGACATGTTCTTCAACGTCAACCCCAAGATCGACTGCATCATCGCCCAGGACATCGAGTTCAACTCGACGTGCGAGTACTCCGACATCCTGCTCCCCGCCCTCTCCTGGCCCGAGTTCGAGACCTACGAGATGACCGCGTCCTGCTCCAACCCCTTCCTGCAGATCTGGAAGGGCGGGATCAAGACGCACACCGAGGGGCGCGACGACGTCGTCATCCTCGCCCAGGCCGCCAAGGCCCTGGCCGACGAGACCGGCGACTCCCGCTACGCCGACCACTGGAAGTTCGTCCTCGACGACCCGCGCGAGGGCGTCAAGGCCTACGTGCAGCGGATCCTCGACGGCAGCACCACCACCAAGGGGTACAACGTCGACGAGATCCTGGCGGGCAAGCACGGCGAGCCCGGCGTCGTCCTCATGCTCTTCCGCACCTACCCCCGCGTCCCCTTCTGGGAGTGCATCAAGGACGACATGCCCTTCTGGACCGACACGGGCCGCCTCAACGCCTACTGCGACCTCCCCGAGGCGATCGTGCACGGGGAGAACTTCATCGTCCACCGCGAGAGCCCCGAGGCCACCCCCTACCTCCCCAACGTCATCGTCTCCACCAACCCCCTCGTCCGCCCCGACGACTTCGGCATCCCCCGCGAGGCCATGCACTGGGACGAACGCACCATCCGCAACGTCCGCCTGGGCTGGGACGAGGTCAAGAAGACCGTCAACCCGCTCTGGAAGGACGGCTTCCGCTTCTTCGGCATCACGCCCAAGGGACGCCACCGCGTGCACTCCTCCTGGTCCGGCACCGAGTGGACCCAGATCTGGGACTCGAACTTCGGCGACCCGTACCGCCGCGACAAGCGCCGCCCGGGCTACGGCGAGCACCAGATGCACATGAACCCCGCCGACGCCGCCGAGCTCGGGCTGGCCAACGGCGACTACGTCTACGTCGACGCCAACCCCGCCGACCGCCCCTTCCGCGGGTGGCAGGACCATCCCGAGAAGTACAAGGTGGCGCGGTGCATGCTCCGCATCACGCTCAACCCGGCCTGGCCCAAGGGCACGGTCATGATGAAGCACTCGCCCTGGATCGCCACCGAGCGCACCGTCAAGGCCCACGAGACCCGCCCCGACGGGCTGGCCCGCTCCGAGGGCACCAACTACCAGGCCAACCTCCGCTACGGCAGCCACCAGTCGCTCACCCGCAACTGGCTCATGCCCATGCACCAGACCGACACGCTCTTCCACAAGTCCAAGGGCTCGATGACCTTCATGTTCGGCGGCGAGGCCGACAACCACGCCGTCAACACCGTCCCCAAGGAATCGCTCGTCCGCATCACCAAGGCCGAGCCCGGCGGTCTGGGCGGCAAGGGCGTGTGGGAGGGCGGCAACGGCGCCTTCGGGCCCACCGGGCTCTCCGAGTCCAACCGGACCTTCCTCGCCGGCGGATTCACCAAGGTCCAGCGCGGCTGATCACCCATGGACCACGGACCAAGCGATCCCCGCCAGAGACCCGCCCAGCCCGAGCACCCCATGGTCCTCGAGGGCGGCGTGGCCGACGGCAGCACCCGCCTCATGCTCCGCATGCTCGCCGAGGACCTGCTCCGCTCGGGCGTGGGCCCGGCCGACCTGCTCGCGATGTCGCGCGACCCCAACTACCAGGCCCTCTACGCCGTCCGCGCCGCCCTCGGCGACGCCGACACCGACCGCCAGATCCGCGAGGCCGCCGACCGCGTCGGCGTCGCCCGCTTCCGCCACTGGGAAGAGACCGCTTCGTTCGCCCCCGCCACGCTCACCGTCAGCGCCCGGCCCGACGCCGCGGCCGAAGGAGACTGACCGATGCCACGCGTCCACAACTGGCAGATCGGCCGCGAGATGTCCTTCCCCTACGAGGACGCCCACCCCAAGCACCAGTTCGCCTTCGTCTTCAACATCAACCGCTGCATCGCCTGCCAGACCTGCACCATGGCCTGCAAGAGCACCTGGACCTTCGGGCGCGGGCAGGAGCACATGTGGTGGAACAACGTCGAGACCAAGCCCTTCGGCGGGTACCCCCGCTTCTGGGACGTCAAGCTCCTCTCCATGCTCGAGCAGCTCAACCCCGGCAAGCAGGTCTGGGACGCCGCGGGATCGGGCGGGTCCAAGGCCCCCTACGGGCGCTTCGACGGCAAGACGGTCTTCGAGGCCGCCGAGGGCTTCATCGACGAGACCGGACCCAAGCGGGCCCTGGGCTACCTCCCCACCGACGAGGAGTGGGACGCGCCCAACGTCTTCGAGGACCACGCCACCACCGGCGGCACCGCGCTCCCCAACGGCGCCACGCTCCGCGACAACAAGGTCTGGTACTTCTACCTCGCCCGCCTCTGCAACCACTGCTCGTACCCGGCGTGCCTGGCCGCCTGCCCGCGCCAGGCCATCTACAAGCGCCCCGACGACGGCGTGGTGCTCATCGACCAGTCCCGCTGCAACGGGTACCAGAAGTGCGTCGAGGCCTGCCCGTACAAGAAGGCCATCTACCGCGCCGCCACCGGAACCAGCGAGAAGTGCGTCGCCTGCTACCCGCGCCTGGAGGGCAAGGACCCGCTCCTGAGCCCCTCGGGCGAGCCCGCCGAGACCCGCTGCATGACCTCCTGCGTCGGCAAGATCCGCTTGCAGGGCTTGGTCCGCTTGGGCGACGACGGGCAGTGGGCCCACGACCCCACCAACCCCCTCTACTACCTCGTCCGCGAGCGCAAGATCGCACTGCCCCTCTACCCGCAGTTCGGCACCGAGCCCAACGGCTACTACATCCCGCCCCGCTGGGTCCCCCGCCCCTACCTGGAGCAGATGTTCGGCCCGGGCGTCCAGGCCGCCATCGACCAGTACTCCTGCCCCGACCGCGAACTCCTCGCCGTCATGCAGCTCTTCCGCGCCGCCCAGCAGATCATCTTCCGCTTCGCCGTCGAGAAGGGCCCGAAGGTCGCGGAGATCCCGGTCACGATGCCCGACGGCTCGACCAAGGTCCAGGAGGTCTTCAACGACACCGTCCTGGGCTTCAACAAGTTCGACAAGGAAGTCGTGCGGATCACGGTGCAGGAGCCCGTCTTCGAGCGGCCCGCCCAGCACGCCAACAGCATCTAGGGATCCCCATGCCGACGCTCGCTCCCATCGACCCCCTTGGTCTCGCGGCGCGCCACGCAATCGCCGCGGGACTCGCCGACGCGCTCCGGGCGCCCGGGGGCGCCCCGGAGCGATCGGCGTGGGTCGGGGGCGTGCTGGGCGACGCCTGGGGCGTCGTCGCGGGTCGGCACGCGGGCCTCCGACGCGCCGACCTGGGCTTCGGCGAGGAACTCCCCTCCCAGGCCGACGCCCTCCGCATCGAGGCGTGGCTCGCCCTGCCGCTCGACACCCGGCGCGCCGCGCTCCAGGCCGCCTTCGGGCTGACCGTCAGCCGCGACTGTCCCCCCTTCGAGACCGAGTTCTGCAAGTCGCGCGACCCGTTCCACCGGGCCCAGCACATGGCCGACCTCTGCGGCTTCTTCCGCGCCTTCGCCGTCGAGCCCGATCCCGCCTCACCCGAGCGCCACGATCACGTCGCCAACCACCTCTCGTTCGTCGCCCTGCTCCTCGCCAAGTCCGCCGCGGCCCACGACGAGCCCGAGGGACCCGAGCGCGACGAACACCGCCAGGTCTGCGCCGACGCCCTCCGCGCCTTTGTCGCCGACCACGCCGCCGAGTGGATCCCCACCTTCGCCACCGCCCTGCACCGTCGCTGCGCCGACCTGGCCGCGGGCCTCGGCGGCCCGCTCGGCGACGCGCTCTCCACCCTCGCCGGGGTCGCGCACTTCATGCGTGCCTGGATCGCCCTCGAGCGCCTCGAGGCCGGGGTTGCCCCTGTCTGGGGCTTGGCTCAGGCCGACGTCGACGAGCCCGACCCCGACGCGGACGAGTGCGGGCTTTCCGGCAACTGCCGTGCCTGCGACGGCGGCAGCGCCGACGCCGCCCGTTGATTGTCGCCCACCGGCGCTCGCATCCGACGTGACGACCGCGTGTGCCACCCCCCGGGCTGGGCGGCCTCGTGGCTCGGGATTCCCGCGATTCGATCCCCTCGTACCAGCCTGGGGCCATGGCCCCATCAGGAATCCGCCGGTGACGTGATCCGGGTTCGATCCCGGCGATTCAGTATCATGAGAGTGGGCAGGCGTGCGCGAGGCTGCACCGAGCGCGAGCGAAGCCGACGGGGGTTCGCCGGAACGACATTGGCGCTGATCGGGGGGGCGGGCGCCCTTGCGCACTGAGCCCGAGCCGCCGCCCGCGCCGGTGCCGCCGAGCGCATCCGCATGTCGCCGTAGCGTCAGCGGCGTGGGCACGGACGCCGCCATCCAGGCCGAGCTTCGCGCGATCATCGACGCGGCGCAGGAGCGACGCCTCGCGGAGCAGGATCAACGGCCGCCGGCGCCGAGCGGCGTGCCCGTCCCCGGCCCGCTGTCCTGCCCGATCGCGTGCCACGACTGTTCGGCTCGGCGAACAGTCGTGCGTCCGTCACCGGACACTGCATCCGTCGCCGGACACGACTGTGCCCCAAGCGGCACAGTCGTGGCACCCGGCAAGCCCGGGGGCGTGCCACGACTGTTCGGCTCGGCGAACAGTCGTGCGTCCGTCGCCGGACACTGCGTCCCTCGCAGGACACGACTGTGCCCCAAGCGGCACAGTCGTGGCACCCGGCCTGTCCTGCCCGATCGCGTGCCACGACTGTTCGGCTCGGCGAACAGTCGTGCGTCCGTCACCGGACACTGCATCCGTCGCCGGACACGACTGTGCCCCAAGCGGCACAGTCGTGGCACCCGGCAAGCCCGGGGGCGTGCCACGACTGTTCGGCTCGGCGAACAGTCGTGCGTCCCTCGCCGGGCACTGCGTCCCTCGCAGGACACGACTGTGCCCCAAGCGGCACAGTCGTGGCACCCGGCAAGCCCGGGGGCGTGCCACGACTGTTCGGCTCGGCGAACAGTCGTGCGTCCGTCACCGGACACTGCGTCCCTCGCAGGACACGACTGTGCCCCAAGCGGCACAGTCGTGGCACCCGGCTGAATGTCGCCGGTTCGATCCCGGTCGCCCGCTCTGCTCAGACGGAGCACGCGGTAGAACGAACGATGGTGAAGGCCCCCGGCGAGGGGGGCACTTTCGTGGCCGGGGGATCGGTCGGGGCTAATACCGCGGTCCCTTGAGGCGCGGGCCTTCGCGGTCGCCCTGGCCGAGGAACCCGGCGTAGTTGCGCATGAGCAGCCCGGCCTCGACGCGCTGGAGCAGGTCCAGGAGCACCGACACCACGATGAGCACGCCCGTGCCGCCCAGGAAGTGGGTGACGTGGTAGGGCACGTTGAGCGCGTTCTGCACGATCATGGGCATGACGGCGACGACGGCGAGGAACGAGCCGCCCACGTAGGTGATGCGGGTGATGACCGTTTCCAGGTACTCGGCGGTGCGCGGGCCGGGGCGGAGGCCGGGGATGAAGGACCCGTGGTCGCGGAGCTGCTTGGCCATGTCCTGCGGGCTGAACTGCACCGTGACCCAGAAGTAGGCGAAGAAGTAGGTCATGAGGATGAAGGCGATGCAGTAGAGGAAGGCCCCGGGGCTGAAGCCGCGCTCCAGCCACTCCATCACGCGCCCGAAGAGCCCGATGGCCTGGCCCGGGGAGGCGACCGCGGACTTGAGCCCGCTGAAGACCACGGTCGGGAAGATGAGCAGCGACGACGCGAAGATGATGGGCATGACGCCCGAGTGGTTGACGCGGAGGGGCAGGTAGGACCGCTGCCCGCCGAAGACGCGGCGCCCGCGGGTGTGCTTGGCCTGCTGGACGGGGATTCGGCGCTGGGCCACGGTCATGAGGACGGTGGCGCCGACGACCAGCACGAACCCGGCCACCAGGGACAGGAGCCCGATCCAGCCCATCTTGTCGTGCTCGCCGGGCTGGAAGTTGGCGACGATCCACTGGGTGGCGCGGGGCATGTCGGCGATGATGCCGGCGGTGATGATCATGGAGACGCCGTTGCCGATGCCGTAGCGGTCGATCTGCTCGCCCAGCCACATCAGGAAGACGGTGCCGCCCGTGAGAGCCACCATGGCCATGACCCACCACAGGGCCGTGCCCGACCACTGCGGGTACACCATGCCCATCTGGGTGATGTAGGTCAGCCAGCCGAAGGAC
The DNA here is from genome assembly GCA_016873295.1 of Phycisphaerae bacterium. GTDB lineage: Bacteria > Planctomycetota > Phycisphaerae > Phycisphaerales > UBA1924 > VGXM01. Next base: position 39,408 of record VGXM01000019.1, read on the forward strand.
TGGATGATGCAGAGGCCGACGGTGGCGTATCGGGTCCAGATCTGGATCTTGATGCGGCCGGTGGGGCCCTCTTCCTGGATCTTCTTGAGCTCGGGGCTGACGGAGGCGACGAGCTGGAAGATGATGCTGGCGGTGATGTAGGGCATGATGCCCAGGCCGAAGACCGTGGACTGTCCGAAGGCCCCGCCCGAGAACATCGAGACGAAGTTGGCGATCTTGGCGAAGGCGGTGCCCTGCTCGGTGGCGAGGGCGAACTGCCGCTTGAGCTCCTCCTGGTTGACGCCCGGGAGGGGGAGCCAGATGCCGATGCGGTAGACCGCGAGCATCCCCAGCGTGAACAGGATCTTGTTGCGCAGGTCGGCGATGCGGAAGATGTTCGCCAGCGTCGTGAACATGGAGGGGCGGTTCCTGGCCTGGGCGTCGGAGGCTCCGGGCGAGCGGGTGGGACCTGGGACCGACGCCCCGGCGGCCCCGCGGGGCGGGCCGCCGCGACGGGGGCCATCCCCCGGCGATCAGGCCTGATCGCCCTTGGCGGGCTTCTCCGGCTTGGGCGCCTTGGCGGGCTTGGCGGTCTTGACGGGCTTGCCCTCTTCGGGGGCCTTGGCCTCGGCGGCGGGTGCCGCGGGGGCCTTGCGCCGGCCGCGCTTGAGCCTCTTGGTGAGGTTCTTGGGGGACTTGTCGTCGGCGTTTCGGTCGATGCCGCGGACGCGGTCGCGGCGGGTTCCCGACTCGGTGACCTTGCCGCCGGCCTGCTCGATGAGCTTGCGGGCGCTGGCCGAGACGCGCTGGGCGGTGACCTCGAGCCTGACCCTGAGCCCGTCCTCGCCGACGGCACCGAGGATCTTGAGGTCGCGGCTGGTGTCGCGGACCAGGCCCGCCCTGATGAGGGCGGGGGCGTCGACCACGCCGCCCTTGGCGAAGTCGGGGTGGGCCACGATGTCGCGGAGGTTGACGATCCAGAAGTGGACGCGGAAGGGGGCGTTGGTGAAGCCGAACTTGGCGAGGCGCCGGAAGTAGGGCATCTGCCCGCCCTCGTGCCCGCGCTTGGCGGCGTAGCCGGAGCGGCTCTTGGCGCCCTTGCTGCCGCGGCCGGACTGCTTGCCGTGCCCGGAGCCCTCGCCTCGGCCGACGCGCTTGCGGCGCTTGTGGGCGCCGGCGAGCCTGGTGATGTCGTGGATCATCATGTCAGAGAACTCCAACCTTGGCGCGGGCGCGGGCCCGCGGACTCAACCCTGTGGGGCGGCGCCGGCGGGGCCGCCGCTCGGCGCTTCGGGCTGCTGCTGCTGGGACGGGGGGCCGCCGCGGTCGCGCCGGCGTCCGCCGCCGCCGCGTCCGCCGCGGCGTTCCTGCCCGATGGTGTTGACCGGGCCGCGCATCTTTTCGCGCCCGCTGCTCACGGGCATGAAGGCCTTGCCCTTCTCGATCTTGACCTCGATCTCGCTGGGCCCCAGCTCGGTGCCGCGCGTGGCGGCGATGTCCTGGCGGGTGCGGAGCTGGGAGAGCCCGTCGAAGACGGCCTTGATGACGTTGATCTGGTTGGTCGAGCCGTAGCACTTGGTGAGGCAATCGGTGACGCCGGCCATCTCCAGGACGGCGCGGACGGACTTGCCGGCGACGACGCCCGTGCCCGGCGAGGCGGGGATCAGCCGCACGCTCGACGAGCTGAAGCGCCCCTCGACCTGGTGGGTGAGGGTGGTGCCGGCCATGGGCACGGGGCGCATGGTGCGGCGGGCGTACTTCTGGGCCTTCTCCACGGCGTTGGGGACCTCGGTGCTCTTCCCGTAGCCGTAGCCCACCTTGCCGCGACGGTCCCCCACCACCACCAGGGCGTTGAACTGGAAGCGCTTGCCGCCCTTCGTGGTGGCGCTGGTCCGGCTGACGGCGACCGTCGTGGATTCAATCGAACCTGATTCGTCGAGCATTTCCGGCATGACCGGTTCTTCCTTTCCGGGTCGGGACGGCGGGCCCGCGACGCGATGCGATCAGAACTTCAATCCCCCCTTGCGGGCCGCGTCCGCCAGGGCCTTGACGCGACCGTGGAACCGGAACCCGCCCCGGTCGAAGACCACCGCGGTCACGCCCTTGGACGCGGCCCGCTCGGCGATCTTGGCGCCGACGGCGGCGGCGGCCAGGGCGTTGCCGGTCTTGCCGGCGGCCAGGCCCTTCTCCGCGGTGGAGGCGGCGGCGAGGGTCTTGCCGTTGAGGTCGTCGACCACCTGGGCGTACATGTGGTTGAGCGACTTGTAGATGGAGAGGCGCGGGCGCTGGGTGGTGCCCATGACGCCGGCCCCGCGGATGCGCTTGCGACGCCGCGTGCGTCGGACGGTCTTGTGGATCTGCTTGTCCATGGCTGCTGTCCTTCCGATCCTCAGGCGCCGGCCGCCCCGAACTGCTTGCCCTGCTTGCGCTTCACGATCTCGCCCTGGTAGCGGATGCCCTTGCCCTGGTAGGGCTCGGGCTTGCGATTGGCGCGGATGGCGGAGGCGAACATCCCCACCGCCCCCTTGTCCGCCCCGTTCACGCGGAGCACCTGCGAGTCGCCCGAGCCCTTCTCGACCACGACGTTGACGCCCCGCGGCACCTGCATCACGATGGGGTTGGCGAACCCGATCTGGAGCTTGAGGTTGGCGCCGGCGAGGGTGGCCTGCCAGCCCACGCCCACGATCTCCAGCGTCTTCTCGTAGCCCTTGGTGACGCCCACGATCATGTTGGCCAGGTGGGCCCGGGTTGAGCCCCAGTGGGCCTTGATCGACGAGTCCTTGGCGACGTCGCCCACGGGCTCGACGGTGATCTGCTTGGCCTTCTCGTCCCACTTGACCTTGGCGGCCGCGGGGACCGAGAGGGTGAGCGTGCCCTTGGGCCCCTCGATGCGGACGGAGCGCGGGTCGACGGCGACCTTGACGCCGGCGGGCACGGGGACGGGCTTCTTTCCGATGCGTGACATTCTTCGGTGCTCCTGGCGTCTGCGCTCCGGCGTGGCCGGGCTTCCGCCCGTCGTTACTCGATGGTGCAGAGGAGTTCGCCGCCGACGTTCTCGGTGCGGGCCTTGCGGTCGCTCATGACGCCGCGGCTGGTGGAGACGATGGCGATGCCCATGCCCTGGAGGGGCTTGGGGAGGTGCTGGGCGCCGCGGTAGACGCGCTGCCCGGGCTTGCTCTGGCGGACGAGCTTGTGCAGGATCGGCTCGCCCTTGGGCCCGTAGCGCAGCTTGACCTTGATCTGCCCCTGGCGGCCGTCCTCGACGACCTCGAACTCGTCGATGTAGCCCTCGTCCCGGAGGACGGCGGCGATGCCGCGGCAGACCTTGCTGTTGAGGCAGGTCGTTTGGCGAGCGCGGTTGCGCACCGCGTTGCGGATACGGGTCAGCATGTCCGCGATTGGGTCACCGATGGCCATCTTCGTCCCCGTGTGCTGCCTGAGAAAGGGTCTTCATTCCGGTCCGTCGAGTCGTGTGCATCACCAGCTGGCCTTGCGCATGCCCGGGATCTTGCCCTCCAGGGCGAGCTTGCGGAGCATGATGCGGCTGATGCGGAACTTGCGGTACACGCCGCGCGGACGCCCCGTGAGCTCGCACCGCCGGATCGTCCGCGTGCTGAACTTGGGTCGCCGCCGGCACTTGGCCATCTGGGCTTTGGTCGCCATCGACTCGCTCCATTCGTCGGCGCCGGGGGCACTCGCCCCGGTCGCCGGGTTGCTCGCGGTTACGCCCTGCCCTTGCCGTCGGCGTCCTCGACCTTGCGGAAGGGGAAGCCGAGGGCCTCGAGGGCCGCCCTGCTCTTGACCGGATCGCTCCGGCGGAAGCAGATGTTGATGTTCATGCCGTGGGTGAACTGGGCCTCGGCCATGTTGATCTCGGGGAAGACGCCCTGCTCGGTGATGCCCAGGGAGTAGTTGCCCTGCTTGTCGAACGCCGCGCCCGAGAGCCCGCGGAAGTCCTTGATGCGGGGGGAGGCCAGGTGGATGAAGCGGTCGAGGAAGTGCCACATGCGGTCGCGCCGCAGCGTGACCATGGCCGAGTTCTCGTACCCGGCCCGGAGCTTGAAGTTGGCGACGCTCTTGCGGGCCTTGATGACGACGGGCTTCTGCCCTGAGATCTTGGTCAGCGTCTCGACGACGGTCTGGCGGATGTGGGGCGGGATCTTGGTGCCCTCCAGGTGCCGCCCCATGTTGACGTTGAGCACGACCTTGTCGAGGACGGGCTGGGCCATGGGGTTCCTGACGCCGAACTGCTCGCCGAGCTTGGCCCGGACCCGGCCGTCGTACATCACCTTGAGGCGCGGGGGCACGCGCGGGCCCGCGGGCTCGGGCGCCGCCTCGGGCTTCTTGCCCTTGGGGGCCTTGCCCTCGCCCTTGGGGGCCTTGTCGGGCTTGGCGTGCTGCTCAGGCTTCTTCTTCTCTTCGCTGGCCATGGTTCACCTGGTCAGGGCTTCTTGGACCGCGGGCCGTGGACGGTGCCGAGCACCTGCCCGCCTCCCGCGGCGACGCGGACCTTGGAGCCGTCGGGCTTGGTCTGGAAACGGACGCGGGTCGGCTTGCCGTCGACGACGGGGGCGACCTTGGACATGCGGATGGGGGCCTCGCGGGTGACGACGCCGCCCTGGGGCGCGTTGCGCGTGGGCTTGAGCGCCTTGGTGCGGAGGTTGACCCCCTTGACGATGACGGACTGGGAGTCCGGGTCCACGTGGAGGACGGTGCCGACCTTCCCCTTGTGGTCGCCGGAGCGGACGATCACCTCGTCGCCTTTGCGGACGTGCGCGGGCATGTCAGACCACCTCCGTCGCGAGGGACACGATCTTCATGTAGTTCTTGTCGCGCAGCTCGCGGGCCACCGGCCCGAAGATGCGCGTCCCCTTGGGGTTGCCGTCGTCCTGGATCAGGACGACCGCGTTGGAATCGAACTTGACGTACGACCCGTCGGCGCGGCGGGTGGCCTTGGTCGTGCGCACGACCACGGCCTTGCTCTTGTCGCCCGCCTTGACGTCCGAGCCCGGGAGGGCCTTCTTGATCGAGACGAAGACGCGGTCGCCCACGCCCGCCATGCGCCGCGTGAACGCCCCGCTCCGGGTCGTCTGCCCGTACACGCGGATGATGTACGCGATCTTGGCGCCGGAGTTGTCCGCGACCTCGCACCTGGTTTCCTGCTGAAGCATGCTCGCCTGCCTTTCGGGCCCGCGGTCGGCCTGACCGGGTCCGTCACACGTTCTCGACCGCCGTCTGCAGCGCCTCGACCCGGGTCCTGGAGCGCTGCTCCACGATCCGCACCAGGGCCCACGACTTGCTCCTGCTCACCGGGCGGCAGGGCCTCACCTCCACCAGGTCGCCCTTGCGGCTCTCGTTGGCCGGGTCGTGCACCTGCAGCACCGTGCGGTTCTTCAGGAACTTGCCGTACTTGGGGTGCTGCGTCAGGAACTCGAGCACCACCGTGCGGCTCTTGTCGCGCGAGTCGGAGGTCACCACGCCCGTCTTGGTCGCGGCGGGGCGGGCCTTGGCGGGCTTGCCCGCGGGTGCTGGGCTGGTCTTGCTCTTGGTGGGCATCGGTCACCTGTCCATGCTCGGGGCGCCGGGGCGCCCCGCGGTTTACTTCCTGGCCGCGGCGTGCCGGCGCGCGTTCATCTCGGTGAGCAGCCGGGCCACGTCCCTGCGGACCTTGCCCAGCTGCGACGTGTCCTCGACCTTCTCCGTGACCGTCTGGGCGCGGAGCTGGTACAGCCTGCCGCGCAGGATCCCCAGCTGGCCCTTGAGTTCCTCGTCGCTCATCTTCTTGACCTGGGTGGCTTCCATGGGCTCTCCTTCACACGCGGACGCGCCGCCCGACCAGGCGGGTCTTGACGGGCATCTTCATGGCGACGCGCATGAACGCGGCCTGGGCGGTGGCCAGGGGCACGCCCGCGATCTCGAAGAGCATCGTGCCGGGCTTCACGCGGGCCGCCCAGTACTCGACCTCGGCCTTGCCCGTCCCCATCCGCGTCTCCAGCGGCTTCTTGCTGATGGGCTTGTCGGGGAAGACGCGGATGAAGAGCTTGCCCTCGCGCTTGAGGAAGTGCTGGGCGGCGACGCGCCCGGCCTCGAGCTGCGTGCCCTTGACCCAGGCGCCCTCGAGCGCCTGCAGCCCGTAGTCCCCGAAGGCGACGTAGTTGCCCTTGGTCGCCTTGCGCGGGCGGACGCGGCGCTGCTCCTTCCGATACTTGACTCGCTTGGGCATCAACGCCATGCGATCATCTCCTTAGCGCGTCACGCTCAACGCCGACCACGGGCCCGGGCCCGACCGCCCGCCGCGTCGGACTCCTCCTCCGTGCGCTCGGTCGTGTACATGCCCTTGTAGATCCACACCTTCACCCCGATCACGCCGTAGCTGCACTTGGCCTCGGCCGTGCCGTACTCCACGTCGGCCTGCAGCGTCGAGAGCGGGAGCGAGCCCAGGCGGACGTACATCCGCCGCGACAGCTCCGCCCCGCCCAGCCGACCCGAGACCTGGATCTTCACGCCCTTGGCCCCGGCGGTCATCACCGACTCGCACCGCTGCTTGAGAGCACGCCGGAACGAGGCCCGCTTCTGGAGCTGCTCGGCGATGTTCTCGGCGCACAGCTTGGCGTCCAGGTCCGGCGCCTTGACCTCCATGATCGAGATCGACACCTTGCGCCCCGTCATGTACTGGAGCTCCTCCGTGAGGCGCTCCACCTCGGCCCCCTTGGGGCCGATCACCAGCCCGGGGCGGGCCGTCTTGACCACGACCTTCAGCTCCTCGCGGGTGCGCTCGATGTGGATGTCGCTCACCGCCGCCGACGGGGGGCGGCGGTTGAGGCGCTTGTCCACGAACCCGCGGATCTTCTCGTCCTCGACGAGCAGCTCGCCGTAGAGCGCCTTGGGGGCGTACCAGCGGCTGCGGTGGGCCTCGGTGATGCCCAGCCGGAACCCGAATGGATGCGTCTTCTGTCCCATGCTCAGCGTCCCCTGCGCTTTCCGCCCGTCTTCTCGGCCACGCCCACGGTGATGTGCGCCAACCGCTTGAGGATCGGGTGGGCCCGACCGCGGTCCTTGGGCTGGAACCGCTTGATCCGCGGGCCGTCGTCCACGGCGCACTCGCTGACCACCAGCCGGGTCTCGTCGGCCTCGAACTGGAGAGCGTCGGCGACGGCGGCGTCCAGCGCCTTCTTGACGTTGAGCGCCGCACGCTTGGTGTTGAACGCCAGCAGCGTCCGGGCCTGGTCCACGCTCTTGCCCCGGACCAGGTCCACCAGCAGGCGGGCCTTGCGGGGGCTGCCGCGGTGGAAGCGGACGCGGCTGACAAAGACCGCGATGTCCTTGGGGGCGCAGCCGGCGGCCTGGGCCAGCTTGGCGATGTCCGACGACTTGCAGCGCGGATGGTCGCGCCCGTTGAGCCAGTTGCGGACGGCGGAGAGGGCCGCGTCGCCCTCCAGCCCGGTGCGCTGCACCGCCGCCGCCAGCTGATCGCGCGTGACGCCCTGGGCCTGGGCCAGCGTCTTGAGTTGTTCGCCTCGGAGTCTCACGGGTCGGTCCTCGCTCGCCGCGCGATCGCGGCGTGTATCACTTCTTCGGCGCGGGGGCGGCCGGGGCCTTGACGTCGCCGCCCTCGATCCCTTCCTTCCGATTCGTGTGCCCGCGGAAGGTGCGGGTGTGGCTGAACTCGCCCAGCTTGTGCCCCACCATGTCCTCGGTCACGAAGACGTCGATGAACACCCGGCCGTTGTGCACCTTGAACGTGTGCCCCACGAACTCGGGCACGATGGTGCAGCGCCGGGCCCAGGTCTTGATGGGCTCCTTGCGGCGGGTCTCGACGAGCTTCTCCACCTTCCGGTAGAGCCTCTCGTCGACATACGGTCCCTTCTTCAGGCTGCGGCTCATGGCGCGTTCCTCGTGCCCCTGGGCGGGCTCACTTCTTCTGGCCGAAGCGCCTGCTGACGCGTCGGCGGATGATCAGCTTGGTGGAGTGCTTCTTGCGGTCGCGGGTCCCGCCGCCCTTGGCCAGCACGCCCGTCGGCCCGCAGGGCGGGCGGTTGCCCTTGCTGCGCCCCGAGCCCCCGCCCAGCGGGTGGGCGTGGTGGCTCTTGGCCATGCCGCGCGTGATGGGGCGGATGCCCAGCTTGCGGGACATGCCCGCCTTGCCCAGGCGACGCAGGCGGTGGTCGGGGTTGGACACCTGCCCGATCGTCGCGCGGCAGCTGATGTGAACCTTGCGGGTCTCGCCCGATGGCAGCACCAGCGTCGCGTACTGCTCCTCCTTGTTGGAAAGGCGGGCGTAGGTCCCGGCGGAGCGGCACATCTGGGCCCCGCGACCGGGGATCAGCTCGACGCAGTGCACGCTCAGCCCCGTGGGGATGTGGGCCAGGGGCATGCAGTTGCCCGGCGTGGGCTCGACCGGCCCGTCGCCCGACGCGATGATCTTGGTGCCGTCGGTCACGCCCTGGGGGCAGGGGATGTAGCGCTTCACGCCGTCGGCGTACCGCACCAGGGCGATGAAGCACGAGCGGTTGGGGTCGTACTCGACGCCGACGACGGTGCCCTCGATGCCGTTGCGGTCGTTGCGGCGGAAGTCGATCTTGCGGTAGAGCTGCTTCACCCCGCCGCCGATGCCGCGCATCGTGATGAAGCCCTGGTTGTTCCGCCCGCCCGTCTTCTTCTTGGGCGCCAGGAGCGAGCGCTCCGGGCTGTTCTTGGTGACCTCCGCGAACGCGTTCACCGAGGCGTTGCGGCGCCCGGCGCTGGTCGGCTTGTAGATGCGGATCGGCATGACGCTCCCTTCCTGCCCCTCAGAACAACTCGATCCGATCGCCTTCCTTCAGACGGACGATCGCCTTCTTCACGTCGGACATCTTCACTTCGCCGTACTTCAGGCGCCGGTACCGCCCCTTGTCGGTCTGCGTGTTCACGCTCACGACCTTGACGGAGTAGATCTTCTCGACCGCGTCCTTGATCTCGTCCTTGGACGCCCGCCCGTCCACCGCGAAGGTGTACTGCCCCAGCTCGTTCATCCGGAACGTGCTCTTCTCGGTCAGGACCGGCCTCTTCAGGACCTGCGTCGCGTCCAGGCCCGTGCTGCGGCTGCTGCTCATCGCCCGGCCTCCTCGCTCTTGGCCGACTCCCTCGCCCCGCCCGCCGGCTTGACCGCCGACTTCTTCGCGGGCTTCTTCGTCTCCGCGGCCGGCGCCTCGGCGACGTCCGACATGCGCCCCATGGGCGCCACCTTGGCGATCTTGCCCGTCTGCGACGTCGGGCCGTTCAGCCAGCCCTCGAGCTGGTCCCGCTCGATCACCAGCACCTTGTGGTTGAGCATGTCGAAGCAGTTGAGGCTGTCGGCGCGGCAGAGCGTGACCGTGCCGAGGTTCCGCCCCGACCGCCGCGTCGTCAGGCTCCGCACGGGGTCGCCCGCCAGCGCCACCAGGGCCGTGCCGTCCGCCTTCACCGCCGAGAGGAACCCGCGGAAGGCCCGCGTGCCCGGCTCCTTGAACTCGATGCGGTCGATCACGCGCACCTCGTCATCAACGAGCTTGGCCAGCAGCGCGTTGCGGTTGGCCTTGCGGGCCATCTTCTTGGGGAGGGCCTGGCGGAAGTCCTCGCGCGTGCGCTTCTTCGAGTGCCCGTGCCCGCCGCCCTTGAAGAGGTTGACCTTGCGGTCGCCGTGCCGGGCGTTGCCCGTGCCCTTCTGCTTGTAGATCTTCTTGGTCGAGCCCTCGACCTCGTGCCGGTTCTTGGTCTTGCTGGAGCCCTGGCGACGCCCGGCGTGGTACTTGACGTACGCCTGCTTCAGGAGCGCCGCGTTGATCTCACCGCCCAGCGCCTCGCGGTCGATCACCATCGTGCCGACCGGATCGCCCTGCATGTTGTAGACCTTGACGTCCATGGCTTGTTCCTGCGAGCGTGAGTCCCGGCGGGAGCGTTGAGGCGAGTCCGGCGCGCCGGGCTGGCCCTCCCCGGCGTCCTTCCGCGGCTTGTCGCCGTCCGGCGGTTTCTCGGGGCCCGGCGGTCACCCGCCCAGATTCCCCTCCGACCTTCCGGACCCGCGGGCGGCTCGTCGGCCGCCGGCGGTGCGAAGCGTCCTTCCTCGCGTCCAGGCTCCCTTCTGTTCCTGCTCCGACCCTTCAACACCGAAGGTCGCGGCCGGGGTCACTCCCCCTTGCCCGCGACCTTCTTCTGCTTGCTCTTGTTCAACCGGACCGCCGGACGGACCATCACCATGCCGTTGTTGGCGCCGGGGACGGCCCCTTTCACCAGCAGCAGGTTCCGGTCCGCGTCGATCCGCACCACGTCCACCGACCGGATCGTGACCCGCTCGTCGCCCAGGTGCCCCGCCATGCGCTTGCCCTTGGCCAGCCCGCCGCCGAAGCCGCGGTTGGAGCACAGCGAGCCGATGGAGCCCGGCGAGCGGTGCTTGCGCTCCGTGCCGTGCGAGGCGTACTGCCCCTTGAAGCCCCAGCGCTTCATGACCCCGGCGAAGCCCTTGCCCTTGCTCGTGCCCGTCACGTCGACGTACTTCTGCCCCTCGAGCTCCTTGACCGTCAGCACCTGCCCGAGCGTGTACCCGGACTCCTGCCCGGCCTCGACGCGGAACTCGCGGTGGAAGCGCTTGGGGGTCGTGCCGGCCTTGGCGTCGTGCCCGATCACCGGGATCGTGCTCCGGCGCGGCTTGACGTCGTCGAACCCGACCTGCACCCCCGCGTACCCGTCCTTCTCGGCGGACTTGACCTGCGTCACGGTGCAGGGCCCCAGCGCGATGACCGTCACGGGCGTGAGCACACCGCCCTCGGTGTACACCCGGGTCATGCCCACTTTCCTGCCCAGCAACGTCATGCCCATGGCCGTCCTCGCTGGCTCCGTCTCGTTCTCGCGGGCCCGCCCGCGTCGTTCACCCAGACACACCGGGCCGGCTCACCCAGGAGACCGGCCCGTTCCTCACGCCTTGATCTTCACGAACACCCCCGCCGGGACCACGAGGCGGTTGAGCGCCTCCACCGTCCGGGCGTTGGGCTCGTAGATGTCGATGATCCGCTTGTGCGTGCGGATCTCGAACTGCTCGCGGCTCTTCTTGTCGATGAACGGCGAACGCAGCACCGTGTACCGCTCCACGCGCGTCGGCAGCGGCACGGGCCCGCTCACCTTCGCGTTGGTGCGCTTGGCGTGCTCCACGATCTCCTTGGCCGAGGAGTCCAGGGCCAGGTGGTCGTAGGCCTCCATCCGGATTCGAATGCGGTTGGCGGTCATCGGTCCGACTCAATCCGGGGCCCACGCCCCAACACAGACCCTTCGCCGAGCGGAACGCCCGCCCGGCCACCCTCCCCAGAGCGCCGACGGAACCTCCGGGGCTCGAACGCCAAGCCCCGAACCGGAACCTGCTTCCGTGGGAGAATGCAGACTTGCCGCGGGAGATCCTCCCCCGCGACCCGCGACGAGAACCCCGCCGCAAGCCGACAAGGATAGACCACCCCACGCCCCAGTCAATCCGCCCGGGGACCGATCCCCTCCGTCCAGGGTGCGGAGCCAATCCTCGAATCCCCCGGCGAGCGCTGGTCGATCCTTCTTACCACGACCCCGACGCGACTAACCTCTCCAGTCCGATCGCAGACCCCAGAGCCCGCCATGACCACCCGCCTCCCCATGCCGAACACAATCCGATCGTTCCCCTGGCTCGCGGGGATGGTGCTCGCGATCTCGCCCCAGGCGCTCGCGGGCCAGCCCTCGGGCAAGCCCACCACCCCGCCGGGCACCGTGGTGTTCGAGAAGAAGCCCTTCCGCATGGAGACGGTGGGGCTGACGATGCAGGTCCCCGAGGGGGCGAGCGTCGACACGACCAGCGTCGGTTCGTCGTCGACGACCCGGATCGTGCCCGCCGACGGCCTCTGGGTGATGAACATCCAGACGCCGCGCACCACCAACGAATCGCTGACCACCGTCCAGGTCATGGACGACCTCTCCGACAAGATCCTGCGGCTGATGGGGGAGGTGCTGGACCCCAACGGCAAGCTGATCGGGTTGACCGGGCGCGTCTTCGAGCGCACCGAGAGCCTCCGCATCAACGACCGCGACGCGTCACGGTTCTACGCGGACCTGACCCCGGCGAGCACGGGCGTGCCGGTCGTCAACGCCTACACCGTCTTCAAGCTCTCCGAGAGCCAGTTCGTCACCTTCGAGCTGCTCGTGCCCAAGGGCGAGTTCGACAAGGCCCGCGCCGTCTACGAAACGCTCGTCGCGACCGTCCGCTTCGAGGACACCGACGCCATCGCCATGAGCCGCCAGGCCGCCGTCAACAGCGGGCTGGCCTTGTTCCAGGCGCTGACGCCCGAGGTGATCGACGAGCTGATCAAGGCCCAGCCGGAGCGCTGGGACCGGCTGTACCGCCCGGCGTCCACGGGCGTGGACGCCGACGCCGAGGAGGTCGCCTACCGCCGCACCCGCTTCTCCCGAGGCAAGCGGGGCGAACTGGACCCGCTCAAGCCCGCCGCCCAGTACAGCGCCACGGACCGCGCCGAGGGCTACCTCGTCCGCATCGACTCGCGGTACCTGCAGAAGCCCGGAACGGTGGACCAGACCATCGGCGACACCATGGGCCTCTTCTGGGTCTCGCCCGACCGCGCCGACGAGGCCTGGATCGTCCGCCAGACCCTCAAGCAGGGCGCGAGCGCCGGCACGTTCGTCGAGACCGGCGTCCGCAAGGACAAGGTGCTGACCGTGACGGTCCACGGCGAGGGGATCCAGGACAAGGCCCTCCGCCCCCTCATCGAGGGCGAGGGGTACGTCTCGCGGGTCGAGTTCTTCCTCCTGCCGTCGCTCCTGGTGCACGCCAGGACCCCCGCCGACTTCGGGTTCTACTGCTTCCAGTCGGAGAGCTCGCGCGTCCGCCTGCGCCGCGACACGCTCGCCGAGGACCCCGAGCGCCCGGGCGCCTGGATCCTGACCACCCGCCAGCACGAGGACGCCGACCCGCAGATCAGCCGCTACGACGACAAGGGCCGCTTCCGCTCCTCCACCCTCCCCGACGGCGCCGTCTGGGAGCCCATCGAGTTCGCCCGCCTCGTCCAGCTCTGGCGCCGCAAGAATCTGCCGATGGACTGACGCCCGCCGCCCCGGATCGTCCTTCCCTCCGCGGGGCCGATCGGGTATCGTGGTGCCTTGCCCCCGTGGCCGGACGCGGCGGCCCGCGGGCCCGTTCGAGGAGTCGCCATCGTGAACCCCAGACCGGATCGTCTCGTCGCCCCCTTGGCGGGCGTGTGCGTGCTGTCCCTGCTCCTGGCCGCCGGCGCCTCCGCCCGGCCCGCCCCCGCCGGCACGGACACGCCGGCGACCCACGACACCGTCGAGGTCGTCGCCGGACGCACCGACGGCTCGCTGGCCATCGCCGGGACCCGGGACATCGCCCCCAGGAGCGAGTGGTGGGCCCTGGTCGGGAACGAGCGGCAGGCACCCCCGGACATCGCCATGGGCGACGAGGACGTCATCCGCCAGATCATCGACGAAGGCAAGTTCAACAACCACGTGATGACGCACCTGCGCCACCTGAGCGAGGGCGTCGGCCCGCGGCTCACGGGCTCCACCCGCCAGCAGCGGTTCGCCGAGTGGGCCCGGGACCAGTTCATCTCCTGGGGCCTCGACGCCCGCCTCGACCAGTGGGGCGACATCGGGCTCCGCTTCGACCGCGGGCCCAGCTCGGGCAAGGTGTTCGCCGGTCGCCCCGCCCGCGGCGAGGGCGGCATGACCGTCACCGAGTACGACCACGCCCGCGACATGGTCATCACCACCCTCGCCTGGGGCAAGGGCACCGACGGCCCCACGCGCGGGCACGTCGTCCGCGAGCCCACCACCGAGGAAGAGTGGGCCGCCGTCAAGGACGACCTCAAGGGCGCCTGGGTCCTCCTGCGCCCTTCGCCCATCCAGGGCCAGCGGGGCGTGCGCAACCTCACGGGCGAGCGCACGCGCCAGCGGGCCGAGGCCCGAAAGCGCCAGGCCGACGAGCCCAAGCCCCTCGACGAACTGCCCATCCGCGAGCGGATGCTCTACGCCGGGGCCCACGGCTTCATCACCGCCTCGCGCGACGGGCGCGACCGCGTCTGGACCGGCTCGGCCCCCGGCTGGCGCGACCTCACCCTCGGCACCATCTCCCAGGACGCCGAGGTCATCGTCCGCCAGTCCGACTACGACTTCATCAACTCCAGGCTCGCCGACCACGAGCCCATCCAGGTCGAGTTCGACCTCCAGAACACCTTCTCCGCCGGCCCCGACGGCGGACGCGTGCCCGTCTACAACGTCATCGCCGACCTCAAGGGCTCCGAGAAGCCCGACGAGTACGTCATCGTCTCAGGCCACATGGATTCCTGGGACGGCCCGGGCTCCATGGGCACCACCGACAACGGCACGGGCTCGGCGGTGACGCTCGAAGCCGCCCGCATCCTCGCCGCCGCGGGCGTCAGGCCCAGGCGCACCATCCGCTTCATCCTCTGGTCGGGGGAGGAGCAGGGCCTGCTCGGCTCACGCGGATACGTCCGCGACCACAAGGACACCCTCGACAAGACCTCGGCGATGCTCAACGACGACGGCGGGACCAACTACCAGGGCGGCATCCCCTGCACCGACGCCATGGTCCCCATCTTCGCCGCCGCCACCGCACCCACGAGCACCGCCTTCCCCGAACTCCCCGTCCGCGTCCGCGCCACGGGCGAGCGCATCCGCGCCACCGGCAGCAGCGACCACGCCTCCTTCCTGGCGGTCGGCGTGCCCGGGTTCTACTGGGACGAGATCGGGCGGGCCGACTACGGCTGGGGCTGGCACACCCAGCACGACCGCATCGACCTGGCCATCCCCGAATACCTCATCCAGTCGTCCACCAACTCCGCCATCGTTTCCTACAACCTCGCCAGCCTGGCCGACATGCTGCCCCGCCCCCCCGCCCCCAGCGAGGACGAGCGGCCCCAGGGCCGACCGCGCCGCGAAGGCGAAGCCCCGCCGGCTCAGCCCCCCGCGACCCCCGCCACACC
>VGXM01000020.1 GCA_016873295.1 Phycisphaerae bacterium
GGGTGCGTAAACCATAACCGGCCCGCTTTCGCGGGCCGGTCAGAAGCTCCCCGACCAGGACTCGAACCTGGAACCTAGCGGTTAACAGCCGCTCGCTCTACCATTGAGCTATCGGGGATCTGGTAGGGCCTGAAGCCTACCCGCTTGGGCCGGGGGGTCAAGATCGGGTCGATCCGGCGGCGGCCGCAGGGTGGGGCGGCGGCTAGAATCCCCTCCCCAGTCGGGAGGCGGCACAGGCCGCACGCCCGCACCGGCGAATGACCCGACCCGGCCGAGGACGACCCATGAAGACCGGCATCCACCCCAAGTACTACCCGAACTGCAAGGTCTTCCACAACGGCCAGGTCGTCATGGAAGTCGGCGCCACCGTCCCCGAGCTCCACGTCGAGGTCTGGTCCGGCTCGCACCCGTTCTTCACGGGCAAGCAGACCTTCGTCGACTCCGCCGGCCGCATCGAGAAGTTCCAGCGCAAGTTCCAGGGCAACTACTTCAAGAAGAAGTAGGGGCGGCGGGCGGCATCGGGCAATCGGCATCAGGCATTCGGCGCCGGGCGATCGGTGGCTTGCTGTTGGCGCCGTGGCTCGCCTACCACCCCTCGCGCTGTCGGCGGGCGAGCATCCAGATGAACACGGGGCCGCCGAGGATGGCGGTGAGGACGCCGACGGGCATTCGGCCCGCCCCGAAATCGACGGCCTTGGCGAGGGCATCGGCGAAGACCACCATCGCCGCCCCCGCGAGCGCCGCACCCAGAACCAGCGTGCGGTGCCCCGGCCCGGCCCCGAGGCGCACCAGGTGCGGCGCCACCAGCCCCACGAACCCGATCGGCCCCGCGAGCACCACCGACCCCGCCGTGAGCACGCCCGCCGACGCGAACAGCACGAGCCGCAACCGCCCGAGGCGCACGCCCACGCTCCTGGCCTCGTCGTCGCCCAGCGACGCGGCGTCCATCTCCGGCCCAAGCCGCCAGGCCAGCCCTCCAAGAGCCAGCGACGCGCCCGCCACGACGAGCAGTGTCGTCGTCGAGGCTTCGTCGCTGATCGTCCCCACGAGCCAGCGCGAGGTGAGAAGCCCGCGGTCGGGCATCAGGTGCTGCAGGAACATGATCCCCGCGGACCCGATGATGCCGACCACGAAGCCCACGAGGATCAGCGACACCGGGTCGAGACGCCCGCGCCGTCGCGCCAGCATCAGGACGATCGCCAAGGCCGCGCCAGCGCCGATGACCGCGGCGGTGCCGCTGGCGGCGGGCCCGATCGCCGTGCCGTGCCCCGCGAGGTACCCGAGGTAGGCCCAGAGCATGACCGCGAGGCCTGATCCGGACGCGAGCCCGAGGATGTCGGGCGAGGCCAACGGGTTGCGAAGGAGGCACTGGAGGAGCACGCCGGCCAGCCCGAGGGCGGCCCCGACGACGCAGCCCGACCCCAGGCGCATCGCCCGCAGTTCCCAGACCACGCCGCTCTCGGGCAGGCCCGGCCCCTCGCCGCCGATCAGCAGCCTCATCGCGCCGGCGGCCAGCAGCGCGGCCGCGGCGAGCCCGATCGTGATGGCGTCGCGGCGTGCCACGTCGGCCCAAGCCTACCCGCGGGGCCCCGGGCGGGCGGGCGGTCCTCCGGGTCGGCGGGCGCGACTCGGCGACCGGGCCCGACTTCCCCCGCGCCCCCGCCTCCCGACCTAGAGTGAACCCCTCGCCGATCCGAGCACGGCGTCGATCGCCTCAGGAGCACGCCTTGGCCTCCAAGACCTTTCGCTGCCGACTCGTCACCCCGACCGCCAGCCTCGTCGACGACGCCGTGGTCTACGCGTCGGTCCCCGCGTGGGACGGGCTGTTCGGCGTGCAGACCGGCCGGGCCCCGATCCTGGCCCGCCTGGGCGTCGGCGAACTTCGGCTCGACTTCCCGGATGTCAAGGGCGGCGGCGGGTCGCGCTCGTTCCTCATCGAGGGCGGATTCGTGCGCATGGCCCAGAACGAGTTGACGGTGCTCGCGGAGCGTGCCACCGCCGCGGAGACCATCACCGAGCAGGACGCGGACGTCGAGCTCCGCCGCGCCGATGAGCAGGCCCGGGCGGTGCCCGCGGGCGATCCCGAGCGTGCGGTCAAGCTCGCCAAGCTCACGTCGGCCAAGCGCGCGGCGCAGGCCAAGCTCCGCCTGGCCCGGTCCAAGCCCGGCATCTGATCCTCGGACCCCGGGATGCGCGGTTGAGGTCCCATCACCAACCACGCCGAGCCTGAGGAGGCCCGGCGACGAAGGCTCGGATCGGAGCCTGACGACCCGAGCCTTCGTTCGAAGACTCGCTCAGACTCGGCGTGGGGTTGGAGCGATCCAACAGACCAACCCCGGGGCTCAGCTCCCCCGGTCGAGCAGGTGGGCCAGCAGCCCCGCGCACGCGTCATCGAGCATCTGGTACATGTGCACGAACCCCTCGGGCCCGCCGTAGTACGGGTCGGGCACGTCGGGGGGCGCGGCGGGGTCGAACGCCGGGTCGAAGGAGCGCATGAGCCGGACGCGGTCCGCCGGCGCCCCGGCCGAGAGCAGCGCCCGAAGGTTGTCCCTGTCCATGGGCACGATGAGGCGGAACCGCGCGACGTCGGTCGCGGCGTTGAACTGGCGGGCCGTGTGCTCGAGCGCCCACCCGAACCGCGCGGCGATGGCGATGGTCCGCGGGTCGGCCCCGCCGCCGACGTGCCAGCCCCCCATCCCGCAACTCCCAACCACGAACCGCTCCCCCACGCCGCGGGACGCCGCCAGCCGGCGGAACAGGTGCTCGGCCAGGGGCGAGCGGCAGATGTTGCCCAGGCATACGAACAGCACGCTCGAACGATCGTTCACAGCGCGACCTCCATCGGGGTCGTGGCCGGCCCCACGGCTCGGGCCCACGAGCGTTCGATCGCCTCGCGGACCGCGCGCGCCCGGTTCGGGTCCATCGCGGATTGGCGCGAGAGCGAGGCCGTTCCGCCGCCGCGACCCTCCCTCAGGAGCGCCGCCAGGAGGCAGCTCCGCGAGTCGGGGACGCGCCGCGCCCCGAGCAAGGACCCGGCGAGCGCGCCGGGGTAGACGTCGGCCAGCGCGGCGTCTCGGAAGGCAAGCACGGGCACGCCCGCGCGGTGACACAGCAGAACGCAGACTCTCCGCAACTCCTCGCGCACCCCGGGCCGCTGCGCCAGGACCATCGCGTCGCACGCCGCGAGCCACCGCCACACCGGCGTGTCCGTCAGCACCAGCGAGTAGCGGAAGCCGCTGTCGCGCCGGAAGCGGCGGACTCGCCCGAGCGACACGCCCCCGCGCGGCGCCACTCCGCAGACCGTGAGCCCCGACGCGTCGCTCAAGGACAGCACGCCCGCGAACGACTCGCCGTCGGCGGACGCGGGGGCGTCGCTCAACAGCCCCACCAGCGGGACCGATTCGGGGACCCCCAGCGCCGCGCGGAGCGTCCGGCGTTCATGCTCCTTGGCCGAGGGGCCCCTGGCGGCGCCCGAGGTCGAGCCCAGCTCCAGCGCCACCGGGGTGGCGACGGCGATGGGCATCCGCGGGCCCAGCGCCCGCCGCGCCATCGCGACCAGCCCGGGGTTCCAGCACTGCACGAGGTCGGGGCGGGGCATGCGCCGGGCCAGGCGTTCGAGGCGGCCCGCGCCGCGCAGCGCCTGCCCGAGCACCGGGCTCACGCGGATCGTCGGGGTCAGGCCCAGCGCCAGGGCACGCGCCGCCGCCCCGGTCCCGCCGACGAGGCACACCGCGTGCTCGTGCTCGGGCCAGGCGTCGACCGCGGCGCGGCAGGCCAGCCCGCCCGGGTCGTGCCCGTCCCCGGGGCGTTCGTCACAACCGTGAACGACATGGAGGATGCGCACGCCCCGCCTCAGTTGCCCGCCCGCGCCGAGCGTGCCTTCTGGATGGTGTAGAACAGCTGCGCCACCGCCGACCCGGCGTACTGCGCGAGCTTGTTCTCCGCCTCGACCAGCGCGCTCTGAGACCGCGGGATGTCGCTCGGGGAGAGGGGCATGCGCACGAGCAGCTCGCGCCCCGCCGGGTCGGCGGGCCACACGCGCTTGTCCGACACCGCATCCGTCACCATGACCCGGAGCGCCGCCGCCGGCGCGAACGACTGTCCGTCCTCGCTGAGCGTGAAGGCGTCGACGGAGACGTAGATCACCACCTCGGCCTGCACCGCGCGCCCGACGTCCACGATCCGCATCGGCTCGTCGGGCCTCTCGCGCACCGCCGCGTTGAGCGCCGAGCGGGCGTCCACCACGTCCACCAGCACCTTCTTGCCGAGGAGCTCTCCCTGCACCTGGTCGGCGAGGGTCTGGCGCAGGGCCCGTCGCGGCAGCACGCTGTTCAGGTCGTCGACGAACACCACCGTCGCCCGCTCCTTGGGCAGGTCGAACTCCTTCTTGACCTTCTCGGGCCCGTGCACGACGAAGAACGCCGCTCCCACCACGTTGCAGCCCGACAGCGTCACGCCGAGCACCGCGAGGGTCAGGATGGCGAGCAATCGGGTCATCGTCGGCTCCCGCTAGTACTCGATCTTCTTCGCCTCTTCGTGCTTGTGGAACAGCCACGAGACGCGGTCGATGAACCGCTGGGCCAGCCCCGTGTTCACGACCTGCCGGCTGAGCTTGTCGCGGTCGAAGCCCGACTTGCCCGGGAAGCGCACGCGCACGAGGCGATCGAAGGCGTAGACCCCCAGCGCCGACTCGGCCTCGATCACCCCCGCCCGCCCCGCCGCGACCCCGTCCCACTCGTAGGCGTTCCCCGGCTCGTGCAGGCGGTACTCGTACAGGTCCACGTACACCAGCCGCTCCACGCCCAGGTCCTTGGCCAGGTCATCCAGGGGCTTGGCGGACCAGCCCGGGGTGCGGAACATGTACTCCAGCACGTCCGCCGGCGGCACGAACGCCGACGCCTGCGCGTGCTCGTGCAGCCGCTGCGTGATCTTGATCGTCAGGAACTCCACCAGCCCCGGCGCGTCCGCCTGGATCGTGCGGTCCGCCGCGACCACCACGGCGAACGACTTGCCCGCCAGCCCCGTGTACTGCGCCTCGATCGTCCGCGTCCCCGTCTCCGAGATCGCCTTGCCCGCCACCGCCGCGATCCCCGCGATCGCGCACCCGCCGATCACCCCCGCGCCCAGCAGCAATCCCAGCGCGGCGACGCCCAGGACGGCTCGGGAACGGACGGTGTGGATCGCGGCGTGCATGGGGAGATTGTCCATCACCAGAGGAGCCCCGGCGAGGGGGGCGTTGTCAGGAGCTTGTACGCCCACCCGCCCCCGGCGATCAGGCCCGCCAGCGCCAATGTGCGCCCGTTCACGCCCCGCAGCGCCCAGGCCGACAGGCGCGATCCGGTGGCGGCGACGTGCGCGGCGCCCCAGAACACCGCCGACAGGAAGACGCACAGCAGCAGCCCGACCGGCTGGGCCCGCGCGCCGGCGATGAACCGCCCGTCGCCGGCGTGAGCGAACGAGGTTGTCATGCCGCACGTCAGGCACGGACGCCCGAACGCCGCCCGGAACCCGCAGGGCGTCAGCCCCAGCTGGTGGTGCGTGCCCAGGCCGCGGGGGTCCGGGTCAAGGCGCCACGCCACCGCGAGCAGGGCGAGGATCGCGGCCGCCAGCACGAGCGCGATCGCCCGCTCGACCTTCGGCGCGCGCACGGGACCGGCGTTGGCGGTGGGGGGCATGGCGGGCTCGGCGGTCCCACGAGCGGTGGTCAGTCGAACTTGAAGACGCCCTTGCGGAATCCGTAGAGATACGCCACGACGGTGGTGAAGAGGAAGAAGAAGATCCGCCCGAGCCAGACGAGGCCCTCATCGGTGCCCGGGCTGAGGTTGGGGAAGGTGGCGGCCCAGGGGTAGAGAAAGACGATCTCGACGTCGAAGACGAGGAAGACCATGGCGATGAGATAGAAGCGGACGTTGAACCGCTTGCGGGCGGTGCCCACGGGGTTCATCCCGCTCTCGTACGTCTGGCCCTTGACCACGCCGCCCGGTCGGCTGGGCCCGATGATGCGGCTCAGGAAGATGTTGGCCGCCGCGAATCCGACCGCCATGAGCAGGATCAGCCCGACGGGGAGGTACGACGCCAGGTCGGAGGCAGCGAGGGGGCCGGGGTGCATGGGCAGCGATGGTAGTGCCGCCCGGGGGCGCGGGCCAAGCCCTCCCGTCCGTCGGCGACCGCTGCCAGATCGGCAGTCGTCCCCGGCGGGGTCGGCGATGGGCCTGCCAGCGCCCCCAGGCGCCGCCCCGCCGAGGCTGCGGAACGGCTTCGATCGAGTCTACCCCGACGGTCCCCGCTGGCACCGGCTTTGCCCCTTGCGCCCCAAGCGAGGGGCGTACGCGCGTCCGCGACGGACCTCACACGGACCGAATCCCATCCGCGCACAAGACCGGAGTTGCACCCGATGGCAGCCAAAACCCTGACGTTCGACAATGACGCCCGCCAGGCACTTCTCCTGGGGGTCGAGAAGCTGTCCAAGGCGGTGAAGGCCACGCTGGGGCCGCGGGGGCGAAACGCCGTGCTCGACAAGAGCTGGGGCGGGCCCACGGTGACCAAGGACGGGGTGTCGGTGGCGGAGGAGATCGAACTCTCCGACCCGGCCCAGGACATGGGGGCCCGCCTGGTGAAGCAGGCCGCCAGCAAGACCAGCGACGACGCGGGCGACGGCACCACGACGGCCACGGTGCTGGCCGAGGCCCTCTTCCGCGAGGGGCTGCGCTACATCGCCAGCGGCGTGGACGCCAACGCGCTGATCCGCGGGATGAAGCAGGGAGTGTCGGCGGCGGCGGCGAGCATCGACGCCATGGCCACGCCCATCAAGGGCAAGGCCGACATCCAGAACGTCGCCTCCATCAGCGCCAACAACGACGCCGAGATCGGCGCCATCATGGCCGACGCCTTCGAGAAGGTGGGGAAGGACGGCGTGATCACGGTGGAGGAGGGGAAGAGCCTCCAGACCGAGGTGACGGTGGTCGAGGGCATGCAGTTCGACCGCGGGTTCCTCTCGCCCAACTTCGTCACCGACGCCGAGAACATGAAGGTCGAGCTCGACAAGGCCCTGGTGCTGGTGTACGAGGACAAGATCGAGAACGTGGGCAAGCTGGTGCCGCTGCTCGAGAAGGTGATGGCGGCCAAGAAGCCCCTGCTCATCATCGCCGAGGACGTCTCGGGCGAGGCCCTGGCGACGCTGGTCATCAACAAGCTCCGCGGGACGCTGCAGGTGGCGGCGGTGAAGGCCCCGGGCTACGGCGACCGCCGCAAGGCCATGCTCGAGGACATCGCGGCCCTCACCGGGGCCCAGCCCGTCATGAAGGACCTGGGCGCGGAGCTGGACAAGGTCGAGCTCAAGCAGCTGGGCATGGCCAAGAAGGTCGAGATCGACTCGGAGAACACGACGATCATCGAGGGCGCGGGCGACAGCAAGGCGATCAAGGCCCGCATCGACCAGATCCGCGCCGAGATCGAGACCACGACCAGCGACTACGACCGCGAGAAGCTCCAGGAGCGGCTCGCCAAGCTCGCCGGGGGCGTGGCCCAGATCAAGGTCGGGGCCGCCTCCGAGGCCGAGCTCAAGGAGAAGAAGGCCCGCATCGAGGACGCCCTGCACGCCACCCGGGCGGCGGTCGCCGAGGGCATCGTCGCGGGCGGCGGGGTCTCCTTCGTCCGGGCCCGCAAGGCCATCGAGAAGATGAAGGAGTACAAGGCGGTCTTCGGATCGGCCGGCAAGGGCGACGACCTGACGGCCGAGGACGTGGGGCGCTTCAAGTACGACGTGGCCGCGGGCATCGACGTGGTGCACAAGGCCTTGGCCGTGCCCCTCCAGACCATCGCCGACAACGCCGGCGTCAAGGGCACGGTCGTCGTCGCCAAGGTCACGCAGCACGACAAGCCCCACTTTGGGTACAACGCGCTGACGGGTGAGTATGGCGACCTGATCGCGCAGGGGGTGCTGACACCCGCGAAGGTCGACCGCTCGGCCCTCCAGAACGCCGCCAGCGTCGCGACCATCCTGCTCGCCGCCGACTGCATCATCACCAACAAGCCCGAGCCCAAGGACGACGCCAAGGGCCCGCCCGGCGGCATGGGCGGCATGGGCGGTATGGGCGGCATGGGGGGTATGGGTGGTATGGGGGGCATGGGCGGCATGGGCTTCTGAGCGGGGCGGTCTTGTGGAGAGGCGGCCCCACCGCAGCACGGAGACCCAGTGATGAAACACCGCATCCACATCGAGCGGGACGAGGACGGGAAGTTCGCGGCCTCGTGCCCGGCGCAGCCCGGGTGCTGGAGCCAGGGCGACAGGCGCGAGCAGGCGGTGGGCAACATGGGCGACGCGATCCGCGGGTACATCGAGAGCCTGCGGACGCACGGCGACCCGGCCCCGCCGCCCATCAGCGAGGAAGTCATCGACGTCAACATCGGGAGGGCCCCTTGCGCGGTCTGATCCGCGCCGCGGGCCTGAGTGTTGAGGAGTTCACGAAGCTGTTGGACTGATCGCCCGTCGGGCGGTCGCAGTACTGAGGAGCATTCCGTCATGGCCATCAAGCCCCTTGAAGATCGCGTCCTGGTCAAGCCCATCGAGTCCGAGTCCAAGACCGCCAGCGGCATCTACCTGCCCGAGACGGCGAAGGAGAAGCCGGTCAAAGGGCAGGTCGTGTCCGTGGGCCCGGGCAAGCGCCTGGACAACGGGCAGCGGGCGAAGATGAGCGTGTCGTCGGGCGACACGGTGGTGTACGGCAAGTACGCCGGGACGGAGGTCGAGATCAAGGGTGTCAAGCACCTGATCCTCCGCGAGAGCGAGCTCCTCGGGATGATCGAGGGATAAGGCGCGGGGCGTTCGAGGGAGCGAGGACGGGCCTCGGCGGGTCCGGACCGCGGGATGAAGCGCGAAACGACAACACAGGGCCGGACGCCCAAGCCGAGCGCCCGACGCCCGAAGGCTGAGGTGACCCATGTCCAAGAAGCAGATGATCTACTCCGACGCCGCCCTCCTCGAGATGAAGAAGGGCGTCGACCGGCTCGCCGACGCGGTGAAAGTCACGATGGGGCCCTCGGGGCGCCACGTGGTGATCGAGAAGTCGTACGGCAGCCCGCACGTGACCAAGGACGGCGTGTCGGTCTCCAAGGAGGTCAGCCTCCCCGAGCCCTTCCAGGCCATGGGCGCCAAGATGGTCAACGAGGTGGCGAAGAAGACGGCGGACAAGGCGGGCGACGGCACGACCGCCGCGACCGTGCTGGCCCAGGCGATCTTCGCCGAGGGGCTGCGTCACGTGGCGGCGGGTGCGAACCCGGTGCTGCTGCAGCGGGGCGTGAACGCCGCCGCCGCCGCCGCCGCCGAGGCCATCGACGCGATGGCGGTCAAGTGCAAGGGCAAGGACGACTTCCGCAAGATCGCGACGGTGTCGGCGAACCACGACGCGCACATCGGGGGCCTGATCGCGGAGGCGATCGGGCGGGTGGGGGCGGAGGGCGTGTGCGAGATCGAGGAGGGCAAGACCGCCGAGACGACGCTGGAGTACGTCGAGGGGATGCAGTTCGACAAGGGCTACCTCTCGCCGTACTTCATGACGGACCCCAAGACCGCCGAGTGCGTGATCGAGGACGGGTACGTCCTGATCTATGAGAAGAAGATCGCGAACCTGGTGGACCTGCTGCCGCTGCTGAACAAGGTGGCGATGGCGGGCAAGCCGCTGCTCCTGATCGCCGAGGAGGTCGAGAACGAGGCCTTGGCGACGCTGGTGGTCAACCGCCTGCGGGGGACGCTGCGGATCTGCGCCGTGAAGGCCCCGGGCTTCGGCGACCGGCGCAAGGCGATGCTGGGCGACATCGCGACGCTGACGGGCGGCACGTTCTTCTCGGAGGACCTGGGGCGCAGCCTCGACTCGATCGAGCTGTCGGAGCTGGGACGGGCCAAGAAGATCGTCGTCACCAAGGACGACACGACCCTCATCGAGGGCGCCGGCACGAAGGGCGACATTCAGGCCCGGGCCGCCCAGATCAAGGCCCAGCACGACAAGAGCACCAGCGACTACGACCGCGAGAAGCTGATGGAGCGCCTGGCCAAGCTGACCAGCGGCGTGGCGATGATCAACGTGGGCGGGGCCACCGAGATCGCCCTGAAGGAGAAGAAGGACCTGGTCGATGACGCCCTGCACGCCACGCGCTGCGCCGCCAAGGAGGGGTACGTCCCCGGCGGCGGCGTCGCGCTGCTCCGCACGCAGGAGGCGATCCGAGCCGCGGCCAGGAAGGCCCGCACCACCGACGACGAGAAGACCGGGCATGAGATCGTCGCCCGGGCCGTCGAGTCGTGCCTGCGGCAGATCGCGCAGAACGCCGGGTTCGACGGCGACCTGGTGGTCGAGACGGTCAAGGAGTCCAAGGGCAACATGGGCTTCAATGCCGCCACGGGCGCCTACGTCGACATGGTCAAGGAGGGCATCATCGACCCGGCCCTGGTGGCCAAGACGGCGCTGATCAACGCGGCCAGCGTGGCGGGGCTGATGCTCACCACCGACGTGCTCGTCGCCGACGTGAAGGACGAGGAGAGGGCGGAGGCGGGCGCCGTCAGCTGAGGGCCCGACCGGGAGCCTGCATGGAGAAGCCGCCCACGACCGACCAGGAGCTTCGCGACGCGGTGGGCTCCTGGGCCATGCAGACGGTGCTCCACGCGATCAACCAGCGGGCCATCGCCGCCGGCCAGGGCATCACCGCCCAGCAGGCCCAGGGCGTCATGGCCCACGCCAACCTCGTGTGCCAGAACCTGTGGGGGGCGGCGACGCAGGAGGCCGGCGAACAGGCCCCAGCGCCCGCGGTCTGCCAGCGCGTGGTGGCCCACGTCCTGGGCTGGTGCTCGGCTCACCTCCAGGGCCTTGTTCCGCACCCCGGCGAGCTCCATCCCGCGTCGATCCTCTACGGGTGGGGGCGCCAGACGCTGCTCAACTCGATGGCCGTGCGGGCCGACTCGCTGGGCAAGGCCCCGACGCGCGAGAGCTCGATGGCGGCGTTCGAGGAGGCCTCGCGCGTGAACGAGGCGCTCTGGAAGCGGAGCGCCGCGGGTCGGCCCGAGGGCGACCGCGACCCCGAGTTCATCGCCATCTTCTCGCGGGCCGTCTTCGAGTGGTGCGCGGACCACATGCGGGGCGTCACGCCCAAGGTCCGGGGGTAGCCATGCCCGCCGCGAGAGACTACTACGAGATCCTGGGCGTCGAGAAGGGCGCGGACGGCGAGGAGATCAAGCGCGCCTACCGCCGCATGGCGATGAAGTTCCACCCGGACCGCAACCCGGGCGACGCCGAGGCCGAGACCCGCTTCAAGGAGGCCGCCGAGGCCTACGAGGTCCTCTCCGACCCCGCCACCAGGCAGCGCTACGACCAGTTCGGGCACGAGGGGCTCCGCGGCGCGGGCGGGCCCGCCACCCACGACTTCTCCCGCATGGACGTCACCGACATCTTCTCGATGTTCGAGGAGATCTTCTCGGGGATGGGCGGCGGGCGGGCGCGGGGACGGTCGGCCCGCGGCTTTGACCTCGAGACCGAGGTCCTCATCTCCTTCGAGGACATCCTCCTGGGCTGCGAGCGCGACGTCGAGTTCACCCGCCTGGACGTCTGCGAGGGCTGCGGCGGGTCGGGGGCCAAGCCCGGCTCCAAGCCCGCCCGCTGCGCCCAGTGCGACGGACGCGGGCAGGTCCAGCAGACCGGGCTGGGCGGCATGTTCCGCATGGTCACGGCGTGCCCCGCGTGCCGCGGGCGCGGCACCATCATCCGCGACCACTGCACCGCGTGCAAGGGCAAGGGGCGCCAGCCCCGCAAGCGCAGCCTGAGCGTGCGCATCCCCCCCGGCATCAGCGACGGGCAGGCCGTCCGCATCCAGGGAGAGGGCGAGCCCCCGCCCCCCGAGGCCGCCCCCGACGGGGCGGGGATGCGCGGCGACCTGCACGTGGTCGTCCGAATCAGGCCCCACAAGCTCTACCGCCGCGACGCCGACCACCTCGTCATGGAGATGCCCATCGGCATCACCCAGGCGGCCCTGGGCGCCGGGTTGGACGTGCCGGTGCTGGGCGGAGGCTCCAAGCCCCTGACGATCCCGGCGGGCACGCAGTTCGGCGCGGTCTTCCGCCTCACGGGGGAGGGCCTGCCCAACCTGCGCTCGGGCCGGCGTGGCGACCTGATCACCATCGTGAAGGTTGAGGTGCCCAGGAAGCTCTCCAAGGACCAGGAGAAGCTGCTCCGCCAGTTCGCCGAGACCGAGGACGAGAAGGTGCTCCCGGAGAGCCGGGGCTTCTGGGACAGCATCCGCGACATGCTCCGCTAGGGGAGGGCCGATGAACGCCAGGAACGACACGACCCCGCGAGAGCCCGACGCCGGCGACGAGCTGGAACAGTTGCGGGCCCGCGTCGACGAGCTGGAGCAGGCCGTCGCCGACGCCGACAACCGCTACAAACACGCCCTGGCCGACCACCAGAACTACGTGCGCCGGGCCCTCCAGAACGAGGCCCAGGCCCGCATGATGGGCGTCCGCGCCGCCGTCGAGTCCCTCATCCCGACACTCGACCATTTCGACCACGCCCTGGCCATGGACCCCGAGAGCGCCAGCGCCCAGAGCGTGATCGGCGGCGTGCGCTTGATCCGCGACGAGGTGCTCAAGGCCCTCGCGGCCCACGGCGTGACCCTGGTCTGCCCCGAGCGGGGCGAGGAGTTCACGCCGGGGCGGCACGAGGCGGTCATGCAGCAGAAGGACACCGAGTTCCCGGCCGGGCGCGTGCTGGTCACGCTCCAGCCCGGCTACGCCCTGGGCGACCGCATCGTCCGCGCCGCCAAGGTCATCGTCTCCTCCGATCCCACCGCCTGACTCTCTCTCTGCTCATCCGCCCCTCCGCGAATCTGGCCCGCTCCCCATGCCCACCTACGACTACCGCTGCACCGCCTGCAAACACGCCTTCGAGCTGTTCCAGTCGATGCGCGATCCCGTCAAGCGCACCTGCCCGGAATGCGGCAAAAAGGCCCTCGAACGCCTGATCGGCACCGGGGCCGCCCTGCTCTTCAAGGGCTCGGGCTTCTACCACACCGACTACCGCTCGGAGTCGTACCGCAAGGCGGCCCAGGACGACGCCAAGCCCGCCGGCGACGCCAAGCCCGCGGAATCAACACCCGCGACCGCGAAGGCCGACTCGCCCGCGCCGCCTCCGCCCGCGCCCGAAGGCGGTTCGAAGCCCGGGAAGCGCCGCACCAGGCGCTGACCCTCAGCGTACCGGCATCTCGTCGTCGAAGTCCACAGGCCCCTCCCCCTCGTCCTCGGGCGGCTCGACGTGGTGGTGCTCCATGAAGCGGACGCAGGCGTTCCACCGGAGCACGGCGTCGTTGTTGCCGGGCCCGGCCTGGGGCTGGGCTTCCTCGAAGCACCGCATCGCGTCCTCGAACAGCGCGGAGACCGACGCGGTCGGGTACCCGGCGTGCACCAGGGCTCGGGCCCACCGCTCGTGCACCATGCCCTCGTAGTACAGCCGGTCGAAGGGGTGCCCCAGCCTGAGCACCAGGGCCAACGCCTCGTCGACCCGCGGCCTGGCCGACGCCACCTCCACGAACATCTCGGTCAGCGCCAGGATCAGGCAGACCAGGGCGTCGTGGTTGGCCGGGTCGATCGCCAGGACGTCGCGGCAGATGCTCTCGGCCTGGGCGGGCTCGTTGAGCAGCCTGTAGCGTTCCGCCTTGGTCAGGGCCCTGGGGATCGACTCTCGGCTGATGGTCTTGAGCTGGAACACGGGCGCCTCCCCGGTGTACGAGTCTATCCGTCCTTCGACGCTCCCCGCCGCGGCTTGAACACGCGCAAGAGCCTCGTCAGCGGGTCGTAGAACTCGTCGACCACCCGCTCCTTGAGGGGGATGATCGCGTTGTCCGTGATCGTGATGTGTTCGGGGCAGACCTTGGTGCAGCACTTCGTGATGTTGCAGTACCCGATGCCGTGGGCCCGCCGGATCTCGCGCACGCGCTCCTCGGTGTCGAGCGGGTGCATCTCCAGGGCCGCCAGGTGCACCAGGTACCGCGGCCCGACGAACTCCTCGTGCTTGTGGTGGTCGCGCAGCACGTGGCACACGTCCTGGCACAGGAAGCACTCGATGCACTTGCGGAACTCCTGCACGCGGTCCACGTCCGTCTGCTGCATGCGCCACGTGCCGTCGGGCGCGTCGGGCTTCCGCGGGCGGAACCGCTTGATCCGCTCCTTGACTCCGAAGTTCCACGAGACGTCGGTGACCAGGTCGCGCACGTGGGGGAACGCCCGCATGGGCTCGATGGTGACGGTCTCGCCGGGGGGCAGCTCGTCCATCCGCGTCATGCACATCAGGCGGGGCCTGCCGTTGATCTCCGCCGAGCACGACCCGCACTTGCCCGCCTTGCAGTTCCAGCGGCAGGCCAGGTCCGGTGCGTTCTCGGCCTGGATCTGGTGCACCGCGTCCAGCACCACCATGCCCTCGCTGATGTCGGTGGTGTACTCCTTGAACTGCGCCGACGTCGGGTCGCCGCGCCAGATGCGAAACGTGGTGGCAGGCATGTCGGTTCCCCGCGTCGGCCCCGGGCCGCGCTAGGCGTTCTCCTTGACGACGGCGGCGAGTTCCTCGGGCAGCGGGGCGACGGGGCGGCGTTCCAGCCCCATCGAGCCGTCCGCCCCGCGCCTCACCACCAGGTTGAACTTCGAGCACTCCTCGCTCTTGCCCGGGTAGTCCTCGCGGAACTGGGCCCCGCGGCTCTCCTTGCGCTCCATCGCGCACCGCGTCACCGCCTCCGCCACCGTCAGCAGGTTGCGGAGGTCGATCGCCGAGTGCCACCCGGGGTTGTACTCGCGGTGCCCGACGGCGGCGGCGTGCTCGGCCCGCTTGGCCAGCAGCCCGATCCCGTGCAGCGCCCGCGCCATCTCGTCCTCCAGGCGCACGATCCCCACGTAGTCCTGCATGATCTGCTGCAGGTCGCTCTGGATCGCGTAGGGCGACTCGCCCCCGCCTTCGATCCCGTGGTCGAAGGGGGCCAGCGCCGCGTCGATGGCCGAATCCACCTGGGCCCGGTCGAGGGCGCCGGCGCCGCGCTCCCTGGCGAACTTCGCGGCGTGCTCGCCCGCCCGCTTGCCGAAGACCAGCAGGTCCGACAGCGAGTTGCCCCCCAGGCGGTTGGCCCCGTGCAGCCCGCCCGCGACCTCGCCCGCGGCGAAGAGCCCGGGCACCGTCGACATCTGCGTGTCGCCCTCCACGCGCACCCCGCCCATCACGTAGTGCGTCGTGGGGCCGACCTCCATGGGCTCCCTGGTGATGTCGAGGTTGGCCAGTTGCAGGAACTGGTGGTGCATGCTCGGGAGCTTCTTGCGGATGTGCTCCTCGGCGTCGGGGATGCGGGCCTTGATCCAGGCGATGTCGAGGTAGACCCCGCCGTGGGGCGTGCCCCGACCCGCCTTGACCTCGCGGTTGATGCAGCGGGCGACGTGGTCGCGCGTCAGCAGCTCCGGGGGGCGCCGGGCGCTCTTGTCCCCCTGCGTGTAGCGCCAGCCCTCGTCCTCGCTGTCGGCGGTCTGGGCCTTGTAGTTGTCGGGGATGTCGTCGAACATGAAGCGGCGCCCGTCCTTGTTCCGCAGCACGCCCCCCTCGCCCCGCACCCCCTCGGTCACCAGGATCCCGCGCACGCTCGGCGGCCACACCATGCCCGTGGGGTGGAACTGCACGAACTCCATGTCCACCAGCTCGGCCCCGGCGCGGTACGCCAGGGCGTGCCCGTCGCCCGTGTACTCCCACGAGTTGGACGTGATGCGGAACGCCCGACCGATGCCGCCCGTGGCCAGCACCACCGCCCCCGCGCGCCAGACGTGGAAGCGCCCGCGCTCGCGGTCGTAGCCCACGGCCCCGACGACGCGGTCGCCGTCCCGGAGCAGGTCGATGACGGTCATCTCCATGAACACGTCGAGGCCCTGGTGCACGCCGTGGTCCTGGAGCGTGCGGATCATCTCCAGCCCGGTGCGGTCGCCCACGTGGGCCAGGCGCGGGTAGCGGTGCCCGCCGAAGTTGCGCTGGAGGATGCGCCCGTCGGGGGTCCGGTCGAAGACGGCCCCCCAGGCCTCCAGCTCGCGGACCCGGGCCGGGGCCTCCCGGGCGTGGTGCTCGACCATGCGCCAGTTGTTGAGGTACTGCCCGCCCCGCATGGTGTCGGCGAAGTGGACCTTCCAGGAATCGCGGTCGTCGACGTTGGAGAGGGCCGCCGCGACCCCGCCCTCGGCCATCACCGTGTGGGCCTTGCCCAGCAGCGACTTGCACACGACGGCGGTCCTGCACCCCAGGGCCGACGCCTCGATCGCGGCTCGCAGCCCCGCGCCCCCAGCGCCGATCACCAGCACCTCGTGCTCATGGGTCGTGAACGGGTCCATTCAGAGGAGTCTCCAGTCGCTGATCAGGCCCATCGAGCACAGGCGGACATACGCGTCGGCGAACCCGACCCAGAAGAGGCTCAGCCACGCGAACAGCATGTGCCGCCGGTTCAGGCACGTCACGCCCCGGTACGCCCCCTGCATCGCCTTGGGGCACGACGAGATGCAGTCCTTCTTCCCGCCCATGATGTGCCGCAGCGTGTGGCACCCGAAGATGTAGAGCGAGAGCAGGATCGGGTTGATCAGCAGCACGATCGTCCCCACGCCCACACCCAGGCCCCGCCGACCGTCGATCCCCAGAAACCAGAACGCGCGGTAGGCGTCGTAGAACAGCAGGAAGATGAACCCGATCGCGATGAACAGGAAGTAGCGGTGGATGTTCTGCAGGATCAGGGGGAACGAGTGCTCGCCCCGGTACCGCTTCCGCCGGAACGCCGGCTCGCCCACCGCGCACGAGGGCGGGTCGGCCCAGAACGCCTTGTAGTACGCCCCGCGGTAGTAGTAGCACGTCAGGCGGAAACCCCCCGGGGCCCACAGGATCAGGATCGCCGGCGAGAAGGGCAGGAACGACGGCCACACCCTCATCAGCCACGCCGGCGGCTCCCCGAACCACGAGTGCGGCGAGGAACCGAAGATCTCGGGCGAGTAGAACGGCGAGAGATAGTCGGCCCCGCCCGAGGCCAGCCAGTAGTGGTCCCCCTGGTGAGCCGCCCACGTCGAGTACACGATGAACGCCATCAGCCCGGCGAACACGCCTGCGGGCTGCACCCACCAGGCGTCCCGGCGCGAGGTCTGGCCCAGCCTGCGGAACTGCGGCAGCGGAAGTTTCGCCGATTCGCTCATGCGCCCCTCGTCTGGTTTCCGGTCGGTCCCCGTCCCCCGGGGAGGGGCAGCATACCACGAGGCCCGGGAGTTGCGCGGGGCCGGCCCGGGCACCTTCAGTCCGCCTCCCGAGCCGACCGCGCCAGCGGTTGGAGAGCGTCGCGGGCCGTCCCTCACTCAGTGGGCGGAAGATCGCCCGGCGCGTTGACGTTGGCGACCAGCGTGCTCGCGATGTCGACCGCCGCCACCCGCTCCGCCGGCAGGGCATCGTGCAGGCGCCCCGAGCCGGACCCCAGACGCGCCGCCAGCGCCGCCAGCGCCGAGGGGCGGTACAGCCCGAAGCACGGCTCCAGGCGGTCCGTCCGCGCCAGCACCGCCCAGGCCTCGGGGTGCCGCGAGGCGTGCGCGAGCACGACGCGCACGCCGTCGGGTGTCACGCCCGGCATGTCCCCCGCGCACACGAACACCGCCGGGCAGACCTCCAGCGCCGACACGATCCCGCCGATCGGCCCCGCGCCCGGGTGGTGGTCCTCGATGACGCGGTCGGCCCTCGCGGCGACGCCGGGGTCGCACGCGCCCACCGACGCCACGATCGACCCGAACACCGCGCGCAGGGCCGCGATGGGCCGGTCCACCATCCAGCCTCCGCCCACCGGCTCGCGGAGCTTGTCGCGCCCGAAGCGCGTGCTCCGGCCGCCCACGAGCACGATGGGCTGGATCTCTTCCATCAGTCGTGGTGGACGATCACGCGCCCGGAGGTGGGGGAGGCGTCCGGGCGGCCGTCGTCCTGCACCTCGCCCCGCAGCGTCTCGACGGCGTGCGGCAGGACGTCGAGCAGGGCCTCGAGGTTCTCCGTCGCCCCGCGCACCGACCCCGGCAGCGTGACGATCAGCGTGCCGCCCGCCACGCCCGCCACGCCCCGCGACAGGTACGTGCGCACGGTCTTGGCGGCGCAGCGGGCCCGGGCCAGCTCCATGAGCCCGGCCGCGGGGCGCTCGATCACGCGCATCGCCGCCTCCGGCGTGTGGTCGCGCGGGGCCAGCCCCGTGCCCCCCGTGCTCAGCACCAGGTCGATCCGCTGGTCCGCCCTCGACCACTCGCGGAACTTCGCCTCCAGCGTCGCGGGGTCGTCGGGCACGCACGCGGTCACGACGATCGCCGCCCCCAGCCGCTCGCGGCACAACTGCGCCAGCGCGGGGCCCGACAGGTCCTTCGCCTCGCCGCGCGCGCAGCGGTCGCTCACGGTCAGCACGCCGACTCGGATGGGGTCGATCATGGCGGAACCTCCGGGGCCCGGTAGTCGCCGCGGCGCCCCCCACGCTTCTCGATCACCCGCAGCCCCTCGACCACCATGCCCCTGTCGACCGCCTTGCCCATGTCGATGACCGTGAGGGCGGCGACGGCGGCGGCGGTCAGGGCCTCCATCTCCACCCCCGTGCGCGCGTGCGTGCGGGCCTCGGCCCGGATCCGCACGCGCCCGCCCTCCAGCGTCGCGCGCACGTCCACCACGTCCAGCGGCAGCGCGTGGCACAGCGGGATCAACTCGTCCGTGCGCTTGGCCGCCTGGATCCCCGCCAGGCGCGCCACCTCCAGCAGGTTCCCCTTGGCCAGCGAGTTCTCGCGGACCCGGTCGGCGAGCGCGGGCGACACGCGCACGAACGCCTCCGCCACCGCGACCCGGTCCGTCGCGGGCTTGTCCCCCACGTCCACCATCCGGGCCGACCCGTCCGGTCCCACGTGGCTCAGCTTCTGCGCCGCTGGCTCCGACATGGATCGCTCCTGGCGGAACTCTAGAGACCCCACGGGTAGAAGGGCCAAGGGCCGGCGCCCGATCGCCCCCGCGGCACCTCGACGAACCCGTCCGCACGGGCCGCCGAGGGCACGTCGCCCGAGCCCCGCGACTCCGCGAGCTCGCCCCGCCCCGGCCCGCTGAGGCGCACCAGCCGATGCCACCACAGGTCGAGTCCCCTGGCGTCGGCGTCGATGGCGACGAGGGGCGGGGAGGGCTCGCGCGCGATCCCCGCCAGGTGCATGGCGACGGGGACCGCCATCCGTCGCGCCGTCACCATGACCGAGAGC
Source organism: Phycisphaerae bacterium (assembly GCA_016873295.1). GTDB lineage: Bacteria > Planctomycetota > Phycisphaerae > Phycisphaerales > UBA1924 > VGXM01. The sequence continues at coordinate 19,286 of VGXM01000020.1, forward strand.
GGGTTGCCGGGCAGGCCCAGCACGCCCTGGTTCCTGGGCGTCAGGGCCCCGAGCACGGGCTTGCCGGGCCTCTGCGGGATGCGGTGGAAGGCGACCTGGGCGCCCAGGCTCCGCAGCACCTCGGGGATGAAGTCGCGGTCGCCCATCGACACGCCGCCCGTGCACAGCAGCAGGTCCGCCGCGGAGAGCGCCGCCTCCGCCGTGCTGCGAATGACGTCCGGGTCGTCGGGGCAGCGCCGGGGCGGGAGCAGCTCGATCCAGGGCACGCCCCCCAGAAGCGCCCGCAGGGCCGGGCCGTTGGAGTCGCGCAGTTCCCAGTCCGCGACGGGGTCCGCGGCGTCGCGCACCTCGTCGCCCGTCACGAGCAGGGCGACGCGCACGCGCCGATGCACGAGCGGGCGCGCGGCCCCGAAGCAAGCCAGGGCCGATGCCCGTGACGGCCCGATGACCTCGCCCGCCCCCAGCACCCGGGCCCCGGCGTCGAGGTTCTCGCCCCGTCGCCGCACGTTGACCCCGGCGGGCACCCTGACGCTCGCCGCGACCTCGATCGTGCCGCCGCGCTCCGCGACGTCCTCGCGCTTGATCACCGCGTCGGCGCCCAGGGGCACGGGGGCGCCGGTGGAGACCTTGACCGCCGATCCGGGCTCCAGGCGCACGGGCTCGCGCCCGATCCGCGCCTCGCCCGCCACGCGCACCACGCCCGGCCTGAACGACGCGGAGTCCACCGCGTAGCCGTCCATCGCGGAGACGCCGATGGCGGGGCTGGGGCGGTCGGCGACGAGGGGCTCGGCGAGCACGCGCCCGGAGGCGACCTCCAGCGGAACGCGCTCCGTGCCCACGGGCACAAGGCGCGCGGTGAACAGCGCCACCGCCTCGCCCGGCGAGGTTGGCCCGGTCGCCGCCATCAGCGCTTCTTCCCCTTGCCCACCACGTCCTGGATCCACCCGCGGTTGCGCATCATGCTCGGGAAGCCGATGGTGGGGGTGCCCAGGACCGCCGCGTGCATCAGCTCCTCGGGCGTCCAGCCGGCCTCGAGGGCCTTGCGGGTGTGCGAGTGGGCGGCGCCTTCCAGCCCCGCGCCCATCGACGTTGCGAGCTTGACCAGAGCCACGGTCCTGGCGTCGAGGGGACCGGCCTTGGCGCACGCGGCCCCGAGCGCCTCGTACGCCGCGTGGACCTTCGGGTGCTCCGCCTTCATCTTGCCGTACGCGCTCGGGATGTTCCGTGCCATTCGAACCTCCTGCGAACCCCGGGTGATCGGGCCGACGGGCCCGCCCCGCGGGTATAGTGATTCATGAACGTGTGCGTGCGACTCTTCGGCGCCGAGGCTTCCGCCGCCGGGCTCGATTCGATCACGGTCGACGTCGACGAGCCGCCGACGTGCCGGGGCGTGGTCGACGCGGTGGGGCGGGCCTGCCCGGCGCTGGCCGCCCTGCTCCCGGGCGTGCGCGTCGCGCTCAACGCCGAGTTCGCCCCGCCCGAGCGCCCCGTGCGCCCCGAGGACGAGGTCGCCCTCATCGGGCTGGTGTCGGGCGGATGAGGGTCGAGGCGTCCATCGTCGACGGCCCGCTGGCGCCCGCCGCGGCGTTCCACGCCGACGGCGCGGGCTCCCTGCTCGTCTTCGAGGGCGTCGTCCGCCCGCGCGAGGGCGACAGGGACATCGGCGCCCTCGACTACACGGCCTACGACCCCATGGCCCTGCGCCAGCTCGAGCGCCTGGCCCGCGACGTGGCGGAGCGCTTCGGACTGCTGGCCCTCCGCGTCGAGCACAGCCGCGGGCGCGTGCCCGTCGGGGCCTGCTCCTTCCGCCTCGCCGTCGCCTCGCCGCACCGCAAGGAGTCGCTGGCGGCGATCGACGAGTTCATCGACCGCCTCAAGCGCGACGTGCCCATATGGAAGTCGCCGCCGGGCCTTCCCCGTCCGCCCGGGCCCTAGCCGCGCGATGGACTCATTGAAGCACAAGTTTCCCTCCCGCGATCGCGAGCACGCACGCCAGCAGCAGGCGCAGGACGGCCGGCGTGCCCCGTCGGCTTCCCAAGGTCGAGCCCACCAGCCCGCCAACGCCCGCGGCCAGGGCCAGGATCGCCAGCGAGGGCGGCGCCGTCCAGCCTCGGCTTGCCAGGCCGCCCAGCCCGCCCATCGAGTTGACGAGAATGAAGGGGGCGGCGATCGCGGCCGTGCGCCTGGTGTCGGCCCAGTGGCACAGGAGCATGATGGGGCTGAGGAAGATACCCCCGCCGGTGCCCGTCAGGCCGGAAACCAGACCGATCGCGGCCCCGCATCCCATGAGCGGCAGCACCGGGGGCGGGCGGGGCTCGCCCTTGCGCCCGGGCGGTCGCGCGGCCGTCCAGGCGATGCGAGCGGCGGTGAGCAGCAGGATCGCGCCGATGGCGACCTGGAGCGCCCCGGAGGGCAGTTGGATGGTCCCGCCCAGGTACGCCGCGGGAATCGAGGCGACGGCGAGCGGCCAGAACAGCCTCCATGAGAAGTGCCCCGCGCGGGCGAACTGCACGAAGGCGATCGTCGCGACCACGACGTTGAGCGTCAACGCCGTGGGCCGCATCACCACCGCGTCCACGCTCATGAGCGCCATGACCGCCAGGTACCCAGACGCCCCCGCGTGGCCGACGGAGGCGTACAGGCCCCCGACCAGGAGGAACCAGACCGCGAGCATGAGCATCGAACCTTCAGGCATGGCATCACGCGGCGGGCACGCCGGCGACAAGTCGAGCCCGGAGCGGCATTGTCCACCGGGTGGGCGTCATCCCCCGATCGCCGACATCGTGCGCGCCGGCTGCTCGAAACCCTCGGACGAGATCCCGTGCCCGGCCTGCTTGGTCCACGTGGCGTCGATGAGGAACTCCTCGATCTCGCGGTCGGGGGCCCCCGCGTCCAGCAGCGGCTTGAGGTCCCACTCGCGCGTGCTGAAGAGGCAGGGCCGCACCTTCCCGTCCGCCGTAATCCGCAGCCGGCTGCACGCCCCGCAGAAGGGCCGCGTGACGGGCGCGATCACGCCGATCCGCCCCGGCGCGCCGTCGGCAAAGCCCCACTCCTCCGCCGTCCCGCTGTGCGCCACACGCCCCAGCGGCACGAGCGGGTAAACGTCGTTGATCCGCTCGATGATCTCGTCGCCAGGGACCACCATGGAGCGGTCCCACGCCCGGGCCGAGTCCAGCGGCATGAACTCGATGAAGCGGAACTCGATCCCCAGGTCGCGGGCCAGCCCGGCCAGGTCCGGCACCTCGTCCTCGTTGGTCCCGCGGATCACCACCGCGTTGAGCTTGGGGGGCGAAAAGCCGGCCCGCATCACGCGCCGCGCGCCCTCCACCACCTCCGCCGCGGACGACCCCGACCGCGTGATCGCCGCGAACCGCTCGGGGCGAAGGCTGTCCAGGCTGATCGTCACTCGCCCCAGCCCCGCGTCCTTCCACGCCGCCAGGTCCGCGTCGCTCATGCGCGAGCCGTTGGTCGTGAGCGCCAGGTCGTCGGCCCGCAGGGCGGCCAGCTCGCGGATGACCCGCGTCAGCTCCGGGTGCAGGGTGGGCTCGCCGCCCGTGAGGCGCACCTTCTCGACCCCGAGCCCCACGCACACGCGGGCCAGCCTCACGATCTGGTCGACCTTCAGCAGCCTGAGCTTGGGCAGGAAGCGCACGTCGGGGTCCATGCAGTAGGTGCAGCGGAAGTTGCAGCGGTCGGTGAGCGAGAGGCGCAGGTCGCGGATCGTCCGCCCGTGCGAGTCGAGCATCCGGCGCGAGGCGTGGGCGTGGGCCGGCGCGCGGGGCGGTCGCTCGCCGTCGCCGAATCGCCGCTCCGAAAGCACCGGCAGCCCCATGCCCATGGCTTATTCCCGCGCGGGAACCTCCCCGTCCTCCAGCATATCCGCCAGCTCGCACAGGGCGCTGTAGTACTCGTCGGGCGGCATGCCGACCAGGGCCGCGCCGAAAAGCTCCGCCTCCGCCGGGCCCACGATCTCGCCGTAGTTGATCGTGGGAATGTGGTACGCCGCCAGCATCGGCACCGCGTCCGGAACCCCCCGAAAGAGCGGATGGACGCACAGGCGGAACCCGTCCGCCGGGCGCTCCCCCAGGGGCTGAGGGAAGGCGAACTCGCCGGGCTCGAGCGGGCCGGCATCGAAGGCAAGCTCCACGGGGAAGCGCAGGACGTCGCGGTCGCCGAGGATGCGCCGGATCGCCGCCTCGTCCACGAGCAGACCGTGCCTCAGGCGGGCGCTGCCCGCCTTCTCGACCAGGTGCCGGTGAAACGCCTCCCGGGCCTCGGCGGCGGTGGGGGCCTCAGGCATGGGCGACCCCCTCCTCCGCCGGCGCCGTTCCGTTCTCGCGCAGGCGGCCCGCGAGCACGGGCACCGTGATCCGCACCATGATCGTGTACAGCAGCAGCCCGAAGGCCCAGATCCCCAGCGACACCAGCGACTCGTTGAGCGTGGGCGTGTACTCCACGATCTCGCCCAGGGGCGTGGGCACGAACGCGGGAATGATCATCCCCATGCCCTTCTCGATCCAGATCCCCACGATGAGCAGCACGCACGCCGCGTTCAGCAGGGCCAGGCGCCTCGACAGCGGCATGAACAAGATCGTCATCGCGACCAGGTTCATCGCGATCGAGACCCAGATCCAGGGGACCAGGGCGCTGCGCCCGTGCAGCCCCAGGAAGAGGTACTTGGCCGACGCCCCGTGGGCCGCGTCCGTGTAGAACTCCGTGAACGCCTCCGACCCCAGCAGGAACATGTTGATGGCCAGGGCCACCGTCACGATGCCGCGGAGCGTCATGAGCGCCCTGTCGGCGACCTCGTACGCCGTGAAGCGCCGCAGCACCTGCAGCGTCAGGATCAGGAACGCCGGGCCCGCCGAGAAGGCCGAGGCCAGGAACCGCGGGGCGACCACCGCCGAGTTCCAGAAGGGGCGGCTGCCCAGCCCGCTGTAGAGGAACGCCGTCACCGTGTGGATCGTGATCGCCCACACCATGGCGACGAAGACGAAGGGGATATAGAAGAGCTTGCCGGGCCTCCGCCCGCGGTAGGCGCAGTAGATCAGGTACCCGCAGATGTGCAGGTTCAGCAGCAGGTAGCCGTTGAGCACGATGATGTCCCAGGTCAGCATCGACGCCGGGAAGTTGAAGCGGCGGAGCAGGTGCAGGAACCGCTCGGGTCGCCCCAGGTCCACCGTGACGAACAGCATGGCCATGACGATCGCCGACACCGCGAAGAGCTCGCCGAAGATCACCAGGTGGTGCAGCTCGCGGTTGCGGTAGATGTACGCGGGGATGACGAGCATGACCGCCGCCGCCGCCATGCCCACCAGGAACGTGAAGTTGGCGATGTACAGCCCCCACGACACCTGGTCGGTCATGCCCGTGGTCACCAGCCCGTGCACGAACTGCTTGCAGTAGGCGTTGAGCCCCAGGAGCGACACCGCCGTCAGCACGAACATCCAGGTGTAGTACCGCCAGTCGCCCACGAAGCTCAGGCGGAAGCAGCGGTACAGGAACGTCAGGTAGGTCCTCACGCGACGCTCCCTCCATCCCAGCGGGCCGCCGCCACGCGCTGCGGCGCCGGGCCGTCGGCGCCCGGCAGGGCCCCGTAGGCGTCGCCCTCCTCGGCCCGCAGGCGACGCTCGATCTCGATCGCCTCCGGGTCCAGCCCGCGCGGATACCGCTCGTCGAAGTAGTAGAAGAAGCGGGGGAGCGTCCCCGCCTCCTCCTTGAGCACGAACACCCGCTTGGTCCGCAGGATGTACGACACCTCGCTCTCAGGGTCCAGCACGTTCCCGAACTTGCGCGACCCCGTGGGGCACACCTCCAGGCACGCCGGCATCCGCCCCGTCCGCGTCCGGTGCAGGCAGTAGTGGCACTTCTCCATCACGCCCTTCCCCCGCGGGCGGTTCGAGAGGTACGACATGTTGGGGTTGATCTGCCCGGCGGGAATCCGCGGCTGGGTGAAGTTGAACCGCCGCGCCCAGTACGGGCACGCCGCCTCGCAGTACCGGCACCCGATGCACCAGTCGTAATCGATGACCGTGATTCCGTCCGGCTCCTGCCACGTCGCCTCCACCGGGCACACCCTGACGCACGGCGGGTTGGCGCACTGGTGGCACTGCACGGGCAGGTAGAAGTGACCCTCGTCGGGAACCTTCGGGCGGTCGTAGTGGTGGTTCCCCTGCTCCACGTCCAGCGTCCCCCGCGGCATCTCGATCACGCGGATGTACTGGATCTCGGGCGAGCGGCTCTGGTTGTTCTCCGCCACGCAGGCGTGCACGCACTTGCGGCAGCCGATGCACCGCGACAGGTTGAGCGCGTAGACGAACTCCACGCCGTCCAAGGGCCTGATGTCGCGGATCTCGGGGCGCACCCCGCACCGCTTCTCCACCCGCGCCCGGATCCGCGCCAGGGCCGCCTCCATGTCCTTCGGGGTCATCTCCTTGTAGTGCTTCTGTACGAACGACTCCACGCTGGGGATGTCGTCGCTGGTCAGCTCGCGCAGCGGGCTCAGGGCCGCCGCCAGGGCCGTGATCCCGCCCGCCGCCGCCGTCCCCGTGCGCAGGAAGCTCCGCCGGCTCATCGAGCCGCCGCCCGCGGGCTCGCCGCTTCCCTCGTAGATGCGGACGGTCATGGATGCCCTCCGTTCTCATGCGGCGACAGCAGCCGCCGCAGCGGGCGGTGCTTCTCATCGTGGGCGTGCGTCGCCTCCTGCCTCCCCATCCGCAGCGTGTTGGGCCCCGGCAGGGGCGTGTACTTGGGGTACGCCGGCGCGTGCGGGTCATGGCACTCGCTGCACCGCAGCCGCGTCTTCTCCGCCATGTCGTTGCTCCAGGCGCCCAGCGTCTTGCCGTGCGAGCCACGCTCCCAGTCGCGGTAGACGGTCCCGTGGCACTGGGCGCACAGCATCGCCACCTGTGAATAGGGGATCGGCTTCCCGTCGTGCAGGCGCAGCCGCTCGAGGTCCTTCGAGTCGTGGCAGTTGGTGCAGCGGTTGTTCAGCCCGTGACGCAGCGCGATCCCCGCGTGCAGCGCCGGCGGCGCCGGCACCCGGCCGGTGTCGCTGTCCCACTCTTGTCGGGCCGCCCCTTGGCCAGTGTCGACCTCCGCCGTCGGCAGGGCCGGACTCGGGACGGTGCCCGCCCCCGGCGGCGACCCCGTCACCGTGAAGATCTGGTGGCACCCGTTGCACGACTGCCGGAACCCGCCAAGGTCCGTCGACGCCGGGTCCGTCATCGCCGACCGCCGGGGCGCGACCGCCAACAGCGACCGCTCCACCATCACCGGCTCGGCAATCTGGGGGTCGAATCCGGGCGGCGCCAGCCACATCCACGCCGCCAGGGCCACGAACCCGCCCGCCAGCGGGACCCCCGCCAGCGCGCCGCCCATTCGTCTATTCGCCGGCGCTGATGCCATGCCGCCTCCGTGGCCGACTGTAGCCGCGTTGCTGACAAGAGGAGTATCATATCGCCAAGTCGCTCAACAGCGAGCGCCAGAGGCCGCTGAGGAGGGTTCATTGGCCATCAGCGGGTTGGTCGTGACGATGGACGACGCTGGCGTGGCGAGCGTTCTCGCCGCGCTCCGCGCCGATCCGCGGATCACCCTCGGCCCTCCGGCCGGGGTCCGCCAGCCCGTCGTCATCGAGACCGCGGGCCCCGCCGAGGACGACGCGGTCTGGGCGTGGCTGCGATCCATTCCCGGCGTGCGCTTCGTGGACGTCGCCTACGTCCACTTCGATCAAGGAGAAGAACATGACCACGGTTGACCGCCGAGAGTTCATCAAGTCCGCCGCGATGTCGGCCGCCGTCGCCGCCGCCGCCGGCTCGACGCGCGCCTTCGCCCTCCCCGTGCTCACCGCCCCCGGTGTGCAGTGGAACAAGGCCCCGTGCCGGTTCTGCGGCACCGGGTGCCACGTGCTCGTGGGCGTCGAGGACGGGCGCGTCGTCGGCATCCAGGGCGACCTCAAGGCCGACGTCAACAAGGGTCTCCTCTGCGTCAAGGGCTACCACGTCGGGCAGATCCTCTACGGCAAGGACCGGCTGACCACCCCCCTCCTGCGCAAGGACGGGCGCCTCGTCCCGATCTCCTGGGAGGAGGCCATCGACACCGTCGCCCGCCGCGTCCTCAAGGATCCCAAGGGCTTCGCCATGTACGGCTCGGGGCAGTGGACCATCCCCGAGGGCTGCGCCGGCAACAAGTTCATGAAGGGCGGGCTCTCCAGCAACCACCTCGACGGCAACCCGCGACTGTGCATGTCCTCCGCCGTCACCGGCTTCCTCTCCACCTACGGCGTGGACGAGCCCGCCGGCGTCTACGACGACCTCGACCAGTGCGACGTCGCCATCATGTGGGGCAACAACATGGCCGAGATGCACCCGGTCGTCTTCTCCCGCATCGTCGACCGCCGCTCCAGGGGCGAGAAGGTCACGATCATCGACTTCGGCACCCGCCGCACCCGCACCACCGACCACGCCGACGAGTTCCTCCTCTTCAAGCCCAACTCCGACCTGGCCATCGCCAACGGCATCGCCCACCTGCTCGTCCAGAACAACGCCTACGACAAGGACTTCGTCGCCAGGCACTGCAACTTCCGCCAGCTCGACCCCGAGAAGCCCGACGCCATGCAGGGCAAGCCCATGACGTTCGACGAGTACGCCGCCGCCCTCGCCGAGTACACCCCCGAGCGCGTCGAGCAGATCTCGGGCGTCCCCGCCGACAAGATCCGCCTGCTCGCCGCACTCTTCGCCCGAAGGGACATCCGCATCACCAGCCTGTGGTGCATGGGCATGAACCAGCACACCCGCGGCACGGCGATCAACTGCCTCGTCCACGGCATCCACCTCCTCTCCGGGCACTTCGGCAAGCCCGGCGACGCGCCCACCAGCCTCACGGGCCAGCCCTCCGCCTGCGGCACCGTCCGCGAGGTCGGCACGCTCTGCCACCTCCTCCCCGGCGGCCGCCTCGTCGCCAACGAGGACCACCGCAAGCACGCCGAGGGCTTCTGGAACCTCCCCGAGGGCCGCATCAACCCCAAGCCCGGCTACCACACCGTCCTGCTCTTCGAGAAGTTCTGCACCCCCACGGACAAGGGCGGCGACATCCACACCCTCTGGGTCCAGGTCACCAACCCGGGCCAGAGCCTCCCCAACCTCCACAAGCTCTTCAAGGCCAAGAAGGGCCTCGAAGACAAGTTCCTCATCGTCTCCGACGTCTACCCCACCGCCACCACCGAGCTGGCCGACCTGGTCCTCCCCTCGGCCCTGTGGGTCGAGAAGAACGGCATGTACGGCAACTCCGAACGCCGCACCCAGCAGTGGTTCAAGATGGTCGACCCGCCGGGACAGGCCCGCGACGACTGCTGGCAGACCATCGCCGTCGCACGCCGACTCTTCGACCTGGGCTTCGAAGGCATGAAGAACAAGGACGCCGAGTTCCTCTTCACATTCAAGGACAAGGGCGGCAAGCCCGTGCCCGTCTGGGACTGGAACCACTACTACGACATCAACGTCGACGAGGCCTTCTTCGAGGAATACCGCCCCTTCTCCAAACTCAAGCAGAAGGACCTGGCCCCCTACGCCGAGTACGCCCGCACCCGCGGCCTGCGCTGGCCCGTCGTCCAGCAGCCCGACGGCTCCTGGCGCGAGACCCGCTGGCGCTTCAGCGAGTTCGACGACCCCTACGTCAAGAAGGGCGCCGGCACCCAGTTCTACAACTCCGTCACCAAGGACGACAAGGCCTTGGTCTGGTTCCGCCCCTGGGAGCCCCCCCCCGAGGGCCCCGACGCCGACTACCCCTACTGGCTCTGCACCGGGCGCGTGCTCGAGCACTGGCACACCGGCTCCATGACCCGCCGCGTCCCCCAGCTCCACCGCGCCATGCCCGCCGCCTACGTCGAGATCAGCTCCACCGACGCCGCACGCCTGGGCGTGCGCTCCGGCGAACGCGTCGCCCTCGTCTCGCGCCGCGGACGCCTGGAACTGCCCTGCTGGATCGGCGGTCGCGGCGACTGCCCCGAGGGCACCGTCTTTGTCCCCTTCTTCGATGAGAGCCTCCTCATCAACGAGCTGACCCTCGACGCCCACGACCCCTTCTCCAAGCAGCCCGACTACAAGAAGTGCGCCGTGCGCGTCGAGCGTGTCGTCACCACGGGGGCCGCGCGATGAACCCCACCACCCGGCGCCGCCTGACCGCCGCGCTCCCGCTCGCCTGGGCGTCGCTGGCGGGCGCGGGACTGGCCGGCTCGCTCATCGTCAATCCCCCCGACCTTGACCCCGCGCCCCGCGCCGACCCGCAGGAGTCGCGCCGATGGGTCTCCAACCCCGTGCCGCGGCCCGCGCCATTGGCGCCTCCCGTGCTCACCCCAGATCGGGCCGCCGCCTTCAGCGAGTCGTTGGAGGCGCGGGCCGGGCTCCGCGCCTACGAGGGCGCCCCGCCCGTCATCCCCCACGCCATCAAGGACCTGGACCTGCGCACCTGCCGCACCTGCCACGCCACGGGCCTGCGCACCGGCGACCAGCTCGCCCACGCCGTCAGCCACACCCACCTCGCCAACTGCACCCAGTGCCACGTCGAGGCCGCCAACCACCAGTTCGCGCCCGTCCACGACCCCGCCAACTCCTTCGCCGGCATCAGGCCCCAGGCCGCCGGCGGCTTCCGCGCCCTCTCAGGCTCGCCACCCAACATCCCCCACACGACCTTCATGCGCACCAACTGCGCCAGTTGCCACGGGCCCCACGGCTACCCGGGACTCCAGCCCGACCACCTCGACCGACTCAACTGCGTCCAGTGCCACGCCCTGAACGCCGAGTTCGACCAGCTCTCCCCCGCCTTCAACGCGTCGGCGCGGGAGAATCCCACGGGTGAGCAACGACGCTGACATCTCCCGCCGGGATTTCGTTCGCGGCCGACTCCTCCGCACCGTCCGCGCCATGGCCGGCGTGCCGACGCCCCCTCCGGCCCCGCAACGGGCGGCTTGGGTACCCCTCCCTATTCGCCGACCCCCCGGGGCCGTGCCCGAGGCCCGCTTCTTGGCCGAGTGCACCCGCTGCAACGCCTGCATCCAGGCCTGCCCGGTGGGGGCCATCACCGTGGCCCCGATGCGCTTCCGCCATGCCGCCGGCACCCCCATGATCGACCAGGCCACCGCCGCCTGCGTCATGTGCCCCGACACGCCCTGCATCTCGGCGTGCGAACCCGGCGTGCTCCGCAAGGACCGCCCCCTCAAGATGGGCACCGCCTGGGTTGACCGTTCCAACTGCCTGGCCCACCGCGGCACCCTCTGCACCACCTGCTCCGAACGCTGCCCCGTCCCCGGCGCCCTCCGCGTCGACGGCGGCAAGCCCGCCATCCAGGACGCCACCTGCACGGGCTGCGGCGTCTGCGCCCAGGTTTGCCCCGCCCCCATCAACGCCATCGCCATCCTGCCACTTCCCGACCGCCCGGCCTGACCGATGGGTTCCCTCCCCGCTCGGGGGAGGCATGGGGATTGACCCGCCACCAGCGCACCCCCGGGCGTCGCGCGCCCCGCCGTGGTAGGCTTCAGCCGGTGGGCCGTGCACCCCCGTCCGGGTTGCGATCGGCCGGGAGCCGTGCATGACCAGTGCGCCGGTGCCAGCGTCGACGGGTCGGGCCTACGCCTCGCCCTCCGTCACGCAGTTCAGCGTCTTCCTCATCAACAAGGTCGGCAAGCTCTTCGACCTGGTCCGCTCCTTCGAGGGCACTCCCTGCCGCATCTGCGCCCTCTCCATCCACGAGGCCAGCGACCACGCCGTCGTCCGCATCGTCACCAACAACGCCGAGCAGGCCAAGGCCATCCTCAACAGGGGCGGCCTGCCCTTCTCCGAGCGCGAGGTCCTAGTCGTCGAGCTCTCCAAGGGGCACGACCTGGGCAGCCTGTGCATGTGCCTGCTCGCCGCCGAGATCCAGATCCACTTCGTCTACCCCCTCCTCCGCGGCGCCGAGACCTCCGACGCCATCGCCCTGGCCACCGACGACCACACCCTCGCCGGGCAGATCCTCAGGCGCAAGGACTTCCGCATCTTCGGCGAGGCCGACCTGGGCTGACGCCCCTCCGCGCGCCGCGGGCCATCTCGCGCTTCGCCCTTGACCCGTGCCGCCCCGCGCCCCCGGACGACCCCTCGGGGGCTGGACGGTCTCCGCCTCAGTGGAAGCCCTTGGCCGCCAGCCAGCGTTCGGCGTCCAGGGCCGCCTGGCACCCCATGCCCGCCGCCGTCACCGCCTGGCGGTACACGCTGTCGGCGACGTCCCCCGCCGCGAACACGCCCTCGACGTTCGTCTCGCTCGATCGAGACCCGAGCCGCACGTACCCCTTCGGGTCCAGCTCGATCCCCGATCCCTTCAGGAACTTCGTCGCGGGCGTGTGCCCGATCGCGATGAACAGCCCCTTGACGTCCAGTCGGCTGCGCTCCCCCGTCACCGTGTCCTCGAGCTGCACGCCCTCGATCTTCTCGCCCCCCAGCACGTCCACCACCGCCTTGTTCCACAGCACCGTGGCGTTGGGCCGGCTCGTGAACCGCTCCTGCATGATGCGGCTGGCCCGCAGCGCGTCCCGCCGGTGGATCACGAACACCCGGCTGGCGAACCTGGTCAGGTACGTCGCCTCCTCCATCGCCGTGTCGCCACCGCCCACCACCGCCAACGCCTGCCCCCGGAAGACCGGCAACGCCCCGTCGCACACCGCGCACGCCGACACGCCCCCGCCCGACGTCGCCAGCCGCATCTCGTTCTCAAGCCCCAGCCAGTTGGCCGTCGCGCCCGTCGCGATGATCACCGCGTGCGCGTGCACGATCCGCCCCGAATCGGTGTGCAGTTGGAACGCACGCCGCGAGAAGTCGCAGCGCACGACGTCCTCCGACACCACCCTCGCCCCGAACCGCTCGGCCTGGGCCTGGAACTTGGCCATCATCTCCGGGCCCATGACCCCGTGCTCGAACCCCGGGTAGTTCTCCACCTCCGTGGTCAGCATGAGCTGACCCCCCGGCAGCACCGGCCCCGGGTCCTGCTTGGGCACCCCCGTGTACACGATCGGCGCCAGTTGGGCCCGGGCCGCGTAGATCGCCGACGTCCACCCCGCCGGGCCCGACCCGATGATGACGACCTTCGCCGCCCCGTCGCTGCTCATCCCGCGCCTCCTCGGCGAGCGACCACGCTCAGGGCTGCTGCCCGACCTGCTTCAGGTACGCCCGCTCCAGCGTGAGCAGCGGGGGCCAGATCAGGTAGTCGGCGCCCTTGGCCGCCGCCGTGTTCTGCACCTGGTCCGCCCATCCGCGGGCCCCGTCGGCGCCCACCGAGTACATCACGAAGTTGTCCCCGGGCACGAACGCCGCGAAGTTCGTCCCACGCGGGTTGACCACCTCGATCCGGTGCGGGCGCGGCTCGTCCCGCGGGCCCAGCGGTCTCGCGTTCACCCCGTTGGGCACGAAGTACTCCATCGCCGGCGTGCGGCCCGCCGCCCGGTCCGGGTTCAGCGGGTCCGCCTCGATCGCCCGCACGAACCGCGGGCGCGTCGATTCCACCGTCGGGGGCCACGAGCGGTTCAGGACCAGGTACCCGCCCACCGCCAGGGCCTGCCGCGTACCCACCGCCTCGGTCCGCGCCGCCTGCCTCAGCCCGAACAACTGCCCCATGTCCGGCGTCGCCGCCGCGATCGCCGCGAACCGGTTCCGGTCCATCTGCGTCGCGTGATACGGCTGCTTCATGCGCCGATCCCACCAGTCCACGCGCCAACGCCCGCTGAAATCGTCGAAGACCTTGGGCAACTCGGCCTCGGCGTCGAGCTTGTCCGCCTGCACCGCCGCCACCGCCGACAGCCTCGTCGACTCGCCGAACAGCTTGAGCGGGTGCTCGCTCGCCCCGAGCCGCGACAGCGTGGGCGCGAACACCCGTTGGTTCACCAGCCCGCCCCGCTCCGAGTAGATCACCCCCAGGGCCTGCCGGGCCCCCAGCTCGTCCGCCATCGGGAACTTCACGCGGTCCAGCGACAGCGGGCCCGACTCCTCGTCCAGCCGCGCCACCACCGCCCTGTAGTCCTCCGCCGTCAGCGCCCGCGCGCCGGTGAAGTCCTGCGCCGCCAGGTCGCGGACCCGCTCCAGCCCCGCCGCGACGTGCCCCAGGCCCCACGCCGCCTCGCGCGTCAACTGCCGGTCCGCGATCTGTCGCGCAAGCATCGTCCAGTTCACCATCACGTCGATCGCCCGCCGCGCGTGCCCCGACGCCCCCAGCCGCGTCGCCTCCACGTTGCACAGGATCGCCACCGTCTCCAGCGCCTCCAGGTAGTAGGGCCTGGCCGCCGACAGCAGGGCCGGATCGCCCAGCTCCGTGTACAGCCGCGCCCGCACCAGCTCGATCGGCACGCCTTCGATCCCGTAGGGCTGCCCGAACGCCATCGCGCGGCGCCAGTCCTCGCCCCGCGTCACCGCCTCGATCGCCTCCAGCACGCCGCGCTGCTCCGGCCCCATCGCCCACGCCTCGGCCTCGGACCACCCCGGGCCCCCCGCCGACAGCAGCCGCGATCGCGCGAACGTCAGCCCCGCCGGCGCCGCCGACATCTTCGACGCCGCGGGGAGCACCACCGTGTCGCTCCGGTTCGAGGGCGCGATGTCCGAGTAAAGGCGGTTGGCCCTCACCACGAAGTCATCGCTCTGCGCCCTTGCCGCCGGCGCCGCCGGAGTCAGCAACCCCCACGCCGCCAGGACGCCCACCGCCGGGCCACGACCCGTCCGCCGATCGAATGTGATTCGTCGCATCGTGCGGATGGTAGCAAACCCCTCGACGCTGCGGGGGGTCCGCGACCCTCGCCCAGGCCCGCTCCGCGGGCTCAGGCCTGCTCGGGGGCCGCCTCGGCGCCCTCCGCCAACCCCGCGTCGTAGAACCGCGTCGGGCGGGCGTCCGTCAGGCGTGCGTTCAGCTTCGTCAACGCCTCGTCCACCAGCTGCCGCACGCGCTCGCGCGACAGCCCCACCTCGTCGGAGATCTCCTTCAGGGTCAAGGGCTCCGTCCCCTCCAGCCCGAACCGCAGACGCAGGATCCGCGCCTCGCGGTCGTCGATCGTGTCCAGCAGCCGCTTCAGCAGCGAGAGCTCCTCGCCCCGCAGGGCCCGCTCGTCGGGCGTCCCGTGCTTCTGGTCGGCGACCAGGTCCGTCAGGGGCCGCAGCTCGCCCGACTCCGTCGCGTGCTCGCTCACCGCCGCCCGGAACGCCTTCACGGCCCGCCGGATCATCCGCACCTTGCGCACGGGCAGGTCCATCGCCCTGGCCAGCTCCGCCATCGTCGGGGGATGCCCCAGGTCCGTCTCCAGCCGGCGGAACGCCGACTTCCACTTGGCGATCAGCTCCACCATGTACGCCGGCACGTGCACCGGCTGGCTGGCGTTGATGAGCGCGCGCTTGATCGCCTGCTTGATCCACCACGACGCGTACGTCGAGAACCGCGCGCCGTGGCTGGGGTCGAACCCCTCCACCGCGCGCATGAGACCGACGTTGCCCTCCTCGATCAGGTCGCTCAGGGACAACCCCCGGTTCGCGTAGTTCTTCGCGATCGCCACCACCAGCCGCAGGTTCGCGCGGATCATCCGCTCCCGCGACGTGGCGCAGTTCTCGTTGAGAATCGCCCAGCCCAGCTCACGCTCCTCCTCCAGGGAAAGAAGCGCCGTCGACTGGATCTCTCTCAGGTAGATCTGAAGGTCCGATTGGACTGCGCGGGTCCCCCGCACAGCCCGCTTCTGAGCGGTACGCACTGTTCTACCCACCTCACTGGGCCCAACCCCGGGTTACCACGCCCGCGGCAGGCTCTCCTCCGAACACCACTTCCTGCTATCCGCAACGACCCGTCCCTGGGTTCCATCGGATGCGCGCTCCCCCGCCTCCATGGGCGCGGCGAGAACGCACTCCTCCACCATCGAGTGTGACACGTGTCCGGCCGAATGCCACTCAAAGCCGTCACAATCCCACTTTTTTCTGGGATTCCCGGCCGCCACCCCTATTCTCATCCACCCTCCCCGTCGATGACGCCTCCGACTTCTCGGACCATCGACGACCACCCGACCAGCCTGCAAACACGTGAACCCGGACATTTCCTCCATCCTCCGCGATTGGCCCTTCGACCCCGGCCAGATCAGCGCCCGCATCATCGACGGCGCCGACGGCGAGCCCCGCCTCCAGATTCGGGTCGAGTTAGGAATCCTCCAGCTCCGCCTCGACGGCCGACCGGACGGGCTCATGCCCGACGGGCACGAAAGCCTGCTCGAACTCCACGAGTCGCGGCTGGCCTCTCAAGACGAGGAGGAAGAGGACGGGGAGCGGGCGGGGTTGTCACCCGAGGAGTGCGAGGGGTTGCGGTCCGAGGCGTTGCTGTACTACCACCGGTATGTCGGGCTGATGGTCCTGGAGGACTTCGAGCGGGTGGTGCGGGACACGACGCGGAACCTGCGCGTGATGGACCTGTGCGCGCGCCACGCGGAGCAGGAATCGGACCGGAATGCGCTCGAGCGCTTCCGCCCGTACATCGTGATGATGCGCGCGCGGGCGAAGGCCGGGCTGGCCCTGCGCGACGGGGAGTCCAAGTCGGCGGTGCTGGCGGTGGACGACGGGCTGGAGGACCTTCGGCGTCACTACGCGGAGGTCGGGCAGCCGCAACTGATCGACCGGTCGCCCGAGGCGCGCGTGCTGCGCGAGATCCGCGACGCGCTCTCGCCGCAGCTCCCCATGAGCCAGCGGGCGGAGCTGACGGATCGGCTCAACCGGGCGATCGCGGAGGAGAACTACGAACTGGCGGCGATCCTGCGGGACGAACTGCGGGGCATGCGCGACGAGGCGGGAGAGGGGCGGGGCAAGGCGGAGGGCTAGGCGGTTTCCGACGGGGCGTTGCCTTGGGAGCGGCCGCCGGGGGCTGTGCCCGGTGGGGCGGCGGGTGGTATCGATCATGCCGGAGGGTGAGGCCGAGCCACCGATCGCCGGGGGCGCCGGCGAACGGTGGCACGACGGTGCACCAGCCACGATCGGCGCCACCCGCCGTTCAGGCGTCGTCTTGGGCTCGTGCCGGGCGCTTCTCGGCGGCGTGGCGTTGCAGGGCGTCGACGACCTGTCGGGCCATGACCTCGGCGGTGGCGACCTCCTCGACGGTGACCTCGTCGGCGCCGGCCTGTCGGGCCTCCAGGGCGCGGCTGAGGTAGGTGGCGCGAGCGGCGATGAAGGCGTCGGGGTTGAGCGACCGGGCGACGGCGCAGGCGCGGACCATGGCGTCCTCGTCGGGAATGGTGAGGATGAGCGCGTCGGCGTGCTCGATGCCCGCGGACATGAGCACGTCGCGGTTGGTGGCGTCGCCGAACACCACGTCGCGTCCCAGGGCCGATTGCCGGTCGACGGTGCGTGGATTCAGGTCGACCACGCGCACGTGCATGCCCATCTGGCGGAAGCGGTCGGCCAGGTGTCGCCCCACGGGGCCGAAGCCGGCGACGATGACGCGGCGACCGGCGACGGGATCGGCGCGCTCGGCGGGGCCGGCCGTGGCCTGTTCCCGCGTCCACGGGGCGAGCGCGGAGCCCAGGGCGCGAGCGGCCCATCGGTGGGAGGGCGCCATGAGGAGTGGAACGATGATGAGCGTGAGGATAGCCACGGCGATGGCGTTGCCGTAGCCCTGGGCGCCGATGACGCCGGCGCCCGCCGCCGCGGCCAGCACGACGAAACTGAACTCCCCGGCCGTCGCCAGGTAGACGCCCGAGACCCCCGCGACGCGCGGCGCGGCGCCCAGGGCCCACGCGGAGAGTCCGATGACGGCGGACTTGGCGGCGATGATCGCGACCACGGCGACGGCGATGACCCACCAGTCGCGCAGGAGGGCCGAGGGGTCGATCCTGAGTCCGACGGCGGTGAAGAAGACGGCCAGCAGCAGGTCGCGCAGGGGCGCGAACTGGCCCACGAGCTGGTGCCGATAGGCGCACGACGCCAGCAGGAACCCGGCGACGAAAGCCCCCAGTTCGGGCGACAGGCCCATGGCGGCGCTGGCCAGGGCGGCGCCGACGGCAACGGCGGCGGAGGTGACCAGGATGAGTTCGGAGGCGCCCCCGCCGGCATGGGAGGGGCGGGCCAGGCGTCCCTCGCCGATGCGGGCGACGAACCGCAGGAGCGCGGGCAGCGCGATGCGTCCGCCCGCGATGAAGAGCGCCAGGGCGGCCAGGGCGACGAGCGCGTCGCCCACCTGCCCCAGTCCGAGGGATCCGCCGGTCCGAACCGCGGGCACGCCGCTCCACGCCGCCAGGATCGGCATGAGGGCCAGGATGCCGACGGAGGAGAGGTCCTGGATGACGGAGACGCCGAGGGTCAGCCGGCCGTGCTGCTGGTTCATCTCGCGGCGGTCGAGCATGAACCGGAGGAGGACGGCGGTGGAGGACATGGCCATGGCGAGCGCGACCGCGAGCGCCTGCGGGGTGGCGAGCCCGAAGAGCAACGCGCCGGGCCACAGGATGAGCACGACGGCGGCGGTGGACACGACGCCGATGGCTCCGGTGGCGAGCGCTCCGCGGCGGACGTGCTGCACGTCCAGTTGCAGGCCGATGCCGAACATGAGCAGGATGGTGGCCAGGGAGGAGACCTGGTCCACGCTTTGCGCCTGGCGCACCAGGCCCAGGGCGTTGGGGCCGACGAGGGCACCGGCGATGACGAAGCCGGTGATGGCCTGGAGGTTGGCGCGGCGGAAGAGAGCGGCGACCGCCGCCGCCGACGCGAGGATGACGAACAGGTCGATGATGAGTTGCGCGGGCTCGCCGCTGGCGAGTGCCGGCGGCGCCCCGAGAGGTGGGCCCATGATCGAAGGCTAGTGCGGCGGGCGGTCCGGTCCACCGCCCCGCGGAGCGCCCGCCAATCTGTCGCCGGGCCTCCGCTGAGGCGGTGGAGTCCGGAGCAGGACGGCGAGGAGGGTCAGGTCGGCGGGGGTCATGCCCTCCAGGCGCAGGGCCTGTCCGAAGGTCGCGGGGCGGAAGCGGGCCAGGGCCTGGCGGGCCTCGGCGCGGAGCGCGGTGAAGCCGGCGTAGTCGGCGTCGGCGGGCAGGCGGCGGTGCTCGAGCTCGGCGTGTCGGCGGACCTCGGCGCATTGGCGCTCGACGAAGGGCTCGTAGCGCCGGTCGGCCAGGGCCGTCGCCCACGCCGCGGCGTCGGGCACGTGCGGGGCCAGGTCGGGCAGCGCGGCCCGGAGGGCGTGGGCGTCAAACCCGGGGCGGCGGGCCGCGAGCGCCAAGGGCTCGCCCTCGACCCGGGCCGCGTCGATCGCGGCGCGGAGGCGCTCCAGGAGCGATCGGCGCCGCCGGAACAGGTCGCGGCGGCGTTCGCCGAGGCGCGTGGAGCGCAGCAGCCCGAGGCCGTCGGCGATGGGCGTGAGGCGGTCGGCGGCGTTGTCCGGGCGGAGCAGAAGTCGGTGCTCGGCGCGGCTGGTGAACATGCGGTAGGGCTCGACCGGCGTCTTGGTCACCAGGTCGTCCATCAGCACGCCGATGTAGGCCTGGTCGCGCCCCAGCACGAACTCGCCGGCCCCGAGGGCGTGCCGGGCGGCGTTGATCCCCGCGACGAGCCCCTGGGCCGCGGCCTCCTCGTACCCGCTCGTGCCGTTGATCTGCCCCGCGAGGAACAGCCCCTCGACCGGCTTGGTGCGCCCGGTCGCGTGGATCTGGTGGGGGCGGACCATGTCGTACTCCACGGCATAGCCGTAGCGCAGGATGGTCGCCCGCTCGCACCCGGGCATGAGGCGCACCAGGTCGTCCTGCACGTCGGCGGGGAGGCTGGTGGAGATCCCGTTGCAGTAGACCCAGTCGTCGGTGAGGCTCTCGGGCTCGAGGAAGACGCCGTGGGTCTCGCGCTGGGCGAACCTGACGACCTTGTCCTCGATGCTGGGGCAGTAGCGGGGGCCGACGGACTCGATCTGCCCGGAGAACATGGGGGCGCGGTGGAGGTTGGCGCGGATGCGCGTGTGGGCCGCGGCGGTGGTGTGGGTCTGGCGGCACTCGACCTGCGGCATCAGCGGGAAGGCGGGGGGCACGAACCCGTTGTCGGCCCACGCGCCCAGCGGGTCGGCGACCGGCGCTTCGGAGCGGGCGGGCGTGAGGTCGCTGAAGGGGGTGGGGGGGTCGTCGCCGAACTGGGGCGGCAGGTCGTCCCAGCGGATGGAGGCGCGGGCCAGGCGCGGGGGCGTGCCGGTCTTGAGCCGGCCCAGCTCGAACCCCAGGTCGCGGAGGGCGGCGGAGATGCCGGTCGCGGCCTCCTCGCCGTAGCGTCCGCCCGGCGTGCGCGATTCCCCCGTGTGCATCAGCCCGCGCATGAAGGTGCCGGTGGTGAGGACGACGGCCGACGCGAGGAGGACGAGCGGATCGCGCGTGCGGCGCGACTCGGCCTCGGCGCCGACGACGCGACCGCGCTCGACGATCAGGCGCTGGACGGCCCCGGCGATGACGTCGATCTCGGGGCGCGAGGCGACGAGGGTGCGGACGGCGCGGGCGTAGAGGTGCTTGTCGCACTGGGCCCGCGGGCCGCGGACCGCCTCGCCCTTGCTGCGGTTGAGGACGCGGAACTGGATGCCGGTGGCGTCGGCGGCCAGGCCCATGAGCCCGCCCATGGCGTCGATCTCGCGGACGAGCTGGCCCTTGGCGAGCCCGCCGATCGCGGGGTTGCACGACATGACGCCGATCGTGGAAGGGTCGAGCGTGACGAGGGCGACGGCGCGGGGCTCGGGGAGGAGGTTGGCGGCGGCCCACGCGGCTTCGACGCCCGCGTGCCCGCCGCCGATCACGATGACCTGGTACCGCTGCGCTGACACTCGGGGTCATTATTCGCGGGGGCCGAGAGCGCCAGGGCCCAGCGCGGACCCGTGAGCGTCTGCCCCGCGACCTTGACGGCGAAGGCCTTGAAGGCGCGGGGACCCAGCGGGGTCACGGCCTCCCAGGGCACGCTGCACGCCCCGGCCCCGCCCCAGCGCAGGGCCCGGGACGGGAGCAGGTGCAGGTAGCGGTCGTCCACGGCGACGTGCACCGCCAGCCCAAGGTTGTAGATGCCCAGCTTGAAGCTCTGGAAGTCCTTGCGGACGGCGTCGGGCGCGGGGTCCACGGGCGGGTGGGCCCGGGCGACGCCGTTCCAGGTGAATGCCAGCCCGCGCAGCAGGGCCCAGACCACGAGCAGGTCGACGGCGACGATGGAGCAGACGAGGATCGCGATCGCCCACGGCGGCACGGTCGAGTGTAGAGGGGATCGCTCAGTGCGCGTTGGGGTGGACAAACCCGCGGAAGAGGGTCATCCAGAGGATCTTGAGGTCAAAGCCGAGGGACCAGTTGCGGATGTAGAAGAGGTCGTACTGGAGGCGTTTGCGGAGGCCCGTGTCGCCGCGGTGCCCGTTGACCTGGGCCCAGCCGGTCATGCCGGCCTTGACGTGCTGGCGGAGCATGTAGCCGCGCCAATCGTCGCGGAACTTGGTGATGAGCTCGGGGCGCTCGGGGCGCGGGCCCACGAGCGACATCTGCCCCTTGAGGACGTTGACCAGTTGGGGGAGCTCGTCGAGGCTGGTTCGCCGGAGGAAGCGCCCGACGGGGGTGACGCGCGGGTCGGCGCGAGCGGTCCAGGCGGCCGCGCCCACGGCCGCCGGGCCCCGCTCGTCCTCGGCGTGGACCATGGTGCGGAACTTGTAGATGTTGAACTCCTCGCCGCCCAGCGAGACGCGCCGCTGCCTGAACACGATCGGCCCGGGCCCCGAGCGGGCCACGAGGAGTGCGACGACCGCCATGAGCGGGGCGAAGACGGCGAGGCCGACGCCGGCGCCGAGCATGTCCAGGGCCCGCTTGGTCAGGCCGCCCAGCCCGTACACCGGGCACTCGCGGTAACTGAGGACGGGCATGCCGTCCAGCTCGGAGACGGCCATGCTCTGGGGGAGGTAGCGCGGATGGACGTCGGGGACGATGCGGACGTCGACGGCGTAGCGGTCGAGTCGCTTGAGGATCTTGGGGATGAGCGCCGCGGCCTTGTTGGGGACG
The DNA here is from genome assembly GCA_016873295.1 of Phycisphaerae bacterium. GTDB lineage: Bacteria > Planctomycetota > Phycisphaerae > Phycisphaerales > UBA1924 > VGXM01. The sequence goes on from VGXM01000020.1 coordinate 41,298, forward strand.
GCGAGGTAGACCGCGTCGGGGCGGTGCTGATCGAGCAGGGGTTCGAGCTGGGCGAGCCCGCCGTGCACCGGGCGTCCGGCGCACTCGGCTCGGCGCGCGTGCTCGTGGTGCGAGACGAAGAAGGTGACGTTGATGCCGGTCCACGAGTTGCGGTCGAGGGTGCGGGCGACGATCTGGCCCAGGCGCTCGTCGCCGATGATGGCGACGTGCCGCAGGTTCTTGCCGCCGGCCCGCAGTCGGCGCAGCATGAGGCGGAAGGCGGCGCGGTGCGCGCCCAGGAACGCGGGCAGGACCAAGGCGAGCGTCGCCAACTGGTAGCGCTGGGCGACGAGGTCCACCCCGAGGATCCCCGGGCGGGGCGTGCCGGCGCCGACGCGGGCGCTCCCGCCCGCCCACAGCATCACCACGATGGCGATCAGCGCGACCATGGACGCCTTCACGACGTCGGCCAGGTCCTTCCAGATCGGGCGATCGCGCCGAGCCCGGTAGACGCCCATCATCCACATCGCCACCAGCACGATCGGCACGACAAAGCCGACCAGCGGGCGACGGATCCACGACGACCAGCGCTCCGGCCAATCCAAGTCGAGCTGGAGGACGGTCCAGACCCACGCGGCTCCGCAAGCGGCCGCGATCACGGCCCCGTCGGCGACTCCCAGGAGCGTGACGAAGAGCCTGTGCCGCTGTCTCAGCATCGTCCGTGCTTCTCCGAGGCGCCGCCTGCTCGCCGTCCCGCCACGCTGACTTTCGCACGTTCGATGCACCAGTCAAGCCGGGTGCCGCCATGGTAGCGGCGGCCGGCACCGAATGCAGGGGCTTCCATGGATGGGCGACGCTCGTGGCTCCCGCCTCCGCCCGGTGTGCCCCGCCGACGACGGCTCGCCCACCGCCGCCTACTCCGGCCAAAGGCCGGTCCCACGGCTCCCTGCTCAGCAGGCCTTCTGGGCGTTGACCGGCGATGCTGCGTGCCCCCAAGGCCGAGCCCAAGCGGCGCTCGTGCTGGCTTGCGGTGCTCTCGATTCGCCAGCGTTGGCCGTACAGCCGGCGTCCCGGGCGGCGGTGCATCTGCCTTCGATGGCGTCCGCGGGGTGCGGACGTGGAGCCGCGCCGCTTCAGGTCGATCAGGGTGCGGGCGATGCCCGGGTCTTCTCGCGCGACACGGTGGTTGGCCTCGGAATCGAAGCCGCTCTCGGCCAGGGGCAGCCATATCCGCAGATGCTCGGCGGCCTGTCGCGGCGTCGGCTCCAGCGTCGGCGCGTCGTAGCCGGGGCCGCGTCCGACCCACGCGCCGGCGATCAGATGGGACGTGTTGTCGATCACCCACCTCATCTTGGGCCGATCGGGCATCTCCACGATCACGCCCGGATCACGGGCCCGTCGGCAGCGAGAGAGCAGGCTGGCGTGATGGGCCTCGAAGCCGGTCGAGTCCGCGGAGGCCGACCGGCCATCGACGATCGGCCCCGGCGCGCGGGCGCGAGCCAGAACCGAAGAGCATGTTCACCGCTCACCGCCCCCCCTCGCGCGCGGCTGATTGCTCTGGTCCGCCAGCGCGACATCGGGGTCGATCGGCAGGTCCTCGAACTGGTCAAGCCTGGGGATGGGTCTTCCGCGGGCGTCGGCGCGACGGGCCAGGTGCTGGGCGACCAGCATGAGGACGGCCCCGGCGATCGCCGCGACGCCCGTCGTCCATTGCAGGGGTGTCAGCCGCTCGCCGAACAGGAAGAAGGACCCGATCGAGACGGTGATCGGCTGGAGCTGGACGATCCCCGCCGACACCGCCACGCCCAGGCGGCTGATGCTGAAGAAGTAGAAGGTGTGCCCCAGCCCGATGCCCACGACGGAGGAGAGCAGCAGGTAGAACATGTCGAGCGCGGGCATGGCGAGGGCGGAGGCCCCGAGGTCGATCCCGCCGCCGGCGATGGGGCGGGCGAACACGAACATGAGGGCCAGGAGGGCGGTGGCGGTGTAGAGGCTGACGGCGGCGAAGGCGGTGATGGGGTTGATGCCGGACATGCACCGCCGCACCGAGAGCGCATAGGCGCCGTACAGCAGCCCGGAGGCCACCGCGAGCGTGACGCCCAGGGCCGTGCCCGACCCCAGCCCGCCCGGCTTGAGCGCGATCGTCAGCAGCGTCCCGCCGATGACCAGGCCGACACCCATGAGGAACAGCGGCGACCCGATGACGCGGCGTTCGGGCGCGAACATGATCGCCGCCATGGCGGTGACAAAGACGATCTGGAACCGCAGGCTGAAGGTCATGAGCCCCGGGTCCATGTAGTACGGGGCCAGGGCGAAGCAGACCTGGGCCGTGGTGTTGAAGAGGGCGGGCCAGAGCGCGGCCCGCCACAACCCGCCCGGCAGGGTGCGGCGCCGCAGCCCCAGCACGATCACGGGGAGCCACAGGACCGCGGAGAACCCGTAGCGCCACCCGTTGGCCGTCCACGCGTCGATCGACGACGTGAAGTGCTTGAGAAAGAGCGGGATGCTGGTCCAGCCCGCCAGCGAGCCCAGCACGGCGGCGACGGCCCAGCCCGTGCCCGGGTTCGCGGGATCGGCGGCTCGATTCACGGGCGGAGGCTAGGCCTCAACCCGGGACGAGCGCCGTTCCGTCCGAGCCGGCCACGCAAGCCCTCGGTCGGGCGCGCATGACATCACCTCCCGACCGCTGACGCGGTCGGCTCGGGCGGGGCGTCAGCCGCCCCGGGCCTGCACGATCAGGACGATGATCGCGACGATGGCGAGCGCACCGACGACCGCCGCGGTGATCTTGACCCACGAGTAGGGGCGCTCGCCCTGCACCTCGCCCGTGCGGGCGTTCACCAGGAACCGGAACGCCTTCCCCTTGAAGCGGTAGACGCTCAGCCACACCGGCAGCAGGACGTGCTTGAAGGTGATGCCCTCGTAGCGGATGCTGCGGCTGACGATGCGCTGCGCGTCGCCCCCGATGTCGCGCCGGATCGTCGTGTCGATCGTCCCCGCCATGATCTGCTTGGCGCGCTCGAACCCCTGCGCCAGGTCCACCTGGTAGCTCTCGGCCCGGAACCCCGCCAGGTACCCGTCGTCGTAGGGCACCAGCCCCTTGAGGTCCCAGGGCTCGAGGGCCTCGGTCTTGGCGCGGGGCAGCGACTGGCTCGCCAGCACGAGCACGTCGTCGAAGCGGTTGTGCACCGTGCCCGAGGCGGGGTACCAGCGCGTGCGCAGCTCCGTCCGGCGGTTCTTCCCGCTCCCCACCGTCGCCCAGTAGTGCTCGCCCCGGAACCCCGTGTAGCGCGTGGTGGCGGCGCAGTCGTAGGTCCAGTACGGCGTGTAGATCCCCGTGAGCTTCTCGTCCTGGCGGGCGAACTGCTTGAGCGCGCCGGGCACGAACCACAGCCCCCCGATCCACTTCCGGTAGCGGTCGCGGGCCTGCTCGGTCGTGACCGCGAACGGCAGCAGCGAGCGCGGCCTGATCCGCGTCGGGCACCGCTCATTGGCCACGATGTTCGACCCGCAGAACGGGCACGACAGGCTCGTGATGTTCGCAGGCCGATCCACCTCCGCGGCGCACGCGTCGCACTTGAGCGTCGGGTGCGACTCGGTGGGCTCGGCCCGGGCCAGGTCGGCCAACCGGGCGTGGAAGTCCTGTTCCTCGGCCGTCTCGCAGGGCTCGGGGATCGGGTTCTCGTGCCCGCAGTGGGCGCACTTGAGCAGCGCCGTGCCCGGGGCGAAGGCGAGCACGGCCCCGCAGGCCTCGCAGGGGAATCGGCGCTCGCCCGCGGCCCCGGGCTCGACGCCCAAGCCTCGGCCGGCGCTGGTTGGCGGCGTCGCCTGGCTCATCGCGGCTCAGGCGCCGGGCGTCGCCGGCGGGACGGGGGGCGGGATGGCCGCGAACATCGCCGCGACCTCGGGCACCTGCGACGCCGCCATCCACCCGGCCAGCCCGGGCTTCCACACCAGCGTCTCGCGCGTCACCTGCCCCGACGCCACGCGCTCGCGCACCGCCTCGGCCCCGAAGGGACCCGTCGGCTGCCCGTTGATCGCGACGTGGAACACGGGCCCCGCGGCCCCGGGCATCGGCGGCGGGACGGCGCTGGCGGCGGCCCCCGACACCGACTGCCCCAGCGTGTTGGCCATGATCATGCCCACGCCCAGCCCGGACATCTGCCCGGCGGCACCCTGGTTCCTGGCGGCGTCGCGCAGGGCCTCGGCGGCCTGGTACTGCGTGTACGCGTGCATGTTCCCGATCACGCCCATGCTCGAACGCTTGTCCAGGGCCTGCTCCACCTCGGGCGGGAGCGACACGTTCTCGACCAGGAGGTGCGACAGCTCCACGCCGTACTTGCCGAACTCCGGCCCGATCGCACCCGTGAGGAAGTCGCCCAGCTCGTTGTAGTGGGCGGCCAGGTCGAGCACGGCGATCCTGGACTCGCCCATGGCGTCGCCCAGGCGCGTCACGATGATGTTGCGGAACTGGTTGATGATCTCGTCGGTGGTGAAGCGTCCCTCGGTGCCCACCAGGTCGCGGAGGAACACCGCCGGGTCGTTGACCCGGAAGACGTAGGTGCCGAAGGCCCGCAGGCGCACGGGCCCGAACTCCGCGTCGCGGAGCATCACCGGGTTCATCGTGCCCCACTTCTGGTCGGGGAACTTGCGGGTGTTGACGAAGTACACCTCGCACTTGAAGGGCGACTCGAACCCGTACTTCCACCCCAGCAGCGTGGAGAGGATGGGCAGGTTCTTGCTGTCGAGCGTGTACATGCCCGGGGTGAAGACGTCCGCGATCTTCCCCATGTTCACGAAGACCGCGCTCTGCCCCTCGCGCACGATGAGCTTGGCGCCCCACTTGATCTCGTTGTTGAACCGCTCGAAGCGGTGGACCAGCGTGTTGCTCGAATCGTCCGTCCACTCGACGATGTCGATCAGTTCCTTCTTCAGGCGGTCCCAGATTCCCATGGCAAGGCTCCCTCAAAGCGGCGCGGGGGATTCCCCGGCAGTCTACCCGTTTAGTCGGCGCCGCGGGCCCGCGGTTTCAGCCCTCACAGCACCCCCAGCCGCCGCAGGTCCTCGACCGGCTCCTCGAACGAGCAGGAGCCGAAGGAGAGCGCGAACGACTCGCGGGCCCGGGCCAGTGTCGGCGGGTCCACGACCACGTCACGCCAGCGCAGCCCGCGCTCCTCGAGCCCGAACGCCGACGGGTCGGTCTCCCCGAGCACGCGGGCCAATGCCGGGCCCTCGGCCCGCTCCGCCCGCACCAGCGCCGCCGCGGCGAAGACATTGAGGAACCCGTGCATGGTGCACGAGGCCGCGCCGGGTTCGTCGGTGAGGCGGTGCTCGCCGCGGACCGGGTGGTGCAGACCCGCCGTCGCCTTGAAGGGCACCTCCGCCGCGTGGCAGGCGCGCAGGAACGCCGCGACGGACTCGGCGTCGGGGAAGGCGTCGGGCGTGACGCCGCCCGTGCGGATCTTGGCGGCGACGCTCTGCCCGGCCAGGGCCGCGATCAGCCCGCGCGGGTCCGTCGCCAGCGGAACCTCGAAGAACGGCAAGAGGCTCGCGGGCAGCTCGTCGATGGCGGCGTCGATCTCGGCGGCGGTCGCGACCTTGAGCTCCACGCAGTCCACGCGGGCCAGCCCCTGGTCCTCCGCCGCGTGCCGCGCGTTGAAGCGCTCGATGGCCTCGAGGTTGGCGTCGATCGGGCCGTCGATCAGGGCGCTGAGGCGCCAGGGCTCGGAGACGTCGGCCCGCTCGCGGTAGCCGCTCGTGGCGTAGGTGCCGGGGAGCAGCGCCGAGGCGTGGCGCGTGAACTCGTCCAGGCGCGACACGGGGCAGATGAACCGGGCCAGCATCCACTCGTGCTCGCCGAACCGGTGCCGGGCATAGGCCTCCACCGCCGACGCCATGTCCTTCTTCGCCGGCGGGAACAGCCCGGCGTAGTCGATCAGCCCCGCGAGCAGCGTTCGAGCGGCCTGGGTCACCACCGCGGCCATCCTCCCACACGGAGCATACCCGCCCCAGGCCGCGCCGTCACTTGGCCAGCCGCGCCACCAGCCGCCACACGTCGTGCGGCGTGAGCGATCGCCCCGTCCCGGCGTTGAACCGCTCCACGAGCCGGTCGAAGGCCGGGGTGAACGGCAATCGGTCGCGCTGCCCCAGCGTGCCCGCCGCCTCCACCACGAGGTCGGTGAGCGCCGCCTCCTCCTCCCGCTCGATTCGGGGCGGTGGGGCCTCGCCCCGCCCCAGCCGCGGCAGCCTGCCCGCCTTGCGGAGGGTGTGCAGGCGGTGCAGCACGGCGCGGGGCGTGGCGTCCGCGTCGGCCCCCCGCGCCGCCGCCACGATCGCACCGAACTGGGGCGTGTAGGGCAGGTCGTCGAGCGTGCGCCCAGCCCGCTCGTACGCCGCGATGAGCAGGCGGTCGTGGGCGTCGGGCGGGGGCGTCGATCCGAAGAGTCCGCTCACGGGTGGGGCCTCCGCCTCAGGCGTCGTCGCCCAGGGCCGCGTCGAAGGTGTCAACGTCGGCGCCCGGGTCAAGGAAGCGCTCGCACAGGCGCTCGAAGCGGGCGTGGGCCCGGGCGTCGCGCAGCCCGCCGTCGAAGTGACCGTAGCGCACCGGGTAGCGCCACTTCCGTGCCCGGACCGTCCCCAGCGCGTTGAACACGCCCGCGGCCGACGGCGCCGGCACCACGTCGTCCAGGCACGCCAGCTTGCACAGCACCGGGCACCCGACCCACGGGGCGTGCACCAGAGCGTCGCACACTCGGATCGCTTCCACGATCCGCCCCGCCCGCTCGCCCTGCTGCCGCAGGAACTCGGCGACGTGCCGACCGGCCCCGCCGAGGGCCGGGCGGCGGATCCGCCACGACCAGTCCCCCAGCGAAGGCAGCCCGATCGCCAGGCGCTGCACCGAGCCCCAGGGGTCGGCCACCGCCGCCGCGATCACCCCCAGCCCGCCTCCGAAGCTCTCGCCTCGGATGAACACCGGGGCGCCGCCCAGCGTCGCGCGCAGACCGCGCACCGCCTGCACCACGTCGGCGATGGCGCCCGGAACCACCCAGCGCATGAGGTCGGAGGGTGAGTCGAGCGCCCCGTCGAGCCCGTGCGTGATGTACCCGAAGGGCCCACCCGTGAGGTCGCCCGTGTCGCGGGCCGACTCCGGGTATCCCCGCACCCGCATGAGCAGCACCGCCAGCCCGCGCCGCGCGGGTTCGCGCCAGCGATCGGCGTCGTCGGTGAGCGTCGGCGGCGACGAGTAGCCGTGCAGCACCACCAGCCCGGCCCGCGGGACGGCGGGTCGAAGGAGCAGCCCGTTCACCCACGCGCCCCCGAGGCTTCGCCAGGTCATGGCGCGCGCGCCGCCCGCCGACCCCGCCGACCGCTCGCTCAACTCCGGGTCGATGGCGCCGACCGCCTCGGTCCAGTGCTTCCAGAACGCCGCGTGCATCGTCGCCGGCGTCGCGTCGCCCACGTGGGCGAGCGTCCGCACGGGCGAGAGCCCGAAGTCCTCCGGCTGCTGCATGGCAGGGTCTACCGGGGCGGGGGCAGCGACCCGAAGCGGTCGCCGCCGATCCACTCCGCGATCCAGATCTGGCTGCTGGGGCGCGCTTCGCCCTCCGCCAGCCCGCCCCGCTGTGCGGTCCACATCATGAGCGAGCCGTCGGGGGAAAAGACGGGCAGGAGGTCGGCGCCCTCGGTGAACGTGATTCGGTGGTGGGGGATCCGGTCCGGGGTCATACCCTTGGACAGGGCCTCGAAGTCGACCGGCGCCGCCACCACCTCGTAGTTCTGGTGCCCGAACTCGCTGGAGCCGTAGACCACGAACTTCCCGGACGGGTGCCAGAAGGGGGCCCAGTTGACGTGCTCGTTGGCGGTGATGGCGTACTCGCGGTCGATCGCGACCGGCACGCCGTCCTCGTAGCGCAGCGTCGCGACGTAGACCTGGAGCAGGTTGTTCCCCGCTCGGTCGGAGCGGAAGCAGATGGCCTTGTCGTCGGGGCTGAAGAAGGGCCCGCCGTTGTACCCGTCCGCGGTCACCAGCGCGTGGTGCTTGCCGGTCTTTGTGTCGTAGACGAGGATGTCCAGGTGGTTGCGGCTGAGCTTCTCGCTGCGGGCCCGGTCGTAGGCGGCGTAGAGAACAAAGCGCCCGTCGCTGGACCACGAGCCCTCGGCGTCATACCCGGGACGTCCGAAGATCAACTCGGGCTTGTCGGGCGCGCCGGCACCCGGGGTCAGCATCCCGGCGACGCTCATGCTGTGAATGTCCATCTCCGTGTGGAACTGCCAGACGTACCGACCCGTGCCGCGCTGGTACCCCGGCACGTCCTGCATCGCCGGCGGCACGATCGTCGAGCCGAACATCACCACGCCGGGCTCCCTCGGGTGGAACCACCCGCAGGTGTTCGACGACCCGGGGCTCGACAACCGGATCGGTTCCTCGATTCCGACGACACGCCCGCCCTCGCGCGTGAGCCTGGCGACGTACATCTGGTAGTACGTCTCGGGCCGCTGCCCCGCGGGCGGAACCTCGATCGCCTGGAAGATGATCCAGTTCCCGTCCGGGCTGAAGTACTGTTCCCCGGCCTTGAGGAACCGCTCGCGCTTGGTGATCTCCACGGCGTGGCGCAGGAGCCCGGCCTCGGCGGGCGACGGGGTCGCGGCGGGCTGGGCCGGACTTGCGCCGGGGCTCGGGGCGGCCGGGGGTTGCCCCTCCGGGCCGCAGGAGCCGAGACCGGCGGTCGCGAGCAGGACGGAAGTGAGCAGGTGTGGCATGCGCCGATTGTTGCACGCTCCGACCCGTACCGTTGCCCGCATGCCCGAGGTCCGCATCATCGCCCGCGGCGAGGGCTACGCCGTCGTCGACAAGCCCCCCAACTTCCTGAGCGTCCCCGGCAAGGGCCCCGGGAAGCAGGACTGCGCCGCCGCCCGCGTCCGCGCCCTCTTCCCCGACGCCACCGGCCCCCTGGTTGTCCACCGCCTCGACTGGGAGACCTCGGGCCTGCTCGTCTTCGGACTCACGCCCGACGCCCAGCGGGCCCTGTCGCGCCAGTTCGAGCGCCGCCAGGTCGAGAAGGCCTACGTCGCGCTCGTCGAAGGGCGCGTGGCCCCCGACGCCGGGCTCATCGAGGCCCCGATCCGCCTCGACGTCGAGCACCGCCCGCGCCGCGTCGTCGACCACGCCCTCGGGCAGACCTCGACCACGCGCTTCCGCGTGCTGGCCCGCGAGGTCGACCGCACGCGCCTGCTGCTCGAACCCGTCACGGGGCGCACCCATCAACTACGAGTCCACCTGTCCGCTCCGCCGGAATCTGGCGGTCTCGGGCACGCGATACAGGGGGATGTGCTGTACGGATCGGAGGCCTCGCGGCGGGGCGAGTTCCCGCGGCTGATGCTCCACGCCTTCCGCCTGTCCTTCCTGGAGCCCGGGACGGGGCGGCGCGTGGCGTTCGAATCCCCGGCGCCGTTCTAGTTCGCGTCAGGCACAGGCACTGTTGCAAGCCCCAAGTGTGATCCCCGGACTCGCTCTCGGTCAGCACCGAGGAGCCGCCCAGCCGGCTCCCCGGTGGCGCGACGGGCGGCGAATCGTGCGCCTGACTTCTGCCTTCGATCCGTGCCACCGAGGACCGCTCGGGGTCCTCGGTGCGCCCCGCTTCGAAATGCATGCTGCTCACGCCGCGCCGTCAATCGCGCAGAAGGCCCGCGAGTTTCACCTGCTCGCGCGTGGGCGGGCGGGTGTACGCCGCCAACTCCTCGGGCAGGCTTCGCAGACCGCGCCGCCTCGCCTTGGCCACGGCGTAGTGCAGGGAGGCATGCACCCGCAGGTTCACCCTCGGCGTGACCTCAATCCCGTGCTCGCGCATCGCCTCGAGCGCGAAGCGCCAGGCGTGGAACTCCTCCAGGCAGCGGAGCTTGTACGTTCCCAGCCCGATGGCATGGTGCCCGATCTCGTGCAGGAAGACCGCGGCGGACACCGGGCTCTTGGGCAGGGGCGCCTCGATCAACCGCGACACGCACCCGTCGGTGGACTCGACCACCCACGCCACGCCCGACATGCTGCGCCGCCAGCGCCGCACCCGCACCGAATGCCGCTCGAGCATCCTGCGCGTCATCGCTTCGTACCGGGCCGACGCGACGGTGGGGGCGCCGGGCTTGCGCCGCGCCTTTCGGCGCGCTGGCGATGTTCGCGGCGTCGGCTGTCCCGCGAACAGGAAGTCCTGGATCCACCTCAGCACGCCCCGCCTCCGTCGATCCGCCCGAGAACCTCATCGGCCCGGGGGCGAGCGCCCGCCGAAAACTCAGGCCACGACATCGGACGCTTCCCCGCGGGCTGGAGTTCCACGATCCGCACCGCCGACCCGCCACCGCACGCCACCACCCCGGCCGCCGGGTCCACGATCCTCCCGGGTTCGCCCGCCCATGCCGCCTCAGCGACGCGCAGCAGCTTGACCGGCCGCCCGCGGAAGGCCACGGAAACCCCGGGCCAGGGGTTCAACCCGTGCACCCGCCGGCGGATCTCCGCCGCCGGCCGCGACCAGTCCAGAAGGCCCATCTCCTTCTTCAGCTTTCCGGCTTTGGTGACCCTGGTTTCGTCCTGGGGCTCGCCGCGAAGGGTCCCCTCTTCGTGGCGATTCAGCACGTCGAGCACCAGCGCGGGCCCGTCCGCGGCAAGCAGGTCGTGCAGTTCCCCCGCCGTCGTCTCGACGCCGATGGGCCGGGTCGTCGATCCCAGGACCAGCCCGGCGTCCATGCGGTCGGCGAGCGTGATGACGGTGTTGCCCGTGACCGCGTCCCCCGCCAGGATCGCCGCGTTGATCGGCGCCGCACCCCGCCACCTCGGCAAGAGCGACGCGTGCAGGTTGATCGCGAACCGGTCGGCCATCAGCGCCCGCCCCAGCTTCTGCCCGAACGCGATCACCACCCACGCGTCGGCGTCAAGCCCCCTCAGGCGCTCCGCGACCGACGCCTCGTTCACGTCCTCGGGCTTGAGCAGCGGGACCGCCGCCAGTTGTTCCGCCGCGAACGCCCCGATCGGCGTGGGCGCAAGGTGCCGCCCGCGCCCCGCGGGCCGGTCCGGCTGCGTGACCACCGCCACGACCTCGTGCTCCGACGCCAGCGCCCCCAGCGTCGGCACCCCGAACGCCCCCGAGCCGAAGAAGACGATCCGCATGGGGGCTCCGGGCTAGAGGCGCGAGTCGAAAGTCCGTGGACGGATGCGCTCCGGGTGCCACGGGTCATCGGGCGCTTCGCCCGATGACCCGTGCGGCTGTTCGACGCCGGTCCGGACGCCGGCACGCGCGACCGCCGGGCGGATCGCCCGTGACACCCGCGGCGTCCGCCGGCGCCATGGTACACGTTCTTCCGACTCGCGCCACTAGCGCCGGGCGGCGGCCTTGCCCGACTCCTTCTCCAGGGCCCGCACCTTGGCCCGGTTCCGCAGCCGCGACATCTGCGTCATGCGGTCGATGATGAGCACGCCGTCGAGGTGGTCCACCTCGTGCTGCCAGCACCGCGCCAGCAGCCCCCCCGCGCTCGCCGTGAACTCCCGCCCGTGAAGGTCCGTCGCCTTCAACGTGACGATCGGCGGCCGAAGCACGTCCCCCCGGATCTCCGGCAGGCTCAGGCACCCCTCCTCGTACGGCTCGGGAGCCCCGGCGAACGCCGACAGCACCGGGTTGACATACACCACCGGCCCGCGCGTCGCCGTGGGAACCTCGCCCGACGCCGACCGCTCCTTGTCCTCCGGCACGTCCGCGACGAACAGCCGCCAGGGCAGCCCGACCTGCGGAGCGGCCATCCCGATCCCCTCGTGCTCGCGCATCACCTCGAGCATCCGGGCCGCCACCGCCCGCACCTCGTCCGTGATCTTCTCCACCGCCGACGCCCGCAGGCGCAGCGCGGGCGCGGGGTACAGCACAAGCCTCAGCGTCGCGGCCTCGACGGGCATCGGCCCATCGTAGCGACCGCCCTCCTCTCGTTCGTGTGGGACAGGCCCGTGCCACGACTGTTCGGCCTTGCGAACAGTCGTGCCGCCCCCGCCGCGCACGACGGCGCCCCCGCGGCACAGTCGCGGCACCCTCCCAACGGTGGGACAGGCCCGTGCCACGACTGTTCGGCTCTGCGAACAGTCGTGCCGCCCCCGGCGCGCACGACCGTGCCCCCGCGGCACAGTCGCGGCACCCTCCCAACGGCGGGACAGGCCCGTGCCACGACTGTTCGGCTCTGCGAACAGTCGTGCGCCCTCGCCGGACACGACTGTGCCCCCAGCGGCACAGTCGGGGCACCCTCCCAACGGCGGGACAGGCCCGTGCCACGACTGTTCGGCCTTGCGAACAGTCGTGCGCCCCCGCCGCGCACGACCGTGCCCCCGCGTCACAGTCGCGGCACCCTCCCAACGGCGGGACAGGCCCGTGCCACGACTGTTCGGCTCTGCGAACAGTCGTGCGCCCTCGCCGGACACGACCGTACCCCCGCGGCACAGTCGTGGCACTCGGTCCGGGCGGGACAGGCCCGTGCCACGACTGTTCGGCTCTGCGAACAGTCGTGCGCCCTCGCCGCGCACGACCGTACCCCCGCGGCACAGTCGGGGCACCCTCCCAACGGTGGGACAGGCCCGTGCCACGACTGTTCGGCTCTGCGAACAGTCGTGCGCCCTCGCCGCGCACGACCGTACCCCCGCGGCACAGTCGGGGCACCCTCCCAACGGTGGGACAGGCCCGTGCCACGACTGTTCGGCTCTGCGAACAGT
>VGXM01000021.1 GCA_016873295.1 Phycisphaerae bacterium
TCGGGGTTCCTCTTGCTGCCCGCGTCGCGGCTGAGCACGGCCCTGGCCGCTGGAGCACCGGCGGACGCGGGCTGGATCGAGCGGCACGGGCTGGCCCTGGGCGCGGCGCTCGCGGCCCTTGCGGGGGATCACGCCTCGCGGTCCCTGGCGTCGCTCCGCGAGCGGGCGGTCGTGCAGCGGCGCACCATCCTGACGTTGGCGGTCGAGGTGCTGAGCGACCAGCGTCGCGCCGTGCTGGCCCTGGCCGCGGGCCTGGCCCCGCTGCTCCTGGGGCCTTGGGCCCTGGGCCTGGCTCGCGGGCTGGTGCTGAGCGCCAAGTCCTCGGGGCTGGAGGAGCGCCTGAAGGAAGTCGATCGGGCCGGCATCCGCGAGGCGATGCACCAGCAGATGGAGTCCGCCCGCTGGCCCATGACCAAGCTGCTCGCCGACTTCTCGCGTGCGGCACCCGTCGGCGTGACGGTCGAGACGGTCACGGTGTCGCCCGACCAGGGGCTCAGCGCCCAGGGCAGGGCCGACTCCGTCGACGCCCTCAACAAGCTGCTCGAGACGCTCAACGCCACGCGCGTGTTCACGAGCACGCGGATCAACCGCCAGAGCACCGGCGTGTCAGGCGTCGAGTTCCAGCTCACGGCGATGGTGTCGAACCCGCACGGCCGGGCCGCGGCGGGGGACGACTTCGCCGCCAAGCCCCTGGCCGTCCGCCTGTACGGCGAGGGGGCCTCGAACACGACGACGCCGGTGGCGCTGGACCCGGTGGCGGCGACGAACGGATCCTCGCGGGCCTCGGCGCCCCGGGCGCCGCGCGAACGCTCGGAGCCCTCGACGCCCTCGGCGCCCAACCCGGCGGTGGGGGGCTCGGCGGCGGGGGACTCGGTGCCGGCGCCGCTGACCGACGAGCAGATCGCGGCGATGGACCGCCGCGGCGCGACGATCGAGATGGTGCGGCGGCGGACGTACCCGCAGCGCAATCGCGACGTCGACGCGGGCGTGCGCTCGCGGCTGGAGGACGAGGTCAAGCGCATCCAGGAGCACATGAAGCGACTCGACCAGCAACCCACGGGAGGCGGCGCATGAACGCACTCCTGGCGTGGTATTCCGGGCAGCAGCGGGTGGTGAAGTGGGGGGTCTGGGCGGCCGCCGGGCTGGTGGCCTACTTCGGGCTGGTCGAGCCGATCGTCGAGGGGACGCTCAAGGCCGGTCGGGCCGCCGACGTCCGCGAGGCGTCGCTCCGCAAGCTCGCCGACGCCGGCGCCGATTCCGAGGCCGAGGCCCTCGCCATCCGCACGTTCGGTCGGCTGGAGCTCCCCGCCGACGCCAACACGCGGACGCTCAAGCTCAACCAGGCCGTGACCGCCGTGCTCGATTCGCACGGCGTGCGCCGGCACACGTCGAGCACGAAGTTGACGTCGATGGAGCAGGGGCCGCTGCAGGCCGCCGTGCCCGCGACCGAGCAGGTGTGGCGCTTCGTCCGCGAGATCCAGTTCGAGGCGGCGCCCGAGGTGTTCGCGGCGGTGCTGGCCGACCTGGAGCGCTCGCCCGACGTGTCGTGCGTGTCGCGCGTGCAGCTCCGCCGGGGCGGTGAGGCCAACCGGGGCGACCGCGTCGTGCGGGCCAGCGTCGCGGTGGAGACGTGGATCCAGGCCCCGCGCGGGCAAGGAAGGGGCCGATGACCAACCCGCTCGATCAACTCAAGCGCGTGGGGTGGGTCGGCTGGCTCGCGGTCGTCGTCGCGATCCTCGCCCTGGTGGTCTGCCTCCCGGGCCTGGTCGGCGTGGGCGGGTCGCTGCTGGCGCCGTCAGCCAGGCGGTCGGCGGCGGCGCAGGAGGAGCGGCTCGCCAAGGCCGCCGAGGACTACGCCACGGGCGTCGAGCGCTCGCTGGCGCAGATCGACGGTCGGTCGATCTTCTTCGTGCCCTCGCCCCCGATCCCGCCGCCGCCCCCCCCGCCGACCGTCGTGGAGACCGAGCCGCCCCCGCCGCCCAAGCCGACCAGCTACGGCGGGCCGGCGATCATCGCGATGGTCAACGACGCGGTGTGGTTCTCCGACGGCACGCGCCTGGTGCCCGGGCAGTCGAGCGAGTCGGGCGAGGTGCGGGTCGTGCGGGTCGAGATGCCCTGGCAGGCGGTCCTCGAATGGAAGGGCGTCGAGTTCAAGGTCCCGCTTTTCGACCGTGATTCCACCGTGATCAAGGAGCCGGCGCCCCCGCCGGCGGACGCGCCCCCGACGCTCGACCCGACCCTCCCGACCCGCAGCCAAGAGAACTGACATGACGACAGACCTCCGCACGCTCCCCCGCGCCGCTTCCGCCGCGTTCGCCCTGACGCTCGCCGCGGGCCTGGCCCTGGCGCAGGGCGCCGGCGACGGGCGCCGACCGATGGACGGCCCGCCCACCAAGCTCGCCTTCAAGAACGTGACGGTGGAACAGGTGGTGCCGTTCATCGTGGAGGCGACGGGGAAGGTGGTGATCCCGCAGCAGGACGTGCTGAGCCGGCGCGTCACCGTCCTGAACGACCGCGAGATCCCGCGGATCCAGGCGCTGGACATGGTGCTGCTGGCGCTGCAGCAGGCGGGCGTGGGCGTCATCGAGACCGACGAGATCGTCACGCTCCGCGACATCAACGAGGTCGTGCGCCAGAAGGTGCCGGTGATCGGGCCGGACGAGTCCACGCTGGGGCGGACCAACGTCGGCGCCATCGCGGAGAAGGTGTACCGCCTGCGGAACGTGACGGCGGAGAACTACGCCGACGTGCTCAAGAACGCGGTGCCCGACTACGCCAAGCTGACGGTGGACAAGGAGTCCAACCAGGTGGCGATCCTGGGGCCGATCGCGCTGCTGCAGCGGATGGAGATGCTGATCGACAGCCTCGACCAGCCCTCGGCGGGGGCCGTGGTCGCCGAGACCTTCCGCCTGCGCTTCGCCGACGCGGAGCAGATCGCCCGCAACATCGAGGAGCTGTTCGGGGGCGACACCGGGGGGGCCGGGCAGACCGGGCAGCAGCGGCGCCCGCAGCCGCAGGGCCCTGCGGCGTTCTTCGGCGGGCAGCAACAGCAGCAGCAGGCGACGCGCTCGCGGCAGCTCCGCGTCTCGACCAACACGCAGCAGAACTCCGTCACCATCGTCGCCGAGCCCGCGGTGATGGAGCAGATTCGCGCCCAGATCAGCCAGTTCTGGGACCTGCCCCTCCCGGACGAGGCGGTCGTCCCCCGCATCTACGACCTCAAGAACTCCGACCCCGTCAAGGTCCGCAGCCTGCTCGAAGGCCTCTTCGGACGCGGCACGCCCACCACGCCGACGGGCGGCGGGGGCCAAGGCGGGCAGGGCGGGCAGGCCGCGACGAGCACGGCGGCGTCGCAGGGCGTCGGGCGCCTCGCCGGGCAGTTCTCGTTCCAGGCGATCCCGGAGTCGGGTCGCCTGGTGGTGGTGGCCAAGAGCCCGGACAACCTGGCGGTGATCGACAAGATCATCGAAGGGCTCGACCAGCCGCAGACCGTCGGGCTGCCGACGATCCTGGAGCTCAAGCACGCCAACGCCGAGGACCTCGCCGAGCAACTCAACTCGCTCCTGGCGCAGGACGGCACGCTGGCGCAGATCCGCCGGAGCGAGTCGGGGCTCACGGACGCGGCGTCGAGCGCCAGCCCCTTCGCCACCACCGCGCAGACGCAGAGCGCCGCGGACCAGGCGACCGCGACGTCGCCCGACTCGATCAGCTTCTGGTGGCAGCGCTCGCGTCCGCCCACGGACCGGCAGAACGCCTCCAACCTCGTGGGGCAGCTCCGCATCGTGCCGGTGTGGCGTCAGAACGCGCTCATGATCCTGGCGCCCGCCGAGTACCGGGCCTCGCTGGTCCAGCTCATCCAGGAGCTCGACAAGCCGGGGCGGCAGGTGCTCATCTCCGCCATCGTGCTGGACATCTCGCGCGACGACGCCACGGCCCTGGGGTTCCGCTGGTCGAGCCAGACCCTCACGCCCACCAACGCCGACAACAGCGTCACGCTGGGCAACACCGCCACCGGCACCAAGAACGACTTCCTCCCGTCCCTCTTCGACACCTCCGTCCTCAACAGCAGCATGAACCTCAACGTCATGCTCCAGGCCCTGTCGGAGAAGACCAAGGTCAACATCCTGTCGGAGCCCAAGATCTTCACGAGCGACAACCAGGAGGCCGAGTTCTTCTCCGGGCAGGACATCCCCTTCATCACGCAGAGCCAGCCCAACACGCAGGGGAACGTGGTCAACAGCTTCGACTACCGGGCGGTGGGCATCCAGTTGCGGGTGCGGCCGCGGATCACCGTCAAGCAGGACGTGGACCTGAAGATCAACCTCGAGCTCTCGTCGACGACGCCCGGGAACACGCTCCTCGGCGGGGCCATCGTCGACCGGCGCGAGACCACCACGCAGCTCATCGTCAAGAGCGGGCAGACGGTGGTGATCTCCGGCATCCTGCGGGCGGAGGACTCGGAGATCAAGCGCAAGGTGCCGCTGCTGGGGGACATCCCGCTCATCGGGCTGGTCTTCCGCTCGGTGGAGAAGACGCGGACCGACAAGGAGCTGCTGGTGTTCATCACGCCGGTGGTGGTCGACAACACCGACTCCATGGGCCCGATGAACGACCCGTATCTGCGGCGCCTGGACGATCGCAAGGGCGAGCTGGAGTCGCCCGGCCGCCAGCTCCCGAGCACGCCCGCGGCGCCGCCGGCGCCCCCGTCGGGCGAATCGACGGAGCGCTGACCCGTGCCGCTCCGCACCCATGTCGCGCTCACGATCGCGGGGGTATCGCTCCTGGGCTGCGTGACCGAGGGGCCCCGGCGGCCGGCCGCCTCCGCGTCACCCGACGCCGCCGGCCCGCTCGCGCCCGTCGCCCGCCCGGCCGACGCGGCCCGAGTGTCGACGTCCCGCGTGGTTGTCTCGGTGGCCCCGGCGGGCGCCGTGGGGTACGACGGGCAATCCCTCCCGATTGTCTCGCCCGATGGGCGATTCCTCGCGGTCCAAGAGGGCGACCCGCCCCCGTGGCCGACGCTGCTGGCCGATCCGTCCGCGACCCCGGCCCACACGTCGCGGCTGGCCGTGTACGACCTCGCCGAGCCCATCGCGAGGCGGGTGGAGTGGCCCGAGCAGCCGCCCATGGGCCTCGTGGCGGGGCGAGGGGCCGACTCGACCGGCGTGCTGGTGGAGTGGCCCCGCGAGGATGGGGCCCGCTGGATCGGTCGCCTCCTCTGGCTCTCGGGCCAGGTCCAGTGGCTGGTCACGGGCGACACGGTCAACGCCCACGCGGCCTGGACCGCCGACTCGCGCCTCGTCTATACGCGCCGCGGCGTCGCCGACCTCCCCGAGGCGACGCACCTGGTCGTGCTCAACGCGGACGGGTCGGAGTCGACGCGCCGGGCTGCCGGCGGCGCCTACGCCTTTCCCCTGACGACGTCCGACGCGTCGGTCGTCTACGCGCTGGTGCGCACGCCGAGCGGGACCGACATCGAGGCCGTGCGCATGTTGGCCGACACTCCCCATTCGCCCGCCCGGCTCGGATCGACGCTCGCCCGGCGGACGGTCTCCAGGCGCCCGGAGCCCGCCATGGGCTTCCAGATCACGGCGCCGGTGCAGACGGCCCCGCCGCGCACGGGGGCCGGCTCACCCGACCCCGCGCTGTTCTACCACCCGGACCTGGCCCGCATGGTCACGTTCGAGGCGCGCGAGTCGAGCTTTGGGCTGCTGGCGCCGCGCTCCATCGCCGCCGTGCGCTGGACTCACGGCGGCGCCGACGGCTACCTGTGCACGACCCCCGAGGGCCTGGTCTTCACCCCGACGCCGCCCGCTCCATCCGGCGAGGAAGCGCGGCGGGCGCCGGACGTCCGGGTGATCGCGGGGCACTTCGTGCCGCGGGCGACGGATGACGCCGCTCGGCCGGTGCTGCTCGTCGGCCCACAGGGCAAGGACCCGACGACCTTGGTGCTGATGCGTCTGAGCCCGGAGGCGCCCTAAAGCGTGTCATGAACGTCCTTCCAGCAGGTTGTTGAGCATGAGGCAGTCGACGACGACGAGGTGGAGGCCCGCGAGGGAGGGCGGACGTTCATCGTCCTTGGCGAGGCGTCGGAATCGGGCCATCCAGGCGGAGGAGCGTTCCACGACCCAGCGCCGCGGGAGCAGCACGAAGCCGCGTGTGGCCTGCGGCGGCTCACCACGCTCGGTTCGATGGCGTGCTTCTTCGCGGCCGCCGCGGGCTTGTCACCGGTGTACGCCTGGTCCACGGACGCGAGCCGCACGCTCCTGCCGGTCGCCTTCTGCACGTCCTTGGCCAGCGCCTTGAACTGGGCGCGGTCTTGCTGATCGGCGCGGGTCGCGCGCAGCGTCAGGAGGTGGCCCAGCGTGTCCACGCCGATGTGCACCTTCGAGCCTTCTTCCGCTTGGCCCCGTCGTACCCCGCGCGGTGCCCGCTCTCGGGCGTGGACTGGGGCGTGCGGCTGCCGAGGATCGCCGCGGTCGGGTCCGGCGCGCGGCCGCTGGCCACGCGCAAGAGCTCGCGCAGATCGTGCACCATCGCCTCGAACACGCCCGCGGCGATCCACCGCTGCGTCCGCTGGTGAACAGCCTCCCGGGGCGGGAAGTCGTTGGGCGTCATCCGCCGCGGCGCCCCCGCCCGGACGAGCCAGCGCAGGGCGTTGAAGACCTCGCGGGGATCGTGCTCGCGCTGAGGAGCGTCCTCACGCATCAGGGTGAGGCACGGGGCCACAGACGCCCACTCGTCATCCGTGACGCCCGTCGGGTCCGGCTTCCTTGCCATGCCCGTTCATCGGGCGCTTCGCCCGTGACCCGAGCGGCTGTTCGAGGCCCGTCCGGACGCCGGCACGGACGACCGCCTGGCGCATCGCCCATGGCCCCCGTCACCGGGCCGCGTCCGCCTTGATCGCGGCCAGCGGGACCATCAGCACGGCGCACGGCGAACTCTCCAGCACCGACTTGCTGACCGACCCGTGGATGATCCGCTTGAGGATCCCGTCGGCGTGGGTGCCGATCACGATCAGGTCCGCCTGCACCCCCGCCGCGTAGGGCGAGATGTCACGCGCCGGGAACCCGTGCCGGACCTCGGTGTGGCACTCCAGCCCCGCGAAGTGCCGCTCGGCGAAGCGGCGGATCCGATCGCGGTCGTCGGGCGTGATCTCGTCCACCACCGGCATCACCCCGACCGCCGACGGGGTGTTGGCCACCACCGGCTCGATCAGGTGCAGCACGATCAGCCCCGCCCCGTGCGCCCGCGCCTCCAGCGCGGCGTGCGGTGCCGCGCCCTCCGACAGCCCGGAGTAGTCGGTGGGAAAGAGGATCCTGCTGATCTTCGCCATGCGCCGCCTCCGGGGCGTGCCCTCCGCAGCCCCGCACCAGCATACACGCCACCGCCAAGCCGCCGCACGAGGGTGGACTTGAGTGCCGCCCGCCTCTATGTTCCACCGTCAGGCCGCCCCGCCCGCCTGTTCGTCCACGATGCAAGGAAGGGTCATCACGTCCGTGCCACGCTCCGGACGACTCATCGTCGTCGCCAACCGCCTCCCGGTCACCCGGGTCGGGCACGGGTCCCCCGCGCGATGGCAGCGGAGCTCCGGCGGCCTGATCGCACTCTTCAGCGACCTCTGCCGCCACGCCCACTGCACCGACATCCTCACCGAGGGGTACGACACCCGGCACCAGGCCGCCCTCGGAAACCTCGCCCAGGTCTACTCGCACCTGGCCGTCATCAGCGCCGCGCTCGCCATCGACGCCGCCACGGGGGGGCGCCCATGAGCGCCTTCTTCCTCCTCGCCCTGGGACTCGTCATGCTCGTGGCCGGCGGCCGAGCCCTCGTCACCGGCTCCCTCGACGTCGCACGCCGCCTCGACGTCCCGCCTCTGCTGGTCGGCCTCACCATCGTGGCCTGGGGCACCTCCGCCCCGGAGCTCGCCTTCAACCTCATCGCCGCGATCCAGAAGAAGCCCGACTTGGTCTTCGGCAACACCGTCGGCGCCAACATCTGCAACCTGGGCCTCGTGGTCGCGGTGTCGGCCATCCTCGCGCGCCTGGTCGTTCATTCCACCATCATCCGGCGCGAGCTGCCCATCATGCTCGCCATCTTCGCGCTTCTCCTCGTCGCCGCGCTGGTCCCGGCCCTCGACCTGGCCCTGGGCGGACGCCTGGTCCCCGCCGTGCTCGTCGCCTTCTTCCTGGGCTACTCCGCCTTCGTGATCCGGGCCGGGCTCCGGGCCCGCCCCGAGAATCGCGTCCTCGCCAAGGAGGTCAAGGCCGTCACCGAGCGCGTCGCCCAGCGCGGGTTCCCCGTCTCCATCATGCTCATGGTCGCCGGGCTCACGCTCCTCACCGCCGGCGGCAACCTCGCCGCCGACGCCGCCTCCGAGATCGCGATCTGGTGCGGGCTCTCCCAGCGCGTCGTCGGGCTCACCATCATCTCCGTCGGCACCACCCTCCCCGAGCTGGTCACCTCCGTCGTCGCCGTCCGACGCAAGGAGGTCGACCTGGCCGTCGGAAACGCCGTCGGATCCTGCGTCTTCAACCTGGGGATGATCTTCGCCGTCGCCTCGCTCATCACGCCCGCGCCGATCCCGGCGGGCGGCTTCGCCTCCGTCCTGGCCATGTGCATCCTCGGAGGCACGCTCGTCCCCATGATCCGCTTCCGCAGCAAGACCCTCGCCCGGCTCGAGGGGTCCATCCTCCTCACCCTCTACGTCGCCTACCTCGCCTTCGAGCTCAGCCGCACCGGCGTCTGATGCCCGCCCCCGCCGCGGAAACGACCGGGGGCCGGCCGTCCGGCCCGCAAGCCCGGCGCGGCCGCAATACGCTTGGCCTCCCACGCGCGGAGGTGCCCTGAATGCGGAAGGTGGTCCTGTTCTCGTCGCTGCTGGTGTTCGGCCTGATCGCCTCCCAGGCCGCGCCCACGCTCGCGCCGGGATTCTGGCCCTCCACGCGCTTCCCCATCCAGGCCCTCACCTTCCTGGCCCTGGCCTACATCATGATCCGCGTCGGCAGCGAGTTCGAGATCGACAAGCGCAACCTCCGCCAGTACGGCTGGGACTACGTCGTCGCCGCCACCGCCGCCGCCTTCCCCTGGATCTTCTGCTGCCTCTACTTCGTCTTCGTCATGCTCCCCCAGACCGCCTGGTCGGACGGCTGGATCTGGCGCGAGGGGTTGCTCGCCTCCCGGTTCTCCGCCCCGACCTCCGCCGGCGTCCTCTTCAGCATGCTCATCGCCGCCGGGCTCAGCGCCACCTGGCTCTTCCGCAAGGCCCGCGTGCTCGCCATCTTCGACGACCTCGACACCGTGCTCCTCATGCTCCCGCTCAAGATGGCCCTGGTCGGGCTGCGGTGGCAGCTGGGCGTGGTCGTGGCCATCATGGTCGCGTTCCTGGTCGTCGGGTGGAGGCTGATGAAACGCCTCGACTGGTCCATGAAGTGGACCGCGGTGCTGGGCTACAGCGTCGTGCTCGTGGTCTTCACCGAGGGGCTCTACCTCCTGAGCAAGAACATCGACGCCCGCGTGCCCATCCACGTCGAGATCCTCTTCCCCGCGTTCCTGCTGGGCATGATGATCAAGGTGCGGCACGAGGACCACCACGACGCCGCCAACCACCGCGCCGACGCCATTGTCTCCGCCGCCTTCATGGTGCTCGTGGGCCTCTCCATGCCCGAGTTCATCGGCTCGGTGGGCGCCGCCGCCCCCGCCGTGGTCGAGTCGGCCTCGCACATCGCCGCCAAGACGCCCCCCATGGGCTGGGGCCAGATCGCCTTCCACGTCCTCATGATCACGGCTCTCTCCAACATCGGGAAGATGTTCCCCGCCTTCTGCTACCGCAAGGAGGCCTCCTTCCACGAACGCCTCGCGCTCGCCATCGGCATGTGGCCCCGCGGCGAGGTCGGCGCAGGCGTCCTCGTCCTCGCCCTCTCCTACGGCATCGGCGGCCCCATCGTCGTCGTCGCCATGCTCTCCCTCGCGCTCAACCTCCTCCTCACCGGCGTCTTCATCGTCGTGATCAAGTCCATCCTCCGCCGCGGCGGCGTCGAGGCCCCCCTCCCCGTCCCCACCGCCGCCCACTGATCCGAGGTCTCCATGCCCACCATCCGCCGCATCCTCCTCCCGGTCGACTTCTCTCGCTGCTCCCTGACGGCCCTGGCCCAGGCCCGCCGAATCGCCACCCGCGCCCGGGCCGACCTCTCCGTCCTCCACGTCGTCGAGCCCATCCTCGTGAACCGCAGCGACGCGTGGATCGACGTGCCCGTGCCCACCGTCGACGACCAGATCGACGCCGCCCGGGCCCGCTGGGCCCAGTTCAAGGCGCAGGTCTCCGGCGCCGACACCCTCGACTGCAACATCGTTGTCGGGCACCCGTACTCCTCGATCGAGGAGCGGCTCGGCCACGTTCAGCCCGACCTGCTCGTCATGGGAGCCCACGGCTCGCGAGACGCCTTCCGGGGCGCGGGCTACGTCGCCATGACCGCCGTCGCCAACGCTCCCGTCCCCGTCCTCGCCGTCCACCCGGGCAACTCGGGCGAGTACCACACCGTCCTCGCCGGGTTCGACTTCACCCCGGCCTGTCACGCCGCCGTCCGACACGCGGCGTGGCTCGCCCGACTCGACGCCGGCCGCCTCGTCATCGCCCACTTCTACGACGACCCCTGGGACCTCGTCGACGCGTCCAAGCGCCCCAAGGGCGCCGACGCCGCCTCCGCCGACCGGTTCCTCCGGGCCGCCCGCGAGCGCCTCATCGCCGCCTGCCAACCCCTGCTCGACGGGCTGGCGAGCGACAAGGTCGAGTACCTGATCGAGCCCGGCCCCAGTCCTGGCAAGGGCCTGATCGACCTCAGCCAGCGCCTCAAGGCCGACGCCATCGCCATGGGCACCAAGGGACGCACGGGCCTCAAGTCGATCCTGCTCGGCAGCCAGGCCGAACGAGTCCTCCGCGAGGTCCCCTGCTCCGTCCTCGCCGTCAAGCCCGACCCCGACGCTTAGTGGCGCGAGTCGGAAGAACGTGCACCAAGGCGCCGGCGGGCGCCGCGGGTGCCACGGGCGATCCGCCTTGCGGATCGCCCGTGCCGGCGTCCGGACCGGCCTCGAACAGCCGCACGGGTCATCGGGCGAAGCGCCCGATGACCCGTGGCACCCGGAGCGCTCCGTCCACGGACTTTCGACTCGCGCCACTCGCCCTGCGCCACGGCGTCCGCAGCCCGGGCCGCGGCCCGCTACGCGCCGCAGCTCCCGCCCGCGCACGAGGCCCCGCCCGGACGCAGCGCCCGGTTCCACGGCATCGCCCCCAGCACAGCCGCCATCCCGCACATCCCCGTCGATCCCGCGAACAGCAGCCCCGCCCCGAAGAAGCCCGTCAGCAGCAGGAACCAGGGCGAAACCAGCCACGCCAGCACGCTCCCGGCCAGCACTCCCGCGCCCACCACGATCTGAACCTGCCGCATGATGCTGATGGGGGCCCGGGTGCGGATGACCGGCAGCCCCGCGCCCTTCCACGCCTCGATCCCGCCCTTGAGGTTGTACACGCCGCTCCACCCGCCCCCCGACGCCCGCGCCGCCGCCTCCAGCGAGCGCCGACCGCTCCGGCAGTGGAAGACCACGGGCGCCTCCAGCGCCGACGGCAGGCGCGCGAACTCGAACCGCGACAGGGGCACCAACGTCGCGCCCTCGATCCGCTCGGCGGCGTATTCGTCGGGCTCGCGCACGTCGACCAGCACCGCCCGCCCGCTCCGCACCCAGTCCGCCGCTTCGCGGGGCTCGATCTCCCGGATCCCCATCGCCGTCTGCGTCGCCATGCGATTCCCCTGCTTCCCAGATCGTACCCCGCCGATCACCCCGATCCGCCCCTCGTGCCGGCGAGATCGGCTCGGCGATCTCGGTGCTCCGCGGTCGCACCCTCACCCACTTACACCGACGCCGTGTCCACCATCTCCCCCCGCTCGAGGCTCTCGCACTCGGCCGCGAGCAGTCGCATCACGCGGGCCGCCTCCTCCAGTGTCGGCGCCTCCAGCCGCCGACCCGCCCGCGCCGCCTCGACGCAGCGGATCGCGTGGGCCGCCTGCCGCTCGTAGGCGCTCCCGTCGCCCAGGTTCACCGGCTCCGTCACGCCCGCGTGCGTCAGCAGCAGGATGGGGTCGCGCCCCAGGTCGAAGTCCGCCACCGCCCGCTCGAACTCCGCCACGTACCGCATGCGGAACGGGAACCCGGGCGTGCTCAGCCACGCCCCCGTCGCCGTCACGTGCAGGTCCGCGCGCTCCGCGCCGAACCGGTACACCGTCGTCAGGTGGTTGGGCCTCCCCGTCGTGACCACGCGCTGCGGCATCCCCAGGCAATGCACCACGAAGTCCGCGTCGTGGATGTGCAGGTCGATGATCGCCCCGCCGCTGCGCCGACGGTTCCCGTAGAACGCCCGCGACCACGTCGGCTCGCACCCCAGCCGCGTCAGCGACAGCGACAGCAGCCGCCCGTGCGCCCCGTCCCCGATCCGCGCCTTGAGCCAGTCCCAGCCGGGCCAGAACCGCATGCACATCGCCGGGATCACCAGCCGCCCCGTCCGCGCCGCCGCCTCGGCCAGCGGACGGATGTGGTCCGCGTCCAGCGCCACCGGCTTCTCCAGCAGCACATGCGCCCCCGCCTCCAGGGCCGCCGCCGCGACCTCCACGTGCGTATCGGTGGGCGAGCACACGCTGACCAGCGCCGGCCGCGCCCGGTCGAGCATCCGCCTTGCGTCATCGAACGTCGCGAGCCCGGCAAGGTCGAGGGCCGGCCCGGGTGTCGCGGGATCGGCCAGCGAGTCGGGAACTCGATCCGAGCCGGGCTCCAGCGCCGGATCCGCCACCGCCACCAGCCGCCCCCGCACCCCGCCCGCCGTCACCGCCCGGTACGCCCCAACGTGCGTGCGCCCCATGAACCCCAGCCCAATCACCGCAATGCTGACGGCTGCCTCACCCATGGGCCAACACTATCGGGCCCGCCGCGCACGCCCGCAACTCACGCGACCACGCGCCGCACGCACCAATGCGCGGAGCCGGACTTGAACACCCCCCGGAATCGCCGGGAAACACGGGCGTTTCACTTCCGGGCGGGCGCAGAATGCGGCGCTCTTCCCGGCGATTCTCGCCCCGGCCCGACGCCCGCGACGCCCCCGGCCAAGGCCCCGGACGACCCCGACCTGCGGCTGGTGATCGAGCGATGGCCCGACCTGCCCCCGGCGATCCGCGCGGAAGTGCTGGCGCTGGTGAACGCGGCACGCCGAGAATGACCAGAAGCCAAATCTCAGCCGTACAAAGTGTCCCACGGTGAGACAGTGTGATTGGCCTCCGTTAGGAACTCCAGGCCCGCCGATCGCACCCGCGAGCCGGATCACCGTCAATCGGACCCAACCGCGACACCGTCACCCGACGCGCGCGGGCAGCACGCGCCACGCGATGCGCCGCATCGCCCCGCCGCAGTAGCCTGACCCCCTCATCCCACGACGGCGCCATCCCCGCCGCACGAGCCGCAGCGATGAACGACCTCAACGCGGCCCAGGTGCGCCGGTGGAGCCGCAGCCCGAGAGACGTCCCGCGTCGGCGTCGATTGACGCACGCGCAGCTGGCCTTGCCATGCGCGATCGTACGGGCGACGGGAACCAAGGACCGCGCCGCTCGCCCGCCCGACAGGGTGGGGGGCGACCCCAGGCAGGCGGGGCCGACGCGCTGTAGTGTCCCCCCTCTGACACGTCGGGGTCGATTCGTGACTCCGGCGGGCCGACGGCGACAATGGTGGCGGGTAGCGCGCCGGTTGCAACGGGCGCGTGTGCGGACGGGCGGCGTCGCTGCGGTACGCCCCCGTGCGTCTTGTGGAGCAAGTGAGCCGCCGACTCGATGCGCCGTGCACCGAAACGGCGGCGCTGTTGGACAACCTGCGGGCGGTCAACCCCCCGGGCCCGGCGTTGTGCGACAACCCGGGCTGTCCGAGGCGCGGGGCGCACTGCCGGCCCGGCCAGTGGCAACGGTGGATCAAGCGGGTTGACGACGCGGCCCGCGGAGTGCGCGGGATGCTCGATGGGTTCGCGGAGCCCGCGGCCCCGCCCGGCGGCGCAAAGGCCCCGGCCCTTCCCAAGACCCGGCGCGGCGACCGGAGGGGGCACGGGCGCGGCTCTACACGGTGGCGCCGGTTGCGGTCGTTGCCTGCGCGTGCGTCGCGGCCCGCGGGCGTGCTCGGGGCCGAGGTGTGGGTGACACTCGTGGATGCCGACCAGCCGACGCCGACGGACCCCGCCGCCCTCTCGTTCCTGACCATGACCACCCGCCCGAGTTCCCGCCCCTCCGCGAGAGGCCGAGTTCAAGCCCGGCGAAGGCGGCCCCAACTTCCTGCGTGCGGGTGGGCCGCCGTCTCCATGGCCCGCTGGGTCAGCACCTCGGGGGCGCGGCGAAAACGGGCCGTGGTCGGAGGTCACGACGGCGACGGTGGCGGCGTTGAGCCTTGATACGCCGTCCGCAGGACCCGCTGCGCGGGGAAAACCAAAGGCAGTTCACCACAGAGGCACAGAGAGCACAGAGAGAACAGAGAGCACAGAGAAGAACATACAGGTTGGCCGCAAGCGCGGGCCTCTTCGCCCCGAAGGGGCGCAGGGGTGTAACCACGGGTGGAGCGGAGCCCGCGGCCTCGCGGGCGGAGCGCAACCCGTGGAAGCGGTCGCGTTCTCTCGGTCCTGCCCCGGAGGGGCAGAGGGAGGTAACTTTGGCGGGCGGATTCCCTTGAGCGGCGAGGTGTCGCAGCGCTCGAAGGTGACCTGCCCCCCGAATCCTGATCCAGGCCTATGAGCCCGGGTTTCCCAGATGGGAACTTGCCTTCCGGTATCATGGCGTAGCGTGTGACCGCAGGAATGCAGGCATTGTCGCAGGGTCGGACACGGAAGTCCGGAGGGTCCAATGGGTGAAGGCACAAAGGACGCCCTGCGGATCGAGTTCGACGGAAGTCTGAAGCTTGAGTTCCACGCCTCGAAGGTGACCAGCGACGCGGGGCTCCTGGCCCATCGCGAACTCGATGACGCGCTCGATCTGACCGCGTCGGCGGCGGGGCTGCTCCACGACCGGCGGACCGGGACGAACACGCGGCACACGATGACCGCGCTGCTGCGACAATCCGTCTACAGCCGCCTGGCGGGATGCGAGGACACCAACGACGCCGAGCGGCTCTGCGTCGATCCGGCCATGCGCCAGGTCGTGGGCGGGCGGGCGCGGGAGGCGCACGCCGCCTCGCCGGCCGCACCACCCTGAGCATGCGAACCCAAGCCGAACTCAAGCCCGGATCGACGGTGAGGCCCGCGGAATCAGCCGCCACCGAGGTCAATCCCGCGGTACACTCGCGCTCGATGGCCCACGGTGGTCGTGGGCGGAGAATCAAATGGGAAATCCCGGCCTAACCGGTGAGTCCCGGCTCTGGTGCTTTTCGGAGGCTTGACAATGAAGGTCCGGCTCTCGAGGTTCGTCGCATTGGCGCTGACGTGGGGGGTGGCCGATGTGGCGACGGCACAAAGCCGCGGGGTTGACGAGCGGATCCCCATCGAGCAACTCGAGACCGACCGCACCAAAGACGAAAAGCTGCATCACCTGTATATGCTCGACGGCCGCAAGAGCGACGCCGCGGCCCAGGCGGTCGCGAAAGAGGTCCGACGTGAAGCGAACGATCCGGAGGTGAAGTCGCGCGCGCTTCGGATGCTGTGCGACATGCACACCCCCCGCGCCCACCAGTTGCTGGTGGAGATCGTTGACGACCCGTCGGTGCCGGCGACCCTGCGTGGCCAGGCCGTGGAGGGGCTTTGGCTGGCG
Organism: Phycisphaerae bacterium; assembly: GCA_016873295.1. Taxonomy (GTDB): domain Bacteria; phylum Planctomycetota; class Phycisphaerae; order Phycisphaerales; family UBA1924; genus VGXM01. Next base: position 15,813 of record VGXM01000021.1, read on the forward strand.
CTGAACATGTCGGGCGATGGAGAGATCGCGGCGAGAATCGACGCCTGGATGAGGTGCCGGGCGTGCCCCAGGCCGGTAGTGGAGGCCGCGAGGCGGGGGCGACCGTCGCCAGGGGCGTTGGAGACCCTCTCGAATCTCGAGGTCAGGTCGATCCGTGAGATGGCGCGGAAAGAAGCGGCTCGACTGAGATCGCTCGATCAGGCCCTGCCGCTGGTCGACATCGCGCTTCTGGACGGCTGGAGAAGGGAGCGAGTTGCGTCTCTGTCGGCCGAGGCGCGAAGCATGAAGGAGAGCAAGGGGCTTCGGAATGACCCCCGGATACGGTTCAAAGACCAGCAGGTGGCGAAGTTGAGAGCGTTTCGCGTGCGGGATCTGGGCGCGGAGCTGCTCGCGCAGTTCTACGACGCCACGGGACGCAGTCGGAGTGCCGCACTGGCCGCGGCGAAGCTCGCGGATGCCGCCGAAACCGCCAAGGACCTGCCGACGATCGAGTGGACGGAGGAACAGCACGAACGCATTCGGGGTCAGGATGTCGTTACGGGGACGCGCGAAGGCGAGTTCGACCTGAGCATCCTGTCATCGCTGGCCAGGGCCGCGGCCAACGACGCGATACTCGCGTCGATTCAGGCGACCCGACATGCTGAAGAGTTGCACGCGCTCCTGGCGGCACTCTCCCTCGAAGGGATCGAGCTGGTCAAACAGCAGTACGTGAAGTCCATCTCAAGTGACCCTCGCGTAGGAGCCCTGCGGAACGAGAAAGACAAGTAGGGTCGGTGCACCGCGCCCCCGGGCTGGCGGATGGGGCACGCCGGGGAGATCATCGGCGGCGCGGCCGACACCGCGGACGCGAAGATCGCGGCGCTGCGGGCCGCGGGGGCCCTCGAAACGGCTCCCTCTCCGGAGGCGGCCGCGGGGGGGGATCTTCGCCCGCGCAGGGCGGGCATCCTGGCGATGGTCGCAGCCGCCGGAGGGACGACAGAGCCGACGCGGTAGGACGCGGCCTGGCGACTCCTGGCGGGCGTGTCGGGCATCCACGCACGCGGGTTCGGTGTTCGCCCTGGCGTACTGACCTGCTCCCCAAAATCCTGATCCAGGCCTATGAGAGTCCCGACGGGCCCCGGCGGGGTCCAGGAGACTCTGGGCATGAAGCGGACGAGGCACACACCGGAGCAGATCGTGACCAAACTGCGGGAGGCCGACGCGATGCTCGCGGCGGGGAGGCCCGTAGCCCAGGTTGTGCAGATGCTCGGCGTCAGCGAGCCGACCTACGCCCGCTGGCGGAGCCAGTACGACGGGATGAAGGCCGACGAGGCACGCCGGCTCAAGGAACTCGAGATCGAGAACGCGCTGACCTGTCCCCGTTTTCTGTACCAGGTGCTATGAGAGTCGGCGTTCAAGGGTAGGGACCGACGCTGGCCGGGGCGGAGGTAGGGCGCAGTGCCGACCGGAGGGCCGGCCAGCGTTGCCGCGAACGCCGCCGGGGGGAGGCACCCCGGGCTGCTGTGCGGCCGGTGGTGGTTGTACTCGTGCCGCCGGGCCGCGTCCGGGGCCCGGGCCTCTGCCACGTCGGCGGCTCTGGCTTGATCGCCGGCACGGCGCCGGCCATGCCCATCGACATCGACCGGTTCACCGAGGACGAGCTTCGCGACCTGCACCACCGCGTGACCGCGCGGCTCCGCCTGATCCACCAGGTGCGGGCCCACGGCGCCATGATGAACTTCGCGATCGGCGATCGCGTGGCGTTCACGCACCGCTCATCGTTTATTCGAGCATTCGCCTTGCGGCGTAGCCCAGATGGTGTGCGTCCGAGGTGGAACCGGCTGCCCCATCGGGTGCCGAGCATCGAGCCCACGTGGCCACTCGAGCTTGCCGGGTCCGGCGTTGGACGCCCGCCCTCATCCGCGCGTCGGAGAAGTCGGTCTTGTCGGGATTGAGCCTCATCCGCGCGACGTACCCGGGATGCGCCAGCGTCGCGTTCCAGCCCGCCGCCAGCGTGAGGTCCTCCGCCAGGTCCGCCGCGCCGCGGCACGCCTCGACGGCGGCCAACCGCGCTCGTACAAGCGTGTCCGATGCGGGCTTGAGCACGGCACGCAGAGGACGTGCAGATTCCCGGGAGGCCGAAGCGGTCTGCGCTTTGCAGGCGGCGCGGGCGTCAACAGCCAGGCCGCACATCTTGTTCAGAGTGACGGTGTCCACTTCCGCCCCAGGCCCCGCGTTTGCCGTTGGTTCGTCGTCGATCTGCGCTGCGGCACCGCCGGGCAGGGTGGGAGCTGATACCACGCACCGACTCTCATGGCGGGTGGACCGATGAGAGCGACCCCGTCATTCGAGCCGATGGCACCGAGGTAGAAGTCGCGCCCGCCGACGGTGCGACGGCTTGACCGCTCGGCTTGTGTCGGCGGTAGGACGGGATTCGACGGGGCGCAGCGGGCGAGGTGGGAAGGGCGTCGAGACTCATGGGCGGGCGTCAATCCGGCAGTGACCGGGTTGCAGGGCCTATTCCGCCGCACGATCCAACGCGGATCGGTACGCCAATCTCCGCCGTTCAGCGGGGTTTCCGAGCAAGCGGGCGAAGGGATTCGAACCCTCGACATTCAGCTTGGAAGGCTGACGCTCTACCCCTGAGCTACGCCCGCGACGGGCGATCGTAGTCTCCGCCGCCCGGGCCGGGGTCCCTCGCGACCTTGACCGCCCGGATCGCCAGGAAGAGGGGGATCTCGCGGCGGGCGCGGTTCTCCTCGGGCGCGCGCGGGCCGGGCTGGCTCACCCGCGTGCTGGGCCATTCTTCCATCGCCTCGACGAGCAGGCCGGCGTCCGCCAGGGCACGCACGTAGGCCTCGATGGGGCGGTGGTAGGTCCAGGTGACGACCTCGCGCCCGCCCGACGCCGCCTCGCCCGGGTTCATCACGATCTTCCGCGACGCGCTCGAGAGGTACCCGTCGATCCGCCGGTACTGGCGGGCCGCCGAGCGGTCGCGCCGGGGCCCGCGCCGGGGCGGGTCGCCCGCGGGATCGTCCCACCCCCACGAGGTCTGTCCGGGTGCCCGGAACGCCGGGTGCAGGATGACGCCGACGAACCGCCCGCCCGGCTTCAGGCACGCCGCGACGCCCCGCGTCACGGGTTCGAGGGGCTCGATGTTCATGAGGGCCATGGCGCACGACGCCGCGTCGAAGGCGCCGGCGTCGAGCCGATCCAGCTCGCGCGCGTCGTGGACGCGGAAGTCGCACCGGGGGAGCTTGGCCGACCGCGCCCGCGCGATCAGGCTCGGCGAGGCGTCGATGCCCACGACGTCGCAGCCGAGCTCGGCCAGGCCCCGGCACAGCACCCCCTGTCCGCACGCCACGTCGAGCACGCGCTCGCCCGCGCGCGGTGCCAGCAGGCGCACCGTGCCCGGCAGGATCACGCGCTCGTGGTGGTCGCTGCCCCGCTCGTCGATGAGCCGGTCGTACCACTCCGCGACGTGCTCCCACGACCCGTCCTCGCCGCGCCCTCGGGCCTTCGCCGCCCTGCCCACGGGCGGCTCTCCCCGGGCCGGGGTCGGCGTCGATGGGGCGGCGACCGGCTCGACGGGCGGCTCGCCCGTCCCAGCCGATCGCCCCAGCAGCCTCTCAAACAGCCGCGGCGTGCGGCTCCGCAGGTGCAGCATCTCGCCCGTGGCCGGGTGCGCAAAGCTCAGCTCCGCCGCGTGCAGGCACAGGCGCTGCCGCTCGGCCCCCTCCTCGCCCGGGTCGGCGTTCCCATACTTCACGTCGCCCACGATGGGGTGCCCGATCTGCCGCATGTGCACGCGGATCTGGTTCTTCCGCCCCGTCTCCAGCCGGCACTCCACCAGCGACCGGCCCTTGCCCGTGCCGACCAGCCGCCAGTGGGTGATGGCGGCCAGTCCCTCGTCCTCCTCGCGCACACGCCGCATGCGTCCGGGCGACTCCTCGCGCAGCAGCGACCGGACGGTGCCGCCCGCCCGTCCCTCCGGGCCGCGCTCGATCTCGCCCTCGACCACCGCGACGTAGACGCGCCCGATCCGCCTGGCCTTCAACTCCGCCTTGAGCCACTCGAACGCCCGCGCGGACTTGGCGAACACCATCAGCCCGGACGCATAGGCGTCGAGCCGGTGGATGATCCACACGCCCCGCTCGCGCTCGCGCCCGCGACCCCGCCCGGGGTACTGACGCTTGAGGATGTCGAAGACGTTGGGGGGCTGGTCGCTCGACTCCCGACCGTCCGAGAGCGGCGAGGACAGCAGCCCCGCCGGCTTGTCCACCACCACGAGGTCGTCGTCCTCGTAGACCTTCCCCAGCGCCGGCGGCATGGCCCCCGGGGCGCTCCCGCCCCGCCCGCGCCGATCTCGCCGCCCGGGTCCCTTGGCGTGACGCGATTCCGCAGCCATCCCTGCCCTCCGAAGTTCGGAGATCTCAGCCCTTCCTGGCCCGGAGCAACGCCAGCTCCTCCGACAGCACGCCCACCAGCCAGCTCGCGAACTCCGCCTTGGGCACCACGCCCGGCGAAGGTCGGATCCCCCCACCCCGGGTCAGCACCGTCGCCTCGATCGTCGGGCTGTCCATGGTCTCCAGCGGGTTGCCCACCACCAGGTCCACGCCCTTGCGCTCCAGCTTCGAGCGGGCTGATTCCAGCAACTCCCGCCGCGGCTCGAGCGCGAACCCCACGAAGAGCTGGTCGCTCCGCCGCGCTGCCGAGACCTCCGCCAGCAGGTCCGGCGTGGGCTCCAGCTCCAGCACCAGCTTCTGGTCCTGCCGCCGGAACTTCCCGCCCAGGAACGCGGGGTCCACCTTGGGGCGGTAGTCGGCGACGGCGGCGGCCATGACCAGCACGTCGCACCCCGGGCACTCCTCCCGCAGCAGCCCGCGGAGGTTCTCGCAGGTCCTGAACCGACGCGTGCGCACGCCGGGGATCGCCGCGTCGGACCCCGTCGGCCCGAGCAGCAGGACCACGTCCCATCCGTCGGCCGCCGCGGCCCCCGCCAGCGCCAGCCCCATCCGCCCGGACGAGCGGTTGCCGATGAACCGGACCGCGTCGATGGGCTCGTGCGTGGGCCCCGCCGTGATGAGCATCCGCCGAGGGGAGCCCCCCGTTCCGACGCCCGCCCCCGACCGCTCGTCGATCGCCCGTGTTGACAGGTTCCACCACCCTTGCCCGGGTCCGCCGCGAGAGTCGGCCCCCTCGGGCGAATCATTAGGTGTCGGGCGCGGCCCGGGCGGGGGTCCCGTCCGCATTCCGCACCGAAGGCAACCACGTCGCCCGTTGGCCCGCATAGACTGGTACCGGTTCGGTCCGCCCGGGATCGTGGGCCAGGCGGGGCCGCGAGAGGATCCAGCCCCAACGACGCCCGGCGCCGCGCCGCCGGCGACCGCCCCACCCGAGAGTCACCACCGCACCATGGCCCGATCACGTCAGAAGCTCGGCGAGATTCTCGTCGGTTGGGGAGCGCTCACCGCGGAGCAGGCCGAGAAGGCCTCCGGCGTCGCCAAGAGCACGGGCAAGCGGCTCGGCGACGTCATCGTCGAGATGGGCTTGGCCAAGGAAGACCAGGTCTACAAGGCCCTCGCCAAGCAGTTCGGCATGGAGTACGTCGACCTTGCCGCCCAGGGTGCCACCGCCCGGATCGACATGAAGCTCATCCCGGAGGATCTGGTCAAGAAGCACGGCATCCTCCCGCTCGCCAAGACCAACGGACGCCTCCAGGTCCTGATCCATGACCCCATGGACCTGGACCTGCAGGACATGATCCGCTTCCGCCTCAACGTCGAGATCGACCCCAAGATCGCCGCCAAGAGCCTGATCCGCAAGTACATCGACGCCTCCGCCGCGGGCACCGCCAAGAGGCTCGCCCCGGACCAGTCCCTCGTCTCGGAGTCCATCGACAAGTCGGTCGACAAGAGCGTCGACAAGTCGATCGACAAGGAGGCCGAGGAGGCCCCGATCGTCCGGCTGGTCAACCGCATCCTCGACGAGGCCTGCCGCATGCGGGCCAGCGACATCCACATCGAGCCCATGGTCGACCGCGTCCGCCTCCGCTACCGCATCGACGGCGTGTGCATCGAGCGCGACAACCTCCCCAAGCGCATGCAGAACTCCGTCCTCTCCCGCTTCAAGCTCATGGCGGGCATGAACATCGCCGAACGCCGCATCCCCCAGGACGGACGCGTCAAGTTCACCGTCGACGAGAACACCATCGACTTCCGCGTGTCGGCCTGCCCCGCCTACCACGGCGAGAGCGTGGTCCTCCGTATTCTCCGCCCCGATTCGGTCCGCATCGGGCTGGAGAACCTCGGGTTCGAGTCCGACAACCTCCAGATCTTCAACCGCATCATCCGCCGCCCCAACGGCATCTTCCTGGTCACCGGACCCACCGGCTCGGGCAAGACCACCACGCTCTACTCGGCCCTGTCGGTCCTCAACCGCCCCGACAAGAAGATCATCACCGCCGAGGACCCCGTCGAGTACAACTTCGAGGGCATCAACCAGTGCCAGGTCAAGGAGCACATCGGGCTGACGTTCCCCGCCATCCTCCGGTCCATGCTCCGCCAGGCCCCCAACGTCATCCTCGTCGGCGAGATCCGCGACAAGGAGGTCGCCGAGATCGCCATCCAGGCGGCGCTCACGGGGCACCTCGTCTTCTCCACGCTCCACACCAACGACGCGCCCTCCGCGATCACCCGACTGGTCGACATGGGCATCAAGCCCTTCCTCGTCGCCTCGTCCATCCAGGCCGTCATGGCCCAGCGCCTCATCCGCGTCATCTGCAAGAACTGCAAGAAGCCCTACCACGACCCCGACCCCAAGTACCTCCGCCTCACCGGCATCAGCGACGATGATCTCCCCAAGGTCATGAAGGGCGCCGGGTGCGACCAGTGCGTCAACACCGGCTTCAAGGGCCGCATGGCCGTCTTCGAGATGATGGTCATGAACTCGACCATCCGCGAGCTGGCGTTCCGCACCGCCCCGGTGTCCGAGATCCGCCGCGCCGCCCTTGCCTCCGGCATGCGCCCCCTCGTCGAGGACGGCAAGATCAAGATCCTCCGGGGCATCACCACGCCCGAGGAAGTCGCCCGCAACACCCAGGTCGACGTCGACAACGCCGCCGCCGTCGCCGCCGAGACCGACGACTAGGCGGGCGCCCCCATCACCCCGCCGGCGATCCTCGCCCCCCCTCACTCCCGCACCGACGAGCCCACCATGTCCACCATCCAGATCGACCGACTCCTCGACACCGTCGTCCAGAAGAACGCCAGCGACATCCACCTCACCGTCGGTCGACGGCCCACCATCCGCCTCCACGGCCAGCTCCGCGACCTCCAGACCAAGGTCCTCGATTCCGAGGACCTCGTCGCCCTCATGAAGTCCATCACCCCCGAGCGCAACCAGCAGGAGCTCCAGGAGGTCGGGGGCACCGACTTCGGCTTCGCCTACTCCACCCTCGCCCGCTTCCGCGTGTCGATCTTCCGCCAGAAGGGCGACATCGCCATGGTCCTCCGCCAGATCCCCAACCGCCTGCTCACCTTCGAGCAGATCGGCATCCCCGAGATCTGCCGCGAGCTCATCCGCCGACCCCGCGGCATGTTCCTGGTCACCGGGCCCACCGGCTCCGGCAAGACCACCACCCTCGCGACCATGATCGACTACATCAACCAGAACTTCGACCGCCACATCGTGACCATGGAAGACCCCATCGAGTACTTCCACAACCACAAGAAGTCGATCGTCAACCAGCGGGCCGTCCACGACGACGTACCCACCTTCTCCGAGGCCCTCCGACGCGTCCTCCGCTCCGACCCCGACGTCATCCTCGTCGGCGAAATGCGCGATCTGGAGACCATGGAGTCGGCCATCCGCGCCGCCGAGACCGGCCACCTCGTCTTCGCCACCCTCCACACCACCGGCGCCGCCAAGACCATCGACCGCATCGTCGACGCCTTCCCGGTCACCCAGCAGAACCAGATCCGCATCCAGCTCTCCACCGCCCTCCTGGCCATCCTCTCCCAGGTGCTCTGCACCCGCGTCGACCAGCCCGGCATGGTCGCAGGCTACGAGTTCCTGGTCGTCACCCCCGCCATCCAGAACCTCATCCGCGAGAACAAGACCTTCCGCATCGACTCCATGATCCAGACCGGCAAAAAGTTCGGCATGCAACTCCTGGACGAGCACCTCTGGGCCCTCTACAGCCGCGGCGTCATCTCCGCCGAAGAGATGATCGACAAGTGCAAGAATCCCAATGACCTGAGAGACCGCGTTCACAAGCTCGGACGGACCATCGGCCGCCCGGAATGGGACGAGGATATCGAAGAAGCCACGGCCGGCGCGGGCGAGAAACGATAGGAATCTGTCAGGTTGTCTGCGGCGCGATCTGGCTTGGCGGGCCTCGGCCATATAGTCTCAAAACCAGGTGTCGTGTCGAAACGCGGGCCATGCGCCGTCCGACAAACTGGAACCAGTTCGGGTAGACTGTCGAAAACACCAATGAGGCGGAACGTCCGGGCGTGGATCGGACGTCTCAGCCGAGGTGGCGGCCGCGTGGCGTGCATTCAGCCCGGACGGCATGAGCGGGCGCGCGTTGCGTGGCTCGCCGTCGCAGTGCGGGTGGTTTGCGGACGTTCCGCACCCGCGGCCGTGGCGGCGAAGGGAGTGCCGGGTCCCGTGGCGTCGGGGTGGCGTAGAGATAAGGTTGGGGGCTTGGGGGTAAGGGAGCCAGGGCATGCCCATCGATCCCGCTGAACTGAAGGGCCGGAAGCTGGGTCGCGTGCTGACCAAGATGGGCAAGGTCACGCGCGAGCAGGTGCACGAGGCTCTGGAGATCCAGAAGACGCGCAAGGCGCCGCTGGGGCAGTTGCTGGTGGAGCTGGGCTATTGCACGCCGCACGACGTGTCGGCGGCGGTGGCGGGCCAGGCGGGGATGGAGTTCGTCGATCTGTCCAAGTTCGAGGTGCCCGACGACGTGAAGGACGTGCTCCCGTCGGAGAACGTGCGCTCGTACGAGATCGTGCCGCTGGAGTTCAACAAGACGAGCAAGCGGCTGAGGATCGCGATGAAGAGCCCGTCGAACTTCCGGGCGGTGGACGATCTTCGGCTGCTGATGGGGTTCAAGGTGGACGCGGTGGTCGCGGACCCGGCGGTGGTGGACGCGCTCATCAAGAAGCACTTCTCCAAGAGCGAGTCGGTGTCGGAGGTGATCGGCGGCCTGGCGGACGACCAGAAGTTCAAGGCGCTGGCGGGGCGGAGCGACGCGTCGATCGACCTGGAGGCGCTCAAGGACGCGGCCAGCGACAACCAGATCGTGAAGCTGCTCAACCTCGTGCTGCTGCAGGCGATCAAGGACCGGGCCAGCGACATCCACTTCGAGCCCTTCGAGGCCGAGTTCAAGATGCGGTACCGGATCGACGGCGTGCTGTACGAGATGGTGCCGCCGCCCAAGCACCTGGGGCCGGCGATCACGAGCCGCGTGAAGGTCATGGCGAACCTGGACATCGCGGAGCGGCGTCTGCCGCAGGACGGGCGCATCGAGCTGACGGTGGGGGGGCACCCGGTGGACCTGCGCGTGGCGGTGCTGCCGACGATGCACGGGGAGAGCGTGGTGATGCGCGTGCTGGACCGCAGCAACGTGGAGCTGAGCCTGGACCGCCTGGGCCTGCGCGACGACGACCTGGTGACGGTGCGGCGGCTGATCAACAAGCCCAACGGGATCGTGATCGTGACGGGCCCGACGGGCTGCGGAAAGACGACGACGCTGTACGCGGCCTTGGCCGAGCTCAACGACATCGAGACCAAGATCCTGACGGCGGAGGACCCGGTCGAGTACGACATCGACGGTCTGTGCCAGGTGCAGGTCAACGAGGAGGTCGGGCTGACGTTCGCCAAGGCCCTGCGCAGCTTCCTGCGTCAGGACCCGGACATCATCCTGGTGGGCGAGATCCGCGACCTGGAGACGGCCCAGATCGCGGTGCAGGCGTCGCTCACCGGGCACCTGGTGCTGAGCACCCTGCACACCAACGACGCCCCCAGCAGCATCATCCGCCTGCTCGACCTGGGCATGGAGTCGTTCCTCCTGACGGCGACGCTCGAGGGGGTGGTGGCGCAGCGGCTGGTGCGGCGGATCTGCGCCGCGTGCAAGGAGACCTACGCCCCCAAGGAGGAGGAGCTCATGGAGCTCAACCTCACGCCCGACGACGTGCGCGGGCGGGTGTTCTTCCGCGGGCGGGGCTGCGACAAGTGCAACGGCTCGGGGTATCGCGGGCGGACCGCCCTCTACGAGATCATGACCCTCGACGACGAGCTGCGCGACATGGTGATGAAGCAGGCGTCGACGTCGGTCCTGCGCGAGTACTCGAGGAAGCGCGGCATGCGCACGCTGCGCGAGGGCGGGCTGCTCTCGATCTACGACGGCGTGACCACCATCGACGAGGTGGTGCGCGAGACCCTCTCGGAGGAGTGACGTGGCGGGCGGGACAGGCGAACGCGGGGCGTCCCGCGACGATGGGAGCGACTGAGCCATGGCGACCTTTGCATACGAAGCCCTCAACGCGGTCGGCAAGCCCCAGAAGGGGACGATCGAGGCCTCCACCAGCGAGGAGGCGATCCAGAAGATCAAGGGGCAGGGCTACTTCCCGACCTCGGTCCGCGAGCAGCGGGGCGCCGCCAAGAAGGGCGGCGAGCCCGCCGCCCCCGCCGCCGCCCCCAAGAAGAAGCCCGGCAAGAGCCTGGCGCTGGGCGGGGTGAGCAAGAAGGTGCTGACGGCGTTCACGCGGCAGCTCTCGACGCTGCAGGACGCGGGCCTGCCGCTGCTGCGTTCCCTGCAGATCCTCGAGCAGCAGCAGAGGCCCGGGCTGATGAAGAACGTGCTGACGGGCGTGTGCGAGGAGGTCGAGGGCGGGTCGAGCCTCTCCGAGGCGTTCGGCAAGTACCCCAAGGCCTTCGACCGCCTGTACGTCAAGATGGTCGCGGCGGGCGAGGTGGGCGGCGTGCTGGACATCATCCTGCAGCGGCTCGCCGAGTTCATGGAGAAGGCCGAGCGCCTCAAGAGGAAGATCCGCGGCGCCATGGTGTACCCCACCGTGGTCATCAGCATCGCGATGATCATCCTGACGCTGATCATGGTGTTCATCATCCCGAAGTTCGAGGAGATCTTCCGTGACTTCGGCGTGCAGCTCCCGCTGCTCACGGTGGCGCTGATCAACACCAGCCGCTGGGTCGCGGGCACGCAGCCCGACCAGCAGATCCACGGCTGGGTGTTCGTGGTCGCGGCGCCCTTCGCGCTGTACTTCTTCTGGAAGCTGCTGCGCAAGTCGGGGCCCGGGCGAGCGGCGACGGACACGATGCTGCTGTGGACGCCCATCGTCGGGAAGCTCATCCGCAAGACCACCATCGCCCGCTTCACGCGCACGCTGGGCACGCTCATCTCCGCGGGCGTGCCCATCCTGGAGGCGATCACGATCACCAAGGAGACCAGCGGCAACTACGTGTACGAGAAGGCGCTGGGCAAGGTGCACGACTCGATCCGCGAGGGCGAGACCTTCGCCGGGCCCCTCCGCGAGAGCAAGACCTGCGACGCGATCGTCGTGAACATGATCGACGTGGGCGAGGAGACGGGCGAGCTGGACGCGATGCTCATGAAGATCGCGGACAACTACGACGAGGAGGTGGACGTCGCCGTCGCCTCGCTCGTGTCGCTGCTCGAGCCGCTGATGGTCGTGGTGCTGGGCGGCATCGTCGGGACGATCGTCGTGTCGATGTTCCTCCCCCTCGTCTCGATGATCAACTCGCTCCAGGGCGGCGGGGCCATCTGATGAGCATCGACCGGAGAACCCCCATGGTCAGCCGCACTCATCGACGCAGGGCCGCGCGCCGGGCGTTCACGCTGGTCGAGCTGCTCGTCGCCATCCTCGTGCTCGGCATCCTCGTGGGGCTGCTGATCGTCGGCATCCGGTACGCCACGTCGACGGCCCGCGGCGCCGTCGACACGGCGAACGTCTCCGGCCTCAAGATGGGCGTCGACCGGTTCAAGCAGGAGTTCGGGTTCCTGCCGCCCCTTGTCCGCGACATGGACGACCAGGTGCCCGTGACGAGCCGGCGCGTGGTCCGGGTCGGGCAGGAGAACGCCGTGGCCGTCTACGACCTGGCCCTGCCCGCCGACCGCGACAAGCTCCGCGCCCGCGGCATCACCGGCGCCCAGCTCGACCGGCGCTTCAGCGAGAGCACGATCGCCTTCTACCTCGTCGGCGTGCTCGATCGCGCGGTCGTGGCGGGGGTCGAGGCGCCGATCGACGGCGTGCCCGGCCCGGGGCTGCTCAAGCCCAACGCCGACGGGACGTTCCTGCTCCCCGCCTGGATGAAGACCGCGGGCGCGCCGACCAGCACCCGCAAGGGGCAGCGGTGGGAGCCCTTGGTCGCCGCGGGCAAGCGCGGGATGAGCATCGAGGTGTCGTCGGCCGACCCGGACGACGTCCGCCTCGTGGACCGGAACGGGAAGGCGTACCGCTACTACCGGTGGCTGCGCGGGCGCGGCACTCCGCCCAACCCCGACCTCGTGGCGGACGCGACCGACCTGAACATCCCGCTGATCCTGGGCGTGGTGCCCGGGCTGGGCATGCGCCTGAACGACGCCGAGTACGCCATCGTCGGGGCGGGGCCCAACGGGCTGTTCGGGAACGAGCACCAGCTCCCGATCGACCACTCGGACTTCCTGCCGCTCCCGGAGATGGCGGCGAAGCTGGGCCTGGCCCCCGACACGCCCGAGGGGCGCGTCGTGGAGGCGGCGGCCCGGGACAACCCGGCGGAGGTGGGGCGATGAAGACCGGCGTCGACCGTCCGCGTGCCTTCACGCTCACCGAGCTGATCGTCGTGATCGGGCTGATCGTGCTCCTGCTGGCGATCGCGGTCCCGAGCTTCTCCGCGATGGTCCGCAGTTCGGACCGCACGCTGGCCGAGTCGCAGCTCCGCGTGGCGCTGGCGACGGCGCGGGACCTTGCGATCTCCGCGGGCGCGGGGCACGGCGGGTCGGGGCGGGGCGACGCCGCGGCCGTGTTCTTCTTCGACCAGGGCGGGCGGGTCCGCGTGGTCCCGTGCATCCAGGTCGGCACGCTGAACGACTGGGTCCGCCTGAGCCTGGGCAACGATCCGCGGAACCGGATCGAGCGCGACATCTTCGTGCCCGCGCCGCTCGTCGAGCCCGTGCGGATCCCCCGCGGGTGGAGCGTGCGCGGCTACGCCCCCGCCGGCACGCTCGACACCGGGCGCATCTTCACCTGGAACGGGTGGTACGAGCCCAACAACGACCGGCGCTTCGACGTCAACCGGGGCAACTGGGTCTTCCCCGAGACGGACTTCTTCAACCCGGCGGGGGTGGGGCTCGACGGCGCCGCCGCCGCGCCCGGCGACGATCCGGCCCTGGCGCAGGCCGGCGGGGTCGACAGCTCGGGGTCGAACCGGCAGACGTTCATGGTGCGGTTCGAGGCGGGCACCGGGAACCTGGCGATCGCCAGCCGCGGGCAGGCGCTGGTGGTCGCTCCGTCGACGGCGGTGGGATTCCGCTCGACACGGGCGCCGTACCGCGACTACCGCATCGACCGCGCCGCGGACCCGGAGCAGTTCGTCCGCCAGATCCTGGCGCCGCGCCCCGACTTCTCGAACGACATCAACGGGATGACCAAGCGGATGAACCTGATCGGCGACGAATCGGTCGATACCGTGCTGGTCCGCCCGGTCACGGAGCTGGCGCTGTACGACGAGCGCCTGCTCGCCGCCGGCGTCGGCGCCACGGCGGTCAACCCCGCGACGGGCACGCTGTACGGGACCCGCAACCGGAGCCGGTCCTGGCCCACCTCCCCCACGTACGACCTCTCCCTGTTCCGCGTCCCCCAGCCCAACGGGCTGGAACTCACCAACCGCGTCAATGACTGGATCGAGGGTCGGCCCATCACGGCCCTGGGCAACCGACAGGTCCCGTCGGAGGCGCGGCTCTTCGTGCTCCAGCGCGGCGGGGGCCAGCTCCGCGAGGTGACACAGCAATGACCACGCGATCCACCATCGGGGACTCCGGGGCCCGGCGCGGCGCGTTCACCCTCATCGAGGTGCTGATCGGCGTGCTCGTGCTCGCCATCGGGCTGCTGGGGCTGGGCGGGCTCCTCTCCGTCGTCGTCCACCAGCAGGTCGCCGTCGTCGAGTCCAGGCGCTGCGAGTCGGCCCGGCGCAGCGTCGAGCTCTTCTTCGACGCGGCGTCGTCGGTGATCGACTGGGAGCAGATGCGCCAGGACTACTTCATGTCGATCGTGGGGGTCGCCCCGCCGTGCGCCCAGGCCGTGTGCGTTCCGCCGGCGCCCCTCCCCAACCCGCCGACGCCCACGTACGGGCGCTGGGAGGTCGAGTGGGCGTGGTTCGGCCGCGAGCCGCAGTACGTGAGCAACTACCGCACGCTCGCGATCGTGCACGTGGGGGGCGGGAGGAGCCGCCGCTGCTTCTGCCTCGTGCCCAACCCCGTCGATCCTCGCCTCTGCGACGCGTGTGACGACCAGGCGCCTCAGGTCGAGGTGCAGTTGGGGCGCTCGGCGAGCGAGCTGAACGTGGGCACGCGCCTGGTGCCCCAGGCCTACTCGGGGGCGACGCCCGAGTTCGTGTGGGACTTCTACCCGCGGCGCCGCCCCATCGCCCCCACCGACGACTACCGCAGCGCGCCGATCGAGGTCGCGGTCTTCCTGCGGCGGATCGACGCCGGGATCCGCGTCCCGCAGGGCTCGACGCTCGAGCAGGTGCTCACGGCGACGGGCCCGAACCGGATCCTCCCGGTCGGGGTCGATGCGTCGGGAATCCCCACTCGGAACGGGACCGGCGCCTATGCCCACGCCCGCGCCATGAGCGTCACGGTGGCGCTGCCGCCGCAGGGGGCGACGCAGACGCGGATCGACATGGGCGGCGACGCGACGCTGCAGTACCTGGCGGGGCAGCCCGGGCAGAAGCTGGTCGACGTGCTGGGGCTGATCCAGACCGTCGTGGATCGGGATGCCCGCGCCCCCCAGACGCTGATCATCGAGCCCGGGTACGACCGTGCCCAGGCCGCGCAGGTGACAGGCACCGAGGTCATCTTCACGCCGCAGATCCCCTGCGCCGTGTTCGTGAGACAGATCCAGTGAGGCCGATCCCATCGATGGAAGGAACGCCGAAGCCATGACCGATCGCCGAGGCATCATCAGGCCGGGCCGGCGCCCGAGAGACGCCGGGGCGGCGCGCGCGTTCACGCTCATCGAGATCCTCGTCGCGGTGGGGGCCGTGGCCCTCGTGTCGGTCGGGCTCGCGGCGATCCTCGACTCGGTGGGGCGAACGGTGACGGGCGGGCGCCGGGTCAGCACCTTCAACACCTTCGCAACGCAGATGGAGATCCAGCTGCGTCGGGACTTCGAGGCCATGTCCCGCGACGGGATCCTGGTGATCCGGCAGCAGTACGCCAACGCCGCCGGCGGCGCCCCGGGGAACATCGCCAGGACCGCCGACGACCCCTCGCCCAGGCCGCGCCGGGTCGACGAGATCGTCTTCTTCGCCCGCGGCGACTTCACGAGCGCCCGCGAGCCGCTGAGCCCGGACCTCTCGCCGCGGGGGAAGCACGCCCGCATCTACTACGGGATGGGCGCCCGCCGACGCCCGAGTTCCGCGGGCGGGCCCGCCAACACCTACCTTACCCCCGAGCTGACCGATCTCAACGACGAGGCCGGCATCGGGCTGGGCGAGGCGCAGCCCGGCAATCCCAACCGCTTCGCGGTCGACTGGACGCTGCTCCGCCACGTCGCCACGCTCGCGGCGCCCGGCAACACCGATCGCTCGTACCCGCCCGCCATCTTCGGGATCAACACCGCCACGATCCCGGGCAACCTCCGCGTGCGAGACAAGGAGGCCCAGGTCGGGCTGCAGCCGGCGGCGTCGAGCGTCTTCCGCCGGCTCGCCGAGCTCCGCCCGGGCGCGACCTCGGTGCTGCCCCTGGACCCCGCCAACTACCTGCGCGTGACCCCCACGCCCCCCTGGACCGGCGCGCTGGCCCCGACACCCAACCTCGCCAGCGGGCTGGTCGATGTCATCGCCACCGACCTGCCCACGCTCCGCATGGAGCTCCACTCCATGCAGCAGCTCCCGGCCCTGACGGGCCCGCTCGTGTTCAACCAGCCCCTCTCCGGCACGTTCGACCCCGGGGCCGCGGCCCGCGAACGCATCCAGGCGTGGATGAGCGAGGTGTTCCCGGCCCCGTCCGAGCCCACGCCGCAGCGCCCCAACGGCGTGCGCATGCGCTACGAGGTCGAGCCGCCCAACTACGTCGGCACGCTCGTCCTGGGCGAGGGCACCGACCCGCAGCGTCTGGAGAAGGCCCAGCGCCTCGCCGACCAGCGCATGCTCACCGTCAGCAGCTTCGTGCCCCGCTGCACCGGGTTCGTCGTGGAGTGGAGCTTCGGGGAGATCGACAGCGACCCGGGCAGCCCGACGTTCGGGCAGCTGGTGTTCTACGGCGGTCGGCTCAATCCCTCGGCGCCGGGCGACTTCCGCATGCGCCAGTACCCCAACCCGACCGCCACGACCTGGCAGAGCCCGCCCCTGATCCGCCTGGTCGGCGGGCAGTCGGTCCCGCGCCCGCCCGTCCGGGACCTGATCTACGGCACGCCCGCCCCGACGCCCGGCGCCACCGACCTCACGAGCTACTTCGGCTTCATCGACCCCGCGTTCAACCCCGACCTGAACGGCAACGGACAGGTGGACCCGACGGACGCGGCGGATCCGTGGGCCCCGTGGCCCTGGCCCACGCTCGTCCGCGTGACGGTGACGATGGCCGATTCCCTTGACCCGACGATCGAGCAGTCGTTCCAGTTCATCCTCCCGGTGCCGGAGCGATGAGCCGCACGCCCCAGGAAGGAGGCACGTCGATGCAGAGCAAGCTCGCCCCCGAGATCGACGCACGCCGATCGCCGCGCGCGCGCCGCGGGTCGTTCCTCGTGATGGTCGTGGGCGTGCTGGTGCTGATGGCGGTCATCGCGGTGGTGTACGTGGCGATCTCGCGCTCGGACCGGCAGGGGGGCGCGGCGTTCGTCAACGCCGGGCGCGCCGACCGCGTGCCCCACGAGATGGCCCAGTACATCGCCGGCGTCATCGCCGACGACCTCTTCGACACGGTCAACTCGTCGCACGCCCTGGGGCTGCTGCCGGGGCAGGACCCCTCCCCCATGCGCGAGGCCTGGGACTATCCCTCCACCGCCCAGTTCGAGCAGAGCTTCGGGTCCACCGCCCCGATCGTGAGCCGGCCCGCCGGCGCCGAGCTCCGGTTCACCCCCACCGGCAACGGCTCGGGCGCCGACCCGTGGCTGGCCTCCACGACGCCGACCTGGATCCCGGTCACGTCCGCGACAGGGCAGATCACGGACGCCCGCGCCTCGATGCTCAAGCACCTGCGCCAGACCGACTGGGGCAACGCCACGAACATCGCGCCCGACGGGCGCTTCGTGAACCTCTACAACCTCCGCCCGCAGGCCGCCGGCGGGGCGGTCGGCGGGGGGTTCGCCGCCGACGCGATCCAGATGAGCCAGTCGCTCTCCGTGTTCGACGACCGCGGGCAGGTCGTGCCGCTCACCACCGCCGAGGCGAACACGCCCGCCCTGCTCTCCGCCAACCAGCGCAACGCCTTCCTGCGCCCGGCGGACATCAACCCCGCCGGGCCCCTCGGGCCGCGCTCCCCGTTCTGGCCCGGCTACCAGTGGGTGGACACCGACGGCGACGGGTTCGATGACGCTCGCGTCTTCGAGATGCTCGACGCCACGGCGCCGACGAGCGCCAACTGGGTCCGCCTCATCGCCAACGACCCCAACACGCGCTACTTCTTCGCGGCCCGCATCGTCGACCTCTCCGCCGCGATCAACGTCAACACCGCCTTCGAGTTCAGCACCCCGCCGGACCCGACCGGCCTCCCCGGCACGACGCCCGCCGACGTCGACCTGCGCCGCCTCCTGACCATGGAGGACCTGGCCCTCGACTATCCCCCGCCCAGCGGCTCGTCCGCGCTCTACGGCATGCTGCACCAGCCCACCCCCAACGAGATCCGGGCCTCGCCCACGCTGCTCGAGCCGCAGGACTACACGCCCTACGACGAGGCGATCGCGCCGCTCGTCGCCGGAGAGGCGTACCTCACCCTCCGCCAGGCACGCCGCGACGGGCTGGTCCCCGCGCGCGGCGAGGCCCTGGCGCCCGCGCCCCCCTCGCCCCGCGAGCGGTCGAGCTTCTTCGAGTCCATCGCCGGGCGACCGGACGGCGTCGCCATGCTCCGCGGCGCCACCGGCGGCGCCGATAGCTACCGCCTCGGGGGCGTCGCCGGCCTGGGCGACCTCCTCGAACTGCTCACCTTCCGCGGCGTCAACAACCCGGCCGTGACCTCCCGCCTCGAATCGGCGATGGCCGTCCGCTCCACGCCCCCCGTCCTCGGGCTGGCCACCACCCGCGCCCGCCTCAACCCCCTGCGCGACGCCCGCTCGCTCTGGTACGAACGCGACGTGACCCCGGACAACCCGGGCCTCCTGCCGCTCATCCGGGAGCAGATGCTCGCCCGATCCGCGCTCGACCTTCGCCAGCACCTCACGCCCCTGAGCGGGGCCCGCCCGCTCCGCCCGGCGATGAAGCACGAGGCTCGCACCCCCGATGAACTCAATGCGTTCACGTCGAGCATCGGCGGGTTCGAGCAGAAGGTCGATGCGCTCGACCTCCTCGCCCGTCGCGACAGCCAGGCCCTCTTCCGCGCCTGGGCGGACGTGCTCCTCCCCTTCGCCGACTGGCCCAACGCGTGGCCCGGCGCCGCGATCGACGAGGGCGTGGCCACGCTCTTCTACGGGCACCGCGGGCCGGAGCTTCCGCTCATGCTCGCCGCCCACCTGACCGCCAACACGCTCGACGCGTTCGACGCCGACCACGCGCCCACGGCCCAGACGCTGCTCGTGGACGAGGCCTTCCTCGCCGCGCTCGCGCGGGACGCCGCCCAGGGCATCGCCTCGCGCACCTACCCGTGGTCGGCCATGCGACCCCGCGCGGGCGTCCTCGCGGTCAAGCCGAGCGGCGGCGGCGGGTGGCGCAACAGCCCCGTCCCCGTCTACGACGGGCTGCTCGACCTCAACGTGTGGTACGAGCGCGTGCCCGAGGCCGACCAGGGGCCGGTCCAGGCCTACTGGCGCGTCGACGAGGCCCAGCGCGACCCGACCAGCGCGGGCATGCCCAACCGCCTCGCCAAGGTGCAGGCGGGGGCCGCCGGCGCGGTCCGCAACCGCGCGGTCACCGTCTTCGGCGCCGAGGCCCAGCCCTTCATCACCGAGGCCGCGACGTTCTTCGTCTACGCCAACAAGCGCAGCTCCCAGGTCGGGTTCACCCCCAACACCTCGCACGCCACGATCCGGGACGGGCTCCTGGGGCCGAACGGGATCTTCGCGACCGGCGCGGCGCCAGGGTCCAACGAGCTGGCCTCCCGCGACCTGCTCTTTCAGTGCTTCGCGGTGCAGCTCACCAACCCCTTCCCGTTCGAACTGAACCTCACCGACCTGGGGTACTACCTCGAGTTCGCCGGCCAGCACTACCGCATGCACCGCTACTCGATCCAGGCGCCGACGGGGAGCGAGCCGCCCAGCTCCGGTCCCTTCCCGCTCGTGCTGCGGCCCTACGAGTCCACGGTCGTCTTCGCCCTGAACGACCAGGTCGCGGACGTCGTGCGCGTGCTGGACAAGACGGACGACGACAACGCCAACAACAGCATCACGGCCGCCGGGCTCGTGAGCTGGCTCTCCATGCAGTGCCGCGTGCGCGACTACTTCTACCGCACGCTCTCGGGCACGCAGGTGATCGCCCAGCAGGGGCCCGACCCCGAGCTGACGCTCGTGCCCTTCTACGACCCGGTCACGGACGTGCCCCGCGCCGCGGGACAGCTCCCCATCAACCCGCTCTCCGACCTGGGGACCATCAGCGTCGTGGCGCCCATGGACGACCCCCTCCGCCGGGCCCGCAACGGCGAGGTGAGGCTCTGGCGCCGCGTGGTCAACACCGACGCCGGCGAGACCCCCCAGACCAACACCCTCGCCAACGACCAGCTCATGGACCGCCTGGTCGATCCACGCTGGTTCGACGCGGTGCGCTCCGGCGGCGCCAACGCCTCCAGCCTCTACACCAACCCCACGCTCGACCGCCACCTCCGGCTCCCGGGCGACCGCGTCGGCGACACCGAGCCCGACCCCGACGAGGTGCTCGGCATCGTGACCGCGGCCTCGATCCGCCGCCCCAACTGGCCCACGGGCGGCGGCCCGGGCGGGCAGCGCTTCCGGACCCCCGTCGGGGCCGTCCCCGCCTACGCCGTCGAGTCCAAGGCCGCCAACCTCGCCTTCGCACGCTCCTACAACCGCGGCGACAAGTCGGCCGCGGGCACCGCGCCGGGCCCGGTCCGTTCGCTGGACCGCCAGTTCTTCGATCGCGGCGACCCGGAGGCCGCGACCAGCTTCAGGACCATGTGGATCCGCCAGCTCACCGAGCAGGTCACCAACCGCGTGCACCTGGGCGATCGCGCCGAGGAGAAGACCGGCAACGACATCCCGCTCAACCTCAGCTCCGTCTCCTTCCGCGACCTCAACGCCGAGATCTGGCTCGACAACCAGCGCTTCATGCGGCAGATCCCGGGCGGATCGGCGGAGGCCCGCGGCATCGTTCGCGTGGGCGACCTGCTGCTCCCGCTGGCGATCGGGCCCATGTTCGACCCTGAGCTGCCCGACTACCCCAGCCGCGAGCCCCACAACCCGGCTTTCCGCGGGTCCTGGACCACGCTCGGCGAAGCCCTCGCCAATGCGCTCGACTACGACTTCTCCACGCAGCCGGGCGACGTGCTCCACCGCCTCGGCAACACGCAGGGCCCGGACATCCGCAGCCACGGCCCGCTCACCAAGGGGCGGCTGCACCTGGACCGGTACTCCTGCTTCTACGACGCCGACGCCGACCTGCTCTTCACCCCGCCGCAGCAGGCGGGCAGTGGGCAGGAACGCCCCATGGGCACCGTCGCGCCCATGGCCTGGCGCGTCTTCGACGTCTTCGCGCCCATGTACCGCGTCGAGAACGCCGGTCGCCCGGTGGCCAAGTCGGAGGACTTCGGCTCGCGCACGCGGGCCACGCCCGGCATGATCAACCTCGGCACGGCGCCGCTGACCGTGCTCCGCTCGCTGCCGCTCGTCAGCCCGCCCACCAACTCGATCCCCGGCACCGACCCCTGGTGGTGGACCGGCTCCGGCGCGCACGACGGGCGCTCCGACATCGCCGCCACCATCACCGCCTTCCGTGACAAGCAGCCCGTCGAGCCGCGGGGGATGCCCGGCACCTACCTCTGGTTCCGCGACAACATCACCGGGCAGGCGCCGCCCAACGGCCGCCAGCTCAACGCGGCCCAGGCGACCGACCCGCTCGGCGCCCAGGCCTTCAACGAGTTCCCGGGGCTGCGCACGCTCGGCGAGGTCTTCGCCGCCCGGGCCCCCTTCGTCACCGGCGCCTACTCCGACGCCTTCAGCATCGACCGCATCGGCAAGGACGCCCTCGCGACCGGCTACCCGGCCGCCAACCCCGCCATCGCCGTCGACACGCCGATCACGCTGATCAACGGCAACACGGCCACGGGCTCCGGCACCCCCAACGTCGTCGTCCACGACATCCCGCGGCAGGTCGCCGATTCCTACGCCGAGCAGTTGTCGGTCATGAACGCCATCTCGCACGCGGCGTCGGTGCGAAGCGACCTCTACGCCGCGTGGTTCGTGGTCATGGGCTTCAAGCGCGGCGACGTCGAGGGCCTCTCCTCCCAGGACGACGCGCTGGTGCCCTCGGTCCGCCGCCGGTTCCTCATGGTCGTCGACCGCTCCAACGTGCTCAAAAAGGGCGACTCGCCCCGGGTTCTGATGCTCAAGGAGCTGCCGAACTAGTGGCGTGAGTCGGAAGAACGTGTACCAGGGCGCCGGCAGGCGCTGCGGGTGCCACGGGCGATCCGCCCGGCGGTCGCCCGTGCCGCCCTCCGGACGGGCCTCGAACAGCCGCACGGGTCACGGGCGAAGCGCCCGATGACCCGTGGCACCCGGAGCGCATCCGTCCACGGACTTCCGACTTGCGCCACGAGGCGCGGGTCGAGTCCCTACACTCCGTTCGGCAGGGTGTAGCTCAGCTTGGTAGAGCGCCTGGTTTGGGTCCAGGAGGCCGCAGGTTCAAATCCTGTCACCCTGATTCATGGGGCGGCGCCGCGCACGAACGCCAGCTCGCTCTCGAACGCCTCGGGCTCGACGGTCGCCGCCACCGCCTCCGAGATCGCCATCGCCGAGATCGGCACGCGCCGCTTCTACCGCGAGCCGGCCCGCGTGGTCGTGAACAGAGAGACCGGCGAGATCGTGCTCCACGCCCCCGGCGCTCGGCGGGGAGCGCCTCCTGCTCCTGGCCGCCGCGGGACACTCGGACCTCGGGCCCACGCAGGCCAGCCTGCGCGCCTTCCGACTGAAAGACGTCACCGCCATGACGGCGGGCTGACCGCCTGCCGCGTCTACGCCGCGCACTCCGGCGCCGTGCTGTACGAGGCGTGGCACTGGGGCTCGGTGTGCGGCGCACAAACGTGCGGCCCCGGCGCACGCCCGCGGCGATGGCCGGCGTCTCCCTGCCGCCGAGCGTGGGCGGCACCGCCGGCAGGCGGTCCCTCTGTTCGGCCACCTCCTCGGCTCGGGCCAGCGCCCGCATTCGATCCCGATCACCCGACGTCCGTTCCTTGATGAACATCGCCGACCTCCGCGTCGGCGCCCATCGTCCCACGAACCCCCGCCGGGCGCAACGCCAACACGCGCCGAACGCGAGCCCTTCGACGCGAATCCGTTTCAGGACCCCCGTTCCGCCGCTCACCCCGGCCAGAACAGCACGACCGCGGCGCTGGCCAGGAGGAGGACCGCTGCCACCGCGCCCACGCGGGCCAGCAGCCGCCAGCCGCCCAGCACGCCCGCGATCCCGGTCTTGAAGACCAGATTGGACATCGAGGCGACAACGATCGAGTCGAGGGCGGCGTCGTGGGCCAGCTCGCCCGAGTGCGCCAGGCGCGAGCTCGACAGGGTGATCGCGTCCATGTCCGTCAGCCCGCTGAGGGCCGCCACCGCGAGCAGTCCCGCCGACCCCAGTGTGCGCTGGGCCCACACGCTCGCGACGATGACGACGGCGTAGGCCGCGGCGAACATGAACGCCGTCCGCAGGGCCGCGGGGTTGGACTGCTCCGGCAGGCTGTTGGCGTTGCGGCTGGCGCGGGACCACAGGGCCAGGGCCGTCAGCGTCGAGAGCCCCATGAGCAGCCCGATGGGCAGGGCGGCGTGCGCCAGCAGGGCGGGTCCGGCGACGGCGACCTCGACCAGCACGCGCCCGTACACGACGGTGCCGGCGAGAACGACGGCGAAGGCGGCGCTCGGCACCGCCGCCGGGGTGCCCCCCGCGCGGCGGGCGTAGCTCACGGTGGTGGCGGTGCTGGAGATCAGGCCGCCCAGGAGCCCGCCGACCCAGAGTCCGTGCCGCGGGCCGAGGAGCTTGTACGCCACGTACGCCGTCAGCCCGATCCCCACGACCAGGACGACCAGGAGCCAGAGGTGGTGGGGGTTGATGACGCCGTAGGGCCCCATGCCCTCGTCGGGCACCACGGGCAGGATGACGAAGGTGAGGGCCGCGAAGGTCAGCAGCGCGCGCATGTCCTCGTCGCCCATCCTCTGGGCCAGCCTGTGCAGCCGACCCTTGGCCTGGAGCAGGATGGCCACGCCCACGCCGACGGAAACCGCCAGTTGGGCCGGCCCCACGGCGGTCATGACGCCCACGGCGTACATGAGGAGCATGGTGAACTCGGTGAGCAGCCGCGGGTCGCTCCGCTGCTCGGCGCTCAGGTTGCCCAGCACCAGCGCGATCAGCACGCCCACCGCCCCGACGATGACGATCCATGGCCCGAGCACGAAGTGCAGCACGCCGCACACCGCCCCCAGCACGGTGATCACCGCGAACGTGCGCAGCCCGCCGTGGACCGGGCCGGCCCGCTGCCGCTGCAGGCCCACCAACAGCCCCAGGCCCAGGGCCATGCCCACCGCGCCGAACGACGGGGCGACCTCCATGCCCACAGGCTAGCCGACCGCACGCAACCCCGGCCCACCCGCGCCGGTATGCTCTCCGGGCGGCCCCTCGGAACACGCGCCATGCGAATCCTCGTCCGCACGAAGCTCTACCGTGCCTTTCCCGAACTGGATTCCTACTCGGACGAGCAGTGCGAGCGATTCGTGCGCGCGGCGACGCGGGCGTGGTGGCGGCGGATCCTGCGGGGTGTGATCGTCCTGCTTGTCTTCATCGCCGGGCTGCCGGTCGCCCTCGCCGCCATGGCCTGGACGTACGCGGTGACCGAGCAGGCCCTGGACCTGCCCGGGGTCCTCGTGCTCTTCGTGGTGATCCCGATCGGGCTCATGCTCGTCGGCGTGGGGACCCCGCCCGTCGCGGCGTTCCTGGCCCGCGACCAGCTCCTCCGCCGACAGGTGCGGTTCGTGCTGCGCGATCGCGGCGCGTGCGCCGAGTGTCGCTACTCGCTCATCGGGCTGCCCGTGACGCGCGCGCACGTCCTCTGCCCGGAGTGCGGCACGAGAACCCGGGTCGACCCGTCGCTGGGCGAACTGACGCCCGACGACGCCGGGCGGGGCGTCGTCGCTCGTGCGCCGCCGGCCTCTTGAGGGCCCTCGCGGCTACCGCGGCGGCGCCGACAGGCGATCCAGCCCCTCCTTGGCCCGGCGCGAGTCCGGGCGGAGTTCCAGGGCCTGGCGGTACGCCTTGATCGCCGTCTCCGTCTCCCCCTTCCTCTCGTACAGCTCGCCCAGCATGGACCAGACCGGCACCTGGTTCGGATCGAGGTCGAGCGACCGGCGGTAGGCGGCGATGGCCTCGTCCGGGCGGCCCGACTGCTCGGCGCAGAAGCCCAGCTTCAGCCAGGTCGGCGCCTCGGCGCCCGCGACCCTCACCACGCCCTGGTACTGCGGCAGGGCGTCCTTGAACCGCTGCAGGCGGAAGTAAAGATCGGCCAGGACCAGGCGCATGCGCATGTCGCCCGGCTCGAGCAGCACGATGCGCTCGACGACCGGCACTGCCTCCTCGAACCGCCCCGCCGGCTCCAGCCAGGCGAGCAACTGGGCGTCGCTGCGGACGCGCCACTCGCGCAGCCCGGCGAGGGTGTTGTAGAGCGCGTCGCCCTCCGCCGGCCGCCCCCGGAAGCGTTCCACCGCCGCCAGCGTGGCGATCGGGCGGGGCTGACCAGGGAAGCGTTCCAGCGCGAGGGCGAGGTACGCCGCGGCCTTGTCGAAGTCGCCCAGGGCCAGCATGGTCTCGGCCATGCCGAGCGACCAGTAGGGGCGCCCGGACCCGCCGAGCGCTCGCTTCCAGGCCGGGGCCGACTCGTCGGGAGCCTCGTCCGGGGCGACGAGCCCTACCCGCCCCGCCGTCGCCGCGATCAGAGCCTCGTGCTCGGGGATCCGGCGCACGAGCACGACGTTGCGATGATCGGCGTAAACGGCGGCCCAGCGCTCCGACGCCGCGAGCATGCGCACCACGTCCTCGTGCCCGCGCACCGGGAAGACCGCGGTGTTGAATCCCCAGCGCTGCTCGATCGAGGCCCACCCCGCCGGGGTGGTCGCGGCGACCGCCTGGGCGAGCAGGTCCGGGCCGTAGACCTCGAGGCGCCCGTCGACAAAGACACGGGGCCCGGCCCCCGCGCCGTCCTGGAGGCGCCAGGCGAGGTACCCGCCGTCGCGGATGGAGTTGAACCAGGGCTCGCGCGGGCGGTGCTCGCGCAGAAACTCGGCGGCGCCGCGGGCGGTGTTCCACTCCACCACGCCGACGCCCGACTCTCGCGGGGCGTTGATGGAGATCGCCCAGCGGTCGCTGGCGACGAACCAGGCGACGAACCCCCACGCGACGCCCAGCGCCGCTCGCGCGCCCAGGGCCAGGCGGGCCCGTCCCGGATCGGGCTCGCCCGCGTCGCGGGCCAGGTCCTCGGCGTTGCGAAGCGCCGCCCACGTTCCCCACACGGCCAGCAGCCCCGCGTTCCGCTGCGCGCTCGACGCCAGGTACGCCCCCGCCAGGAAGACGATCACCCGCGGCAGGTCCAGGCGTCGGCGGTTGAGCGCGAAACTGCCGACGCCCGCCACCGCCAGCGCCAGGGCCAGGCGCAGGTCCAGCGTCCACGCCGACCAGGGCGTGCGGAGCGGGCTGGCCATCTCGCCGATCACCTGCGAGACGATGTGCCCCTCCTGGATCTGCGCGAACAGGAGCAGCGGGAACATCGCCCCGTCGTGGAACCAGGGGCTGACCCAGCACGCGGCGGTGATCGCGGCGGCGACGCCCAACAGCCGCGCGTCCACCACGCCCGACCACTCGACGCGGGGGACCCCGCCCCGCCGCGCCTCGACCATGCGCGACAGGGCCCGGTGCCCGGCGTCGCCCAGGGCGAACGCCCACGCCAGGGCCGGCCCCAGCGCCAGGAGCGTGCTGCTGTTCGTCCACAGGATCTGCGGAACGACGAGAACCCAGACCCACGCGCGGGCCCGGGAGGAGCCGCCCCTTCTCGCGGCGTCGAGCCAGACCAGGTACAACGCCGACAGGGCGTAGGCGACCAGCTCGGGCCTCAGGACCCAGCGCGACAGCCCCGCGCCGATCCCCAGCCCAAGGACCAACAGCACGCCCGGGTGCGTCAGCAGGCGACGGGCCCGCCACGCCACCAGCGTCCACATCGCAGCCAGCGCAACGAGCTCCGCGGCGATCAGGAGCGTGGGCCCGCCCACACTCCACCCCGCGTGCAGCAGCACGCAGAAGAGCCACCGCATCTCGACCCACGCGTGCGAGGCCGCGGTGTACGAGAAGACGTCGGTGCCGGGGACGCGCCCGTTCTCGACGATCCAGCGGCCCGTCGCCAACTGCCACCACGTGTCGAGCCCCCAGATCTTCTGCACCGCGGACGCGAGACAGAGCAGGGCGAGACCGACCAGTCCGACCCACCCGGCCGCTCGAACGAGCCCGGGCGGCGGCGGGGTGGGCGTCGGGGCGGCGGGGGTCTCCATGGGACGGGCAGTTTACGGGCCCGGGGCCGGACGCGCGTAAAATGGCCGCATGACGACCGCCCACAACCCGAGTGCCGTCCGCTCCTCGCCCGTGCCGCCCAAGGTCGACCCGCACGCGGTGACGATCTCGGGGCTGGTGCTGGACCCGACGTACGCGGCCCCGGCCGCGGCGCTCCGCAACCTCGACCGCGACCTGCCCGCGCCGGGTCAGTTCCCCTACACGCGGGGGCTGTTCCCCAGCGGCTACCGGAGCCGCCTCTGGACCATGCGACAGTTCGCCGGCTTCGGCTCCGCCGACGACACCAACCGGCGCTTCAAGTACCTTCTCGCCGCCGCCCAGACCAAGACCGCGGCCAACACCGGCCTCTCCACCGCCTTCGACCTGCCCACCCTCATGGGGCGCGACTCCGACGACGATCTTTCCGTCGGCGAGGTGGGCAAGTGCGGCGTGGCCATCGCCACCATCGAGGACATGCACCGCCTCTACGCCGACATCCCCGTCAACAAGGTCACCGTCTCCCAGACCATCAACGGGCCCGCCGCCGTCATCTGGGCCATGTACCTGGCCATGGCGACGCAGCGCGGCATCGGGTGGGACACCCTGGGCGGCACGCTCCAGAACGACATCCTCAAGGAGTTCCACTCCCAGAACGAGTTCATCTACCCGCCCGACCCTTCCGTCAAGCTCGTCGTCGACACCATCGAGTTCCAGAGCCGCTACGTGCCCAGGTGGCACAGCGTTTCCATCTCGGGCTACCACATCCGCGAGGCCGGCAGCACCGCCCCGCAGGAGCTGGCCTTCACCCTCCGCGACGGCATGGAGTACGTCGAGGCCGCCATGGAGCGCGGCCTCGACGTCGACGTGTTCGCCCCGCGACTCTCCTTCTTCTTCAACAGCCACAACGAGTTCTTCGAGGAGGTGTGCAAGCTCCGGGCGGCCCGGCGCATCTGGGCCCGCGTGATGCGCCAGCGCTACGGCGCCAGGAGCGAGAAGTCCTGGTACATGAAGACCCACGTCCAGACCGCCGGATGCTCCCTCACCGAGCAGCAGCCCCTCAACAACATCGTGCGCGTGGCCTACCAGGCCATGGCCGCGGTCCTGGGCGGGTGCCAGTCCCTCCACACCGACTCCATGGACGAAACCCTGGGCCTCCCCACCGAGCAGGCCGTCACCGTCGCCCTGCGCACCCAGCAGATCCTGGCCCACGAGACGGGCGTCACGCGCGTGGCGGACCCGCTGGGCGGGTCGTGGTTCGTCGAGCACCTCACCGACACCCTCGAACGCCAGGGCCTCGACCTCATCCACGACGTCGACCGCATGGGCGCCTACGAGAGCGGGCCCCGCGGGCGGGCCGACGACCCGGGCGACACGCTGAACCACCCCGCGTACGCCCCGGCCAAGGGGTACGGGCGCGGCGCGGTCGCGGGGATCAACCGCGGCTACTTCCGCCGCCAGATCGCCGAGGCCAGCTACCGCTTCAGCGAGGAGTGCGAGGCGGGCGACCGGATCATCGTGGGCGTCAACGAGTACGCGGACGCCCAGGAGAAGCGGGCGATCGACATCCTGGCCATCCCGCACGAGGTCGAAGTCAGGCAGTGCGAGCGCCTCGCCGCGTTCAAGAAGAGGCGCGACGCGGGGCGCGTGGCCCGGGCCCTGGACCACGTCCGGGCCGCCTGCCAGGGACGGCCCTGGTCCAGCCAGTGCGACGGGCTGCCCTGGTCGGGCTCGACGCTCGACGGGCGGGCGGTGCACGCGACCAACGTCATGCCGGCCCTCATCGAGGGGGCGCTCGCCAACGCCACACTGGGCGAGATGGTCCAGGCCATGGCCGACATCTACGGGCGGTATTCGGGCGGGCCCGAGTGGTAGGGCGCCGGGTCCGAGAAGCGCCGCGACTCTGACGGGGGGGCGGGGCTGGTGCGCCGCCCGCACCGCCTGGCGCGGCCCGCGCGCGGCCCCGGCCCCCGAATCGTGTGGCATCCCCGCACCGTGTTTGGGAAGTTCACCATGTGCCGGCGTCCGACGCGACGCCCAGGCGTGGAGGGACTCCCATGATGAATCGAACTCGACAGGTCGCGGTGACGGCGGCGTGGCTGATCTCGGCGGCTGGGCTGAGCGGGCTCGCGAGCGCCGCCGCCGGCGCCGGGCCCAAGGCGCCCGCGGCTCCGGCGCCAGTCACGAAGTGTGAGTCGGCGGACGCGAAGAAGGGCTCGACGCGCGGCGACGCCAAGTCGGGCCAACACGATGGCCTCCCGACGTCGATCCGACTGACGGGCGTGCTGCGCGACTTCCGCGACAGCCAGACCGCGGGCGGGCACCCCGACTTCAACTTCGTTCCCAAGGCCGGCAAGGGCGTGTACGCTGGGATCGTCGCCAACCAGTTGAACAGCGAGGGCGACCCGGTCTTCGCATCGGGCGGGGCGAAGGTCAGCCTCCCGTGGACCGACGCCTCCAAGCGCGGCATCTGTCCCGGCAAGCCCTACATCGCCGCCCGCAAAGGCGACGTGAAGGGCGGGACGGACGCCAGGAAGTCGGGCGCCGTGCGGTCGGCGGAGTCGTTCGCGACCTGGTTCAAGGACCGGTCGGGCGTGAACCAGTCCGGCCTGCTGACCATCGAACTGGAGCGCAAGCAGGGCACCGGCGTCTACGTGTACGACGGCGTCCTGGAAGCCAAGGCCGCCGACCTCCAGGGCGGGTTCGACGTCAACGGCAAGGGCGCCAACGCCCGGGGCGGCAACAGAAACCGCTCGTTCACCTTCGAGCTGGACACCACTTTCGTCCACCGGCGCGGGTCCGGCAGCGTTCTGACGTTCGCCTCCGACGACGACCTGTGGGTGTTCATCGACGGCAAGCTCGTGATCGACCTGGGCGGCGTGCACGACGCGACGGCCCAGTCGGTCGAGCTGGACCGCCTCGAGTGGCTCAACGACGGGCAGTCGTACTCGATGAAGGTCTTCTACGCCGAGCGGCGCGAGCCCGGCTCGCGGCTGAGGATCGAAACGACGCAGGAGCTCCTCGCCGTCGAGCCCCCCGCGGTCAGCACGATCTTCGATTGATCCGATTCGCTCCCTGAACGTCGCACGGGGGCCGGCGGGGCTGCATCCGCCTCCCCCGTGCGCGTCTTCTTCCGCCCCGGGGGCCGTCAGGCGCCAGGCGCCGCGAGCGACTCGATCGCTCGCCGGAGGATCCGCACCGACCTGAGGTAGTCCTCGACGACGACGTGCTCGTCGGGCGTGTGGTCCAGGTGGCTGTCGCCCGCGCCGAAGGCCGCGATCGCGCATTGCCACGCGGGCGCGACCACGTTCATGTCCGATGTCCCGGTCTTGAGGACGAACCGCGGCGTCAGGCCCTCGCCCCGGATCGCCGTGGTCAGCGCCCGCACGAGCGCCGTGTCGCGCGGCGCCCGGACGGGGAGTTCGTCCCCCTCGAACGCGAGCTCCCCGAGGGGGCCCGCGAGCCCTTGGCTCGCCTCCACGCAGATCTGCCGCAGGTCGACCGTGGGGATCCCGGGAGGGATCCGGAACCCCACCCTCGCCGCCGCCCGCTCCTCGAGCCCGTCGTGCCGGCTCCAGATCGACCGCAGGCGCGCCTGCACCCGGTCGAAGATCCCGGCGCCCTGAGGGTTCATCGCCTCGGCGGCCGACCGCACGCGCTCCCACCACCCGGTGACAAGCTCGGCGGCGGTGGGCTCCGGGCCCGCCGAATGGCTGCTCGCCACGCGGGCGTGGAACTCGGCGAGCAGGCGCCCCTTGTACCCGAGGGTGACGCCGTCGGTCCCGCTGGGCTCGCCCACGATGCAGGCCGACGGCTCGAAGGTCTTGGCCGCGTGCCGGGCGCCGCGCGCCGAGGTCGATTCCTCCTCCACGGCGCCGATCACGGCGACGCGAAAGCCCGCCGGGAGGCACGCCGTCGCCGCCGCGACCACGAACGCCGCCAGCGGACCCTTGGCGTCCACGGCGCCACGCCCGTACAGCCGACCGTTCTCGATCCGAACCGGGATCCGCCCCGGCACCGTGTCCATGTGCCCCAGGAGCGCCAGGTCGACGCGGATCGGCCACTCGCGGGCAGCTCCATGGGCCTCCAATCCGCGGGCGCCGACCGCGCTCCCGGCCTCGTCGATCCATGCCGACAGCCCCAGGGTCGTCATGCGCTCGACCAGGAACTCCGCCAGACGCCGCTCCTGCCCCGAGAGGCTCTCGATCTCGACGAGCGAGCGGAGCAGGCCCACGGCCTGCTCGTCGCTCACGACGGGGGAGCGGGGCGTCGCGCTGGCGCTCATTGGAACACCGTCCCCTCTCCGGCGAGGGCCCGCGTGACGGCCGCGCTCCGCCGCGCGTCGCCGATGATCACGCGGCGCACGCCCTCCGAGAGCGCCTCCCCGGCGCCCAGCACCTTCTTCTTCATCCGCCCATGGGCCCAGCCCGCCGCCGCCTCGACCTCCGATCGCGCCACGCGGGGCACCAGCGTCGATTCGTCCGGGAACGCGCGCATGAGCCCCGAGACGTTCGAGAGGAGCAGCAGATCCTCGGCCCCCAGCGCCGCCGCCGTGCGTGCCGCCGCACGGTCCGCGTCCACGTTGATCGCCTCGTGGTTCACGCTGATCGCGGGGGGCGAGACCACCGGCGTCAGCCCCGCGTCGAGCAGCACCCGCAGCAGCCCCACGTTCACGCGATCCACCGTCCCCGTGAAGTCGTCCCGGATCAGCCGGATCCGCCCCTCCTTCACGCTCCGCACCACCTCCTTGCGCGTCCCCTCCCACAGCCGACCGTCCATCCCCGACAGCCCCACGGCGTTGACCCCGTTCCGCTGCAGCCGCTCCACCAGCCCCTGGCTCAGCACCCCCCGGCACGCCATCTGCAAGATCTCCAGCGTGCGCCGGTCGGTCCGTCGGCTCGTGTGCCCCGAGGGCGACGTGATGAACGTGGGCGGGTGCCCCAGTCGCTCGGAGAGCGTGTTGGTGGCGTGCGACCCGCCGTGCACGACGACGGCGCGGCGTCCCGATCGGATCAGCGCCGCCGCGTCCGCCGCCAACGCGTCAAGGTCGATCCCCTCCGCCCCGCCCACCTTGATGACGATCATCGCGTGCCCCGCTCTCAGATCGGATGCAGGCCCGGGAACGACAACGCCGTCGTCTCCTCCAGCCCCAGCATCAGGTTCATGCACTGCACCGCGGACCCCGCGGCCCCCTTCATCAGGTTGTCGATCGCCGACACGACCACCACCCGCCCCGTCTCGCCGTCCACCTCGAACCCCACGTCGCACCAGTTGGTCCCCGCCAGGATCTTGGGCTCCGGGTAGCGGTGGATCCCCGCCCGGTCCTTGACCAGGCGCACGAACGGCTCGGCGCCGTACGCCTGCCGGTACAACTGCCACAGGGACTTCTCGTCCACGGGCCGCGTCGGGAAGACGTGGGCCGCGCACGACACCCCCCGCACCAGCTCCACCGACGTGATCGACAGGTGCAGGTCGATCCAGCCCAGTTCCTGGAGCACCTCCGCCTGGTGCCGATGCCCCGTCAGCGCGAACGGGCGCACGGCCCCGCTCCGCTCCGGGTGGTGCCCCGACGCCGAGGGCGAGATCCCCGCCTCGCTCGACCCCACCTTCAGGTCGCAGACCGCCCGTCCGATAAGCCCGGCCCGGGCCAGGGGCAGCAGCGCCAGGTTGATCGCCGTCGCGTTGCACCCCACGCCTGACGCCAGCCGCGCCCCGCGCAGGCGCTCGCGGTGCAACTCCGGCAGCCCGTAGACGAAGCGGTCCAACCACGCGGGGGCCGGGTGGTCCTCGCCGGACCAGCGCCGGTGCGCCGCCGCGTCGCGCAGGCGGAAGTCCGCCGACAGGTCGACGATCCGGGGCGCCAGGGCCGAGTAGCGCTCGATCGCCTTGCCCGCCTCGCCGTGCGGCAGGCACAGGAACAGCACGTCCGCCGCCCCGAGCTGGTCGGGCGTGACGAACCGCAGCTTCGTGCGCGCGCGGAGGTTCGGGTGCACGCTATGGACGAAGACGCCCGCGTGCCGCCGGCTGGTCGCTGCCACCACCTCCACGCGCGGGTGGTCCAGCAGCAGGCGGAGGACCTCCCCCCCGCCGTAGCCCGACGCTCCCACGATCGCGGCCCTGAAACGCTCGCTCATGGGGCGACCCCCGCCGTGGCCGCCACCGACAGCACGTGCTCGACGATCCGCCCCGGGATGTCGACGCCCGTGGGCTCGACGCTGTTGCGGAACTCCATGGTGTGGTTGACCTCGCTGACGAGCAGCCCGCGCTCGGGGCATTCCAGGAGGTCGACCGCGAGGACGCCCCCGCCCAGGGCCCGGGCCGCGGCGGCACCGACCCGGCGGTGCTCGGGAGTCAGGGCCAGGGCCCCCGCGCGCCCGCCCCGGGCGGTGTTGGTGATCCAGTGCGGGCTCGTGCGCACGATGCCGCAGATGGCCTCGTCGCCGACCATGAACACGCGCAGGTCGCGCCCCGGCTTCCTGACGTACTCCTGGATGTAGAACACGCCGTGCTGCACCGAGCCCAGCGTCGCCTTGTGCTCCAGGATGGCCTCGGCGGCGTCGCGGTCGTGGACGCGGGCCAGCAGGCGCCCCCACGACCCGACGGTCGGCTTGAGGACCACGGGGTAGCCCATCTCCTCGATGGCGGCGAGGGCCGACTCGGGGTCGACGGCGACTCGGGTGCGCGGCTGGGGGACGCCGGCCCGGGAGAGGAGGAGGGAGGTGGCGAGCTTGTCGCCGCAGGCGTCGATGACGGCGGCGGGGTTGACGCAGGGGACGCCGAACGCCTCGAGCGTGCGCACACAGGCGAGGGCCTGGGTCTGGCTGACGCAGCGCTCGAGGGCGACGTCGAAGCGGCCCCAGGGGGCGGGGTCGTCGAGGTCGAAGCGGAGCGTGCGCACGTCGAGGGCTTCGTGCGCGATGCCGCGGCGTTCCAGGGCGTCCAGGAGCATCCGCTCCTCGACGCGGATCCGCGAATACAGCAGGGCGACTCTCATGGGTGTCCCGGTGGGGCGCGGCACGGCGCTCACTCGCCCCAGTCTTCCTGGACCTGGGGGGCGAGCTCGACGGCGAGGGGGTGGAGGGCGGTGACTTCGAGCTCCACGCCGCAGTCGCCGCAGCGGATCACCTCGCCCAGCAGGGGCGTGCGGGCGAGGGTGACGGGCGCGGCGCACTCGGTGCAGTCGACGGCGTGTGTGGTGGCGGTGCTCATGCGGGGTCTCCTGGAGCTGGTTGTCGGATCGCCGGTCTACGTTGCCGGCCTGGGGACTGGGTTGGGGGATTGCGGACAGACGACACCGCGGGCCCGCGGGTCTTGGCCTGCGAGCCCGGATCGGAGTCTGAACGTGGGGTTCAGCCGCGCGGGGTCAGGCCTGCCGTTTCACGGCTTTGGCTTTGGCGGCTTTGGCGACGGGCGCACCCGCCACGCGGAGCGTGGTGCGGGGGGACGCGGGTTGAGGGCAAGCGTCGGTCACGTGCGGCCTCGTCGGGAGGAACAAAAGCCGGGTCGCGGGCGCCGGTCAAGCGCTCCGCCCGGTCAATCCACGGGGTTTATCGGTCAGGCGAGGGATCCATCCTCAATCCAACCGCGCCGCGCGGGACGGAATCACCGCCCTCTGGCAGCCGCGGGGGGCAACACGTTGGGGGCGATGGACGAAGATGAGTGGTCGATGTTCGGAGTTGATCCGCGGGGTCGGCCCGCGGACGATGGCTCCCCCGGCCGGCCGCCGCTCGTGGTCGATCAGGGGTGTGGGAGGGTTGGGATGCGTGACCATTCCGGGGCGTTGCGTGGGCGCGGCGTGGCGGAGGTGGCGTGGGTGGGGTCGCTGGGCGTCGCGGCGCTCCTGGCGGCCGTCGCCGCCGGCACGGTGCCGACCACGATCCGCGACTTCATCCAGGGGGGCACGCAGCCCAACTCGATCCCGTTCCCGCTGGTGAGCGCCGGGGCCTCGTGCGTGCATTGTCACGGCGATTACGACGACGAGCACGAGCCCTACCGCCCGTGGGCG
This sequence comes from Phycisphaerae bacterium, assembly GCA_016873295.1. Taxonomy (GTDB): domain Bacteria; phylum Planctomycetota; class Phycisphaerae; order Phycisphaerales; family UBA1924; genus VGXM01. The sequence continues at coordinate 50,935 of VGXM01000021.1, forward strand.
GCGAGCCTGATGGGGCAGGCGGCCCGCGACCCGGTCTTCCACGCGTGCATGACGATCGCGAACCAGGACGCGGCGTTCGCGGGGGAGTTCTGCCTGCGGTGCCACACGCCGCAGGGCTGGCTGGAGGGCCGGAGCACGCCCCCCGACGGCTCGATGCTGATGGGGGCGGACTGGGAGGGCGTCGCGTGCTCGGTGTGCCACCGGATGGTGGACCCGGTGTACCACCCCGGGGCTTCGCCGCCGGAGGACATGGCGATCCTGGCGGGCTTGCCGCGCCCGCCGGTGAACGCGGGGAACGGGTCGTACATCATGGACCCGGAGGATCGGCGTCGGGGCCCGCGCGTGATCACGCCGCAGGCGACGTACCACGAGTGGCTCCGGTCGCCCTTCCACCGCGATTCGTCGATGTGCGCCACGTGCCACGAGGTGAGCAACCCCGTGTATTCGCGCCAGCCCGACGGCTCGTACCGCCTGAACCAGCTCGACGCGCCCCACCCGACCGGCAACAGGTACGATCAGTTTCCCATCGAGCGCACGTACAGCGAGTGGCTGCACTCCTCGTTCGCGCAGGGACCGATCGACATGGGCGGACGCTTCGGCGGGACCAACCCGCTGGTCGGATCGTGCCAGGACTGCCACATGCCCAGGGGCACGGGCACGGGGTGCTTCCCCGATCTGGACCCGCCCGTGCGCAAGGACCTGGCCCAGCACCATTTCCCGGGCGGCAACACCTGGGTGCTCCGCGCCGTCCACTCGCTCTACCCGCACTGGGAGACGGACCTGACCGACGCGCTGGTGGACGCGGCGGTGGCGCGCACCGAGTCGTTCCTGCGGGCGGCGTCGGACCTGGAGCTGACCGCCGGGCTGGGGCGCCTGCGGGTCCGCGTGATCAACCAGACCGGTCACAAGCTTCCGACGGGGTACCCCGAGGGTCGGCGGATGTGGGTCAACGTGCGGTTCCACGACGCGCAGGGGGCGATCGTGTCGGAGCGCGGCGCGTACGACTGGGGCACGGCGACGCTCTCGACGGGCGACACCAAGGTGTACGAGGCGAAGATCGGGCTGGACGCCCACGCCGCGGGGCTGACGGGCAAGCCGGCGGGCCCCGGGTTCCACTTCGCGATCAACAACACGTGGTTCCTGGACAACCGAATCCCGCCGCGGGGCTTCACGAACGCGGCGTTCGCGGGCGTGCAGGCGGCGCCGGTGGCGTATGCCTATGCCGACGGGCAATACTGGGATGACACGCTGTACGAGATCCCGCCGGGGGCGGCGTCGGCGCGGGTGCGGGTGTACTTCCAGACCACGTCGCGCGAGTACATCGAGTTCCTCCGCGACGCGAACACCACCAACAACACCGGGCAGGTCGCCTACGCCCAGTGGGCGGCGCACGGCAAGGGCGCCCCGGCCCTGATGGACGACGGGCAGATCACGCTGCCCGAATGCCCCGCCGACCTCAACGGCGACGGGGCGGTGGACTTCAACGATTTCCTGGAGTTCCTGAACCTGTTCAACGCCGAGGATCCGATCGCCGACGTGAACATGGACGGGGCGGTGGACTTCAACGACTTCCTCGAGTTCCTGAACCTCTACAACGCCGGCTGCTGACTTTACAACGCCACTTTCTGGCAGCACGAGATGCATGTTTCAGGGGCGACTCCGCGTGTGCGGAGTTGCTCTTTTCGTTTCTTGGCGTGACTCTCGCGCGCGTCGGCGATGTTGGCCTGGTGGTATGCGATGATCCGCAGCAGCCGCGCCAGCAGGCGCTCGCGGCGTTCAGGCGACTTCGACCAGCTCGCGCGGATCAGCACACCCGTCGCCAACCGCAGCTGGCAGAT
>VGXM01000022.1 GCA_016873295.1 Phycisphaerae bacterium
AGGGCAGCCGCCGGCGGGCGCCCAGGCCGGCGGCGGGCAGGGCGGCTCCCGCGGTCCGGTCGGCGGCGGCGCCGGGCGGTTCACCCCCGGCACCTACAAGGTCGTCCTCACCGTCGACGGCAAGGAGTACTCGCAGCAGTTCACCGTCTCGGGCGACCCGGACTACCCGACGCAGACCTTCGGCGACGACGAGTGGACCGAGAACTCGCACCGCGACGCCCCGCAGGAGCCCGTGCGCATCGACTGAGACACTCCCGAAGTCACCGTCAGGCCGCTTGGTCGGTCCCGCACTCCGGGCAGCGCGGCAGCCCCGCGAGCGGGTATCGGCAGCGGACGCAGAGCCCCGCCGACCGGCGTCGGCGGCGAACGAACGCGCGCACGGCCCCCGGGCCCGGGAGCAGGGACGCGGCCACTCCCGCGTCGAGCGTGACGATCGACTGGCAGGTGCGCGAGAACGCACGGGCACAGATCCGCGCCCTCGTCAAGCGGGTTCTCCGGAAGCATGGGTACCCCATGTCCCCCGCGGCCTCGAGCGGCCAGCCGATCCAACGCGGCGGACGCACCTCCTCCATCACCTCGACGAACTTGGTCGATTCGTGCGTCTGTCCCGCCGAGACGATGGCGGCCGGGGGAATGGCGTGACCGTCAGTGACCAGGCGGAACTGTGATCCCCACCCGCCTCGCGAGCGGCCAAACGCGTGGTCTTTCGGCTCTCTTTCGCCCCTCTTTGGCCCGCTCCGCCCGCGGCATCAGACAGAGCCCAGTGGTGCGAGTCGGAAGAACGTGCACCAAGGCGCGGGCGGGCGCCGCGGGTGCCACGGGCGAGCCGCCCGGCGGCTCGCCCGTGCCGGCGTCCGGACCGGCCTCGAACAGCCGCACGGGTCATCGGGCGAAGCGCCCGATGACCCGTGGCACCCGGAGCGCATCCGTCCACGGACTTCCGACACACAGCACTCGTGGCGTGAGTCGGAAGAGTGCGCCCAAAGGCGCGGGCGGGCGCTGCGGGTGCCACGGGCGAGCCGCCCGGCGGTCGCGCGTGCCGGCGTCCGGACCGGCCTCGAACAGCCGCACGGGTCATCGGGCGAAGCGCCCGATGACCCGTGGCACCCGGAGCGCATCCGTCCACGGACTTCCGACACACAGCACTCGTGGCGTGAGTCGGAAGAGTGCGCCCAAAGGCGCGGGCGGGCGCTGCGGGTGCCACGGGCGATCCGCCCGGCGGTCGCCCGTGCGGGCGTCCGGACGGGCATTCGACCGATGACCAGACCGGCGCACGCCTGCGCGTCCTGCTCGACCTGCTCAGGCGGATCGCCGAAACCCCTTTGAGCGCCACGCTCGAAGGCGACGGGCTGGCGAGTCTTGTCCTCGCGGGCGACGGCGCGCGACCCGGGCGACCGCTACCCGAGCGTGGCGGCGCTCCGCGACGATCTCCGGCGCTGGCCCAGCTCGCGCGGCACGGGCCTGCTTGGCCGGGTGCTCGGCCGGTGAGGCTCACGCGGGAACCGCCGGGGCTCGCCCGATCAGCAGGGCGTGTTGTAGAGGTTGAGGAACTCCAGGAAGTCGTTGAAGTCGACGACGCCGTCGCCGTTGATGTCGGCGATGGGCAGGCCCGCGTTGTAGTCGTTGAGGTAGGCGAGGAAGTCGTTGAAGTCGACGACGCCGTCGCCGTTCCAGTCGCCGCGGCAGGCGCCGGTGACGTTGATGGTCAACTGCCCCAGGCCGGTGAAGGTCTCGCCGTAGCTGCTGCTGGCGACGGTGACGGTGACGTCGTAGGAACCGGGCGTGGCGGGGGCCTGGACCGTCCAGTTGGCGATGGGGCCGGCGCCCTGGGCAATCGTGCCGAGGGGCGCCGGATTGGCCCCGACCGCGACGGGCATGCCCGCGAACTGGGCGGTGACGGCGTGGGCCGGCAGGTCGCCCGAGTTGAGGACCGACGCCGACAGCGCGAAGGTGGACCCGGCGACGACCGAGACGGGGGCGTTGATGGTGGGGGTGAAGGCGGGTCCGGTCGCGGCGACGAAGTTCTCCTGCGTCGCCAGCGCGAACTCCTCGCTGGTGATGTCCGGGTCGAACGTGCCGAAGGCCTCGACCTTGACGACCACCGTCTCGTCGGCGGCGGTCAGCGAGAACTGCTCGACGTTGTCGATGGGGGAGCCGGCGTTGGCCAGGAGCGTGTTGTCCGAGCGCCGGTAGCAGCGCAGGTCCAGGTCGGAGAGCGACTCGACCTGCGTGGGGTAGGTCGAGCCGTTGTACGCCACGTGGCGCTGCCAGACGAGCGTGACCTTCTCGTGCTGGAAGAGGCGGCCGGCGTAGAGGCGGAAGTCGGCGTTCTCCGGGCGATCGGGGATCGAGTCGACGAAGACGTCGAGCCCGTGCGCGTAGGCCCGCGTGAGGTCGACGTACCCCCACCCGTAGCGACGGTTCCAGAACGAGCCGTCGACGAAGATGTCGTCCGCGGTCGAGCTGGTGCCCCGGTCGTCCATGGCGTCGGTGTGGTTGATGAGCACGGCCTTGGCGGCCTTGATGTCCGTCGTGCCCAGATGGGCCAGCAGCAGGATGGCGGAGCCGATGTGGGGGGCGGCGGGGCTGGTGCCCGTGACCGCCGTGAACCCGCCCGACGTGTTCGTGGTCATGATCGACGTGCCGGGGGCGCCGATGTCGGGCTTCTTGCGCCCGGCGGCGGTGGGCCCGCGGCTGGAGGACGTGTTGATGCGGTCGTTGGCGCGGTTGGTGTCGCCCGTGTTGTCGATGTTGGCGACGGCCATGAGGTTGAAGGCGGGGGCGGGGTGCGTGATCGTGGGGTTGCCCGAGCCGAACCCGCCGTTGCCCGTGCTCTTGGAGACGATGTAGTCGAAGCTGGAGATCACGCCGTCGAAGAACTGGTCGATGGGGGCGTAGTCGTTCGTGGAGGCGGTGCCGTTGCCGAAGGAGTAGTTGCACGCCTCGGGCTCGCCCGTGGAGGCGATGAAGGCCATGCCCGTCATGCTGGTGGCGTCGGTGCCGGCCAGGGAGATGACGATCTTGTCGCATCCGTGGGCGATGCCGCGGTTGGTGGCGTTGGTGGAGGCGAAGATGCCGGTCATGGCCGTGCCGTGCGTCCCGGTGTCGGTGACGCCGATGTTGGAGATGAAGGTCTTGCCGGCGAAGGCCGGGTGGGCCTGGAAGCAGCCGGTGTCGAGCACGGCCGCGTCCCAGGTCGTCCCGATCACGCCGTTGCTCCAGAACGTCGGGGCTCCGATCGACGCGGCGGAGGTGTCGAGCTCCGGGACGCCGGGGTTGTTCAGCCCGACGTGGGCGATCCGCGGGTCGGCGGCCAGTTCAGCGACCCGACCGGCGGGCAGCACGACGCCCAGCACGTTCGAGACCGAGACGCGGTGGGTCACCCGCCCGCCCAGGGCCGTCACGCGGGCGGCGAGGGCGTCCTGCTCGGGCCCGAGGGCGGCGGCGATCCGGCGCGCGGCGTCCTGGCGGGCGTCGCGCATCAGGTCATCAATCCGCCGAGCCAGGGCGTCGCGTTCGGCGGCCCCGGCGGGGTCGGGCTCGCCCGCCGCCAGCATCGCCTCGGCGATGGGCGGGAGCGACACGCCGCCGTCGGCCAGCGGATTGGTCCGCGCCGAGATCGCCCGCATGCGGGCCGACAGCTCACGCACCCGGGCCTGCACCGGGGCCAGGACCTGGCGTGAGATGGGCTCGGCGGGCTGGGCCCGCATCACGACCACCACCTCAAGCGGAGCGCCCTTGCCCACCGCCGCCAGGCGCTTCGCCAGGCCGTCGGACAGCACGCGGGGCGCCTGGGCCGCGACCTGCCCGCGCAGTTGCTCGCGGGTCAGGGTGCCGCTCGGGCCGTGGAAGAGCTTGACCTCAGCCCCGTACTCCGTGCGCTTCTCCACGCGGTAGAAGACGCCGTTGTGGACCTCGTACTGGGGCCAGGGGTCGGTCGCCGCGAGCGTCGGGGCGGCGGCGGACAGAATCGTCCCGGCGGACAGGACGAGGAGCGTGGTACGGGCGGTGCGTGGCATGGATCGGGCCTCCCTGGTCGGATTCTCGGACGCGGCCGCGAGCCCGCATCCCAGAGCCGCCCAGCCTAGCCGAACGCCCGCCTCGGATCAATGCAGGATTCGCCACCAATCGGGCTCGGCACGCTTCCCGGGCCGCTCAGGCGGCCGCCCCGGGGCGGCGCTTGCCCGGCGCCGCGCCCTCGCCCCGGCTGACCCGTGCGATGTCCGTCAGCGGCTTGGCCGCCCCGGTCGAGCCCAGGCGATACGCCGGCTCGCCCCGCTCGTCGCGGAAGATCCACAGCGGCCCCCTGCGGGGCGTGGTGAACTCGGCCCGGAGGTCGCCGATCCGCATGGTGACGCCGGCGTGGATGACGCCGACGACGTTGACGTTGAGCTTGCGCGTCGCCTCGAGCAGCACGTCGAGCTCGGTCATCTTGTTGTCCGCGGTCGAGATTGCCCGGTTCAGTTCGTTCGTCTCGAACGCGATCTCCGTCAGCCGCTCCTTGTCGCGTGAACCCGGGCGCGGGTTGACCATGATCGTGCGCTCCTCGCGATCGAGCTTGGCGAGCCGGGCCTCGGCGTCGGCGAGCGCCTTGCCGGCGCCCGCCCGCGCCGCGCGCACGAACGGGGCGTCGTCGAGCACCAGCGTGGTCGCCGTCCCCCTCGCCGAGCCCAACACCTTGATCACGAGCGAGTCCGTGACCGCCACCTCGCCTCCCAGGATCGTGCCGCCGGGGGAATGGAGCCTGCCCCCGACGATCAGCCGGCAGTCGGAGATCTCGCGGTCCACGGCGAAGTCGCCGCGCACCGCGCCCCGGACCTGCTCGAGGTACACCACGTGGGCGTTGCCGCCGACGGTCAGCGCCCCCCGGCCCTGCCCGGCCATGCCGGTGCGGGCCGAGAGGTTCCCCGAGCAGATCACCTCCGCCGCCTCGATCAGGCCCCCGATCGTCAGGTCCCCGCCCGCCTTCACCTTGAACCCGGCGCACACGCCCTTGGCGATCGTGATGTTCCCGGGAAAGTCGATGTTCCCCGTCGAGAAGTCCACGCCGCCCGCGATTTCGAGGAGCTGGCTGACCTTGAGCTCGTTCCGCTCGAAGACCAGCACGCCCGCGACCCTCGCGGTGACACGCCCGGCGTCGTCCACCTGCAGCGTCGGATGGAACTTGATCGTTACGGGCCGACCCAGCGCCGCCTTGATCTCGCGCCCGCGCACGTCGCGCCCGGGCTGCGGCTCCGTCGGCGCGTGCAGCACGCCCACCGCCTTGCCCTCCGCCACGCGGACGTACGTCTTGCCCGCGTAGTGGTCCGATCGCCCGCTCTCGCCGTCGAGGCGGTGCGACACCGTCGGATCGTGGTCCGATGCCCACTCCATGCGGCCGTCCGTCCCGGGCCGGGGTGGCGTCGCGCGGGCAATGACCTGGGAGAGGTCGGACGCGCCCTCGCCGTACGCCGTCGCGAACGCCGCCAGCGCCTCGCCCACCGCCTGGGTGATCTCCACCCCGGCCTGCCGGGCGACGACGGTGGTGGTCTCGACCCGCACCGCGGAACGGTCCATGCCCGCGGGCGCGATCAGCGTCGCCTCCGACCCATCGGGCCTGATCCGCACGTGCAGTTCCGATTCCGACGCCATGGCGATTCCCGTCCGTGATGACCGAGGGAGAAGGACCGGCGATCGCGCGCGGACCGACGTCGCGGGGCAGCGCGGTCCCCTCCCATCCATCGGCGGTTTGGTCCAGCGCAAGCAGGCGGACCTGGCTGTCCGGGATCGACCGGGGCCTTCCCGGGGTCACGATAACCTCGGGGCGCGGGGCCTCGACGGTCCGTGCCCCGCCGCCCGGGCGCCGGGCGTCCCGCCCCGTGCGGCCCCGGCTCCGCCGGCACCGGACGCTCGCCTCGCTCGGGGGAGGCCCGTCGGCGAACCAATGGAAAAGATGCCCGTCGGCGGCCGGCGAGGAGGCGCCGCGCCGCGATCCGACGCGCGCCGACAACTGGCCCGGAAGACACGGCAACCGCCGGGGTGGTGTTCCACTACGGCCTGGGCCTGACCATCGAGCAGACACGCGACGTGCCGCCGTCCCCGATGCGGACCCAGGTCAGCGCCGGCGCAACGCCTGTCCTACCCGATCGCGTGCCACGACTGTTCGGCTCGGCGAACAGTCGTGCGTCAGTCACCGGACACTGCGTCCCTCGCAGGACACTGCGTCCGTCGCCGGACACTGCGTCCCTCGCCGGACACGACTGTGCCCCAAGCGGCACAGTCGTGGCACCCTATCCGATCGCGTGCCACGACTGTTCGGCTCGGCGAACAGTCGTGCGTCAGTCACCGGACACTGCGTCCCTCGCAGGACACTGCGTCCGTCGTCGGACACGACTGTGCCCCAAGCGGCACAGTCGTGGCACCCTGCCCGATCGCGTGCCACGACTGTTCGGCTCGGCGAACAGTCGTGCGTCCGTCACCGGACACTGCGTCCGTCGCCGGACACGACTGTGCCCCAAGCGGCACAGTCGTGGCACCCTACCCGATCGCGTGCCACGACTGTTCGGCTCGGCGAACAGTCGTGCGTCCCTCGCCGGACACTGCGTCCCTCGCCGGACACTGCGTCCCTCGCAGGACACTGCGTCCGTCGCCGGACACGACTGTGCCCCAAGCGGCACAGTCGTGGCACCCTATCCGATCGCGTGCCACGACTGTTCGGCTCGGCGAACAGTCGTGCGTCCGTCGCCGGACGCTGCGTCCGTCGCAGGACACTGCGTCCGTCGTCGGACACGACTGTGCCCCAAGCGGCACAGTCGTGGCACCCTATCCGATCGCGTGCCACGACTGTTCGGCTCGGCGAACAGTCGTGCGTCCGTCACCGGACACTGCGTCCCTCGCCGGACACGACTGTGCCCCAAGCGGCACAGTCGTGGCACGCGGCCACGGGTCATCGGGCGCTTCGCCCGTGGCACCCGCAGCGCCCGCACGCGCCCTGGTGCATGTTCTTCCGACTCACACCATCAGGCGGTGGCGGCTCTCGCCTCGGCCGGCTCCCCCGAAAGGGCCCGGCGCAGGGCGGCGCCCAGGGCGTCGATCTGCCCGGGCGTGTGCTCGGCGTTGACGCAGATGCGGAAGTACCGGAGCCCGGGCCCGCCGGGATAGTCGATCAGCGGGACCAGCACGCCGTCGTTCCACAGCGATTGCGACGCCCGCTCCATCCGCTCGACCGGGGAGAGCACGAACGGGAGGATGGGCACGCCGGGCGGGGGAAGCGGGAGCGAGAGGCCCACCAGCACGCCCCGCACCCGATCGATGTTCGCCCGCAGGCGCACGACGAGGGCGTCGGACTCGGCGAGGACGCAGAGCGCCGCGCGGGCCCCCGCGACGAGCGGTGGGGGGGTGGGCGTGGTGCCGAGGTAGATGTTCGCGTGCCGGCGCACGTCGGCGATGCGTTCGGGCGTTCCCATGACCGCCCCGCCGTAGCACCCCAAGCCCTTGGCCAAGGTCGTCGTCACCACGATCCGTTCGTCCCGCAGCCCGAAGTGGTCGAGCGCCCCGCGCCCGGAACGCCCCAGCACGCACAGGCCGTGGCAGTCGTCGACCACCAGCGTTCCGCCCCCGGGCAGCCCCGCGAGCAACTCGGGCAGCGGCGCCACGCCCCCGTTGGCCGCGAACACGCTGTCGGTCAGGATCGCCACGCCCTCCGCCGCGTGCTCCCGGGCCAGCCCGATCGCCTGCCGGGCGTCGAGATGGTCGTAGTAGAGCACGAGCAGGCCGGCGGCCTTGGCGGCGTGGGCCAGGCTCCGGTGGGCCTTGGCGTCGACCAGGGCCACGCCGTGCGTCGGCGCCAGCCCCGCCATGAGCGCGATGTTCGCCGTGTACCCCTCGCACAGGAGGGTGCACGCCCCGAGCCCGCAGAACGCCGCCAGTTCCCGCTCCAAGGCGTCGTGCCCGACGGTGTTGCCCGTGGTCTCGCGGCTGGCGGTGGTGGTCAGCCCCGTCGTCGCGAGCGACGCGGCGACCGCCGCCCGGACCGCCGGGTGGTGGGCCAGCCCGAGGTAGTTGCAGCCTCCGAAGAACGCCAGCTCGCGCCCCTCGACCAAGGCCGTCGTTGCCGTGAATGACTCGATCGGAAGGTGGGGCACCGCGTTCTCCCTCGGCCCGGCGTGACGCCGTGGCGCGTCAAGGTATCGGCGCGGCGGGCCCGCCGCCCGCAATCACCCGCCGCGGACATGCCGCACCATGGGCACCGACGCCATCGTGTGCAGCCCCGGCGCCGCCGCGATCAGCGACGGGATGGCGTTCACCGCGATGGCGCACGTCGCCGTATCGCCGTGCACCCCGCCCGGCAGCACCATCTCCATCGCCGGGTTGCCCCGGATGAGGGCCCGGTCGCGCGGGCCCTCCGCCCCGATCGCGGCGTGGAAGAGCATCTCCACCACCGCCTTCCCGCCCCCGTCCCACCCCGTCGCGGTCTGCTCGATCCCCGCCACCATCCCGGGCTCGATCCGCCCCTCCCCGCCCACGCCCGGCAACATCCGCGCCGCGACCACCGGTTCGATCCTCTCCTCCCACCGGGCCACGCCGAGGCCCACGCTCGCCGCCAGCAGGTGCATCGACTCGCCCAGCCCGACGTGCCCGAACCCGCCGGCCGCCAGGCGCCGCTTGAAGCCGTCGACGGTCAGCCCGGCCCCGATCTTCTTCTGGAAGGGCACGCGCCGGGTGGTGGCGTCCTGCACGCGCTCGACGCGCACCGACTCCACCTCCGAGCACACCGCCGTCAGGAAGGTCGGCAGGGCGTCCATGAGGAAGCCGGGGTTGACGCCCGTGCCCAGCAGCCGCCCGCCGTGCCTCCTGGCCGTCGCGTCCAGCTCCCCGGCCAGCGCCCGCTCGCGCAGCCAGGGCCACACCAGTTCCTCGCAGGTGCTGACCACGGCCTTGCCCTCGCGCAGGCAGGCGGCGAAGGTGGGGGCGCAGGCCCGCACCGTCGAGCTCGTGGTCACGAGCACCGCGTCGACGCGGTCCCATTGCCCGAACTCTCCGAGCGACGACGACACCTCGAGCCCGCCGTCGGCCCGGGCGATGAGCTTCGACACGGGCTGCCCCGCCAGCTCCGGGGCGGTGTCCACCGCGCCCACCAGCGTGCCCACCCGCCGCGAGATCAGCTCGCGACCGATCCTCGTCCCCAGCGGCCCAAGCCCGACCAGCAGCACGCGATACATCGGCCTTGACCCTCCTGTCGACGAGCCCGCCAAGCGTAGCGGCCCGAACACCGGGCGCTCGTGGGCCGTTGCAGCGCTCGTGGCGAGCCGGCGCGGTCGCGCCAGGTCTGGCGCTTCGGCGACCGGCTCGTCGCGCTCCTTCCGGGCCATGCGATCCGTCGCACCGCGGCACGCTCTCCGGGGTTTGGCCGTCCCCTCGCAAGGAGCCCCAGATGCAGACGCCCTCCCCCCTTTCCAGGCCCGCGCACACCACGTCCCGGGGCCTCCAGGTGATCGCTGCGGCCATCCTCGTCCGGACGCTCTTCTTCAGGTTCACCGGCGCGGAGCCCCGGGGGCGCTGGGGCGTCGGCGTGGCCGAACTCCGCGGAGTGATGCGGACCGCGGGTCCCCAAAGGAAAACTCGCCCCCGTCATCATGACGGGGGCGAGTTAGAGGAGGAGAGAGACAGTCGATCCGGGCTTCGAGGCCCCGGGGAAACCCGGCTGCGGTTTTCCACCCGCACCCGAGTCATAGGAGGAGAGAGACACCGTTCGGGGCGGGCCCGGTTTCCCGGCCGCCCCCGCAAACCCGGCTGCAGTTTTCCGCCCGCAACCGAGTCATAGGAGGAGAGAGACACTTACAAGGTGCCACAGGATTCCGAGAATGCCACCCGGCACGCCCGGATCAGCGAAGAATTACCGCGCGCCGCCATAAGTAGGTGGTTGGTGGGCACTTCCGCGCATGGGGTCCGTCAGAGTTCCATTCGGCCAGAAGCGAACACAACCCGATCATGCCCCTGAGGAGCAGGGCGACCGCGGGCCGCTCCGCCGGGCCCGTGGGGCTTCGGGTGGGGCCGAGGTGGCGGCGGGGTCAGGCCTGTTCACCGACCTGCCAGCGCAGGAAGGCGACGACCTGGGCCTTGCCGCCCAGGACGTCCTTGACCTTCCTGGTCGGGTCCATGATGAAGGGCTGTTCGACGAGGGCGACCTCCTCGAAGAACTTGCGCATGCCGCCCTCGACCATCTTCTCGGCGATTTCCTTGGGCTTGCCCGACTCGATCGCCTGCTCCAGGCGGAAGCGGCGCTCGCGCTCGACGATGTCGGCGGGGATGTCGGTGGCGCTGATGCCCTGCGGGCGCGGCACGGCAGCGGTGATGTGCATGCAGATCTGGCGGAGCGTCTCATCCGAGACGGAGCCCTCGGCCTGCACCAGCACCCCCGTCTTGCCGTCGTGGTGGACGTACGACCCGAAGCCGCCCGTGCCCGGGTCCTGGGTCAGCTTGTGGGCCCGGGCGATGCGGCAGTTCTCCCCCGTTGAGATGCGGATCTCGTCGATGATCCCGGTCATCTGGGGCGTCGGCTGCACCGAACCCGAGTGCTGGTCGATCGCCAGCTTCGCCACGGCGCCCGCCGCGGCGATGAACTTCTCGTTCTTGGCCGTGAAATCCGACTCCGCCCGCACCTCCACGATCGTGGCGGCCTCACGCGTCAGGTGCACGGCGATGCGCCCCTCGCCCGCGGCCCGCTCCGTCCGCGCCTCCATCTTGCCCTTGAGCTCCTTGCGCAGGATCTCCTCGGCCTTGTCCATGTCGCCGCCGGCCTTCTCGAGGGCGGCCTTGCAGGCCATCATCGGGAGGCCCGTCTTGTTGCGGAGCTGCATGACGATCTTGGGGTTGATGTCGGCCATGGTGCGTGTTCCGGAGCGGATCGGTGAGTGCTGGTCGACCCCGCCGGGGCGGGGGGGCTGGTCCCTGGGCGATCGTGGTCCGCGGCGAGGGCTCAGGCCTGGGGGGCGGGGGCCGCGCTGCGGGCACGGTCCGACGGGGCATCGCCCGGGGCGGCTTCGTCGCGCTTGAACTGCGTGCGGCGCGAGCGGCGGGGCTGATCGGTGGCGGGCTCCTCGGCGGGGCCGGGCTCGCGGGTCTCCTGCCGCAACTGGCGTCCGTCGGCGCACGCCAGGCACAGCTCGCGCACGATCACGTCGATGGAGCGCATGCTGTCGTCGTTGCCCGGGATCGGGATGTCGACCTGGTCCGGATCGCCGTCGGTGTCGAGCAGGGCGATGGTGGGGATGCCCAGCTTGCGGGCCTCGCGGACGGCGGTGACCTCGTGGCGCACGTCGATCACGACCATGACGCCGGGGAGCTTGTCCATGCCCCGGATGCCGTCGAGGTTGCGCTTGATCTTGCCCGACTCGCGCCGGAGCTGGCTCTCCATCTTCTTGGAGTAGCTGGCGAAGTTGTCGGTCCGCTCGATGGCCTCGAGCTCCTCGAGGCGCTTGAGGCGGGCCCGGATGGTGCGGAAGTTGGTGAGCGTGCCGCCCAGCCAACGTTCCGTGACCCAGTGCATCTTCACGCCCGGCACGCGCGTCTCGAGCACGCTCTTGGCCTGGCGCTTGGTGCCCACGAAGCACACGTCCTTGCCCTCGGCCACGGTGCGGGCCACGAACTTCTTGGCCAGCATCAGGCCCTTGAGCGTCTCCTTGATGTCGATGATGTGGATCCCGTTGCGCTTGCCGTAGAGGAACGGCTGCATCTTCGGGTTCCAGGCGCTGGCGCGCTGCCCGAAGTGGATCCCCGCTTCGATCAGATCCTGGACGAGTTGGTTGGCCATGGCCTTCTTCCGTGCAGCGACACCGGCGGGTCGGTGGATCGAGCGTCGTGGCTCGGGCTCTTCAGCCCGCCCCACGACCGCGGCCCGCTCAAGGGCGCTTCAGGGGTCGGGACCCGACGGGTCCCGGGATGAACACACGCCGCCCGGCGCCGACAGGCGGGGCGACCCCGAGGTCGATCCATGCCTCGGACGCCGATCCTAGGGCGGGAGCGATGCGGGAGCCAGCCTCCGTGCGCCGCCGGTGGCGCGATTCGGAAGTCCGTGGACGGATACGTCCCGGGTGCCACGGGTCATCGGGCGCTTCGCCCGTGACCCGTGCGGCTGTTCAACGCCCGTCCGGACGCCGGCACGGGCGAACGCCGGGCGGATCGCCCGTGGCACCCGCAGAGCCCGCCGGCGCCTTGGTGCACGTTCTTCCGACTCGCGCCGCTAGCGCGGGCCGGGCTGGGCTCGGACCCTCATGGACTGGGCCTCGGCGTGCCGTCCGGTCTCCGTTAGCATCGCGGAGGCAAGCATGAGCAGGTCGGACTTGGCCGCCGGTCGCCGGTCGGCCGCGATCTCCAGGGTCCGCACGGCGTCGTTGACCCTGCCCGCGGAGAAGAGGGCGATGGCCCGGTCGCGCTGGACCGCGGGTTCGTCGCTCAGGTCCGCCGCGGCGTTCAGGTGCTCGAGGGCCGCGTCAAGGCGCCCTGTCGTCAGCATGAGCCGCCCCAGGCCGGCCCGGGCGATGGGATCGGCGGGCCGCCGGTCCAGCGCGGCCCGGTAGACGGCCTCGGCGCGGTCGGGGCTGCCCTGTTGGACGAGCAGCGCGGCGAGCATGTCGCGGCTCTGTGCAAAGCCTGGGCTGCGCTCCACCGTCCGTTCGAGGATGTCGATCGCGTCGCCGGGACGTCCCCGGGTGACCATGAGCCTGGCGGTCTCGATGCCCAGTTCATCGGTCCGGCGGGGCGAAGCCAGGATCGCCCGCAGCGACCGCTCGGCCCGGTCGAAGTCGCCCACCACCAGTTGCAGCCACGCCGAACGCATCGATGCTCCGGGCGTGCGGAGGAGGCCGATGCCGCCCTCGCCCAGGGACGAGGCCATGCGGTACAGGCGCAGGCCGGCGGCGGCGTGGGCCCGGGCCTCGGGCGAGACGGTGCCCGCGAGGGCGTCCTCGTAGGAGACCTGCACGGCGTTGTCGTGGCGGGCGCCGGCCCAGAGCAGGCCGCGCACCGCCGTCGAGTGCCCCAGCAGGGCCGCCACGCCCACCATGGCGACCGCGAACCCGCGGCCGCAACGGGACACGCGCCCGCGCAGCTTCAACTGCATCCCGCCCAGGCGGACGTTGGCGTCGCGGCGCAGGCGCACGAGCTTCCAGGTCAGGTAGGCGGCGATCACCGCGAGGGGCGCGGCCATGAGCAGCGGCACGGCGTCGTACAGCCCCCGCAGCACGAGGAAGGAGCCCGTGAAGACCCCGACGCACAGCAGCTCCTCGCCCCACGTCAGGTCGTAGGCCCGGCGCCACGTCCGCTTCCCGGCGAACGCCGCCGGCGTGGCGATCGTGAACGAGAGCGCGTCCTTCGGACACCCCCGCACGCAGTCGAAGGTGCGGATGCAGTTGCGGTCGACGATCGACCCGTGCTCGCGCACCTCGTCGTGCACGCGCACGCCCGCGGTGCAGTTGGCGGTGCACACCCCGCACTGGTCGCAGGTCTTGGAGTCGACGACGATCCGCCCGACCGCCATCTGCTCGGCGGGGAGCAGGAACCCGCCGTAGGGGCACGCGTAGCGGCACAGCCCGCGGGCTCCGAGGAAGTAGACCGTCGCGAAGCCGCACACGACGAGGAAGGGGATCGCGACCACGAGCGACGGAAGCCCGTCCCACATGCGGCTGGTGGTGAGGTTGACGCTCCAGCCGGGGAAGGGCACGACGCCCAGGACCGCGCCGACGTCCGGCCACAGCGGCTCCAGCGCGGGGACCACCACCGTCCGCTTGATCGTGGGCCAGAGGAACATGTACGCGGCGAGGGCGACGGGCACGTACCCCAGCAGGCGGGATCGGAACAGGTGCGGGCGGATCCTGACCTTGCGGAGCATCCACGCGCTCAGGTCCTGCAGGGCCCCGACGTGGCAGAACCAGCCGCACATGAAGCGGCCCAGGAGCGCCGTGACGAGCAGCGCCAGCGCGAACAGGATGACGCCCGGGTTGATCTCGCCCAGTTCGAGCGTGCGCATGCTGTCGGAGAGCACGAAGCGCCCGACGCTGCGCCCGGTGATCCACCAGTGCAGCACGTGGGCCACGATCAGCACGTGCAGCCCGATCAGGGCCACGGCCCGCCAGCGCCCGATGCGCGTCCGCCGCCGCACGGGCTTGCGGCGCTGAACGACCGGCAGGCGCACGGGCCTGCGCGTCCTCCCCCCCGCGGCGCTGGGCGACCCGGCCCGCACGCGACCCTCCCCTCAGACCTCCTCGAACTCCGCCGTGAAGTGCCGCAGCACCTCGGGCGCCCTGACGATCCGCAGCCCGCGGAGCTCCTTCCGCACGGCGAAGAGCTCGGCGCACGCCTCCGCCACGTAGTCGATGTGGCTCTGCGTGTAGACGCGCCGTGGGATCGCCAGGCGCACCAGTTCCATCGGCGGCGTGCGCCCCGGCCCCGCCATCACGCCCCCGATCTCGCAGCTGCGGATCCCCCCCACGCGGTACAACCCGCACACCACCGCCTGCCCCGGGAACTCTTCCCGCGGCAGGTGGGGGGCGAAGTGGGCCGCGTCGATGTAGATCGCGTGCCCGCCGGGGGGCTCGATGATCTGGATCCCCGCCGCCAGCAGCTTCTCGCCCAGGTACTCGACGCTGCGGATGCGGTAGGAGAGGTAGTCGTCCTCGACGACCTCCTCGAAGCCCTGGGCCATGGCCTCCAGGTCGCGCCCCGCCAGCCCGCCGTAGGTCACGTACCCCTCCGTCAGGATGAGCAGGTTGCAGGCCCGCTCGAAGAGCGCGGGGTCGCGGATGAGCAGGAGCCCGCCGATGTTGACCAGCCCGTCCTTCTTGGCGGAGATGGTGACGCCGTCGGCCAGGTCGAACATGTCCAGGGCGATCTGCCGCACCGTCCGCTCGCGCTGCCCGGGCTCGCGGATCTTGATGAACCAGGCGTTCTCGGCGAAGCGGCAGGCGTCGAGGATCAGCGGCAGCGAGTGCCGGTCGCAGACCCGCCGGACCTCCCGCAGGTTCTCGAGGCTCACGGGCTGGCCGCCGCTGGTGTTGTTGGTCACGGTCATCATCACCACGGGGACGCGGTCGGCGCCCACGCGGGCGATCAGCGCCTCAAGGGCCGCCACGTCCATGTTGCCCTTGAAAGGGTGCCGACGGCGCGGGTCGGCCGACTCGGCGATCCCCAGGTCCAGGGCCTCGGCCCCGCTGTGCTCGATGTTGGCCCGCGTGGTGTCGAAGTGCGCGTTGCTCGGGACGACCCTTCCCGGGCCCCCCACCAGCTCAAAGAGGATCCGCTCCGACGCCCGTCCCTGGTGCGTCGGCAGCACGTTCTCGAACCCCGTCAGCTTCTTGACCGTGTCGCGCAGGCGCCAGAAGGACTCGCTCCCCGCGTAGCTCTCGTCCCCCCGCATGATCCCCGCCCACTGCTCGCTGCTCATCGCCGCACCGCCCGAGTCCGTGAGCAGGTCGATCAGCACGTCCGAGCCGTGGATCCTGAATGGGTTGAACCGCGCGGAGCGGAGGATGCGGTCGCGGTCCCCCGGCGTCGTCATCCGGATGGGCTCGACCGTCTTGATCCGGAACGGCTCGATGATCGTCCGCAACGCCACCTCCCTCAAAGCAGACCCGTCCATCGTCTATTCTACCTCGGGGCGGCGGAAAGCCCACCGCAATGCGCCCGATCGCCGGATTCCGGGGTGAAACCCAGCCCGCAGCCGTGCGCCCGGTCCGGGAATCGGCGGCGGGGGGTGGTGCGGACCTGGCGTCGGAGCGGGGAAGCACGCCCGGGCAGATTCGAACTGCCGACCTGCGGTTTAGGAAACCGCCGCTCTATCCATCTGAGCTACGGGCGCACACCCAACGATACGGCCCCGGGCGGCGGTGGGGGGGCCGCCTCAGCCCAGCGATCCTTCGCGGATCAGCCCCGCGATCGCCGCGATGTCGCCCGACAGCGGACGATCCTCCTTGAGCGGCGCGACCCGCGACCGTACCGCCGCGATCGCCCGCTCCACCCCGTCGCCCGATCGGAGGGGGCGGTGCCGCTCCACGCTCTCGGCGGCGCACAGGAGCTCGATCGCCACGACCGTGCCCGCCAGCTCGAGGCCGCGCCGCGCCTTGGCCGCCGAGCGCGGCCCGAAACTGTTGTAGTCCTCCATCCCCGCGCACGTCGGCACGTTGGACACGCTCGCGGGCGTCGCCAGCCCGATCAGCTCGTTGACGCACGCGGCGGCGGTGTACTGGGCGATCATCAGCCCCGACTGGAGCCCGGGAACCCGCGCCAGGAAAGGGGCCAGACGGGCCTCGGGCTCGCTGGCCGAAGTCATGAGGTACGTCCGCCGCTCGCTGACGCCCGCCACGTGCGAGAGGGCGATCGCCAGCACGTCCAGCGGGATCGCGACCGGCATGCCGTGGAAGTTCCCCGCCGAAACGATCGCGGGCTCCCCGGCGCCGAACACGAGGGGGTTGTCGGTCACGGCGCCGAGTTCGGCGGCGACGGCCCGCTTTACATAACCCGCGGCGTCCTCCGCGGCCCCCAGCACCACCGCCTGGCACCGCAGCGAATATGGGTCCTGAACCCGCGGGTCGTTCTCGACGTGCGACGACACGATCGTGCTCCCCGCGAGGGCCGCGCGCAGGCGGGCCGCGACCCCGGCGGGCCCGGGCTGGCCCCGCGCCGCATAGACCCGCCCGTCCAAGTACGAGTCGGTCCCCCGGAGCGCGTCGATCGACATGGCCCCAGCGATGATCGCCGCGCCGAGCAGGCAGTCCCAATCCTCCACCAGCAGGGCCGCTTCGCCCGCCATGAGGTGCGTCCCGTTGATGAGCGCCAGCCCCTCCTTGGCTTGGAGCTCGAGCGGCGCGATGCCCTTGGCGGCCAGCGCCTCGGCGCCCGAGCACTCGCGCCCGTCCACCACAGCCCGTCCCTCGCCCATGAGCACCGCCGCCACGTGGGCCAGCGGCGCCAGGTCCCCCGACGCCCCGACCGACCCGATCGACGGCACCACGGGCGTCACGCCCTCGTTCAGGAGTCGGCACAGCGCCTCGACCAGCACCGGGCGCACGCCCGAACGCCCCCGGGCCAGCGACGCCGCCAGCACCACCATGAGCGCGCGCACGACCTCGACCGGCAGGGGGGCCCCGGCCCCGGCCGAGTGCGACCGCACCAGGTTGCGCTGAAGGGTCGCCAGGTCCGCCGCCCCGATGCGCACGCGCGAGAGCGACCCGAACCCGGTGTTGATCCCGTAGTGGGCCTTGCCGTCGGCCAGGTGCCCGTCCACGACGGCCCGGGACGCCTCCATGCCTCGGCGCGCCTCGGGCGCCAGGGCGACCCGGACGCCGCGCCGCGCGACGGCGACCACGGATCGGGGCGTGAGAGGCGAGCCGTCCAATGTGAGGGTGGTGGTCACGGGGGAAGTGTCCGCCGGCCGCGAAGGACGGGCAACGCGGCGATCCCGTGCCCCCCGCCCGGATCCCCCCCGTCCAAGGTCCGAGAAGATGGATTATGTAAAAGGGGACGCGGGGGCGGGTCTGGGGGGCTTTGGGGGAGCGTGGCCGGGAGCCACGCCTCGCGGGGCGGAGAGGCCCGATGCGTCAGGGACGCAGCGGCAGGTCGAACCAGAGCGTGTCGTTGCAGGGGTCGGTGTTGTACGGCGGGCACTCGCGGAAGCCGAGCTTGCGGTAGATGGCGATGGCGGCATCGAAGGTACGGTCGGTGTCGAGCTTCATGAGCGAGTAGCCCCGCCCGCGGGCGACCTCGACGAGGGCCCGGGCCAGGGCCATGCCGGCCCCGATCCCCCGACACTCCGGGCGAACGTACATCCGCTTCATCTCGCAGACGCCCGCCTCGTCGAGCGGGCGGAGGGCGCCGCCGCCGATCGGGTCCTGGGACCCGTCCGGTCGGCGGAGGACGGCCAGGAGGATCTCACCCGCGGGCGGGGCGTACTTGCCGGGCAGCCCGTCCATTTCGCGGTCGAACCCCTGGTGGGTGAGCGAGACCGTGATGCAGGGGAGGCTGGCGGCGTAGTCGCGGCAGAGCCGACGGAAGGCGTCGACCTCCCCCGCCGACCGGGCAGGGACGATCTCGACGCGGACGGGTTTTTCATAACCCCGCGGGGGCGCGGACGATCCGGGGCGGGGGCCCGAACGGCAACCGCACGGGTGGCGCTGCGGCGTGCTCATGTGCGTGCTTCCGTCGCGGCGGCCCATCCCGCGGCGCGGAGGGCGGTCATCCAGCGCTTGAACTCGTCCCAGCCCTCGGCCTCGGCCGGGCGCAGGGCGGCGTCGGCCCGGGCGTGCTCGGCGCCCATCCGGTTGAGGCGGTCGATGTAGCCATCGCGCCACCACCAGCACTCGCGGACGGGCAGGTCGAGGTCGAGGGCAAGGTCGGCGACCTGTCGGTCGCTCAGGTCGGCGAAGGGGGCTTCGATGCGGATGGCGGGCTGGTGGTGCTCGTCGGCGTCGAGGGCGACCAGGCGCGTGAGCAGGAGCGCTCGGTCCAAGGCCCGGGCCGCCTGCGTCACGTCCACCTCATCGCCCGCGCCCGCGCGCACGGGCCAGACGACCAGCGCGGCCTGTCGGGCGGTCGCGGCGTAGGCGGCGGCGACGAGCAGGCGCGTCTGCGCCTCCCCCACCGCCGACGCCGCCTGAGAGGGCACCGGCGCCTCGACAAGCTCGGCGTCGAAGAGGTCGGCCTGGCGGATCGCGGCGTCGCGCTTGACCGTCGCGGTCGCCCCGCCCAGGGAAGGCAGATAGGCGATGGGCTTCATCCCCGAGCCCCCCGCGGCGGTGACGGCCTCGCGGGCCATGGCCAGGGCCAGGAGGGACAGGAACCCCCCGTTGGCGATGACGAGCGACCTGGACGTTCCATCCCACACGCAGAGACTCCCTGGGCGCGACAGTCTATCGCGCCGGGCCCGGGGCTCGCAGGGCCGACCCGTAGAACGCCCGCCCGTCGGCCTTGAACTTCCCCAGGTCCGCCCGCCGGATGTACATCATGTGCCCCGACTCGTAGTGCACGAACGACACGTTGCCGCGGACCTCGGGGTCCAGGAGCATGGTGCGGAAGGTGTGCTCGGCGGCGAAGTGCGGCGTGGCCAGGTCGTAGTACCCGCACATCACCAGCACGCGCAGGTCGCGGTTCCGCGCCATCGCCGCCCGCAGCGTCTCCGCCACGTTGGCGTAGCGGTTCGAGGCGGCCCGGTAGCTCCACGGGCTCACGCGCCCGGTCATGATCTCGTAGACCGTGTCGGTCTTGTACCCCAGCTCGCCCCGCACGTAGGCGTTGAACCCCGCGGTGTACGGGCCCCAGATCGCCGACATGCTCGGGTCGTAGTCGGGCGAGGCGGAGTTGCCCGTGCGGTCGATGCCCTTGAAGCGGCTGTCCAGCCGCCCCACCGTCCGCCCCTCGTCGCGGAGGAGTTCCTTGGTGAAGCTCTGGATGGGCACGCGCAGATCGGCCCGCTCGATGAACGCCGTGGACAGCCCGGTCAGGCGCGAGAGCTGCGCCGCGACCTGCCCTCGCTCCGCCGCCGGCAGGGCGTCGCCCCGGGCCAGGGCGAGCATGTAGGGGCCCGAGGCGTACCGCTCCGATTCGGCCAGGGCGGCCGCCAGGTCGCGTTGCAGGTCCGGCGGGAGCTTCTTGTGGTACCACGCGGTGGCGGTGTACGTGGGCAGGTAGAGCCAGTAGGGCGTGTCGTTGCCCTCGTCGAAGCGCACGGTCTGGAAGTGCAGGACGGGCGAGACCAGCGCGATGCCGGTCAGGTACATGCCCGCCGACTCCTGCAGGTACCCTGAGAGCCCCGCGGCCCGGGTCGTGCCGTAGCTCTCGCCGAGCAGGAACTTGGGGGACCCCCACCGCTCGTTCCGCGTGGTGTAGAGGCGGATGACGTCGCCCACGCTCTTGATGTCCTCGTCCAGCCCGTGGAACTGCCTGGGGTCTTCGCCTTCCACGGCCCGGCTGAAGCCCGTCGAGATCGGGTCCAGAAAGACCAGGTCGGTCATGTCGAGCCAGCAGTGCTCGTTGGGCTCGGTGCCGCCCGGCGGAGGCGGGGCCTGGCCCTCGTCGCCCATCACGACGCGCCGCGGGCCCATGGCGCCCATGTGCAGCCAGACGCTGGAGGACCCGGGCCCGCCGTTGAACGTGAAGGTGATGGGGCGCGAGGGGTCCGGGTGGCGCACGCCGTCGGCCCCCGCCTCGCCCAGGCGTTCGTAGCCGATAAAGAACATGTGGGCCTTGGTCTTGCCGGCCTCGTCGAGGACGGGGAGCGTGCCCGCCGTCGCCCGGTAGTGGACCTCGGCGGGCCCGCTCGGCGACTGGATCGTCACCGCGTGCTCCGTGACCGAGGGCTCGGGGGGCTTCGCCGCCTCCTTCTTCGCCTCGTCGGCCTTGGGCTGGGCCGTCGCGGCGGCGGCGAGGGCGATCGAAACCAAGGCGGCGGCCAACGTCCGAATCATCGGGGCGGTCTCCGGGGCGCCGGATGCGGCGCGGAGGGGAGCGTACACGGACCGCGGGGATCATGCACCGGAGCCGGGGGGCCGGCCCGATCGCTGCCGATCGGCACGGGCCACGCGCGCCGGGGCCCGCCCGTAGACCACGGTCGCCGTGAGCATGAGCAGCCCCAGGCCCACGAACGAGATGAAGCGCCAGAACATGGGGGCGCTCGCCAGGTCGAAGACCACGGCCTTGAGCACCGCCACGCCGAGCAGCGCCAGGCCTGCCCGGCGCGCCCCCGCCGAGCGCCTTGCGAACCCGACGACGAGCAGGCCCATGGCGAAGAGGCCCCACCAGATCGAGACGAACGAGGCCTGGACGGCCGGATTGGCGGTCAGCGTCCGCCCTGCCCGAGCCGCCTCGAGGCTCGTCGCGGTCAGCAGGACGACGCACGCCATGACGGCGCCCGCGTCGGCGACCGCGATCACACCAGGCCGCGTCGAATGCTCCCGCCGGTACACCCAAGCCGCCAAGCCCCACGCCCCCGCCAGCGCGAGGCCCGCCCACAGGCCCGGGTGCATCAGGAGCGGCGCATCGACGGCGGCCCATCCCCCCGCGGCCCCCGCCGGGCTGACGTGCACCAGCCCCCACGCCACCGATGTGGCCAGCAGTCCGAGGCCCCCGGCGACATGCGCCGACAAGCGGGGTGCGGGCCGTCGCGACACGAGGGCCAGGGTGCTCAGGATGATCCACGCCCATACCACCGCCGCGCCGGCCGAATCGGGCGACAGCACCGAGGCCAGAAGGCACGCGAGCCCCACGGAGGTCAGGAGCGCGGGGACCCAGCGAGCCTGACTGGGGAAGAGAGCCGCGGCCCCGATCCACGCGGCGCCCGAGCCCGCGACCAGCAGGCTCCACAATGAGAGGCGCAACCCGAGCGTTTCGACGGCGGGCGTGGTCAGCGTGCCGCTCACCGAATCGAACAGAATCAGCCTCGCGGTGGCGATGACGATGAGCACGACGCCGTAGAGCGCGAAGGCGCGCGAGTTGAGACGATTCCCGGCCCCCGCCGCCGCGACGCCGAGCGCGAGCCAGCCCGCCACCTCGAGGGAGCCCTCGAACGCGAGGGCGACGGTCGCGACAAGCAGGCCGGCGGCCTGCAGGGCCATGCTCACGCCCAGGCGTTCGGTGTCTGACGAGGGCCTCTGTTCCAGCAGGCTCAGGTGCCCGGCGAGGGCCATCCACAGGACGGCGGTCGGCGGCAGCAGCGACGCCGGGGCGGCCCACGTGGGGAGCGTGCCCCACGCGTCGAGGACGGGGACCGCCGCGGCCGCGGCCCACCAGGTCGTGGACAGACTGGAGATCAGCGGACGCCAGGCGCGCCAGCGCAGGCGCCGTTCGCCGGCCTCCCCCGGCGTGCCCAGCCCGTGACGCCGCGCCGAGTACAAGAGTTCGCCCTGAATCGCGGCCCACGCGAGCACGAGGAAGGCGAGGGCTTCTGCGTGGAACCCGGGCCCCCGCGAGAGGGCCCACACGCCCCCGACCGCGATCGTCCCCCACCACCCGGCGGTGCGCAGCCCGGCGAATCGACCCCCGATCCAACCCGACAGCGTCAGCCCCACCGCGAGGAGCGCGAGCAGGTACGCGGGCATCACGAGCGGGCGGGCCGGCTCGTCGGCGAACACGATGGGGACCGCGTACCCCGCGACCAGGGACGTGATGCCGACGGCGGCGAGGCGCGCGCGGGCCCCCACCGCGATGCCGACGCCCGCCGTCGCCGTCAGCAGCAGGAACGCGCTCGCCGGTGGCAGCAGCGCGAACAGGCGGTACGCGGCGAAGGCGGAGACGAATAGGGACCCGATGCCCGCGATCGAGGCGCCCGCCGCGGCCCAGGCGCCGTACCGCGGACGCACGACCTCGCCCACCCCCAGCAGGGCCAACCCGAACCCGGCGCCGAGCAGGCAGCGCCACGCGGGCGTCAGGCGGAGGAGCCCCGCGTCGTGGGCCCACTTGAAGCCGATGCCGACGCCGATGATCAGGATCACGGCCCCGACAATCGCGTACCACCGTGCCCCGATGCGCTGCTCGAGGTCGAGCGTCCGCGCGCCTTGCGGCCGCGGCGCTCGGACCTGGAAAGGAGCCCGGTCCGGTGTTGAGGAGGAGGCTTGCTCCGCGGCAGGATCGGCCCCGGCCTCGGGCGGCGGCGGAGTGACCCGGTCGATCCCCAGCCGCTGTTCGACGCGGTCGAGCCGCGCCGACAGCGCCCGCAGTTGAGCTTCGAGTTCGCCGCGATGCCCGTCCATCTGGTTCCCCAGGAGTGCGTCGGCAGCGTACCAGACCGCCGAACCGTCAGCCCAACAGCGGGGCCTGGTGCACCGGGGCGTGCTCGGCGCCCTCCGGCAGCAGCACGCTCCGCATGAGGTACACCTGTTCCACCCGGAACGGGGGCAGGCGGATCGGGGCGTCCGCCGGGTCGGGGCGGGCCGCGTGGGTGAAGCGGCAGAGCGTGAAGTGCGGCGTGAAGCGGTCGCCGGCGCGGTCGCGGGGGTTGCGGGCCAGGCGCGTCGCCAGGCGACGCTGGATCTCCAGCAGCGTGCCCGGCGCGTCGGTCCGGGCGGCGATCAGGCGCGGGCGCCCGCGCTTGGGGAGCGTGATCAGCCGCTCGGGCGTCAGCGAGAAGGCCGCCAGCCCCGCCACCGACCGCTCCACGCTCTCGATCACGCCCGCCTGCTCGCTCCGGTCGATCTCGCCGACGAACTGGAGCGTCATGTGCACCTGGGTGACGGGCGTCTCGCGGTGCGGGGCGGCGTGCAGCTTCCGCATGGCCCGCAGCATCGCCTCCGCCTCCGACGCGGGCGGGTAGATCGCCACGAACAGCCGCACCACCGCGTCAGTCACGGGCGCCCCCGAACCGCTCCATCGACAGGAACCCGATCGGGAGCGGGGT
Source organism: Phycisphaerae bacterium (assembly GCA_016873295.1). Classification (GTDB taxonomy): domain Bacteria; phylum Planctomycetota; class Phycisphaerae; order Phycisphaerales; family UBA1924; genus VGXM01. The sequence goes on from VGXM01000022.1 coordinate 23,357, forward strand.
CGCGCCCGTCAGGGCCAGATCCGCCAGGGCCTCCCCCACCGCCGGGGCGAACTTGAACCCGTGCCCGCTGAACCCGCACGCGACGAAGGCGGCCTCGCTCCCCGGCACGCGGTCGATGATGAAGTGGTCGTCGCGCGACGAGGTGTACAGGCACACGCCCGTGCGCGACACGGGCCCGGCGTCGGGCAGCACCGACCGCACGCCCGAGGCAAAGTCGGCCGTGTCGGCGGGCGTGGGCGCGCGGTCGATCGTGTCGGGGTCGGCGGGCGGGCCCTTGCGGTGCCGGGCGACGCGCATCTCGGTGTGCCCGGGCAGCACGGGGAACCCGTAGAGCAGCGAGCCGGGCCCGTCCTCGAAGGCCCAGCAGGGCATCGTGCCCGCGCCGAACGCCGAGGGGTCGTGCGGCTTGAGCCACCCCAGCGCCTGGCGCGTCACACTCAGCGCCGGCGAGCCCGACACCGGGGGGGCCGCGCCCGCGAGCACGCGCGACGTCCAAGGCCCCGCCGCGATCACCAGCGACCGACCGCGGTACCGGGCCCGGTCGGTCTCCACCTCCACCATCGCCCCCGTCGAGAACCCCCGGACCTCCTCGTTCGTGCCGATGGTGGCCCCGGCGTGGCGGGCCTGTCTGGCCATCGCCCGCACGCACGCCTCCGGGCGCAGCACCCCCGCGCTCCGCTCAAAGACGCAGGCAACGCCCGCCGGCACGCGGAACATGGGCCATCGCGCCCGCGCGGCGTCGGGGTCGAGCGCCTCGTGCTCCAGCCCGTGCCGCCGGGCGGAGCGCAGCGCCCCCGCGATCAGCGGCCCGTCGGGTCGCCCCAGGTACAGGGCCCCGGTGGCGTGAAACAGGTCGGTTCCGGCTTGGCCCTGGATCTCGTGCCAGGCGTCGAACGAGCGCCGGAGCAGGGGGACGTAGTCCGGGTGCTCCGAGTAGGACATGCGGAACATCCGGGCCTCGCCGTGGTGCTCGCCGAAGGCGTTGGGGACCGAATGCCTGTCGATCGCCAGGACCACGGCGCCGCGTTGGGCCGCCGCCCGCGCCGTCGCCGCGCCCATCGTGCCGCACCCGATCACGATGAGGTCGTAGATCAACGCGCCTCCTCGGGAGCGTGGCGGCTCAGTAGTTGGGCGTCGGGGGTCGGAAGTCCTCGAAGCGGATCGAGCGGAAGTACTCGATGGTCCTGGCAAGCCCCTCGCGCAGCTCGACCGTGGGCTTCCAGCCCAGGCGCTGCGTCGCCAGCGTGATGTCGGGCTGGCGCTGCGACGGGTCGTCGGCGGGCAGGGGTCGATGGACCAGCTTCGACTTCGACCCGGTCAGTTCGATGGTCAGCTCGGCCAGCCGCCTGACGGTGAACTCGCGGGGATTGCCCAGGTTGATGGGCCCGGTGCAGTCGTCGGGGGCCGCCATGAGGCGGATGAGCCCGTCGACCAGGTCGTCGACGTAGCAGAAGCTGCGGGTCTGGGCCCCCTCGCCGAAGAGCGTGATGTCCTCGTTGCGCAGGGCCTGGCGGATGAAGTTGCTGACGACGCGCCCGTCGAAGGGGTGCATGCGCGGGCCGTAGGTGTTGAAGATCCGGGCCACGCGGATGTTCACACGGTTGGCGCGGTGGTAGTCGAAGAAGAGCGTCTCGGCGGCTCGCTTGCCCTCGTCGTAGCAGGCCCGGGGCCCGATGCAGTTCACGTTGCCGCGGTAGCTCTCGGGCTGCGGGTGCACCTCCGGGTCGCCGTACACCTCGCTGGTCGACGCCTGCAGCACCCTGGCCCGGCAGCGCTTGCCCATGCCCAGCACGTTGATCGCCCCCATCACGCTCGTCTTCATGGTCTTGATGGGGTTGTACTGGTAGTGCCCCGGGGCGGCGGGGCAGGCCAGGTTGTAGATCTCGTCGACCTCCAGCCACACCGGGTGCGTCACGTCGTGCCGGATCAGTTCGAAGTTGGGGCGCGTCAGCAGGTGCTGGATGTTCCGCTTCTGGCTGGTGAAGAAGTTGTCCAGGCAGATGACGTCGTGCCCGGCGTCGACCAGCCGCTCGCACAGGTGCGAGCCCATGAACCCCGCCCCGCCGGTCACCAGGATGCGACCCAGACTGTTCGGCATGCTCACCTCGGTCGGTCCTCCGCGCCCGGGGCGAGCGTATCACCCGCGGGGCGACGCCGCCGAACGCATGAACGCGGCGTAGCGGCGCACGGCATCGGAGGGCCTGAACGCGGGCTTCCACCCCAGCCCGGGCGCCGTCGCCGACAGGTCGGCGCACGTCCAGGTCTGGTAGAAGGCCCGGATCGCGGGCGGCATCTCGAAGTACTCGGTGGCGAGGGACGATTCGGGGATCTCGAGCGCTTCCCGCAGGGCCGACAACACCTCGGCGAAGCTCGTCGCCACCCCGGAGCCCAGGTTGTACACCCCCGGCGCCGGGTCCGCCCGCTTCCCCAGCCCCGCGGCGGCCAGCGTGCACCCCACGACGTCGTCGATGTACACCTGGTCGCGGGCCTGCGACCCGTCCGCGAAGAGGCGCGGCCTCTCGCCGGCGAGCAGGCGCGTCCCCAACTGCCACACCATTGACGCCATCTTCCCCTTGAGGCGCTCCCCGGGGCCGAACACGTTGAAGTAGCGCAGCCCCACGATCCACGGGTCGCGCCCGTGCCGCTCAAGGTGCTCCGCGGCGACGCGGGCATGGGCGGCCTCCATCAGCCACTTGCTCATGCCGTAGACGTTGTCGGGCCTGCCCGCCGCCTCGAGCGGGAAGGGCGCGCGCTCGCCGGCCTCTCGGGGCGTGCCGTAGGTCGCGGCGCTCGAGGCGTACACCAGCGGCACGCCCGCCTCGGCGCACGCCCGCGCCATCGGCCCGAACGATTCCGTGTTCACCCGCAGCATCTCGCCCTCGTCCGCGAGCGTCGTGTCCGTGATCGCCCCGAGGTGAAAGACCGCCGACGGCCGCCACACGTCCACCAGGTCGATGAAGTCCACGCTCTCGACGCCGTGGGGGATGACGCGACCGCGGAACGGAGGCAGCCCGCGGCGTCCGAAGGCCTCGACCAGCAGGCCCGTCGACCCGGTGCGGAAGTCGTCGATGACGACCAGGTGCGCCGCCGGGCGCAGCGCCGCCAGCGCCGCCACGAGATTCGCGCCCACGAACCCCGCCCCGCCCGTGATCATGAATGATTCGAGTCCCATGGTTCTCCCCCGATCCGCGCCCCTCGATCATCCCCCGCCCGGCCCGGCGGGCTTGGGCGGGATCCTGAGCTTCTGCCCCTCCCGCACCTCGTCCTTGTCGCGCAGGCGATCGCGGTTGGCGTTGAAGATCAGGTCGATGTACCGCTCCGAACCATAGAGGCGACGCGAGATCCGCGCGAGCGAATCGCCGGGCTGCACCGCGTACTCCGTCGCCGCCGGCGGGGCTGGTGGTTCCACCGGGTCGGCCTTCACCGGCTCCGGCGCCGGCTCGACCGGCTTCTCCACCATCACCACCGAGCCCTGGATGTTGGAGGGGTCCACCGGCACCCGGATCGTCCGCCCCGGCCTCAGGCGGTCGATGTCCATCAGCGGGTTGGCCCGCGCGATCGCGCCCGCGTGGGCCGTCGTGCCGAAGAACCTCCGCGAGATCGACGCCGCCGTGTCGTCCTTCCGGATCGTGTACAGCTCGAACCGCGGCTCGACGACGGCGGGCTCGGGCGCCGCTCCCGCGGGGCCGGGCCCGGGCTCGACGGGGGGGGGTTCCGCCGGGTGCGACGCGGCGTCGGGGGGCGCGGCGAACGTGACGCTGGGCGCGGCCGGCTCGTACCACCAGTAGACGAGCACCCAGATGACCACCAGCAGCGTCAACCCCGCGCCCAGCCTGGTCGTCCCGCCGCCCATCCCGAGCCTCCCGTCCCTACGCCCTCGCCGACCCGCCCTCGCCCCTGCGCGACCACACGATCGGGGCCGCGACCGCGACCGAAGAGTACGTGCCCACCGCGACGCCGATGGTCAGGGCGAACGCGAAGGCCCGCATGCCCTCGCCGCCCACCAGGTAGAGCGTGATGCAGCTGAAGAGCGTCGTGCCGGCGGTGATGACCGTGCGGCTGATCGTCTGGTTCACCGCGTTGTTCACCATCGTCTGGCTGGCGATCAGGCCCTTGCCGCGGTTCTCGCGGATGCGATCCATGATGATGATGGTGTCGTTGAGCGAGTAGCCCGCGATCGTCAGGATCGCCGCCATCAGGTTGAGGTCGATCTTGAAGGGCAGAATCCCCAGCGACTGGGCGATGGCCTTGGTGCCCTCGTGGTCCCACATGATCTCCGCAAGGGCGACGAGCCCGATCACCGTCAGGCAGTCGTGGAGCAGCGCGATGATCGCCGCCAGCGAGTAGCGCACGCTCTTGAACCGCGCCCAGATGTAGATCCCGATGAGCAGGAACGACAGCACGACGCTCACGATCGCGTTGGCCTGGAAGCTCTCGGCGACCGCCCCGCTGATGCTCTGCACCCCCGCCAGGGTCTGGCTGCGGGTCAGCGCGTCGAGCACGAGCGACCACTCCAGCTGCGCGACCTGCTCCTCCCAGCGCGTCTCGTTGTCGAAGAGCGAGACCTGCTCGTCGCGGACCAGCACCGCCGCCGACCGCACCGCCTCGGCCCCGCCCTCCAGCACGACGACCTGGCGGACCCGGTTGAGCGTGGCGGAGTAGTCGCTCGTGACGCGCACGCGCTCGAAGCGCTGCTCGAGGTTGTGGAGCGTGGGCGGCGGGGTCAGGCCCTCCAGCACGATCGCCACGCCGCCGATGTACTTCGCGACGTCCTCTCGGAACGCCGGGCGGTCGATGTTGTCGCCCAACCTCGCCGACAGCACGCGGTAGACCGACCCCTGCCGGAAGTCCGCCAGGTCCGAGCCCGCGAAGACCAGGGGCTGTCGCACGTCGAGCACGTCGGCGAATGCGTCCACCACCGCGGCCTGAACGCCCCTGGAGTCCGTCGCGATCGTGTTGACGATGAACCGATCGCTCGTCACTCCGTCCGCCGCGGGGTCCATCGTGATGACCTCGGGGGTGCGCAGCTCGCGGAGCTGGCTGTTGGCGGGCGCGGCGTTGCCGATCGCCATCACGCGCTCCTCCACCCGCCGCCGCGTCATGGTCAGCGGCTGCCCGCGCTCGCCCTCGCGGAACTGCAGCGTGACCTGCGTGCCGCCCCGGAACTCGATCGACAGCATCTCCTCGCCCTTGAAGACCACCATGCCCAGCCCCAGCAGGACGTAGGCCGCGGAGATGCCGAAGAAGACGAAGCGGTACTTGATCCAGTTGACGTTGGGCGTCAGCCCGCGCTGGATGACGGGCACGACCATGGGCAGCATGAGCGCCTTGCGCCACCCGAACTTGAAGACGAGCAGGTCGAAGATCACCCGCGTCGCCACGATGGCGCAGAAGAGCGTCGACAGCACGCCGATGCCCATGGTGATGGCGAAGCCCTTGATCTCCTCCGTGCCGAACTGCCCCAGCACCAGGCACACGATCAGGTTGGTGATGTTGCCGTCCACGATCGAGTCCAGGGCCCGGCTGAAGCCCAGGCGCACCGCGGTCTTGAGGTCGTTGCCCCGCTGGAGCTCCTCGCGCATCCGCTCGTAGATGAGCACGTTGGAGTCGACCGCCATGCCGAAGGTCAGGATCACGCCCGCGATGCCGGGCATGGTGAACGCCGCGTTGTTCGCCGCCATCGCCGCCATCAGCAGCACCGCGTTGGTGAAGAGCGCGAACACCGCGATGAACCCGCACCCGAAGTAGTAGACGATCATGAACCCGCTGATCACGATCAGCGCGATCACGCCCGCTTCGAACCCCTTGCGGAGGTTGTCGGCGCCCAGCTCCGGCCCGAGCGTGCTCACCGCGATGGGCTCGGGGCTGAGCTTGGCCTGCAGCGACCCCGCCGCCAGCACCCGGATGATGTAGCGCCGCTCCTGCTCCGAGAAGCTCCCGGTGATCTGCCCGTTCCCGCTGATCTGGCTGCGGAGGCTGGGCGCCGTGTAGACCTCGTCGTCGAGGAGCACCGCCATCTTGAGGTTGGTCTTGGCCGGCTCGCGCGTCAGCTCTCCCAGCAGCGTGGCGCCACGCTCGTCCATCACGAAGTCGATCGCCGGACGCCCCACCTGGTCCACGCCCTCGAAGGCGCTGTTGACGCGCCAGCGCCCCTCGGAGGGCGTCAGGCGGAGCTTGCGCGTGTCCCAGCACAGGATGTAGTACTCGCCGTCGTATTCCTCGCCCACGAACCCCTGCTGCGCGAAATAGCCGACCGGGTCGGCCTCGAGGTAGCGCAGCTGGGTCACGCTGTCGTACCAGTTCTCGATCTGGTTGATCTTGAACCAGCGGGCGTCGGGGCGGGTCGCGTTGCGCGGGCCCCGCTCGCGCAGCTCGCCGCGGAGGGCCTCCTCGTCCGGGTGCGCGTTGCGCCCCGCCCCCGTGTCGATCGTGATGCGGAAGCTCAGCACGCCCGCGCCCCGCAGCAGGCGGATCAGGTCCTGCGGGTCGTCCAGCGACTTGCGGTTCTCCTCGTACGCCCTGTGGGCCGACAGGATCCGGTCGAGCTGCGCCTTGGCCTCCGGGTGCGACTCGTCCAGGCGCGTCAGGGCCCGCTCGCGCGGGCTGGGAAGCGATTGCGCCTTGCCCTTCTCGTCCGCGATGATCCGCGGGCGGTTCGAGAGCTGGAGGACCCGCCGCACCTCCGCCGGCGAGATCGCCGTCCTGAGCACCGCGTCCCGGGACTCGTCGAACCCCAGCTCCGCGTCCGCCGCCGACGCCACCAGGGCGTCGATCCGCTCCTGGGGCTCGCCCGCCTTCTGGGCCCGATCCAGCTCGCCCCGGACCGCCGCCGACCGGTCGAACTTCGTCGCCGCGTCCGTCAGCAGTTGCTTGCGGCCGGCGTCGCCGATCGACAACTCATCGATCGCCCGCGACCGTTGCTCGCCGGGCAGGCGCATGGTCTGGAGAATCCGCCCCTCGGAGAGCTCGGTCCGCGCCAACTTCGCCAGCTCGTCCTCGAGGGCCGCCCGCAGCGCCTTGACCTCGGGCCCGGGCAGCGGCATGCTGATCTCGATGCGGTCCCGTCCCTGACGCACCATCGAGATCTCGAACATCCCCTGCGGGTCAACCCGGTTCTTCAGGACGCTGATCGTCTCGGAGATGATCCGCTCGGCGTCCTCGCCCGACTTGATCTGCACCGCGTAGGTCAGGCTCGTCCCGCCCCGCAGGTCCTTGCCCAGCCGGATCTCCGTGGCCGGCGGGTACAGCGCGTACAGGCTCACCACGAGGGCGACGAGCACGATGATCAGATTGCGGTAGATGCGGGCCATGGAACCTCGTCTGGCGGGAACCGATCCGCCCCGATGCTCCGACGCACCCGGGCGCTCAACAGCCGACCGTCCTCGTTCCTGGGTTCAGGCGAGGGGAGCGCTCAGGCCGACGCGCCCGCGTGCGACTTCTCGCCCTTGACCTCGACCTCGCCCGCGGCCGGCTTGTCGCGCGAATCGCGCAGCACCGCCGCCACCGCGCTCTTGGCGAAGCGGATCCGCCCGTCCTCGCTCCGGACCACCACCTCGTCGTCGCCCAGCTCGGTCACGACGCCGATGATCCCCCCGGACATCTGCACGCGCGACCCCTTCTGGAGCGAACCGACCAGCTCCTGACGGCGCCGCTTCTCCTTGCGCCCGCCCATCACCGACATGAAGATCATCAGCCCGAGCACGCCCGCCATCATGATGAGCAGGCCGTTAGGCCCGAACCCGCCCGGGGCCGAGACAGGCGTCGCGGGCTGCGTCCCGGGCGTCACCGACGCCGGGGCCGGGGCCTCGACCGCCGCCGGCTGGGCCGCGGGGGCCGGCATCCCGGCGACCCGGGGCGCAGCCCCGTCTTGCGCCCAAACCACGGACGGGGTCGCGATCCCCACGAAAAGCGTCAACAACGCCGCCAAGACCAGTTTCGACATGACCTCTCCAGACGGACCGCGCGTGACGCCCGGTCGGTGCGTGCCATTCCAGACTGAGCCCAAACGATAGGAAGCCCGCCCACGCCAGGCGTCCTCCCCGTCTACCCTCACAAACCCCGTCACACAGCCCGCGCCAGCACCGGGGCGACGATCGGCCAGCGCCCGGCCAGGCCCGCCCAACCGTCGCCGTCGATCGCCGCGCGGACCTCCGCCATCAGCCGCTGGAAGTGCCGCAAGTTGTGCAGCGACACCAGGATCGGACCCAGCATCTCCTCCGCCTGGAACAAGTGGCGCAGATAGGCCCGGCTGAACCCCCCGCCGCACGCCTGGCAGTCGCACCCCGGGTCGATCGCCCCCGGGTCCTCCGCGTGGGCCTGGTTCCGCAGGCGGATGGGCCCCGTCGGCGTGAACGCGAACGCGTTCCGCCCGTTCCGCGTGGGCAGCACGCAGTCGAACATGTCCACCCCCGCCAGCACCGCCCCGAGAATGTCGCGCTCGTACCCGACCCCCATCAGGTACCGGGGCTTGGCGTCGGGCAGCATCGGCGCCGTGGCGCGCACGACCGTGTCGATGGCGTCCGGCGACTCCCCCACCGCCACGCCGCCGATGGCGTACCCCGGCAGGTCGACGGCGCACACTCGTTCGGCGGACCACCGGCGTCGGTCGAGGTCGGTGCCGCCCTGGACGATCCCGAACAGGGCCTGATCGTCGCGGGCGTGCGCCCGCTTGCAGCGTTCGAGCCAGCGCACCGTCCGCTCGTTGGCCTGGTCGAGCCGGGCCAGGTATTCGCGTCCGGCCTCGGGGCGGGGGACGGCCCGGAACGGGTGGCGTTCGTCGTCGGGCGCCGCGACCGCCGGGCCGGGCGGGCAGTCATCGAAGGCCATGATGATGTCGGGCCCGAGCTGGTTCTGGACCTGGATGGAGCGTTCGGGGGTGAGGCGGATCGTGGAGCCGTCGACCGGGCTCCTGAAGGTGACGCCCTCGTCGTCGATGCGGTTGGTGTCGGAGAGTGAGAAGACCTGGAACCCGCCCGAGTCGGTGAGGATGGGCGCGGGCCAGCCCATGAACCCGTGCACCCCGCCGAGCCTCTGGATCAGGTCGGCCCCCGGGCGGAGCATGAGGTGGAAGGTGTTGTTGAGGAGGACCTGGGCCCCGGTGCGGGCGACCTGGTCGGGGAGGATGCCCTTGACGGCGGCCTTGGTGCCCACGGGCATGAAGGCGGGCGTGTCGAACGCCCCGTGGGGCGTGGTGACGCGCCCGCGGCGGGCCCCCGTGGCGGCGGAGCGGGCGAGGATCTCGAAGCGGAGGGCCGACATCGCGCATCAGGAGGCCGAGCGGCGCCGCTCGCTCGCCTCGCGCAGGAGCGCCTTCTCGCGCTCGCTCAGCGAGTGCAGCCCGTGGGTCGAGACCTTCTCGAGGATGCGGTCGATCTCGGCGTCGGGCGGGCCGGCGGCGACGACCTTGCGGGACCGCGCCCCCCCGCCGCGCGAGAAGAACCCCCTCCCGGCGGGCTTGGGGGCCTGCTTGCGGGAGTCGGAGAAGACGTCGAAGAAGTCGCGGAGCAGGTGGATGTTGCGGATGAAGAAGTACCCGGCCAGGGCCCCGCCCACGTGGGCCGCGTCGCCCCCCTTGTTGTCGCCGCTGAAGATGAGCAGGTTGGCGGCGGCCAGGCCGAGGAAGACGTAGGCGAACGTCTTCATCCTGAGGGGGATGGGTGGGATGAGGAGCTGGACGACGGAGTTGGGGGCGATGTAGGCGCAGGCCATGATGATGCCGAAGACGCCCGCCGAGGCCCCGACCAGGGGGGTGCGCGGGTCGTTGAAGAGCAGCCCCCCCACCTCCGGCAGTCCCATGGAGCGGGCCGCCTGCCCGAGCAGGTTGAGGAGGAGGTAGCAGAGCCCGCCGAAGATCCCGCAGGTGAGGTAGAAGGCCAGGTAGCGCTTGGGCCCGACGTGCGACTCGACCAGCCGCCCGAAGAAGTGCAGCCCGAGCATGTTGAAGAGCAGGTGGATGAGGTTGGCGTGGAGGAACTGGAAGGTGACCAGGCGCCAGAACTCGAGGTTGGGGATGGAGGCGTTGGGGGCGGTGCCGAAGAGCCGCCAGGTCGAGAAGAACCCGAACTCGTACACGAAGCCCAGGCCCAGCGCGACCGCGCCGAAGACCACGCAGTTGGCGACGATGAGCCAGGTGGTGGCGGAGAGCCCGGCGAAGGTGCCGGCGTGCCCGCCCCGGTCGTCGCGGTAGTACCCGCGGTCTTGGAGTCCCATGCCGACACAGCCTCCGTGCGGAACCGGCCCCGCTCGCCGCCCGGGTCGGGCGCGGCCCGGGCAGATGCTACTCGCGCCCGCGCAGGCGGGCCGAGGCCCGGTCCAGTTCCGCCCTCTCTTCATCGGTCAGGCTCGCCACGCCGTGCAACGAGACCTTGGCCAGAATCTGGTCGAGGTCGGCGTTCGGCGGCGCGGGGTCGGGGCGCCACTCCGCGGGGGGGACCGGGACAAACGCCAGGCGCCGCAGCGAGACCCAGCCGGCGACGCAGGCGACGGCGGCGACGATGAGGACCCGGGGCTGGTCGGCGAAGGCCGCCGCCAGGAACGCCGCGCACGCCCCCAGCACCTGGATCTGCAGAACCCGTGCCGCCGCACGCGATCCGAGCAGGCGTGCATCCAGCGTGCGCCCCGCGTCCATCGGCAGGGCCGGCACCAGGTTCGCCAGCAGCAGCAGCGCCGCGGCGAAGAACCCCCACCACGAGAGGAGCTGCGCCGAGGTCGCCAGCGCCGCGATCACGGGCTGCGGCGCCAAGGGATTGAATGCCAGCAACGACGCGTTCCCCCCCGCGAGCAGGAAGAGCGACCCCATGACCACCCCGGCGGCCGCCAGCATCGCGGGCGGAGCGGCCTGCGCCCGCCACGCCCGCAGCGGGCCGCGGGATTGGATCGCCATCGCCCCCAGGGGCCAGAGGACCACCGCGCCGATCGGCGTGGCGCTCCGGCGCGCCGCCGCCACGCGGGCCAGTTCCTTCACGAACGCGAGGGAGCAGACCAGCACCAGCGCGGGCACGACGTGCACCAGGCTGTTGCGGTCGGTCCGCCCAGCGTTGATGAGTTCCCCCAGCAGCCAGATCGGCGCCAGGGCGTGGACGCGGAACTTCGCCCCCAGCACGCCCCCGACCGGGAAGGACCACAGGAGCGGGTCCTCGCCGAACCCCATCACGCGGGACCAGCCCGGGCTCGCCCCGGCGCGGGAGCCGACGGGCGTGCTGGCCTCGCGCCCCAAACCCGCCCGGCCGTCGTTCTTCTGAAGGCTCATGGTCCGCCCGTCCGGTCCGAGGTGGGTCGCAAGGTCAGGAGGCCCCGGCGAGCCGCCCACAACAGCACCACCATCGACTTTCCGTCCTCGATTCTTCCGTCGTCCTCGCCGACCTCGCCGGCGCGGTCGATCATCCTGAGCACCGCCGAGACGGGGGTCGGGTGCACGCTCAGACGCTCGTCGGGCCCCAGCCGCTGCCCCACGGGCGTCAGGCCCCGAGCGACGAACGCCCACATGCGCTCGTCCGAAAGACCCGGCGAGGTATAGAACCGCCCGAGTGGCTCCAGGGTTGCGGCCGAGTAGCCGGTTTCCTCTTCAAGCTCACGGGCCGCGGTGCGACCGGGGTCCTCTCCCGACTCCCGGGTGCCCGCGGGCAGCTCCCAGAGGCGTCGCTCCACGCTGACGCGGTCATTGCGGATCAAGACGACCCTTGGGGGCTGCCCGGCGGCTTCGAGGATCGGCAGGACGACCACCGCACCCGGGTGCCGGACGATCTCGCGCTCGAGCGTGTGCCCGTTGCCGGCGTCGATCGTCACGACCTCGAAGTCGAACTTGGCCCCCTTTCGGACCAGGGACCGCCGGAGCACGCGGCTCGGGTGCGGGTCGTTCGGGTTCGAATCCGTCACGGTCGGACCTCCCTGACGCCGACGACCCGGCAAGCCCGACCCGCGACGCCCCCACCACCCCCAAGGGTAGTGTCCTGACTTCGGGATAGTCGCACGGTTCCTTGCGACCCGCCCGAGGATGGTGCTGGCGTCGGCGGTCCACGCGAAGGGCCGGGCGTTCTCGTTGCGGGCGTCGATGCAGGCGATGGCCGCGCGCTCCGGGGCCGCCACGCTGGTGAAGACGCCGCGGCGCCGCTGCTTCTGGGTCAGGTCGGCGAAGACCCGTTCGACCTGGTTGAGCCAGCTTGCGCTCGTCGGGGTGAAGGGCAGGTGGTGCTCGGGGCGCCTGCCCGGCCAGCGCTGCACGGCGGGGGTCCAGTGGGTGGCGTAGCTGTCCCGCACGATGTGCACGGCCGTCCCGTCGGGCCCGGTGGCCTTGACGGCCTCGTCGATGGCGCCCCGGAACCTGATGAACTCCTGGTGCCGGTGCCGGCGGTGGCAGGCGCGGATCACCACGCCGGTCCTGACCGTCAGGGCCGCGATCAGGCTGCTGGTGCCGTGCCGGTAGTAGTCGTGGGTGCGGCGCTCGGGCCTGCCCGGCCGCAGCGGCAGGAGCGGCTGGAGGTTGAAGGCCCGCCAGATGGTGTTCACGCTCGACCGCGAGATCCCGCCGGCCGCGGCCCGGCCCTGAGGCCCGCGAGCCGATCCCCCAGGAAGCGGCCCCGCCGCTTGAGCACGGTCTGCTCACTTGGCGCCGATGGCGGCGCAGGTCAGCCCCTGCTCGTCCAACAGCACCACGCGGCAGCGATCCGCCAACGCGCGCGGCTCCGCACGCTCCACGTCGGTCAGGCTCAGGTCCGCTCGCTTGGCCATCGTTCGCCTCCAGAGCACCCCGGAGTCGATCCGCGACACCCCTTCCTACGGTTGCGCCTTCCCCAATGTCAGGACACGAGTGTGCCGACGTCAGGGCCGCCGCACGGCCAGCGGGGGGCGGGCCGCGATACCGTTGCTCGCATCGGCGGGCGGGTGCGCGCGTGACCTGGGCGAGACTGATCGGCATGTCGCAATCCGAGGCGGTCCGGACAACCCCTCCCCAACGGCTTCCTGAAGGCGAGGGAGCGGCGCCGATCATCCGCCTGGAGGGGATCCACAAGCGGTTCGGGAAGCAGGTGGTGCTCAGCGGCGTGGACCTGGACATCCGCCCCCGCCAGACCACGGTGGTTCTCGGGCCTTCCGGCTCGGGCAAGAGCGTGATGCTCAAGCACATCGTGGGCCTGCTGCGCCCCGACGCCGGGCGGGTCTTCTTCGACGGGCAGCGCGTCGACCACCTCCGCGACCGCGAGTTGCGGATCGTCCGCCTCCAGATCGGGTTCCTCTTCCAGCTCGGGGCCCTGTTCGATTCCGACACCGTCGCCGACAACGTCGCGTTTCCGCTGGTCGAGCACACGAGGCTGTCGCCCGAGGAACGGCGTCAGCGGGCGATCGAGGCCCTGCGTCGCGTCGACATGGAGGGCGCCGAGGACAAGCTGCCCAGCCAGCTCTCGGGGGGCCAGCGCAAGCGCGTGGCCCTGGCCCGGGCCATCGTGCTCCAGCCGCGGGTGGTGCTCTACGACGAGCCCACCACGGGGCTGGACCCGATCCGGGCCGACGGCATCGACCAGCTCGTCGTGCGGCTCAAGCGCGAGCTGGGCGTGACCGGGATCGTCGTGACCCACGACCTCAACTCGGCCCGCAAGGTCGCCGACCGCGTGGTCATGCTGCTCCACGGGCGGATCGCCGCCGACGGCGTGTTCGCCGACCTGGAACAATGCCCCGACCCGCAGGTGCAGCAGTTCCTGCTGGGCAAGTACCGGGCCGACGACGAGCCGCCCGCCGACGGCGACACGACCCTGTTCCCCTGAGACGAGCCCATGCGCAACACGTTCCTGCGAGACCTGTTCACCGGCGCCGCGGCCCTGGCGGGGATCGCCGCCCTCGCCGTCATGCTGTTCCTGTTCGGCGAGGTCCAGGGCCGCCTGAAGCGCACCATCGACGTCACGCTCCGCATCGAGTCGGCGACGGGCCTCTCCGACGCCTCCGGCGTGACGGTGAACGGCGTGCGCATCGGGCGCGTCACCGCCACGCGGGCCGTCTTCGACGACGCGGGCGCCTTCACGGGCGTCGATGTCCGCGTCGAGCTCGAGGGCGGCATGCCCATCCCGGAGCCCTCCGCCGTTCTGATCGACCGCAGCCTCGTCGGCGAGGGCACCCTGCAACTGGAGGTCCCCGTGGGCAGGGCCCTGGCGGGACGCGTGCTGGCCAACGGCATGCGCGTCCCCGCCGACGACGCCGCCCCGCCCCTCCGCGTCGAGACCACGCTCGGACGCCTTGCCGACTCGGTCTCCGGCGCCGTCCGCGAGCCCTTGGGGCGCTTCGGGTCCACCGCCGAGAAGATCGAGAAGCTCGCCGACACCTACACCGCCGTGGGCGAGCAGATCAACCAGATGCTGTCGCCCGACCCCAGCGGCGGGCCGGGCCTTCGCTCGATCGTGACCCGCGCCGACGCCGTGCTCGCCTCGGCCCAGAAGTGGTTGGCGCAGGACGACCTGCTCGGGAAGGCCCGCGCGAGCCTCGACCGCCTCGAGGAGACGCTCGACAAGACCCGCACGCTGGCCGAGTCGTGGACCAGGACCGCCGAGACCGTCGACCGCCAGGCCCGGGAACTCGGGGCCGAGGCCCGCGTCGCCCGCGAGCAGATGTCGCAGACGCTGGGGAGGGTCGACACCGCCGCCGAGGAACTGGCCCGCATCGGGGCCGCCGTCAACGCCGGCGAGGGCAGCCTCGGGCAACTGGTCAAGAACCCGGACCTCTACCGCTCGGCCCAGGACGCGGCCCAGCGCCTCGACACGGCCCTGGTCGAACTCAAGCTCCTGATCGAGAAGCTCAAGGCCGAGGGCGTCCGCATCCGGCTGTGACCCGTGGGACCGGTCCTCGACCGGTTCCTCCGCAGGCCCCCCGCACCACCACGCCGGCGAGGAGCAGCCCACGACGAACCCCGGGAACGATCCGAGGGCAGCGATGGGAGGCCTGCCTCCCCCGACCGGGCTACCATGCCCGCACGGCGGGGTGTAGCGCAGCTTGGTAGCGCGTCTCGTTCGGGACGAGAAGGTCGCAGGTTCAAATCCTGTCACCCCGACTTTTCGAGAGATCAAGCCCTTCGGCGAGCACGCCGGAGGGCTTGTTCGTTGAGGGACCAGGCGTGCCCCCCCGACGCGGCAACTCCGACCGCGGCAAGCGCATTCCCGTCGCCGTGTGGCCGGTGCTCGAGGACGGCGAGTGGAGGATCGACGACCCGCGCACCGCCCCGTTCTTCGACGACCGCGCGACGGTCGGCCCGCGGTCCGAGGGCATCACCGAGGATCGGCACGTCCCGCGCGATCTCGAGGAGATGACCGGCGAGTACCCCCGCGAGTCGATCTGGGATCCGCCGCGCTAATCGGGCCGCCGCGCCATCACGTCCGCGACGCGCCGCGCCAGGCGGACCGCGACCCGCCCGTAGGCCGCGGGCTTCAGGTGCAGCTCGTTGGCCCAGTCGGCGTCGCTCACCAGGTCGCGGAGGTCGACGGCGTGGAAGCGTCCGCCCGAGCCGCGCTCCACCTCGCCCAGCATCGCGTTGAAGCGGTCGATGAGCTCGCGCACGAGCCCACGGTGGTGGTCGCGCGGCACGTTCTTGGCGGTGAGGGCGGGCCTGAGCCACGGGCCCCAGAAGGTCCAACCCAGGACGGGCACCCTGACCACGCCGCGCCCGTCGGGTACGGGGTAGGCGTAGCCGTGGGCGAAGACGTGGGCGTCGCCGACCTCGTCGCCGACGCGCCGGAGCAGCCCCTCGAAGAGCCGGCGGAAGTAGGCCATGGCGTCGTCCAGGGCGCGCTCGCGGAGGATGGGGAGCCCCGAGTCGGCGTGGTTGAGGAAGGAGGCGAACTCGTCGCCGGCGACGTCGTTCCCGCCCCCCGAGAAGAGCAGGAAGCGCGAGCGCAGGCGCTTCATCTCCGCGAGGGTGAGGTCGAGGGGCGCCGGGCGTCGGCGGAAGCCGGGGCCGAATCGCGTGCCCAGGACCATGTTCTCCAGCGTGTCCCCCGCGTCCGACAGCCGCCGGATCCGCCAGCCGAACAGGCCCACGAGGTGGTCCAGGACGTCGCGGTGAGGCGGGTAGTCGAACCACGAGTCGCCCTCGGCGACGACCGGCCCGGGGTCTGACACGGGCCCCTCGGCGAACGCGGCGTGCCGGAGGGCCGCCGACGGCTCGCCCGGCTTGTCCGATGGGTCCACCCAGAGCGCCCGGTACATCGCCATTCGCGTCTCCTCCCACGCCAGACTACGCGGCGGCCCGCCCGGCGTTGCCCGCGCCGGCCCGATCAGCGCGATTCGGCGCGCGCGGACGGCCGGGGCAGGGGCTCTCAGCCCCCGACGGGCGTGCCACGACTGTGCCGCTCGGGGCACAGTCGTGCCGGCGCGGCACGGGTCCGCCGTCGGGGCCCGAACGGCCCCGCCCCGGATGGTCCGGCTACTGGTTCGGTCTGTCGGGCGTGGTCATGCCCGGCAGGGGCAGGAAGGTCCCGTCGCGGGTCACGCGGACCTGGTCGCTGCGCAGCAGGTAGTTGAGCACGGCGTTGCGCAGGTCGGTCCGGGCCTGGTCGCGCTGGTTCTCCGAATCGAGCAGGTCGTTCTCCGAGTCGACGATGCGCTGCAGGTCCACCTGGTCGATCTTGAGGCGCTGCTCCTCCAGTCGGCGGCGGTTGATCTCGACCTGCCGCTCGGCCAGTTGGAGCTGGAAGCGCGCCAGCTCGATGTTGCGGACGGCGGAGCGCACGTCGACGACGACGTTGTCGCGGGCCAGGTCGTATGACCGCCTGGCCTGCTGGAGCTGCACGACCGACGACTTGAGGCCCAGGCGCTCGATCTGGCGGTCAAGGGGCAGCGAGAGCGTGAAGGCGGCGTTGTAATCCAGGTCCTCGAACTCGAAGTCGAGGCCCGCGCCGGGGTCGCCGAGGTCGGTGGGCACGCCCACCCCGCCGCGGACGTTGAGGTCGGGCAGCAACTGGTTGCGCCGGTTGTTGAGCCGGCGCCGGGCGTCCTCGAGCCGGTCGCGCTGGTTCTGGAGGTCGAGGCGGTACTCGAGGGCCGCGGCCGAGGCCTCCTCGAGCGTCACGTCGGGCTCGGGGAGCTCGAACCGCAGCGGGAGCACGGAGACGCGGGCGTCGGGGGACATGCCCAGGCGCACCTTGAAGCGATCGACGGCCAGGACGTACTGCTCGCCCAGCCGGGCCAGCGAGGCCTGGGCGCTGAGCACACGGTTGCTGGCGAGGTTGCGCTCGAACGCGGGGAGCCGCCCGGCGTCCACGCGGGCCCCGGTCGATTCCTCCAGCAGGCGGAGGCTGCGGAGCTGGCGCATCTGGTTGCGGATCTGGTTCTGGTCCTGGATCAGGCGGAAGTAGTCGTTGGCGATCGACACGAGGAACTCGCGTCGGAACCGCTCGAAATCGCGGGCGGCGTAGACCAGGTCGCGCTCGCCCTGGATCAGGTCCTCGCGCGCCATCGCCCCGGCCCCGCGCAGGAGCGGGATGGTCGCGTCCAGCGCCAGGCGGTTGGATTGCTCGTAGCGGTCGGTCACGCGCGAGCGGAGCTGCTCGGTGGCGTTGAAGACCCAGCGGGCTTCGAGCTCGCCCCCCGAGGGCAGGCGCTGCGTCGCCCTCAGCGTGTTGACGATGCGCAGGGCGTGGTCGAAGTCGCCGTTGTCGCCGTCCCCCGAGAACGTGAGGTTCGTGTCGTTGAACAGCCGCGGCCCCCAGCGGTGGCGCTCGGTGAGCAGGCGGATCGCCGCGAGGACGTAGTCCTCCTCCTCGTTGAGGTACTCACGGGCCCCGCGCTGGGACGAGCGGAGGGCGCCCTCGAGGTCGAGCCCCAGGGCGCCGGGCTCCTCGAAGACGGAGAACTCCTCGTCGGGGCGCCCCTCGGGCGCCACCACGCCGATCGAGCCCCGCACGAACGCCTCGAGTCGGGCGTTGACGTCGCGCGACTCGGCGGCGGGCGTGAAGGAAAGGTCGGCGGCGGCGGGGTTCCGCGTCGGTGGGTCCTTGGCGAGCTGGGCCCGCCGATCGCCCCGCCCGGGATCGGCGATCGCCGCGGCGGGCGCCCGCGTCTCCGCGCCCAGGCGTTCGGACGACAACCCGGTCAGGCGCTCGATGCGGCGGTCGATCTGCGTCATGCCGCCGCCGCACCCGACCAGGAGTAGCGCCGCCGCCGCGGGGGCGGCCGCCCGGATCGATTGTCGCGAGAGCATGGTTGGGCGCCCCGGGATTGGCATTTGTACGGATTCTCTTGACCCACCCCAAGGCGTGCCAATGTCCTGCACGAGGCGGCCTCGGCGGGCGGACGCACAGCGTACGACCCCCGGATTGACGGTGCGCGGGTGGCCGCGGGCACCGATGTGACGGAATACCGAATATAATGCGAACAAACATTGCCAAGCGTGTTGGTGGCGCCTATGTTCATGGCCTTCGCGTATGGGGCGATTATCCTTACGGATGCCGAACCATCCGCGGCCGGGCCCACGCGGGCGCGGCTGTTCGCCAAGCGGAGGCTTCCCCAATGCCGACGGTGACATTCGACGGGCGGTCGTTCATGCTGGACGGCCGGCGGATCTGGATCGTCAGCGGTTCGTTCCACTTCGCGAGGGTCGCGGCGGACCGGTGGTCGGGGCGGCTTCACTCGATGCGCCTGGCGGGCCTGAACGCGGTGGAGACGCCGGTGTTCTGGTCGAGGCACAACCCCAGGCCCGGCGTGCTGGACTTCACGAGGGACAACGACCTTCGGCGCTTCGTGCAGGCGGTGGGCGCGGCGGGGATGCACTGCATCCTGCGGATGGGGCCCTTCGTCGGGAGCGACTGGGACCTGGGGGGGATCCCCGCGTGGGTGCTGCAGTTGCCCGAGGTGCGTCTGCGGACCAACAGCGGGCCGTACCTGGACGCGTGCTCGCGGTTCATCACGGCGGTGTCGGAGCAGGTGCGGGACCTTCAGGTGACGTCGCCCGGGAAGGGCGGCCCGGTGCTGATGATCCAGAACGAGCAGGGGTGGACGTGCGGTCACGCGGACCTGGCGCGTGGGGCGCTGGGCGAGCTGGTGCGGTACTTCCGCGAGGCGGGGCTGACGGTTCCGATCGTGAACGCGAACAACCTGTGGCAGAGCGTCGAGGGGGAGATCGACTGCTGGTCGGGCGGGGCGGACCCGCTGTCGATGATGCGTCAGTTGGGCACGGTGAGGCCGGACCAGCCCAAGCTCATCATCGACTTCCCGGTCGCCGAGAGCCGGTACCTTGGGGTCGCGGAGCCGGTCGCGACGCACCCCATGGGGGTGCAGCGGCGGATCGCCGAGGCCCTGGCGGGGGCGGCCCAGGTGAACCTGGCGCCGTTCGTGGCGGGGAACACGGCGGGGTTCAGCGGGGGCAAGTCGCCCGAGGGGCGGTTCCTGCCGGCGTCGAGCGACGGGCCGGCGGACGCGCCGATCAACGCGCTGGGGCAGGAGACGGCGTCGTACGGGCCGATCCGGCGGATCTGCACGTTCGCGTCGAGGTTTGCGCGGGTCTTCTCGCACCTGGACCCGGCGTACGTGCCCGTGGGGATCGACCCGGCCCACCCGCTGGCGGCGCGGGTGCGGGGCAAGGGCGCCCGCGGGCTGGCGAGGTCGTCCCAGCCGCGGACCAGTTCGTGCGTGGTCGCGCACGTGTCGGGGTCGCAGGGGGGCGTCGCGTTCGTGTTCGGGGACGACCCGGCGACGGGCGAGCCGACGCCCGGGCAGAACGCCACGCTCCTGATGCCGGACGGCTCGACGCTGCCGGTGCACCTGGGATCGCAGGCGGTGGCGTGGGTGATCATGGAGGTGAACCTGGGCGGGCGGGCCCGGATCAACTACTGCAACCTGAACGCGCTGGCGGCGGTGGGCAAGGTGCTCGTGTGCTACGGGGCGGCGGGCTCGCCCGGGATCGTGAGCATCAACGGCTCGCCCATCGAGTTCACGGTGCCGAGCGGGGGCAAGCCGTTCGTCACCGAGCACGAGAACATCACGCTGGTGGCCTGCTCGGAGGCGACGATCGACCAGACGTTCGTGACGGACAACGGGGTGTACGTCGGGGCGGCGGGGCTGACGCCGGACCTCAAGCCGATCGGGCTGCCCGGGTCCAGGACGTGCCTGTTCATCAACAGCGAGGGGCAATCGTCGCAGTCGCCGGTGGAGGCGGGCAAGCCCCCCGAGTCGCCCTCGCTGGGGCGCGGGTCGCTGTCGTCGTGGTCGTACGCGGACCAGCACGAGTACATCCTGGGGCAGTCGCCGCGCTACGCGGCGATCGACGGGCCGGCGGACCTGGCGTCGATGGGCTGCCCGCACGGGTACGGGTGGTACCGCGTCTCGATGAAGTCGGGGCCGAGCGGGAAGCTGCACGTGGTCGCGCCCGAGGGGGGCGACCGTCTGCACCTGTTCCTCGACGGCGAGCCGGCGGCGATCCTGGGCGTCGGCGCGGGGGCCGAGAGCGAGTGCGCCGTGCCATTCCGGAAGTCGGCGCACGAGCTGGTGGTGCTTGCCGAGAACGCCGGTCGGTTCAGCGGCGGCATGCACATGCAGGAGCGCAAGGGGCTGCCGGGGCACCTGTGGTCGGTGACGCCGCTGAAGC
The DNA here is from genome assembly GCA_016873295.1 of Phycisphaerae bacterium. Lineage (GTDB taxonomy): Bacteria > Planctomycetota > Phycisphaerae > Phycisphaerales > UBA1924 > VGXM01. The sequence continues at coordinate 43,911 of VGXM01000022.1, forward strand.
CGGGCAAGCCCAAGGCGGTGACGGCGGCGTCGATCGAGATCCTGGGGGTCCGAGCGCCGGTCTGGGAGGTCCGCGAGGGGGACGCCACGCTCCCCGAGCGCCCCACGTGGGTGATCCAGCACCGCAGGAAGGGCGAGCTCCTTGCAACGTTCGTCGATCTGCCGGTGCGGGCCCTGCTCATGCTCAACGACGCGCCGCTGGCCTACGTCGACCAGGCCGGGCCCAGCCACGTGGTGCTGCCCGAGGACAGGCTGACGCGCGGCAACAACACCGTGCAGCTGGCGATCATCCCCGACCCGATGGGGGGCGACCTGGACCTGGAGGCGCTGGCGGATCGGCTGGGCGAGGGCGTGCGGTTCGCGGAGATGGAAGAGGAGGTGACGGCCAAGGGGCAGTGGTCGTTCGCCAAGTGGGAGGCGCCGGCGGCGTCGGCGTTCAAACCGGCGTCGGCGCGGACGCTGGCCAGGCGGCACGAGCCCACGTGGTGGAAGGGGCACTTCAAGCCCGCCGTCACCCGCACCCCGCTGGTCCTCTCTCTCAACGGGATGACCAAGGGCCAGGTCTACGTGAACGGTCGGCACGTGGCCCGGTACTTCCAGGCGACGGCGGACGGGAGGCCCGTGCCGCACGGGCCGCCGATCCACATCCCCTCCGGCTGCCTGAAGCCCGGCGAGGAGAACGAACTGCTGGTCTTCGACGAGCACGGCGGGCATCCCAATCGGATCGACCTGCTCTACGTGCACGAGGCGGGCGCCGCCAGGGGCCGGGGGAAGGGCTGAGGAGCGCAGGTCCGCCCCGGATCCGGTAGACTGGGGCGGTGAAACCGAGCCCCGAGCGACTGTGGCAGGACGCGTCGGCCTTTGCGTCGCGGGCCCACCGGCACCACCTCCGCAAGGACGGGCGGACGCCCTACGCCTCGCACTGCTTCCGCGTGGCCCTCACCCTGCGGCACGTCTTCGCGTGCGAGGACGAGACGGCCCTGGCGATCGCGCTCCTGCACGACACGATCGAGGACACGAACACGGACTACGACGACCTGCTCGCCAACTTCGGGCCCGAGGTGGCCGACGGCGTGGCGGCCCTCACCAAGAACAAGTCGCTGCCTGAGTTCGCCCGCGAGGAGGAGTACGACCAGCGCCTGGCCCGGGCCGACTGGCGCTCGCTGGTCGTGAAGCTCGCCGACGCCTTCGACAACTTCTGCGACCAGTTCGAGAGCCCGAGCGTGAGCCCGGAGCAGCGTCGGCGCGACGCCGAGTCGAAGTGCCGACGGGCCATCAGGGCCGCCATTCCCCACGCCGAGCACGTGCCCGAGGTCGCGCGGGCCATCGCGGCGGTCGAAGAACTGGTCGGGGTCGGCCGCCTGCGGGGGTGATGGCCCCTCTCAGGGCCGGCGCCGCAGCAGTTCCTGGTCGATCTGGCGGACGCGGTCCTGGAGGGCGTCGAGGATGCGCTGGCGTGCGGGGCCCTCCAGGCCCATCCGCGCCGCCTCGTTGCGCAGCTGCTCCAGTTGCATCTTCATCAGGTCGCGCTCGCGGGAGAGCGCTTCGTCCGACAGGCGCCGCCAGATGCGCCTCGACCCCTCGTCGGCCTCGCGCTCCAATTCGCCCGACTGAACCCGGCCCTGCCCCCCCACCCGCGTCGCGGCCGCGGGGCGGGCGATCTCGCCGCCGTCGTCGGACGGTGCGTTGTCGCGCTCGGCGTCGGCGTGGGCCCGCCCGGCGGCGCGGATGACCTGGGCCCAAGCGGCGGCGTCGAGCGTCGGGAGGACCGGCTCGGGCACGGGCCAGCCCGCCCGCTGCAGCCGGATCGCCAGGGCGCGGATGAACACCGACTCGTCCACGAACCCGCCGCGCCCGCTGTTGAGGTCGCTCCAGCGTCCGAACGTCACGGTCACCGTGAGCGGCCTCCCGGACCGCACCACGCCGAGCGTGCACTGCTGCCCGGGGTCGTGCGAGACGATCTGGGCCCGCAACTGCTGGTAGGTGACCGGCTCGCCGTTGACCGCGCTGATCACGTCGCCGGGCTGGAGCACGCGGGCGGCGTCGAAGCCGCGGATGGTATCGGTGATTCCGGCGGTGCGGGCGTCGTCGCGCACGAACCCGAAGCTGACGCCCATGGCGGCCCGCTCGGTGCCGCTGAACCACTGGCGGGCCGCGTAGGCCAGGCGCTCGCCCGCCTCGCTGCTGAGCCCCGGCGCGCGGGCGTGCTCGACCAACTGCTCGGGCGTCGCGCCCCCCGCGATCAGCTCGAACATCGCTCCTTCGCGGACCTCCAGCGCGGGGTCGTCGAACCGTCGCACGCGCTGGGCGATCCAATCTGCGTCGACCTTGGTGCCCGGGGCGATGACGGCCTGGGCCGGCCGCGCGCCCTCGTCCTGCCCCCCCCGCGGGTCGAGAGGCTGTCCGGGGGGCGCGGGGGCGACCTGCGCCACCGCCGCGACGCTCGCCCACGCGGCCATCGCGCCGGCGAGGACGACCGCGTTGTGCGTTCCGATCCGGGCCAAGGCGGGGCTCCGCAAGCCCGGAACTATAGCGGCGATCCGCGGCGTCACTCGACGTTCTGGACCTGCTCCTTGATCCGGTCGATCGCGCCCTTCACCTCGACGATCAGCCGGCTGACGGCCGCGTCCGGGCTCTTGCTCGCGATCGTGTTGGCCTCGCGGAGCATCTCCTGGGCGAGGAAGTCGAGGGTCCGCCCCAGGGGGCGGTCGGAGCCCTCGCGCAGGTACTCGTCGAACTGGCGGAGGTGCTCGCGCAGGCGCATGACCTCCTCGGCGATGTCGGTTCGTTCGGCGTAGGCGGCGATCTCGCGCACCACCTCCACGGGCTCGAGCTTGAGCCCGCTCTCGGTGAGCAGGGCGTCGATCCGGGCCTTGAGGCGCGATTCATACTCCGCCACGACCGCGGGGGCCCGGGCCGCGATCTGCGTCAGGCGCTCCGCGATGGCGTCGTACTGCGACCGCAGCTCGACGACCAGGGCCCGCCCCTCGCGGACCCGCATCTCGATCAGGCGCTCGCACGCCTGGGCGGTCAGGTCGAGCAGGGCGGCGCGGGCACGCTCCAGGCGCGCCTCCTCATCGCCCGGCGGCTGGAGCACGCCCGGGAGCGCGAGCAGGGCCGTCAGGTCGAGCCGGATCTCGCCGCCGCCGACCTGGGGCAACTGCTTGAGCTGCTCGACGTACTTGCCGAGGGCCTGGCGGTTGATCGTGTGCGCCGCCGACGCGGAGGAGTCGCTCATCGAGGCGGAGAGCGTGACGGTGCCGCGGCTGAGGCGCTGGCGGAGGAGGGCGTCGATCTCGGCCTCGACGGCCTGGAACTCGTCGGGCAGGCGGATGTTGGCCTTGAAGTACTTGTTGTTGAGGGAGCGGACCTCGACGAAGTAGTGCACGCCGTTGGCGTGGGACGAGGCGTCGCCGAACCCTGTCATGCTGCGGATCACGCGGCGGGTCTCCTTGCGGGTGGGCGTCGCGGAGTGTACCGGCGCTGGATCAGTGCTGGGGCGGGGGGGTCTGCGGCGGCTCGGCGGGAGGCGCCGGCGGCTCCTCGATCGGCACGAGCGGGATCGTCGCCGGCTCGGACTGGGGCGGCGCGCCCTCGGCGGGGACCACGGGCTGGGCCGCCGCGGGCTCGCCCTCGACGGGCCCCGGCCTCATCAGGTGCACGAGCGTGATCGCGGCGAGGAGGAAGATGACGAAGACGGCGATGGTGAAGATCGTGAGGGCGTCGCCGGTCTTGGCGCCGAAGGCGGTCTGGCCCGACGACACGTTGCCGCCGCCGAACGCCCCCGCCAGCCCCCCGCCCGACGGCTTCTGGTACAGCACCGACAGGATCATGATCACGCACAGGAACACGAACAGCACCACCAGCAGGTTGATCAACCAGGGGGGCAGCGCGGCGAGAGTGAGAGCGGCCAGGACAAGCGTCACGCGAGAGTCTCCGGGCCCGGCATTGCCCCGGGCTGGACACCTGTTCGGGGAGGCCCCGAGGGAACCGGGAGTGTAGGCGGGGGCGACGGCGCGAAGGCCGGCCCCGCTGCACGCAAGGTGGGAAGTGCATGCTCCCTCAGCGCAGGGAGCGTGCCACCCGGAGGTGCCAGCGGATGTCGCGGCGCGTGAGCGTCCGATACACTCCGCCCCCATGGCGGATCCGGGGCAAGGACGTGCTCGCTCATCGCGGCTTCTCCGGCGCGGGCTGCAATACACCCTCCTGGGGGGGCTGCTGGCGTTCCTGGCGGTGTTCCTGCTCTACCCGATCTTCCTGACGGTGCGGGGGGGGTTCGCGTCGGACCCGGCCACGGGCTCGGGGTGGTCGCTCGACCCGCTGGGGCTGGTGCTGCGGGACCCGCGCACGGCGGCGGCGCTGCTCAACTCGTTCAAGATCGCCGTGAGCACCACCACGCTGGCGGTCCTGATCGCCCTGCCGCTGGCGGTGCTGAACGCGGGGTACCGGTTCCCCGGGAAGGCGATCTTCAACGCGATGGTGCTGGTGCCGCTGATCCTGCCGCCCTTCGTGGGGGCGATCGGCATGAAGATGATCCTGGGGCGACAGGGGGCCCTCAACGCCCTGCTCGGGACCGAGATGGACGTCCTGGGCAACGCCAAGATCCTGGGCGTCATCGCCATCCAGTCCCTGGCCCTCTACCCCATCATCTACCTGAACGCGTCGGCGTCGCTGGCCAACCTCGACCCCGCGCTGAACGAGGCGGCGGAGAACCTGGGGGCGGGGCCCTGGCGGCGGTTCTTCACGATCACGCTGCCGCTGGTGCGCCCCGGGCTCTTCGCCGGGGCGACGATCGTGTTCATCTGGAGCTTCACCGAGCTGGGCACGCCGCTGATGTTCGACTGCTACGAGGTGATGCCGGTCCAGATCTTCTACGGGCTCAAGGAGGTGGAGAACTCGACGCGCCCCTACGTGCTGACGGTGCTGCTGCTCTCCTGCTCGATCGGGCTGTACGTCCTGGGCAAGCTGGTCTTCGGCGGTCGGGCGCACGCCATGTACAGCAAGGCGTCGCGGGCCTCGGCGGAGACCACGCTGCGGGGCTGGGCGGGGTGGGGCGCGGCGGGCGCGTTCACGCTGGTCTTCGCGCTGGCGGTGCTGCCGCACGTGGGCGTGGTGCTGACGAGCGTGTCGGAGGTCGGGGCGTGGTACGGGACGGTGACGCCCCGCGAGTACACCGCCGGGCACTTCATGACCGCGCTCACGGACGACGACTCCTTCGGGGCGATCGCCAACAGCCTGTCGCTGTCGCTGTCGGCGATGGTGCTGAACCTGCTGCTGGGGGTGCTGATCGGGTACGTGATCGTGCGCACGACGCTGCGCGGGCGGGGCGTGCTCGACGCCCTGTGCATGCTGCCGCTGGCGGTGCCCGGGCTGGTCATGGCGTTCGGGTACGTGGCCATGACGCTGCGCTGGCCCTTCGGCAAGGAGGGCCCGCTGGGGGACCTGGTGTCGGTGGTGTCGGCCAACCCCAACCCGATCCCGCTCCTGGTCGTCGCCTACGCCGTGCGCCGTTTGCCCTACATCGTGCGCTCCACCGTGGCGGGGCTGGAGCAGACCTCGGGCGAGCTGGAGGAGGCGGCGGTGAACCTCGGGGCGTCGCGGGTGACGGCGGTTCGGCGCGTGATCGTCCCGCTGATCCTGGCGAACCTCATCGCGGGCGGGCTGCTGGTCTTCAGCTTCTCGATGCTGGAGGTGAGCGATTCGCTGATCCTGGCCCAGCAGCCGCGGCACTACCCGATCACCAAGGCGATCTTCGCGTTCAGCGAGCGCCTTGGCGACGGGCCGGCGATCGCCAGCGCCATGGGCGTGTGGGGCATGTCGCTGCTGGCGGTCACGCTGTTCGCCGCCTCGCTGCTGCTGGGCAAGAAGCTGGGGGCGATCTTCCGGGTGTAGGGGCCGTCGCGGCGTCAGCCCGCCAGCGGCTCGCGGGCCAGCCCCTCGGAGGAGCGTGCGAGCTGCCGGTCGTGCCGGCGTTCGGCGACGCCGTGCGCGACGGCCCCGACCCCGTGGTTGCCGGGAAGGTCGTGGATGTGCCCGGTGCCGCGGCGCACCGGCTCCACGCCCGACTCCACGCGGCTGCGCGTCGGGGTCTCCCCGGGCGGGGGAACTCGATCACGGTGGCGCGGGCGTGGTCCAGCCGGGCGGCGACGGCGGGTGGCGTGCGGCACCTCCTCTCGCGCATGGCGTCCCCGAGACCGCGGGGTCTCATTCCGTCGCGGCGCCGGTGCCGAGGGAGTCGTCCAAGGACGACTCCCGGCGCCGCGTACAGTGTGCGCACTCGACCGGAGGTCACGCCCATGCCCGACCCCACGCCCCAGCCGACCGCCAAGCCCCCCAAGCCGACCGCCAAGGGCGGTGAATCCGTCATGGATCGACTGCTCGCCGACTCGCCGCTGGTGGGCGGTCAGCCCTGCGGCAACTGCGGGGCGCCGCTCCCCAAGGGGGCGGCGTTGTGCACGCGCTGCGGGTTCGACGTGTCGAGCGGCAAGCCCGTGCGCACGCGCGTGATCGCCGAGCGAGTCAAGAAGGAGAAGGGTGGCCCGCGCCAGGCGCCCAAGTGGCTGGCCCCCGCGGTGCTCGTCCTCATTCTCGCAGGGCTCGCCGTTGCCTACTTCACCGGCGCGCTCTCCGGCGTGATCGGCGGGCTTGTGGACGACTCGTCGAGCCACCAGGGGTGGACGTCGCCCAAGGCCAACACGAAGTAGGCGGGGCGGGCGCGGGCCGATTGGGGCCGAGGCGCGAAGGCTCGGACGGGGTTATCGGGCCGCGGTGATGCGGCGGTCCGCTCGATCGGCGTTGACCTTGGATTCCGCTCCGGGTAGGCTTGCCGCACCTTGGGCCGGAGGGGTTCACAATGAGCGCGTTCGTGGCGTTGTTGCGGTCGGCGGCGGTGGTGATGCTCTGCGGCGGGCCCGCGGCGCTCGCGCAGTTCATCCCCGGGCGCCTCTACACCCCGACCGACGGCGGCGTGATCATCGAGTGGGACCAGCAGCTCCAGCTCCGGCGGCAGTTCACGGTGCCGGGCGTGGAGACGGCGACGGGCGCCGTGTTCAACGACGCGGGGAACCTCGTGTTCATCGGGCGCCGGGCGGGCTCCACCCGCGTGATGGAGATCAACTCGAGCGGGACGATCCTGCGCGAGTACAACACGGGGCTGGGCTCCCTCTTCCGCGGGTCGTACATCGACTTTGATCCGGCGTCGCGGCGGTACGTCATCGCCGACTACCGCCGGGTCACGGTGCTGAGCGCGAACCTGGCGTTGGTCGCTTCCACGCCATCGACGTTTGAGCGGGCCTCGGGTGTCGCGTTCGCGCCCGGGAACGTGATTCTGGCGACGGACCAGTCGGGCGGGACGCTGCGCCGGTTCAACGCCTCGACGCTGGCGGAGATGACGCCGATCACCATCGGGGGATGGGTGCGAACGGGGATCGACGTGACGGGGAGCGGTCACGTGTTGCTGACGGCGTTCGGCGACGGCACGGTGCAGCGGCTGACCAACGGGCAGCCGCCCCTCGTCACGCTCGTGGGCGGGCTGGGGTACGGCAATCTCAGCGACGTGCGCGACCTGGGCAACGGGACGTTCGTCACAAGCGACGGGCGGGGGCTGCTCAAGATCTACTCGTCGAGCGGGTCGTTGCTGCGGACGGGGGTCTCGACGACGTTCTCCGACGGCGTGGCGTTCCTGGTGCCGTCGCCCGCGGGCCTGGTGGTGCTGGCGTCCGGGCTGGTGGCGATTCGACGTCGTCGGGCGGGTTGAGGGCGTGGAGAAAGCGATAAACCCCCGCCGATGAGGGCGGGGGTTTGGATGATGGGTCGAAGGGTTGACTTACCAGCCGCCGCTCTGGCGTCCGCCGCGGCCACCGCCGCCGCCGCCGCCGAAGCCGCCGCGGCCACCGCCGCCGCCGCCGCCGCCAC
>VGXM01000023.1 GCA_016873295.1 Phycisphaerae bacterium
GCCACCGAAGCCGCCGCGGCCACCGCCGCCGCCGCCGCCGAAGCCACCGCGACCGCCGCCGCCACCGAAGCCGCCGCCGGCCTCACGCGGCTTGGCCTCGTTGACCTTGAGGGGGCGTCCGCCGATGGCGTTGCCGTCCATGGCCTCGATGGCCTTGGTGGCTTCCTCGTCGTTGGGCATCTCGACGAAGCCGAAGCCGCGGCTGCGGCCCGTCTCGCGATCGGTGACGACCTGGGCGGACGAGACCTGCCCGTGCGGCTCGAACATCGAGCGCAACTCCGCGTCGTTGGTGCTGAAGGGGAGGTTTCCGACGTACAGCTTCTTCATGACTCATACCTTGCCCGAGAACCAGATCTTCGCAAACCGCACCCACTCGGGCCGACACGAGCCACGGTCTGTGTGTCGCGAGCGGTCCGGGCAATCCCGGACACCCTGCTCACGACGGCGGTCAGTATAGCACCCCCCGCGGGGCCGGCGCCCGCACCCATCCGGGGAGCGGCGCTCGTGGCGCGAGTCGGGAGAACGTGCACCAAGGCGCCGGCGGGCGCCGCGGGTGCCACGGGCGATCCGCCTTGCGGATCGTCCGTGCCGGCCTCCGGACGGGCGTCGAACAGCCGCACGGGTCACGGGCGAAGCGCCCGATGACCCGTGGCACCCGGGGCGCTCCGTCCACGGACTTCCGACTCACGTCACTCGTGGCGCGAGTCGGAAGAACGCGCACCAAGGCGCCGGTGGGCGCTGCGGGTGCCACGGGCGATCCGCCTTGCGGATCGCCCGTGCCGGCGTCCGGACCGGCCTCGAACAGCCGCACGGGTCATCGGGCGAAGCGCCCGATGACCCGTGGCACCCGGGGCGCTCCGTCCACGGACTTCCGACACACACCGCTCGTGGCGTGAGTTGGAAGAATGCGCACCAAGGCGCGGGCGGGCGCTGCGGGTGCCACGGGCGATCCGCCTTGCGGATCGCCCGTGCCGGCGTCGGGACGGGCGTTGACAGCGGCACGGGTCATCGGGCGAAGCGCCCGATGACCCGTGGCACCCGGGGCGCTCCGTCCACGGACTTCCGACACACACCGCTCGTGGCGTGAGTTGGAAGAATGCGCACCAAGGCGCGGGCGGGCGCTGCGGGTGCCACGGGCGATCCGCCTTGCGGATCGCCCGTGCCGGCGTCGGGACGGGCGTTGACAGCGGCACGGGTCATCGGGCGAAGCGCCCGATGACCCGTGGCACCCGGAGCGCTCCGTCCACGGACTTCCGACACACACCGCTCGTGGCGTGAGTTGGAAGAATGCGCACCAAGGCGCGGGCGGGCGCTGCGGGTGCCACGGGCGATCCGCCTTGCGGATCGCCCGTGCCGGCGTCGGGACGGGCGTTGACAGCGGCACGGGTCATCGGGCGAAGCGCCCGATGACCCGTGGCACCCGGAGCGCTCCGTCCACGGACTTCCGACTCACGTCACTCGTGGCGCGAGTCGGAAGAACGCGCACCAAGGCGCCGGTGGGCGCTGCGGGTGCCACGGGCGATCCGCCTTGCGGATCGCCCGTGCCGGCGTCGGGACGGGCGTTGACAGCGGCACGGGTCATCGGGCGAAGCGCCCGATGACCCGTGGCACCCGGAGCGCATCCGTCCACGTTCTCCCGACTCGCGCCTAGCCGCCCAGCATCCCCAACTGCCACATGAAGAACGAGCGCACGTCGGCGGCGTCGCGGATCCGCAGGTTCAGCGGCTTGCCCGCCCCGTGCCCGGCCTCACGGTCGACCCAGAGCAGGATGGGGCGTTCGTCGGGGGTGGCGCCGGTGGCGGCCTGCATGGCGGCGCCCATCTTGCGGGCGTGCATGGGGTGCACGCGGGTGTCGTTCTCGCCCGTGGTAAACAGGATGGCGGGGTACCTTGTCCCGGGCTTGATGACGTGGTAGGGGCTGTACTTGAGCAGGTACTGGAACTGCTCCTTGACCTCCGCCGACCCGTACTCGGGCACCCAGTAGCGGGCCATGAGGAAGTCCTGGTAGCGGAGCATGTCGAGCAACGGCACGGCGCACAGGGCGGCCCGGAAGAGGTCCGGGCGCTGGGTGACGGCGGCGCCGACCAGGAGCCCGCCGTTGGACCCGCCCGAGATCGCCAGCTTGCCGGGGTTGGTGTAGCCGGCGGCGATGAGGTGCTCGGCGGCGGCGATGAAGTCGTCGAAGACGTTCTGCTTGGACTCGAGCATGCCCGTGCGGTGCCAGACCTCGCCGAACTCGCCCCCGCCGCGGAGGTTGGGGAGGGCGAAGACGCCGCCGGCCTCGTACCAGGGGAAGTTGGTCGCGGAGAAGGCGGGCGTCATGGAGATGTTGAACCCGCCGTAGCCGTTGAGGATGGTGGGGTTGCTGCCGTCGAGCTTGAGCCCCTTCTTGTGGACGATGAACATGGGGACGCGGGTGCCGTCCTTGGAGCTGTACCACTCCTGCTTGACCTCGACGGTGGTCGGGTCGACGGGGACGTCGGGGCGCTCCCACAGCTCGGGCTGGGCGTCGGGCGTGGCCAGGTCGACCCGGAAGATCGACGAGGGGTAGTTGAAGCTCGTGAACGTGAGGAACGCCTCGGTGCGGTCCTCGCGCGTTGAGAGGCCCGCGCTCCCGACCTCCTGGGGCAGGCGCAGCGTCCCCCGCTTGGAACCGTCGTACCCGAAGAGCTCGATGCGGCTGGCCGCGTTGATCATGTACTCGACGGCGATGATGCCCCTGGCGACGCTGACGCCCGCGATCACCGCGTCCTTGCGCTCGGGCACGATGTTCGTCCAGTGCTCGCGCTGCGGGTGCTTGAGGTCGATCGCCCAGACGGTGCCGTTGGGGGCGTCGGCGTCGGTCTCCAGGAACATGGTGTCGCCCACGACCTGGGGCGACGAGCGGGCGTCCTTGCCCACCATGACGTCCACCCAGTCGAGCTTGCCCGTGTGGAACCACGCGGAGAGGTCGGCGAACCACAGGTCGTTGGCCTTGGTGCTCGTGTAGTAGCCCTTGACGATCCAGCGGGCGTCGCGGCTGACGCCACCGAACGGGCCCCACGTGGTCGCCAGCTCCTTGTTCTCCTCGGGCTTGTACTGGCGGAAGAGCTGGGTGTCCTGCCCGCGCCAGGTGCCGAGCCTGTGGAACATGTACTGCCCGGCGTAGGGGTTCTTGGCGTCCCAGAGGTTGCGGTAGAAGAAGCCGGAGCTGTCCGGCAGCCAGTCCACGCCGTCGACCTTGCCCGGGATCTCGTCGGCGAGCCACTCGCCGGTCTGGACGTTGAGGACGTAGGCGGTGGTGTTTTCGTCGCCGGCGCGGTAGGTGCCGAAGGCGACGAGCTCGCCCGCGTCGCACGGCGCGAAGAAGGCGACGGTGGTGAGCCCGGAGGGGTCGATCCTGGCGGGGTCGAGCAGGACGCGGGGCTCGCCCTTGTACCCCTCGCGCCAGTAGACGACGGGCTGGTTCTGCGCGCCCTCGCGCTTCGTGTAGAAGTAGCGGTTGCCGACCATGCGGGGGGCCGAGACCGAGCCGATCTGCATGAGCGGGCGGAGCTGCTCCTCGATCTTCTTGCGTCCGGGCAGGCCGTCGAGGGTGGACCGGGTGTGGGCGTTCTGGGCGTCGGTCCACCCCGCGATCTCCTCGGTCATGGCGCCCATCTTCTTGGGGTCGGTGTTGTCTCCCTCGAGCCAGCGGTAGGGGTCCACAAGCTCGACGCCGTGGAGCGTCTCCTTCACCGGCTCTACCCGCGTGGCGGGTGGCCCGGCGAGGGCGGGGGCGGCGAGGGCGAGCGTGACCAGGACGATGGATGTGCGCATGCGGCGGCTCCGGACCCGGAAGGGGGTGTACGGTCGGAAGGATACGGGCACGGGCGGGGTCGGTCCGGCTACTGGACCAGGCCCTTGGTGAGGCGCATGAACGCCGTCTCCAGGTTCACCGGCTCCTCCGTGAACTTGGAGATGCGGAACCCGTTGTTGATGAGGACGTTGGGGAGGTCGGTGTGGCTGGCGGTGGCGGCGTCGTCGTAGCTGACGTGCAGCACCCTGACCACGGGGGCTGCGCCGTTGCGGGTCGAGCCCGAGAGGGGCTCCTCCGCGACCGCGACCTTCTTGACGCCGGGGAGGCGCGAGAGCAGCTCGGCGGCCTGCTCGATGCGGTCGGTGACGCCCACGTGATACACGCGCCCCAGGCGGGCCCGGCGCAGGGCCTCCTCGACGGACCCGGAGAAGAGCAGTTGCCCGCGCTCGATGATGCCCACCACGTTGCACAGCTCGGCCAGCTCGGGGAGGATGTGGCTGGAGATGAGGATGGTCTTGCCCATGCGGCGCAGCTCCTTGAGGAGCTCGCGCATCTCGACGCGCGCGCGGGGGTCCAGGCCCGAGGCGGGCTCGTCCATGAGCAGGACCTTGGGGTCGTGCAGGAGCACGCGGGCGACGGAGAGTCGCTGCTGCATGCCCCGCGAGAGGCTGTTGACCTCCGCGGTCGCCTTGTACGAGAGGTCGGTCAGCTCGAGCACGTCGCGGACGGCCTTGTTCCGCTGCTCGCCGTGGATGTGGTAGGCGGCGGCGAAGAACTCGAGGTACTCGGTGACGACCATGTCCTCGTAGGCGCCCATGAAGTCGGGCACGTACCCGATCTGGGGTCGGATGAGGCGGTTCTGGTAGCCCACAGTCAACCCGGCGACGTTGGCCTGCCCGCTCGTGGGCTTGAGCAGGGTCGCGAGGATCTTGATGGTCGTGGTCTTGCCGGCGCCGTTGGGCCCGATGAACCCGTAGCAATCGCCCTCGTTGATGGTGAGGTTGAGGTTGTTGAGCGCCACCAGGTCCCCGTAGCGCTTCGTCAGGTTGATCGTCTCGATCATCGGCACGTCGCGGCGCTCCCGTCGGCGTGAAGGTTAGCCCGTCAGGGGGCCGGCTCGATTGGTTCTTCGTCGGGACGGCCCCGGAACGTCGGCGGCCGCGCCGGGAGCGGGTACACCCAGCGCACCACCGTGCGTCCCTCCGTCTGCACCCGCTCGCCGTCCACCGTCAGCGGCACGGGCGAGGGCTGGGGCGAGCCCCGCGATCCCAGGTGCCCGATGACGATCAGGCACGGCTGGGTGAACCACCGCCCCAGGTCGTAGGTGTGCGTCGTGCGCCGCTGCACCGCCACGTGCTGGGTCAGCGTCCGATCGCGGTAATCGGGCGGGTCCAGCTGCGGGAACAGCGACAGGGCCAGCAGGCGATCGGGCAGGCTCTGCGGGTGGGGTCGCCCCGGCGTGAACTGGTCGGCCCGGCTCGCGGCATTGACCAGCGCGCGGAGCAACGCGTCGGCCGAGTAGTCCTCGCTCTGCCGCTGGCGCTGCGTCGCCAGGGCCAGGTCGAGCGGTTCGCTGGGCGCCCACTCGTGCGCCAATCGGTACGCGAAGGCCTGGGCCAGGAGCGGGGGGCGATCGGCACCCAGGCGGGTGATCCCCGCCGGCAGCGGGCGGTAGTCGCGCTGCCCCTCGACCACGATGATCACGACGTCCGACAGCGTGCCGGGGAGCTGGTGCATCAGCACGCCGTCGAGCCGATGGACAATCTGCCCCCGATCGTTGGGCGCGGCGAAGGCGATCTGGGCGGCGCCGGACCCGCCGTCGGGGGGCACGGGCCTGGGCATGCTCCACGCGGGGCCGCCCGACCAGTCGGCCTGCACGTGCTTCACCGTCGCTCGCGCCGGCACGCGGATGGCGCCCTGGGCGCGGGCGTCGATGACGTAGGGGCGGACGTCGGGGAAGGTGACGCTCCCGCTCGCGGCGGTGCGGGGCGGCTCCCAGGTCGCGATCGTGTTCTGAGGCCCGCGCAGGCCGCCCGACGCGTCGGGCGCACCCACCGCGAGCGTCGCCGAGCCGTACTTGGGGATCAGCACGCTCATCCAGGCGCGGGCCCGCTGCACGGGCTGGCCGTAGACGTGGTCCAGCAGCGTGACGTGCAGGGCCCTGGGCGTGTGGGGCCTCAGGGCGGTGGCGGCGCCCCAGGCGACCGCCGTGAACACCGCCGCCGTCGCCGCGAACGCCGCCCACGCGTGCCGCTGCCACCCGCGCGACTTCAGCGCGACGTACCCCAGCGGCCCGGCCAGCAGCCAATACAGGATGAAGACCACAAAGCCGATCATCACGCCCGCGGCGGACGACCCCGACTTGGCGATCTCGTCTCCCAGGTCGGCGTCCAGCGGGACGGGCTGGCGGTTGCCGATCGCCCAGTTCTCGGGCGGGCCTTCGAGTTGCTTGATCTCATCGCGGGACCGCAGGTCGCCGCGCTTCCCCAGCACGCGGTGCCAGAACACGTCGGCGTCCAGCGCATCCAGCTGGGTGAACGCGCGGTGCGAGAGGTCGAACCCGACCAGCGTCACCGCCCCCGCGCCCACCAGTCGCCGCACCACGACGACGGCTCCGTCGGGCGTGCGCAGGATCGGCACCGCCTCGCCCGGCGGGGCGTCGGGGGCCGGGTCGAACACGTGGAGCACGGCGGAGGCCGGCAGCACGCGCGGGGCCGGGCTCGTCGCCGCCTTCTGGAACATCGCCGCCATGGGCCTCAGGTCCACGCCCTCGCGCCGCGTGATGCGCACCGACGGGAGCAGTTCGTACAACTCGTTGCTCTCGCGGCTGGTCCAGGTCTGCCCCACGGGCGGCATCACGACCACGAGGTGCCCGCCGCGACGGACCCACTCGACGACCGCCGCGGCCCGCTCGCCCCGCAGTTCCGAGGGATCGCCCGCGCCCCAGACCAGGGCCTCGAAGGGCGCGAGCCCGAACCACCGGTCCGGCACCTCGCCCGGCGTCAACCCGACCACCTCGGTGGCCTCGTGCCCGAGCAGGGCCCACTCGCCCGCACCGTCGCGGAGCGAGTAGATGCGCAGCCCCATGGGCGACGCCCCCACCACGCCCATCAGGCCGACCTGCGGGGCGAGGACGGTCTGGGTGCCCCCGCGGAGGCTCAGGAGCGCCCGCCCCAGCAGTCGGCCTGGCTTCTGTCCGGTGCCGGCCGCGGCGGGGTCGGCCGCGTCGGCCTCGACGGCCTCGTGGACCGTCGCGGGCACGATGTCGGTGGCTCCGAAGCCGAAGGGGAGGCGGGCGTAGAGCCAGAGGCTCTGCCACACGCCCGGGTTGAGGGTGAGGTTGCGCTGGATCACCGCCTGATCGCCGTCGGCGTCGCGGAACGACAGCCGCACCAGCACGTCGCGCTGGCGGGGCGCGCCGTCGAGCACGCGGAGGCGGATCCCGACCCAGTCGCCCGCGCGGGGCGCTCCACCCACGCCGAAGCGCTCCAGCTCGACCTGGACCTCGCCCGGGGCCGGGCCCTGGGCCGCGTCCGCGATCGGCGCGCCGAAGAGCATCGCCAGGGCCAGCACCACCCACGTCGTTCGCAACACCGCGCCCTCCAAGTCAGGCCGCCGATCGTGCTTCTCGGACCGGAGATTCTACTGGCGGTCAAGCGGGGGGGTTCCGCCGCCGATCCAGATCCCATGCCCACCGCGGATTCCATGGCCACGCTGCTGATCCTCGCGGTCATCGCCGGAGGGGCCCTGGTCGTCCTCTACGCCACCGCGGCCGGCATCCGCAACAAGACGTCCGACCACGACCTGAAGGTCCGGGTCGCCTCCCTCCGCGTGGACTTCTACCGGCGGGTCAGGCGGGGCGCCCAGGCGGACGAGGTCGTCGGGGTCGACGTCGTCGAGGACGAGCCGGCCCGCCCCGCCGCCTAGCTCACCCGCCCATCGACAGCAGTTCGCCCACGAAGTGCGCGTGGCTCCGCGTCCCCAGCGTGAAGCAGTCGGTCTCGAACTTCTCGTTGGGCGAGTGCACGCGATCGTCATCCAGCCCGAAGCCCATGAAGATCGTGTCGATCCCCAGCCGCGTCTTGAGCGACCCGGCCACGGGGATCGAGCCCCCGCTGCGGATCAGCGACGCCGCCTTGCCCGACGCCGACTTGAGCGCCCGCGTCGCCGCCCGCATCGCCGGGCTGTCGATCGGCGTCGTCACGCCGTGTCCGCCGTGGTGGTCGATCAGCTCCCACCGGCAGCCGGGAGGCGTGCGCTCCTTGCACCACTTGAAGAACATCTTCGTGACCTCCCTGGGGTCCTGGTCGGCGACGAGCCGGAAGCTCACCTTGGCGCTGGCGCGGCTGGGGATCACCGTCTTGGCGCCCTTGCCCGTGTACCCGCCCACGATGCCGTTGATCTCCGCCGTCGGCCTCCCCCACTCCCGCTCCATCGCGGTGTACCCGGCCTCGCCGATGTCCGCCGACGGCCCCAGCCCGATCTTCTTCAGGGCCGCCCTGGCGTTGAACTTCAGGGCCTTCCAGTTGGCCCGCTCCTTGGCGCCGATGGGCACGACGCCGTCGTAGAAGCCGGGGATCGTGACGCGGCGCTTCCTGTCGTGGAGCTGGGCCAGGACGCGGGTCAGCTCCGTGATCGGGTTGGGGCAGCGACCGCCCCACAGCCCCGAGTGCAGGTCCTGGTTAGCCCCGTGCAGGACGACCTCGGTGTACGCCAGACCGCGCACGCCGTAGGTGATCGCGGGCCTGTCGCGCCCGAGCATCCCGGTGTCGGAGATCAGGCAGACGTCGCAGCGCTTGAGGGCGGGCTTGTGCTTGTCGAGGAAGGCGTCGAGGTGGACCGAGCCGCACTCCTCCTCGCCCTCGATGAGGACGGTGAACCGGGCCCCGCCCGCCGGCTTGCCCGTGGCGTCCTTCCACGCCCGCATGGCTTCGAGGAAGCCCATCACCTGGCCCTTGTCGTCGACGGCGCCGCGGGCGACGATCCGCCGACCGCCCTCCTCGCCCGCGCGCGGGTCACGCAGGACCGGCTCGAAGGGCGGGCTCTCCCACAGGTCGATCGGATCCACGGGCTGCACGTCGTAGTGCCCGTAGAAGAGCACGTGCGGGCCCTTGTAGGTCGCGTCGCCCGGCGTGCTCGCCAGCACGATCGGGTGACCGGGGGACTCGCGCGTGCCGGTCGGGTGGATCTCGACGTCGAACCCGCACTCGCGGAGGGCGTCGGCGCACCACGCCGCCGCCGCCGCCGTCTGCTCGCGGTAGGCCGGGTCCGTGCTGATGCTGGGGATCCGCAGCCAGTCGATCAGGCGGTCGAGCGACGCCTTCTCGTTCCGGGACAGCCAATCGAGCGCCTTCTGGACCGACATCGGGGGCCTCCTGCGGGGGGTCGATCCTACGTCCATCTCGGGGCCACACGCCCGGGCGCACTACGCTCTCCCGCCGTGACGCATGGGAGCCAACAGCACCGGGTCTGGCGCTTCGAGCCCTCCACGCGGGGCGGCCCCGAGGCCGACGACGTCGCGAGAGAGGAGCCCCTCGAGATCCGGGTCAACGGTCGCGGCGTGGGCGTGACCATGCGCACCCCCGGGCACGACGAGGAACTCGCCCTGGGTCTCCTGGTCTCCGAGGGGGTGCTCGCGCGCCCGGAGGATGTCGCCCGGGTCCGGCGGGGCGATCGCGCCCGGGGCGACATGATCGACGTGTCCACCGTGCCGGGCGTGGAAGCCGACCCGGCCCGCCTCAGCAGGCACCTCTTCTCCTCGTCCAGTTGCGGGGTGTGCGGCGCCTCGACGATCGACGCGGTGCGGCGGCGATGCCCCGCCGTGGCCCCCGGTCCCCGGGTCCCCGAGGCGCTCATCCTTGGGCTGGTCGACGCGCTCCGATCGTCTCAGGCCACGTTCGACCGCACGGGCGGGCTGCACGCGGCGGGGCTCTTCGGCCCGCGCGGGGACCTGCTGGCGGCCCGCGAGGACATCGGTCGGCACAACGCGGTGGACAAGGTCGTCGGGCACGCGTTCCGCGAGGGGCGGCTGCCGCTGTCCCAGCACCTGCTCCTGGTGAGCGGGCGCGCGTCCTTCGAAGTGGTGCAGAAGGCGGTCGCGGCGGGGGTGCCCATCGTCGCCGCGGTCTCGGCCCCGTCGTCGCTGGCCATCGACCTGGCGGAGGAGGCCAACGTGACCCTGATCGGGTTCCTGCGCCCCGGCCGCTTCAACGTGTACGCCCACCCGGAGCGCATCGGGCCTCAGGCCGGCGCCAGCCCGACCGCGACCACCTTGTAGTCCGGGCACTTGCTGGTGGGGTCGGTCCAGGGGCCCACGACTCGGTTGGTCTGGGTCTCGGGGAAGTGGAACGTCAGGAAGCTCGTGCCCGGGAGCATCCGCCGCGAGACCCGCGCCGGAGCCACGGCCTGGCCCCAGCGGCTCCGGACCCGCACCGGCGAACCGTCCTCGATCCCAAGACGGGCGGCGTCCGCCGGGTGGATCTCCAGGTAGTCCTTCCCGACGAGCCGGCTGTTGGGCGTGCGCCGGGTCATCGTGCCGACGTTGTAGTGGTCGAGCACGCGCCCCGTGATGAGCACGAAGGGGTACTGCTCGCTCGTGGCGTCCTGCGGCGGGGCGTAGTCGACGCTCATGAACGCGCCCTTGCCGCGCACGAAGGTCCCTTCGTGCAGCGTGCGCGTGCCCGGGTGCCCGGGCGCGGGGCAGGGCCACTGCAGCCCATCGCCCCCGAGCCGGTCGTACGACACGCCGCCGAAGAGGTGCGGCACCACGCGGGCCAGCTCGTCCATCACGTCGGCGGGCGTCCGGTACTTCCACGACGCCCCCAGCCCCTTCATGGCGACCGCGACGTCGCGGATGACCTCCCAGTCCGGGCGGGCCGACCCGGGCGGGGCGACGGCGGGCATGACGCGCTGGATGCGCCGCTCGCCGTTGGTGAACGTGCCCTCCTGCTCGAGCACCGACGCGGCCGGGAAGACGACGTGGGCCAGCCTAGCCGTGTCGGTCATGAAGAGTTCCTGCACGATGAGCAGGCCGAGGGACTTGAGGGCCTTGAGGACGTTGTCGGTGTTCGGGTCGCTCTGGACCACGTCCTCGCCCTGGATCCACAGGGCCCGGAGCGAACCGGCGATCGCCGCGTCGTACATCTCGGGGATGGTCTTGCCCGGCTGGGTGGGCGGGGCGGCGCCCCAGAGCTGGTCCAGGCGCCGGCGCACCTCCGTGTCGCCCAGCTTCATGTACCCGGGGAGCGAGTAGGGCTGCGAGCCCATGTCGGCGGCGCCCTGGACGTTGTTCTGCCCGCGGAGGGGCAGCATTCCCGAGCCGCGCCGCCCCAGCGCGCCGTTGAGCATCGCCAGGTTGGCGTACGCCATCACCCCCGCAACGCCCTGCGTCTGCTCCGACAGACCCAGGCCGCTGACGAAGACGCCGGGGCCCCGAGCCGCGATCAGGCGGGCCGCCTTCCGGATGGATTCGGCGGGGATTCGCGCAATCGTCGCCAGCTCGTCGAGCGACTGGGCCGCGAGGAACCCGGAGAACTCCTCGAAGCCCTCGCACCGCTCCGCGACGTAGTCGCGGTCGTAGAGCCCCTCCTCGGCCATGACCTTGGCGAGGGCGTTGAACAGGGCGACGTTGCCGCCGGGCCACAGGGGCAGGTGCACCGCCGCGTACCGCGACAGCTCGATGTGGCGCGGGTCGATCGTCACCAGGGCCGCCCCGCGCAGCACCGCCTGCTTGATGCGGGCCCCGATCACCGGGTGGGCCTCGGTGGGGTTGGCCCCCGCGATCACGATGAGCCCCGTCTCCTCCAGGTCGGCGTAGGACGCGGTGGCGGCCCCGGTGCCGGTGACCATCCCCAGCGCCACCGCGGTCGACGAGTGGCACACGCGGGCGCAGCAGTCGGTGTTGTTCGTCCCGATCACGCTGCGGAAGAGCTTCTGCAGCAGGTACGCCGCCTCGTTGGTCGATCGCGCCGACGTCATCGTTCCCAGCGCGTCGGGCCCGGAGCGGTCGCGGATCTCCACCAGGCGACGCGCGGCGAAGTCGATCGCCTCCGCCCACGACACGGGCCTGAAGTCGCCCGACCCTTCGCGCAGCAGCGGCGTCGTCAGCCGGTCCTTCGAGCGGTGGTAGGCGTGGGCGTAGCGCCCCTTCACGCACAGGTGCCCGTCGTTCACCGCCGCCCCCGGCACCCCCTCGATCCGCAGCACCAGGTCCCCCGACGACTCCACCCGCGTCCGGCACCCCACGCCGCAGTACCCGCACACCGAGTCGGTCGCGCGGGCCTGATCGGCCCTGGCCAGCCGATCACGATCGGTGACGGCCCCTGTCGGACACTCGTCGACGCACGCGCCGCACGAGACGCAGTCGCTCTCGGCGAAGCGCTCGCCGGGACCGAAGACCAGGCGCGAACGCCCCCCGCGTCCCTCGATCGCGTAGACGAACTGCCCCTGCACCCGCTCGCAGGCATTGAGGCACAGCCGGCACGCGATGCACCTGTCGCGGTCGAAGCGCATGTAGGGATGGCTGTCGTCGAGGGGCTTGCGCTCGGCGTGGTGCCCGAACTCGCACGACCCGACCCCGTGCTCGGCGAGGAGCCGCTCGAACCGCGTCCCGTCCTCGCGCGGCGTGCAGGCGCCCGCCGGCAGGGCCGACAGCGTCAGTTCCAGCAGGTCGCGCCGCACCCGGCCCAGGTGCGGCGTCGCGGTCCGCACGCTCATCCCCGGGGAGATGGGCGTGTGGCACGCCGCCTGGGGCCGCTGCCCGTCGATCTCGACCAGGCACATGCGGCAGCCGCCCTCGGGCTCCAGCCCCGGGGCGTGGCAGAGCGTGGGGATCGGGATCCCGACCCGGGCCGCCGCCGCAAGGATCGTGTCCCCGCCGATCACCTCGACCGTGCGTCCGTCGATCGTGGCGGTGGTTGCGGCCTTGGTGGTCACGCCGACACCTCCCCGAGGATCCGATCCCCGAACCGGTCGAGGATCGTGTTGACCGGGCCGGGCGTCTCGCGCCCGAAGGCGCACAGGCTGGCCTCCTTCATCAGCGACATGATCCGCCGGAACCGCGGCAGGGCCCCGTCGGTCAGCCCCGCGTGCGCCATTTCGCCGGCCCGGAGCGTGCCCAGCCGGCACGGCACGCACTTGCCGCACGACTCGTCGCGCATGAACGCGAGCAGGTGCCGCAGGATCGCGCCCCAGTCCGCCGGCGCGGGGATCGCCACCAGCCCCGCGTGCCCGAGGTTGATCCCCCGCCGCCCCATCGCCGCGAAGCACACCGGCGCGTCCCACTGGTCGGGCGTCACGATGCTGCCCATGGGCCCGCCGAGCAGCACGGCTTCGAGCGGCCGCCCGCCCGCGCCCCCGCCGCCCAGCTCCTCGATCGCCGACCGCAGCGTCACGCCGAACTCGACCTCGACAATGCCGGGCCTGGCGAACCCGCGGTCGAAGCACAGCAGCTTGGTGCCGGCGCTCTCGCGCGTGCCCATCCTGGCGTACGCCGCGGCACCGTGGCTCATGATCCAGGGCACGTTGGCCAGCGTCTCGACGTTCGCCACCACCGTGGGCTTGCCGTAGACCCCCGCCTCGACGGGGTAGGGCGGCCTGGGCCACACCTCGCCCCGCATCCCCTCGATCGCCGCCAGCAGCGCCGTCTCCTCCCCGCAGACGTACGAGCCCATGCCGCACACGACCTCGACGTCGAAGGGCTTGCCGCGCCCCAGCGCGTCGGGCCCCAGGGCGCCGGCCTTGCGGGCCGCGTCGATGGCCCGGGTCATCACGTCCACCGACACCGGGTATTCCGACCGGATGAAGACGATGCCCCGCGAGGCGCCGATCGCGTGCCCGCAGATCGCCATCCCCTCCAGGATCGCGTGCGGGTCGCCCTCCATCAGCTCGCGATCGATGTACGACCCAGGGTCGCCCTCGTCGCCGTTGGCCACGACGAACTTGGGCGAGCCGCCCGCCCGGGCCGCCAGTTGCCACTTCTTCCCCGCCGCGAACGCCGCGCCCCCGCGCCCGCGAAGGCCGGACGCCAGCGCGGCCTCCACGACACCCTCGGGGCTGCGGCCCAAAGCGGCCCGCAGCCCGGCGTACTCGGGGGCTTCCTCGGGGGCGCGGGCACCCGCCAGCAGCCGCGACGTCGCCACCGCGTGCCGGGCCACGCACCGCACCGACGCCGGCGCCGGGTGCGGTGGCTCGCCCTCCCACAGCCTCGGCACGGTGCCGACCGACAGGTCCGCCACGATCGCGCCCCCGGGCGTCATCGCGTTGGGGCCGCGGTCGCAGTACCCCAGGCAATACACCGGATGGCACGCCCCGTGCTTCTCGACCTCGCGGGCGACCTCGCCGCCCCCCGCCAGCGCGCACGACGTGCCGGCACACACGCGGATCGCCCCCCGCGGCACCTTCACGTCATCGAACGACGACAGCGCGCCGCGGACCGCCGCCACCGGGAGGCTCACCCTCCGCGCCAAGGCCCGCAGCGACGCCGGGGACGTCCCGCCGGGCTCGCCCAACGCCCGATGGAACTCCGGGAGCACCGGCGACAGCGCGCCGTCCGGGGCGTGGGTGGCGCGGAAGGCTCGGGCGCGGGTGCTCATGGGACCTCCGGTCTCGTGGCGGGCCACGCCCGCCGCCCATGATCGTTGGCGCGACAGGGCGCTCGGGCCCGCGATCCGGCCGATCCCGCGTCAGAACAGGCCCACGACCCGCCCCGTCGCGGGGTCGATGTCCACGTCGACGAACGCCGCCCGCGGCGGCAGCCCGGGCATCGTCCGCATCGACCCCACCAGGGGATACAGGAACCCCGCCCCGATCGACGCCCTCATGTCGCGGATCGTGATCCGGAACCCCGTCGGCGCCCCTTTCAGGTCAGGGTTGTCCGAAAACGACAGGTGCGTCTTGGCCATGCAGATCGGCAGGTTGCCGAACCCCAGGCTCGCGAACCGCTCGATCTTCGTCCGCGCCTCGGGGGTGTAGTCCACGCCCGACGCCCCGTACGTGCCCGCGATCGTCTCGATCTTCCGCTCGATCGTCGCGTCGAGCGGGTAGAGGTGGCGGAACTGGCTCGGGGTGTCGCACGCCGCGACCACCGCCTCGGCCAGCTCGCGGGCCCCCAGCCCGCCGTCCGCCCACACGCTGGTCCGCAGCGCCGCCGACGCCCCCGCCGCCAGCGCCGCCCGGCGCACCGCCTCGATCTCCGCCTCCGTGTCCGTCGCGAACACGTTGATGGCGACGACCACCGGGATGCCGTAGCTCCGCACGTTCCGGACGTGCCGCTCGAGATTCGCGGCCCCCGCCTCGACGAGGGCGATGTTCTCGCTCGTGTACGCGGCGTCCAGCGGCTTGCCCGCGACGACCCTGGGGCCCCCGCCGTGCATCTTCAGCGCCCGCACGGTCGCGACCACCACGGCGCAGTGCGGCGCCAGCCCGCTCGTGCGGCACTTGACGTTCGCGAACTTCTCGAACCCGATGTCCGACCCGAAGCCCGCCTCCGTCACCACGTAGTCCGCCAGCTTCAGCGCGATCTGGTCCGCCACGATCGAGGAGTTGCCGTGCGCGATGTTGGCGAAGGGGCCCGCGTGCACGAAGACCGGCGTGCCCTCGATCGTCTGCATCAGGTTGGGCATGATCGCGTCCTTGAGCAGGACGGTCATCGCCCCCGCCGCCCCCAGGTCGTCCGCCGTGACGGGGCGCCCGGAGCGGTCCAGCCCCACCACCATCCGCGCCAGCCGCGCCCGCAGGTCCTCGAGACCGACGCTCTGCGCCAGCACCGCCATCACCTCGCTCGCCACCGTGATGTCGAACCCCGTCGACCGGGGGCGGTTCTCCTCGGGCCCCAGCCCCACCTGGATGCGGCGGAGCACGCGGTCGTTGACGTCCAGCACCCGGTTCCACGTGATCGACTCGGCGTCAAGGTCGAGCCGGAAGACCGACCGGACCTGCCCGTCCGTCAGGGCGTCCAAGGGCGACGCCGCCACGCCCAGCCGCGCCATCCGCCGCCCGTGGTGGGCCGCCGGGATCGGGCGCCCCTCCGCGTCCTTGCGGCATTGGGCCGCCATCAGTTGCCGATCGTCCGGATGCGTCTCCTCGTAGAGCAGCCGCGCGTCCAGGGCCGCCGCCAGCAGGTTGTTCGCCGCCGTCACCGCGTGGATGTCGCCGGTCAGGTGGAGGTTGAAGTCCTCCATCGGGATCACCTGGGCGTACCCCCCGCCCGCGGCCCCGCCCTTGATCCCGAACGTCGGGCCCATCGAGGGCTGCCGGATGCACGTGAACACACGCTTGCCCAGGTGCGCCCCGATCGCCTGCGACAGCCCCACCGTCACCGTGGTCTTGCCCTCGCCCAGGGGAGTGGGCGTGATCGCCGTCACCACCACGTACCTCCCGCTCCGCTCCGGCGCCAGCCGATCCCGCAGGCTCAGGCGCACCTTCGCCTTCGTGTGCCCGTAGGGCTCGAGCTCGTCGGGCCGAATCCCGAGCTCGTCGGCCAACTCCGCGATCGAACGCGGTGTCGCGGCCTGGGCGATCGCGATGTCCGTCGGCACCGGCCTCTTCAACTCCAGCCGAGCCCGACGGCGCAGCCCCCCGCTGGCGGTCGGTGGAACAGATCGGATCATCGAGACTCCCCTCTACGCTTGACAAACCCGCCCGCGCCCTATTGGCGAGTATAGTGTCCTGTTTCGCCGATTCCATGCCCGCGCGCCGCCCGGCGCGACCCACCGCCCCGAGGCCCTGCCGCCCTCGCACGCCGAAAAGCCCTTGGACGTGATCGCGGTCTTGCGCCGACCCCATGCCGCCGACCATCCGGCGCCGTGCGTCGGTCACCCGCGGCACCAGCCGCGGAAGTGGGCGATACTGGACTCGAACCAGTGACCTCATGCGTGTCATGCATGCGCGCTAGCCAACTGCGCCAATCGCCCAGTCGGGCGGATTGTATCCGCGTCGGCACGCGGCGACCCCGCGCCAGAAAACAAAGCCGCCCGCGGCGAACCGCGGGCGGCCTCGATTCAGGTTCTGCGCCCGGCGCGCGTCAGGACGGCGGGCCGGGTGCCGTGTGACTTACCGACGCCGACGCCCGGCGATCAGCCCGCCCAGGCCCAGGAGCGCCAAGGCGCCGGGGGCCGGGATGATCGTGCCGTCGAGCAGGAAGGGCAGGTCCTGGGCGACGTCGGGGCCCGCGGCGGGGTTGCCGGTGTCGATCATGTTGACCCAACCCGTCGTCGTCCGCTGCTTGGCGTTGGAGCCCGTGACGAACGCGCGGGTGCCAGGCTCGGTCTGCGGGGGCGTGAAGATCGAGCCGCTGACCGGGACGAGCTGGAAGTCGATCCAGTAGGTGCCGGGGGCGAGGGACACCGACAGCGTGAAGTCGATGGCGCGGATGAGGCGCGTGGTGCCCGGAGCTGAGCCCGGGGGCGGGGTCGTCGTGCTGAAGACGCGGTAGAGGTTGGTGTTGCTCATCCCCGCGAACGCGCCCGTCGCGACGACCGACGACGTGACGAGGCTGGGATCGCCGTCCCAGATGTTCACGCTGCCACCGGTGATCGGCGTCGCCGTCGGAAGCGAGCCGGTCTGGTAGCCAAAGACGCGCAGGCCAGTCAGGCTCCAGCCCGGGCCGGTGACGGTGAAGTCATCGGCGAGGCGGAAGGCGCCGGTCGTGCCCGACGGGCTGCTGGTGAACCCGGCGACCGTGTTGGCGGTGCCGGCGCCGTCGTTCTGGCACTCGGACCACTCGAACCCGGCGGGCGCGGCCACCCCGCTGCCCGTGAGCGGGCCGGTCGACAGGCCCATCATCGTGGGCGACGCCGTGCCGCCGCGGTTGCTGTACAGGGGCGCGGCGATCGCCGAGCCCGCCGTGCCAGCCACAACGGCCAGAATCAGGACATTCTTCATATGCTCTTCTCCTCACTTGGGCCCGCGACACGGGCCGAACCCTCACGGCACGCACCACCGGTGCGGGCCCAATGACAACACGTCCTGTCGGCGAGGTTGTCTCTCTCCTCGCCGCCCGACCGACGCGGCCGGGACAAGCCCGCAGCTCGGAGCTTTCGCTCCCGCCGGGATCCTCCAATCACGCCCAGCATACCAGAACCACGTGGACGGTCAAGCGTTTCTGCGTAGAAACCCCGGCTTCCCCGTTGTTTTTCTTATTGGACTCGGGGCCCCATCTCGACGCGGCGGCCGGTCGATCGGATAGGGTGATCGCCAGACCGACGCCGCCCGGGCTGGTCCGCTAGGGAGCCAGGACCGAGTCAACGACGTGCACCACGCCGTTTGACGCCTCAATGTTCGGCGTGCGTACGGTCACGCCCGCCACGATCGCCCTTTCATCTCGAAACAACAGTGTCAGTTTCGCCCCGCTGGCTGTGGCCAAGGGTCGCGATTCCCGGTCCGCATCGAGGTAGGCCCGTCGGTCGCCCAGGACGTGGTTCCGGGCCAGCCGCCTCAGCGCGTCGCCATCGGCCTTGAGCGCGGCGAGCGGGCCGGCCCCGAAGGCGGCGAACGCGTCGTCCGTTGGGGCGAAGACCGTCATGGGTCCCTCCGCCCCCAGGGAATCAAGCAGATCGGCGGCGGCCAGGAGCGACAGGAACTCGCCGTGCCGCCCCCCGCCCCGCAGCACCTGGACGACGGTCCGCTCCTCGGGCATGAGCACGGCGTCAAGGGCGTGCACCACGCCGTTGTCCGCCTCGAACTGGGGCGATGCCGCGCGGGCCTCGTTGACCCGGACCACGCCGTCCGCGGCCGACACGCGCACGCGCTGTCCGTTGACGGTCTCGATCGCGCGTGAACCGGACAGGCCGTCCGCGTCGATGCGGCTGGAGACGAGGTGGTACTTGAGGATGGCGGCGAGCCGGGCCTTCTGCTCCGGGCGGAAGAGGGCTTTGAGCTCGTCGTGGGGGAGCTTCCCGAAGGCCTCGTCGCTCGGGGCCAGCAGCGTGAACGGGCCCCGCCCCCGCAGCGCCGCGGCCAGCCCGGCGGCCTCGATCGCCCGCGACAGCGTCGTGAACCCGGGCCGGGCCGCGATCGCCAGCAGGAGATCCCGGGGCCGATCGGCGGCGATCGTCGGGGGCTGCCCGGGCGCGGCCCCGAGGGGACTCGGAGACCCCAAGGCGAGCGCGAGCAGCGCGATGCCGAGGATCGGGCCCTTCATGGTGAACGTCTCCCGGTCACCCCGTATTGAATGCGGTGGGCCGGGGCGGAAGTCAAAGCGGGCGGCCCCGGGAGTCGCCCGCGCGGCTTGCCGGAGGCTCCCGGCTCAGCGCCCCAGGACGTGGATCTCAACGCGGCGGCTCTCGCCCTTGGTCCGCTTGGGCTTGGCGCTGCCCATGCCGACCGCGGAGAGTCGGCTGCTGGAGACGCCCTTGCTGGTCAGGTAGGCCACGACCGACTCGGCCCGGGCCTGGCTGAGGGCCTCGTTGGTCCCCCACTTGCTCTTGCGGATCGGGTCGCTGTCGGTGTGCCCCTCGACGCGGATCGTCCGCCCGGAGTAGCGGCTGTTGAGCCGGCTGGCGATGGTGTCCAGTTCGCGCTTGGCCGCCGCCGTCAGCGTGACCGACCCCGACGCGAAGGCCACGTCGCCCGCGATGGTGATGACCTCTTCGCGTGCCGGCGCCGAGTCGCGGCCCCAGTCGGCGGGCGCCGCGGGTCGGTTCTGGACCTGGGTCTGCAGGGCGCTGATCTGGGTGTCCTTGTCGCCCAGTTGGCGCTGGAGTTCGGCCTCGCGGGCGGCCGCCTCCGCCTGCTGCTGCTCCAGCGAGCTCAGTCGCTCGCGGAGTTCGACCCCCTCCTGCTTGAGGGCCTCGTGCTCCTTCTTGTTCACGCCGCAGCCCACGACGCTCGCGGCGAGCACGCCCGCCACGATCACGCCCAACACCCGAGTCACCGCGAGATTCGCGATCGCCATAGCCGTCCCCTTCTGTCTCTAGCCCGCGACCGAGGCTGGACGGACCGCGCCGTCCGCGCCCGGCTTGCCGCAAATGTATCGGGTGTCCCCGCTCCCGGTCCACAAACAACACGCCCGGGCGCGCTCGATTCGCGTCAGGGCAGGCTGATCGGCCCCAGCCCCGGGAGCATCGCGGAGAACCCCCGCTCGATCCAGGGCTTGGCGAGCAGGACCAGCAGCGTCGCCGCCGCGAGGAACGGGCCGTAGGGCATGGCCCGGCGCATCCGCCCCGAGGTCACGCGGCTGCCCAGCGCCCACGCCAGCGCCACGAACGCCGCGCCGAAGAACGCCAGCGCCGAATCGATCCATCCCAAACACGCCCCCACCGCGCCCATCAGGTGCACGTCGCCCAGGCCCATCGCTTCCTTGCCGAACGCCAGCGACCCGGCGATCCGCACCGCCCACACCACGCCCCCGCCGATCAGGTACCCCATCAGCACGCCCGCCAGCACGTCCAGCCAGAGCGGCACCGCAACCGAGGGCACGAACCGATTGGCCTCGAAATCGAAGAGCCAGGGCCCCGCCAGCCAGCGGGCCAGGGCCCCGCCCCCGACCGCCAGCGCCAGGCACGGGGCCAGGAACACGATCTCCTTGAGCATCTCCCGCCGGGCGTGCGGGTAGCGGATCCACAACTGCGTCGGGTCGTCCGCTCCGGGCCGATCCGCCGGGGCGACGCCCACCACCGGCAGGTCGCGCGATTCGGGCGCCGACCCGAGGGGGACGGCCGCCGGCGGCGCGTCGCCCGAGGGCGAGACCGGCTCGAACGGGGGAGACGCGCCCGGCCCCGGGGGCGGCGCGGTCGCCGCCTCGCGGGCCTTCTTCTCCCACTCTTCGTAGTCGGCGAAGCTCCGCCGGATCAGGCCCCGCTCGAGCAGGACGTTGGCGATCACCAGCCCCGCGATGCCCCCGAGGGATGCCCCCACCCACCCACCACCCGCCGATCCGGGCGATGCGATCGCCCACGTCCACCCCGGCGCCCGCGACCACAGCGCCCCGTGCTTCCACTGCACCCAGCCCGCCCACAGGGGATGGAAGGCCAGGGCGACGAGGGCCGGCGTCCACGTCAGCACCAGGGGGATCGTGAAGGTCTTGGCGTCGACCAGCGTCATGGCCACCAGGCACGCCGCCAGCGCCAGGAACACCGTGAAGATGGGCCACGTCAGCCCCAGCCCGGACCGGGCCCACTCCGGCGCGATCTCGCCTACCGGCACCCCCACCAACGTCGCGTTGACGGGCGTCAGGTACCACAGCGCGAAGAGCCCGGCGAGAAGCACCGCCACGAGCAGCTCGATCAGGGGGTACTCCGGCGAGATCCGGGCCTTGCAGAACCGGCACTTGCCCCGCAGGATCACCCACCCCAGGATCGGGATGTTCTCGCGCCACGTGAGCTTGGTCTGGCACGAGGGGCAGCGCGAGGGCGGCGTCACCACCGACATCCCCAGCGGCAGGCGGTAAGCCAGCACGTTCACCAGCGACCCGATGCACGCCCCCACGGCGAACACGAAGCCCAACTGCACCGCCGCCAGCAGGAGTTGAAGCATCGCCAGCCGGTCCATCGGCCTTACCGCTCCGGGTCGTCCCCATCCAGGTCCGACAACTGCCCGCCGAGCTCCTCCACGCGCTGCTCGGCCCGCTTGAGGACCTCGCGGCACCGCTTGAGCAGCCCCATGGCCCGCTCAAACTCGGCGATCGACGCCTCCAGCCCCACCTCCCCCGATTCGATCCGCTCCACGATCGACTCGACCTGCCCGATCGCCTCCTCGAACGAGGGCTCGGGCTTCTCCGGCTCGGGCTTCCCAGGCGGCTTGGACACGGAGCACAAGGTACAGCCCCCCACGCCCGGCGTCCAATCAACCCCTCCCCCCGGGTGGGACAGGTGTCCCGCCTGTCCTCCACCAGCGTGCCACGACTGTTCGGCTCTGCGAACAGTCGTGCGCCCTCGCCGGACACGACTGTGCCCCGAGCGGCACAGTCGTGGCACGGGGCGGACACGACTGTGCCCCGAGCGGCACAGTCGTGGCACGGGGCGGACACGACTGTGCCCCGAGCGGCACAGTCGTGGCACTCGGTCCGGGTGGGACAGGTGTCCCGCCTGTCCTCCACCAGCGTGCCACGACTGTTCGGCTCTGCGAACAGTCGTGCGCCCTCGCCGGACACGACTGTGCCCCGAGCGGCACAGTCGTGGCACTCGGTCCGGGTGGGACAGGCGTCCCGCCTGTCCTCGATGGACTACCGCGGCTCAAACAGCGAAGGCGGCTCCGTCTGGCTCCGCCCCCGCGGGCGATCGCGCCTCACCGGGTCTCCCCGCACGATCGACTTGAGCGAGCCGTCGGCCAGCCGGGTCTGGAGCACGTCGCCCGGCACCACGCCCGCGACGCTCCGCAGCGCCTTGCCGTCGGCGCCCAGGGTGACGGAGAAGCCCCGCTCCAGGACGGCGATCGGGCCCACGCCCCTGAGGTGCCGCTCCAGGGCGCCCAGGCGCTGGCCCCGCTCGCGCACGAGCACGCGCCCGGCCCGGCGCAGGCGCTCGCCCGCGGCGCGGACGCGTTCGCCCAGGCGCGCGTGCACCGCCGCGGGGCGCTGGCGCTCCAGGCGCAGCGCCAGTTGATCGACGCGGCGGCGCTGGCGCGCGACGCACTCGCGCAGGCCCGCCCGCAGCCCGGTCGCGGCGTTGCGGAGGTCCTCCGCGCCCCGCTCGACCAGTTCGCGCGGGTCGGCGAGCACGGGGCGGCCCGCGAGCGACTCCAGCCGGCGCCGGTCCGCCGAGAGGTGCCGACGGACCTGCCCCGCGACCCGCCGACCCAGGGCGTCGAGCTGCTGGAGCAGGGCGGCGGTGTCGGGCGTGAGGCGCATGGCGGCCTGCGTGGGCGTGGCGCCGCGCTCGTCGGCGACCAGCTCCGCCACGGTGGTGTCGGTCTCGTGCCCGATCGCCGCGACCACCGGGATGGGGCAGGTCACGATGGCCTCGGCGACGGCGCGCTCGTTGAAGGCCCAGAGGTCCTCCATCGAACCCCCCCCGCGGGTGACGAGGATGGCGTCGACGCCCAGGCGGTCGTGGCGCCGGCCCACGCGGCGGATCGCCTCGGCGATCTCGTCCGCCGCCCCGACGCCCTGCACGCGGACGTCGACCACCAGCACCCCCACCGCCGGGCAGCGCTTCTTCATGGTCGCCAGCACGTCCTGCAGGGCGGCGCCGGTGCGGCTGGTGATCACGGCGACGCGGCGCGGGAACGTCGGGGGCTTGCGCTTGCGGGCCGGGTCGAGCCACCCCAGGGCCCGGATCTCCTCGATCAGCCGGCGCAGGCGCAGTTCGAGGGCCCCCGCGCCGACGGGCTCGATCTTCTCGGCGATGAGCGACACCCTGCCGCCCTTGGCGTAGAAGTCGATCCGCCCCGTGACGACGACCTGGGTGCCGTCCCTGGGGGTGAAGCCCAGCACGCGGGCCGCGCCGGCGAACATGACGCACTCCACCACCGCCGACTCGTCCTTGAGCGAGAAGTACCAGTGCGTGCGCTCGCGCAGGCCGAAGACCTCGCCCACGACGCGGACCGACCCCGGCATCCCGGCCTTGAGGGCCCCGTCGATGCGCAGGGCCAGTTGCGAGACCGTCAGCGGGGCGTCGGGCCCCTTCGGGCCCCGGGCCTGCTCCATCTTCTTCGGATCGAAGGGCAACCGCGCCACGCGCCCAGCATAGCGGCGCCTGTTCGCTCGTGATCGTGATCGCCCCCGCGCCCCCTTACGCCCGGGATGAGGCGCCGCACCGAATCCCGGGGTCCGCCCATCAACAAGGAAGCCCCCGGACCGGCCCAATGCCGGACCCAGGGGCGTGGTGTTCACCCCGGCTCGGGCGCTACCGCGTTCGGGAGTCGGCGACGCGGCGGTCGGGCGGCGCCTCCGACGCCGCCGAGGGGATGTGGACGACGCTCGGGCGATGGGCGGTGGTCGGCACCGGCTTGGCGCCGATGGCCTTGATCCGCGGGGCGGGCGTCTCGCCCGCGTCCACGCGCATCCGCGACTTCTGCCGCGGCTGGTCCTCGGGGAGCTCGATGATGATGAGCGGCTCAGGATCCGTGGCGGCGGGCCTGACGGCGACGGGCGAGGCGTCCACGCCCTCTCCCGACCCCGCCTGCCTCAGGGCGGCGTCGCTCACGAACGTGCGCACGCCCCCGGTGAACCCGCGCTCGTCGAGCCACTGCCGCCGACCCTCTTCCAGCCTCGAGAAGCTCTGCGTCTCCCATGGGGAGATGCCGACGATGTTGTGCCCGATCCGGATGTACGCGGTCGAGGAGTCGTCTTCCGCGGCCCCGTAGGCGGCCGGGCCCGGGCGGCGCCAGTCCAGCGCGTACTCGGGCGCGGCGCCCTCTCGGCTGCGGGCGGTGCGACCGATCCACACCCGCCCGTTGAAGCCGGGGCGGTGCACGTCGTCGGCCCGCCCGGCGGGGTAGGGCCGCGGAGTGGCCACCATCCGCCCCACGGGCAGCACCAGCGAGCGCTGGTCGTCGGCCTGGAGCCCGACGCCCGCCATCGACACCATCATCACCGCTCCGATCAGCATCGTGTACCTCGCCTTCCGTGCGCGGGCGGCCGCGCCCCGATCCCTTCCGGGGGGGCGGGCCCGGCTTGAGCGGGCCCCGACCCTTCCTTCAAGATGCCCTACGCCCCGCCGGAATCAAGCGGATTCGCGGCACAGGGCGAGCAATCGCCCCCGCCGCCACCCCCCATGCGATGCCGCCCGCCTGATTACTGGACGGGGGGCACACGCCGCGACCGAGAACGCCGCGGCCCCTTCCGGACCGTCCTAGGGGCGCGGGGGCGCGTCGGCCCGCCTCACGCCGATGGGCTCGCCCGCGGTCATCCACGCGTAGGCGTCGAGCACCGCCTTGACGTGGTCGCTGGCCCGGCGCTCGCGCCGGACAAAGGCCCGCGCGGACGCCGCGAGCGCCGCCGCGCCCTCCCGGTCCGTCAGGAGCCCCTCGACCGCCGCGGCCCACTCGCGCGGGTCGGCCCGCTCGACCAGGCGGGCCGTCTGGTTCGGGAGGAGCGTGCTCGCCAGCGGGTCCGCCATCGCCACCACGAGCATGCCCCCCGCCATCGCCTCGAGCAGGATGGTCCGCTGCTCGCCCTTGGCGTCGGGGAGCACCATGACGTCGCCGTGCAGCAGCACGTCGCGCCTGGCCTCCAGGTTCTCGATCAGCGACAGGCGGTCGAGCACGCTGAGCGAGCGGGCCAGGCGCCAGGTTTCGGCGTTGCGCACGGCCCGGGTGTCCGCGAAGATCATGAACCCCTCGGCCCGAGACGCGACCTGCGCCAGCCCCTCGAACGCCGCGTTGAACGTCCGCGCGTCGCGCCCGGTCCCCACCATGATCGCCGAGGAGCAGCGCCCGCTCGGCAGGATGGGGCGCAGCTCCGAGGGCGCATGCACCCCCCAGGGCGTCGCCCGGACCGCCAGCGACGGCTCCATCGCCAGCAGGGCCCGCTCCAGGTTCTTGTCGGGCGCGAAGAAGGTCGGCGGTGGGCGCTCGTGGTCGCGCCTCCCCAGCGCCGCCGCGCGAGGCACCTGCCCGCCCCGCCACACCTCGATCGCGCACGGGCACTGGGCCTCCTCCGCCAGCCTCAGCCCCAGGTGCCACAGCGACCCGCCGAACACGTGCACGAGGTCCGGCGCCCGCCCCTTGCCGAAGGTCTCGGCCAAGCGCCGGTGGAGGCGGGCCGCCCGCGGGCGGGCCCCGGTGAACAACCCGCCGGGCGGGATCATCACCACCCCCGCCGCCATGCCCTCCATGCCCGGCGCGAGCGGGAGCGCCGCGGTGCGCTCGTGCAGGCAGTGCACGACCCGCAGCCCCTCGCCCACCAGCCCGACCGCCAGGCGGGCCAGCAGGGCGCTCTCCCGCGACGCGAACAGTTCATCCGCCAGCATCGCCACGCGCATGGTTCACCCCGCAGCGGCGCCCGTCGCCGGCTCCGACAGCGGCTTGCGGTAGGAGAGGTCCGGCAGGCGACCCTCGTGCCCCTCGATCGCCCTGGTCCGCCACACGCCCACCCAGTGCTCGGGCCTGACCTCCAGCAGGTGGTAGTCCCCCGCGGGCCCCTCGTGGGGGGTCAGGTCCGCGGGCGGGTCGTGCCAGGGCCACCAGGGGCGGATGCCGCCCTGCGCCCCGGGCAGGCGCTTGAACTCGGCCTCGTTCTCCACGATCTCGCGGATCGTCAGCAGTCGCTCGCGGCGCTCCCCGAGCTTGGGGATGCTGTTGAGCAGCCCGCGCGTGTAGGGGTGCAGGGGCGCGCCGAACAGTTCCAGCACGTTGGCGTACTCCACGACACGACCGGCGTACATCACGCACACCACGTCCGCGTTCTCCGCCACCACGCCCAGGTCGTGCGTGATGAGCATCATCCCCATGTCACGGGTCTCGCGCAGGTCGCGCAGGAGCTCCAGGATCTGGGCCTGGATCGTCACGTCCAGGGCCGTCGTGGGCTCGTCGGCCAGGAGCAGCCGCGGGTGGCACGCCAGCGCCATCGCGATCATCACCCGCTGGCGCATGCCCCCCGAGAACTGGTGCGGATACCCCTTGATGCGTCGTTCGGCCTCCGGGATCCCCACGTCCTTCATGGCCTGCAGCGCGATCTCGAACGCGTCGCGGTCGCTGACCTCCTGGTGCAGCAGCACCGCCTCCATGATCTGATCGCCGACCGTGTACACCGGGTTCAGGCTCGTCATGGGCTCCTGGAAGATCATCGCGATCTCGTTGCCGCGGATCTCCCGCATCCGCGCCTCGGGCAGGGCCACCAGGTCCACCGGGCCGCGCTTGGAGGCGAACTCCATCCGCCCGCGGTCGTAGCGACCGGGCGGGCGCGGGATGAGCTGGAGCGCGCTCATCGCCGTCACGCTCTTGCCGCACCCCGACTCCCCCACCACCGCCAGCGTCTGGCGGTGGTGCACCGTCATGTGCACCCCGTCCACCGCCTGGATCCGCGGCCCGTCGCGGTTGTCGAAGCTGACCGCCAGGTCGCGGACCCTCAGCAGCGGGCCGTTGTCGGCGGGGGCGGCGGGCGGGGTCGCGGAAGTCACGGCGTCACACCCTCGCCTTCTTCAGCTTGGGATCGATGGCGTCGCGCAGCGCCTCGCCCAGCAGGTTGTAGGAGAGCACGCTCAGGAAGATCGCCAGCCCGGGGAAGATCGCCAGCCACCACACGAAGTCGCCCACCGAGTTGGTCGCGTCCGAGAGCAGCCGACCCCACGAGGGCTGCTCCTCCGGCCCCAGCCCCAGGTAGCTCAGCGTCGCCTCCGCCAGGATCGCCGCCGCGATCGCGAAGCTCGCGTCCACCAGCACCGGCGTCACGCCGTTGGGAAGCATGTGCCGGAACAGGATCGACCGCAGCGGCAGACCCATCGCCCGGGCCGACTGCACGAAGTCCTGGTTCCGCAGCTTCATGAACTCGGCGCGCGTGAACCGCGCCGCCCCCGTCCACGTCACGCACCCGATGATCGCCATCATCACGTAGGTGTTCCGCGGCAGCACCGCCGCCGCCACGATCAGCAGGAACAGCACCGGCACCGACATGAAGACCTCGACCACGCGGTACAGGAACAGGTCGATCAGCCCGCCGAAATACCCCATCGTC
Source organism: Phycisphaerae bacterium (assembly GCA_016873295.1). Lineage (GTDB taxonomy): Bacteria > Planctomycetota > Phycisphaerae > Phycisphaerales > UBA1924 > VGXM01. The sequence continues at coordinate 27,330 of VGXM01000023.1, forward strand.
GCGCCCACCGTCGTCCCGATCATCACCGCGATCCCCGTCGACACCAGCCCGATCGAGATCGACAATCGGCACGCGTGAAGCAGCTGGCTGAGCACGTCCTGCCCCAGGGAATCGGTCCCGAGCAGGTGCCGCGGCGCGCCCGCGACGATCTCCCGGCCCGGGCCGCGGCGCGACTGCCCCGCGTGCCCGCCCGGCGCCAGCAGATCGCCCCGCACGTCGCGCTGCGAGGGCGAGAAGGGGATCAGCGTGTAGACCGCGCTGGCACGCCCCGCCGCCACCGCCTCGCCGTACTCGAACGTCTGGAGCGGCTTGACCCACCAGGTCGACGCGACCAGGGCCGCGACGATCGCCAGGGGAACAACCACCGCCACGCGCCCGCGCCGCAGCGGAAGGAACAGCCACGCCAGCCCGGCGCACACCGCGGCGATCGCGCCCGCGATCAGGAGGCGACCCGCCGACAGCTCCAGACCCGACCCCAGCACCACGCGCCCCCACCGCAGCCAACCGCGCACGCCCTCGTCCCCGTGCCCCCGCAGGATGGAGAAGACCAGCGCCGTCAGCGCCAACGTCAGCCCGACCGCGACCGACGAGACGAGGACCACCCCGAGACGATCGGCACGGCTCAGGCGCCGCGCCATCACGAAAAACCCGATCCCCGCCAGCCCACCCACCACCAGCAGCACGTCGCCCGCCGAGAGGTTCCTCAGCATGGGCGAGGTGACCGCGACGACGCTGCCGTCCGCGTCCAGCTCGCGCAGGAGGATCGGGTGCCCGTTGGCGATCAATGGCGAGAGCACCGCAAGCGCCGCCACGAGCGTCAGCCACGCCAGCGCAAAGCGGGCCGTGTTCCGCCGCACCACCTGGGCCCAGGCGTCGGCCCAGAAGCCCCGGGCCGGCTGCACGCCGATGCCCTGGGCCAGCTGCACGCCCGTCACCGAGCGAGGTTCGCCCGTGCCCCGCGGGCCTCCCCCGATGCTCGACCGAACCACCTTGACCTCGGGCTCGCCCATCGACGACGTTGCTCCTTAGGAGTACGAGATCCGCGGGTCCGCCGCCGCGTACAGGATGTCCGCCAGCAGCAGGGCCATGATGTTCACCAGCGCGATCATCACCGCGTTGGCCAGGATCAGCTCCCGGTCCTTCAGGTTGATCGCCTCCAGGATCAGGCTCCCCATCCCCGGGATCGCGAAGATCCGCTCCACCACCACGCTCCCCGCCAGCATCGCCGGGAAGATGCTCGCGAACATCGTGATCAGGGGCAGCAGGCTGTTGCGGAAGACGTGCGCGAACAGGATCACCCGCGCCTCCACGCCCTTGGCCTTGGCCGTGCGCACATAGTCGGCGTTGAAGTTGTCCAGCATCGCCGCCCGCGTCTGCTTGCTCAGCACCGCGAACCCCGCGTACACCAGGCACAGCACGGGCAGGCACACGTGCCACAAGTAGTCCACCAGGTACCCCATGGACCACGTGCCGTCGCCGCGGGGGCTGGGCAGGTAGGTCATGCGGTCGGCCCCCGCGTCGTGCAGCCCCGTCACCGGGAACCACCCCAGGTAGTCCTTGTTCGCAAGGAACCCCACCGCCAGCACGCCCGCCCACACCGTCGGCACCGACCACAGAGCGACGAAGAACGTCCCGCTCACCACGTCGAAGAGCCTCCCCGCCCTGTTCGCCGCCGCGATCCCCGCCGGGATCGCCACCATGTAGATGATCGGAAACGCGATGAGGTTGATGCCGATGGTGACCGGGAGCGCCGCCGCGATCAGCTGCCCCACGGGCCGGCCCCGCGCGAAGCTCATCCCCAGGTCGGGCCACGCCACGCTCACCACGCCCGGGACCACCGGCACGCCCGCCTGCGGGAAGGGGCGAGCCGCGAACGCCGCGGCAAGATCCGCCCGCGACGCCAGCGCCCGCTGATAGGAGGTCAGCATGCGCGCCCCCGCGGCCTCGATCGCCGCCCAGTGCGCGCTCGCCCTGTCGGGCGTGTGATCGGCGAGCATCGACCCGCGCACTCGGTTGCCGCGGATCGCCCCCGACAGCCCGACCGACCGCAGGTAAGGTCCGAGCGCCTCGCGGTACAGCGTCCGGGCCGCGACGTACGCCGCACGGTCCTGCGCGTACGCGTCCGACGCCCGCGCATAGGCGATCGACTTCTCCTCCGCGCTCGCCCCCGCCTTCCAGGGCTCCGCTCCCCGGGGCGCGGCGGGCAGGGGCGCCCCAAGCCACGCCCTCGTCCAAGGCTCGGCCAGCGGCTTGGGCGCCGAGACCCGCTCACCCGTGGGCATGATCTGGCCGCGTGCTCCGAACTTGATCGGGCTGATCCGCCCAAGCCAGCGCACGTACTGCACGATCACCGGCGCGTCCAGCCCGTACCGGTCCTCCAGGTACGCCTCCTGCACCGCGCGGTTGGTCGCCTCCGTCGCCCCGCCCCCCGCGACGCGCAGCGCCGCCCCCACGCCACCCGGCGAGAGCGCCACCAGCATGAAGATCAGGAACGAGATCCCGATCACCGTCGGGATCATCAGGAACAGGCGTCGGATGATGTAGGTGATCATGCGGGGACGATCCTCGCGGCGAGTCGCCCGTCAGTTGACGGGCCGGGCGCCCCCGCTCCTCATGAAGAACTCGCCGTAGCGGAACCCGTTCCTGTACTCCACGAAGTTCCCCACCCGCTTGCTCACCAGGCGCAGCCAGGGCCGCTCCACCAGGAACGTGTAGGGCTGCTCGTCGTGCAGGATCGCGTGCAGCCGGTGCCACTGCTTCATCCGCGCCTCCGCGTCCAGCTCGCGCCGCCCGGACTCGATGATCGCGTCGGCCTCCGCGTTGGCCCACTGCACGAAGTTGTCCCCCTGGTTCTCGATGTAGCGGCTGTGCCACACCTGGTTCGGGTCGCTCTCGGGAGACGTGGGCGACCACCCCATCGTCATCGCGTCGTAGTCCCGGTCGTCCACCGTCTGCATGAACACCGACCAGTCCATCACCCGCACCCCCACGCGCACGCCGATCTTGGCGCACTGGTCCTTCAGGTACTTGCCCAGCTTCTCCGTCACCTCGCTCCCGGAGGAATACGTGAACTCGAAGGCCAGCTCCTCGCCCTTGTCGTTGGTGCGCACGTCGCGCCCGGGCTTGAGCGTCCACCCCGCCTCCTCGAGCAGACGTCTGGCGCCCTCCAGGTCGTAGGGCCAGGGCTTGATCTCCGGGTTGGCCTGGGCCGTCGTCTGGTTGAACGGGCCCGTCGCCACCCGCGCCAGACCCTCGAAGAGCTGGTCGCGGATCAGCTCGCGGTCCAGCAGCATCGTCATCGCCCGCCGCACGCGCTTGTCCGCGAAGATCGTGGGCCTGGCGTTGCGCATCCCGCAGTTCCACCCGATGAAGTTGTACCCGCCCCGGATGTTGTACCACATGTGGGCTTCGTTGTTCGCCAGCCAGTCCGCCCGCTCCCGCAGGCGCGCGAACTGCGCCGAGCTGGGCGTCGTCAGGTCGCACTCCCCGTTGTTGAACGCCGTCGCCCGCGCCAGGTCGTCGCGGACCACCTTGAACCGCAGCTCGTCGTAGACCGGCTTGGGGCCCCAGTACATCTCGTTGCGCACCAGGCGCACGTCCTGCCCGGGCGCCCACTGACCCTCCGGGTCCAGCGCCGCCAGCTTGAACGGGCCCGAGCCCATCACCAGCCCCGTCGCCTGGTTGTACTGCGTGGGCGTGAACTTCTCGTAGAAGTGCTTCGGCAGGATCGGGAACGTCCCCATCGCCGCCGAGAGGTTCGTGAACAGAACCTTGTTGAACCGGAACTCCACCGTCTTGGCGTCGATCCTGTCGATCCTGTCGATGAAGTCCAGCAGCGACCGCGGACGCTCGGCCTGCACCTGCGGGTTCATCGTCCATTGGTACGTCCAGATCACGTCGTCCGCGGTCACCGGCGCCCCGTCGCTGAACCGCGCCTCGTCGCGCAGGCGCACCCGCAGCCACGAGCCGTCCGGCGCGTACTGCCACGCCGACGCCAGCACGCCCCGCGGCTTCAGCGTCCGCGGATCCCACTCCGCCATGTACTCCGTGATCCGCTCGAAGACGTACGCCCCGTACACGTCCTTGTACACCAGCGGCACGATCGTCGAGGGCTGGGCGTTGAACGCCTCCGTGAACGACCCGCCCCGCACCATCCCCGGCGCCGCCGCGGGGTCGCTGTCGAAGACGTACGCCCCCTGCCACTCGATCGTCACGCCCGGAACCGCCCACGAGGTGTCCCGTGCCGAACCACTCGTCCCCGACCCGGGCCCCGCCGCCACCACGCCCCGCTCCAGCGCGTCCGACAGCCGCGCCCCGAGGTCCCCCAGGCGCTTTGACAGGTCGCCGAACCCCGCCCCGTCCAGCGTCGACTGCACCCGCGCCTGCCCCTGCTCCAGCGCCTGCACCCGCCGCGCGACGGCGTCGATCTCCTTCCAGCGCCGGTCCTCCTGCACCATCGACATCCACACGCTCCCCAGCGTCGCCACCACGATCACCAGCAGCACCAGGTCCTTCAGCCCGAATCGGTTCCGCATCCGAGTGCTCCATCCGCGGCCCGAATCGGCCGTGCCTCACCTTAGCGTCGTCCCCGCTTCGGATCGAACGCCTCCCGCAGCCCCTCCCCCACGAAGTTGAGCGCCAGGAGCGTCAGCCCCAGCAGCAGGCACGGGAAGAAGAGCAGCCACCAGTGGCTCTCGTACGGGTTCAGCTGCACCAGACCCTCCGCCGCCAGGTTCCCCCAGCTCGGCAGGGGCGGCTTCACCCCGATCCCCAGGAAACTCAGGAACGACTCCTGCAGGATCGCCTGCGGCACCGTCAGCGTCGCGTACACGATGATCGGCCCCAATAGGTTCGGCAGCAGGTGCCGACCGAAGATCCGACCCCACCCCGCCCCCATCGCCCGCGCCGCCTCGATGAACGGCTGCTCCTTCAGGCTCAGCACCTGCCCCCGGATCACCCGCGCCATCGTCAGCCACGACACCCCCCCGATCGCCACCAGCAGCGTCACCACGTTCACCGCGTTCCGCCGACCCGCGCTCAGTTCCCCCGTCCCGATCCGCTCCAGCGCCTCCTGCTCGACCCGCCGGACCAGCGCCTTGTCTTGGCGGCGCTCCGCGTCGAACCCGGACAGCCCGCGCTCCACGTACGCCGCCCGCTCCTTCGACAGCGATTCCACCCGCGACGCGACGCGACGCTCGACCAGCGCATCCACCGCCACCGCCAGCAGCACCACGAGCAGGATGTACGGCAGCCCGTACAGCACGTCCACGATCCGCATCATCACGCCGTCCACCCGCCCGCCGGCGTATCCCGACACGACCCCGTACAGCGTGCCGATGAGCACCGAGAGCAGCGCCGCCGAGAGCCCGATCCCCAGCGAGATCGCGCCCCCCGAGAGGCTCCGGACCAGCACGCTCCGCCCCAGCACGTCGCTCCCGAGCCAGTACCGGGGCCAGTGCGCCCGCAGTTCCTCCGCCGCCGAGCCCGACGTCCGCGCGCGCACGTCCTCGGCGTCCGCCCCGTGCCGCGCGGCGATCTCCGCCGCGACCGCCTCCGGCACCCCCTCGTTCAGGCGCCGGGCCCGGTCCTTGCCCACCGGCCACCACCAGGGCGGCAGCCGACCCTCCCGAGCCTCCCCCTGGTTGTACCGCGGCAGCCCGATCTCCCCCTCCCGCCCCGACGATCCCAGGGTCCACGGCAGCGACCCCAGGCACGCCAGGAGCATCACCGCCAGAAACCCCACCCCGATCAGCCCGGCGACGCTCCGGGTCAGCGGGTTGTCGCGCCCCGGAGGCGGGGCCATGATCGCCGGGACGGACGCGGGCTGTTTCCCGGCTTCTTGACGCAACTCTTGATCCTTCAGGCACTTGCGTTCGAAGACGCCCCGGACCGCCCGGGGGCGTCAGGATACCGAACCGGCGCCGATTCTGCCCGCCCGAAGGTCCGCATTTGGTTACCGCTCAAAATACGATCAAAAACCTTCCATAATCCATTGACCGATCAAAATGCTTTCAGTATCCTAACCGATACTGATCATGGAGGTCGGGCATGGTCCTGTCCAAGCGGTTGCACGAGTTGATCTCCGCCGGGAAGGTGCACCGCCTGGGTGCGGGCGAAGTCGGCGCGGGCGGTCGGCTGCGGGCGATCTTTGAGGACAGGCCAGAGGCCTGTCCCACCGTGCCGCTGGGGATTCCGGCGATCGACGCGGTGCTGCCGGGGGGCGGGCTGCCGCTGGGCGCGGTGCACGAGTGGTTCGGGTTCGGCGAGGGGTCGGCGGACGAGCCGGTGCTTCGCCGGGGCGGGTGGATCACCCCCGTGTCGCTGCTGACGCATCTGGCGCGGCGGGCGTGTGGGGTGGTGTCGGCGCGCCGGGGAGAGGCGCTGGCGGTGGCGTTCATCGGGCGGCGTTCTTGGCCCACGCCCTGGGCCATGGCCGCCGGCGCGCGCACGGGGTTCCCCGCCATCGTCGACCGTTCGCTCCTGATCGACCCGGCGGACGTGGACCAGCGGGTGTGGGCGATCGACGTGGCCCTGCGCTCGCGGGCCATCGGCGCTGTGGTGGCGGACGGGTCGGGGTTGGACCTGTCGGCGACGCGTCGCCTGCAACTGGCGGCGGAGGCGGGCGGGACGCCGGCCCTCGTTGTGCGCCCGCCCTGGGAGGTTCCCGTGCTGTCGTCCTCGTGGAGCCGCTGGCTGGTGGGCCCGGCGTCGACGGGGTGGAGCCGCCCGCGCTGGCGCGTGACGCTGGCCCGCTGCCGCGGGGCGGCGGTGGCGCCGGACGCGGCCCCGTCTTGGCTCGTCGAGATCGCGCGACCCTGGAGTTCGGAGCATCGGCGTGAAGAGAGTCTTCTCGATCTGGCTGCCGACCTGGTCGATCGACCTGGCGCGGCGTCGGCTGTCGCGCTCAGCGCCTGAATCGACGCGGCGCCCGATCCTGCTGTTCCGCGCGCACGCGAACCAGCGGCTGACGGCGCGGTGCTGCGCTCTCGGCGCGGCGGCGGGCGTGCGCCCGGGCATGACGCTGGCGCACGCCCGCGCCCTCTTCCCGCCGGGAAGCCACGAACCGATCGTCGAGCCCCTGGCGCCCGAAGAGGACCGGAGGTCGCTGCACCGGCTGGCGCAGATGCTCCTGCGCTTCGCGCCGATCGTGGGGCTCGACCCCGACACCCTGGAAGAGGACGGCGAGCCCGACGGGCTGCTGATGGACGTCAGCGGGTGTGCGCACCTCTTCGGCGGCGAGGGGGAGATGGCCCGGCGCGTGGCCCGGTCCGTGCGACGCCTGGGCGTGGAGTGCCGCGTCGGACGCGGGCCCTGCATCGGGGCGGCGTGGGCCATGGCCCGCTTCGGCGGCGAGCGACTCGACGCGGGGCGCGACGAGCCCGAGACCTCCGCGTCGCTCGATCCCCTCTCGATCGCGGCGTTACGGCCGCCGATGGAGGTGCGGGCGGGGCTGCTGGAGCTGGGATTGGCGACGGTGGGCGACGTGCGGCGACTGCCGCGGGCCTCGCTGCCGTCGCGCTTCGGGGCGGTGCTGATCCGTCGCCTGGACCAGGCGCTGGGGCGTGGGCTGGAGTTCATCGAGCCGGTGCGTCCGGAGCCGCCGCCGCGGTGCGCCCGGACGTTCGACGGCCCGTGCGTGCAGCCCGAGGCCATCGCGGGGGCGATCCTGGGATTGCTGGGAGAGTTGTGCGAGTCGCTGCGTGCCCGCGGCGTGGGCGTGCGCGCGCTGGGGGTGGAACTGCACCGCCTGGTGCATCCGGGCGAGTCGAACCGGCGCGGGCGCGACGTGGTGCGCGAGGGCGTGCAGGTGAGCCGACCCAGCCGCGACCCCCGGCACCTCTGGTCGCTGCTGCGCCCGCGGATGGAGCGCGTGAACCTGGGGTTCGGGATCGAGCGGATCGTGCTCACGGCGTCGCGGACGGGGCGGATGCGCCCGCGGCAGTTGTGCGTCGCGGGGGGCGTGGGGGACGTGGGGGGCGAGGAGGAGCCGGATCGGCTGGCGGAACTGGTGGACACGCTGAGCAACCGGCTGGGGGAGGGGCGTGTGCTGCGCCCGGTCGTGCGGGGCTCGCACGTGCCGGAGCGGTCGTTCCGCACGGTCGCCGCCATGCGCTGGCGCGAGCCGCGCGGGTGCGAGGCGCGGGACGAGCACCGGGCGCTGGTGGACCTGGCGGCGCGGCTGGAGCGCCCGAGCGTGCTGCTGGAGCGCCCCGAACCGGCGGACGCCGACGACGGGCTGACGAGGCTGCGCTGGCGTGGGCGCGAACCCCGGGTGCGCCTGGCGGTCGGGCCGGAGCGGATCGGCGCGGAGTGGTGGGACCGCCGCACGCTCAGCCGGGGCGAGTCGCTCTTCTACCGCGTGCAACTGGAGAGCGGGCTGTGGGTGTGGGTGGAGCGGCGCGAGGGATGGAGGGTGAGGGGGGTGTGGGGGTGAGGGGGCGGGGGAGGAAGAAGCGAGACAGCGAGGCAGCGAGACAGGGAGGAGAAGAGGGGGAGAGTGACGTCGGTACGCCCGGGATGAGCGAGTCCGCGAGCGAATCCCGGGATGGGGGGGGCGAGAAGCGAATGCGTGCGAGCGCCGGGCCCGCGGGCGAACGGGGCTCCACACCAACCCCTCCCCAGCCCTCCCCTGAAGGGGAGGGGGGCGGGAAGGGGAGGGAGCAGGATCGGAGCATGCTTCCCCAGGGCGGGAAGCATGCCACCCCGCTCCCTCGCTCTTCCCCCTGTGTCGCTGCCTCGCTGTCTTGCTTTTTCGCTCTCTTGCTTTCCCCCATGCCCGAACGCCCGCACGACAAGGCCCACCCGCACCCGTCGAAGCGCGAGAGCGTCGCGACGGCGCGGGTCGATGCGGCCCTGCCCGCGTACGCCGAGCTGCGGGTCACGACCAACTTCTCGTTCCTGCGCGGGGCGAGCCACCCGGAGGAGTATGTCGAGCGTGCGGCGGCGCTGGGGCACCGCGCGGTCGCGATCGCCGACCTGCACACGCTGGCGGGCGTGGTGCGGATGCACGTGGCGGGGAAGCAGGCGGGGATGCCCGTCGTGATCGGGGCAAGAGTGAAGCCGACGGGTCTTGGGGGCGGGTCATCGGAGTTCGATCCGGTCGGCGAACACGGCGCGGGCTCGCTCCTGCTCTTCCCGTCGTCGCGGGGGGCGTACGGGCGGCTGTGCCGACTGCTGACGCTGGGGAAGCGGCGGGCGCCCAAGGGCCAGTGCTTCCTCACGCTGCACGACGTCATCGAGCACCAAGAGGGGATGCTGGCGGTGGTGGTGCCGCCCGACGGGCCCGCGGCGATGGACGGGCGCTTCGTCGAGACGCTGGCGGGGCTGCGCCGGGTCTTCGACGACGATCGGCTGTCGCTGGCGGCGTCGTGCGACGGCGGGGCGGACGACGCGGGTCGGCTGGCGCTGCTGGCCCGCCTGGCGACGCACGCGGGCGTGCCCATGGTCGCGACCAACGACGCGCACTACCACGACCCGGCGCGGCGGCGGCTGCAGGACGTGCTCGTCTGCATCCGCGAGGGGGTGACGCTGGACCGGGCCGGGCCGCGGCTCTTCCCCAACGACCGGCGCGGACTGCTCGCGCCGCTGGAGGTGGCGGGGCTGTTCGCGGCGTACCCGTCGGCCCTGGCGCGGAGCGTGGAGGTCGCGGAGCGGGCCCTGGGCTTCGGGCTGGACCAGATCCGCTACGAGTACCCGGAGGAGGTGTGCCCGGCGGGGATGGAGGCGATGGAGTGGCTGCGGGCGCTCGTGCTCGAGGGCGTGCGCGAGAGGCACGGGGCGGGGGAGGAGCGAGGCAGCGGGGTGGCGTGCTTTCCGCCCTGGGGAAGCATGTCTTCCTCCCTCCCGTCTCGCTCTCCCGCTCCGTCCCTGCCCCCCTGTCTCGCTGCCCCGCTGCCTCGCTCCTTCCCTGCCTCGCTGCCCCCCGCCCTTCTCTCCCGCCTGGAGCACGAGCTTTGCCTGATCGAGGAGCTGGGGTATGCCAAGTACTTCCTCACGGTGCACGACATCGTGCGGTTCGCGCGCTCGCGGGGCATCCTCTGCCAGGGGCGGGGGGCGGCGGCCAACAGCGCGGTCTGCTACTACCTGGGCATCACGTCGGTGGACCCCGCGCGGATCGACCTGCTCTTCGAGCGCTTCGTGAGCAGGGAGCGCAACGAGCCCCCCGACATCGACATCGATTTCGAGCACGAACGACGCGAGGAGGTGATCCAGTACATCTACGCCAAGTACGGGCGGGACCGGGCGGCGTTGACGGCGGAGGTGATCACGTACCGCGGGCGCTCCGCCGTGCGCGAGGTGGGCAAGGCCCTTGGCCTCTCGCTGGACCTGGTGGACCGCATGGCCAAGCAGCTGGACTGGTGGGACAAGGGCGTGGTGAACCGCGGGCTGCTGTCGCGGATGGGCGTGGACCCGGACGACCCGACGATCGCGCTGACGATGGAGCTGTCGGGTCGGTTGCTGGGGTTCCCGCGGCACCTCTCGCAGCACGTGGGCGGGTTCGTGATCACGCGCGAGCCGCTCGAGGAGATCGTGCCCATCGAGAACGCCGCCATGCCCGACCGCACCATCATCGAGTGGGACAAGGACGACCTCGACGCCATGGGCATGCTGAAGGTGGACTGCCTGGGGCTGGGGATGCTCTCGGCGGTGGCGAAGGCCTTGCGCCTGGTGAACAGTTGGGGCACACGGCCCAACCGGTGGTCGAGTGGTCGAGTGGTCGAGTGGTCGAGCGAGAAGGACGGAGGCGACGCACACGGCGAGCGCGGTCAAAAGTTTTCGCGATCTGATCGTGTGGCAGAAGGGGCTTTTGATCGCCTCGGCGATCTACGGGGCGACACGCTCCATGCCGAGAGAGGAGGCGTTCGGCCTGACGTCGCAGATGCGCCGGGCGGCGTGCTCCATCTCGCTGAACATCGCCGAGGGATTCGGACAGCGCACGCGGCCCAAGTTCATTCCTGGCCTGCGGACCGCCGTCGGCTCCCTCTACGAACTGATGACCGCGTACCAGATCGCGACGGACCTGCGGCTGATCATGCCGGACCACGCGATCCTTGCGATGCTGAAGGAAGAGGACCTGCTGCTGTCCTCCCTGATCGCCAAGCTCGAAGCCAAGGACCCACCGGCGACGCGCCGCCGCCGCTCCTGATCGACCACTCGTCCACTCGTCCACTCGACCACTCCCCCCTCTCCCTCCACTCCATCCCCCCCGAGGACCCCGCCGTCTACGACATGCTCTGCGGGGCCGACTCCGTCGGCGTCTTCCAGGTCGAGAGCCGGGCCCAGATGTCGATGCTCCCGCGCCTCCGCCCGCGCTGTTACTACGACCTGGTGATCGAGGTCGCGATCGTCCGCCCCGGGCCCATCGTGGGCGACATGGTCCACCCGTATCTGCGGCGGCGCAACGGCGAGGAGGCGGTCGAGTACCCCAGCGAGGCGGTGCGGGGCGTGCTGGGCAAGACCCTGGGCGTGCCCATCTTCCAGGAGCAGGCGATGCGGCTGGCCATCGTCGCCGCCGGCTTCAGCCCCGGCGAGGCCGACCGCCTCCGCCGCGCCATGGCCGCCTGGAAACGCAAGGGCGACAAGCTCCTCGCCTTCGAGCGCCCCTTCATCGACGGCATGCTCGCCAACGGGTACACGCCCGAGTTCTCGCGCCGCTGCTTCGAGCAGCTCAAGGGCTTCAGCGAGTACGGCTTCCCCGAGAGCCACGCCGCCAGCTTCGCCCACATCGTCTACGCCTCCGCCTGGCTCAAGAGGCACCACCCCGCCGCCTTCTGCGCCGCCCTCATCAACAGCCAGCCCATGGGCTTCTACGCCCCCGCCCAGCTCGTCCGCGACGCCGGGGGGCACGGCGTGGAGGTCCGCCCCGTCGACGTCAACCGCAGCGGGTGGGATTGTGCGCTGGAGGAGCGGTGGCCGAGTGGTCAAGCGGCCGAGTGGTCAAGCGAAGCATCGGAGGCGCTGGTGCACGCCCGTCCCCCCCACCCGTCCACTCGACCACTCGACCACTCGACCACTTCCCCCGCCCTGCGCCTCGGCATGCGCCTGGTCTCCGGGCTCAGGCAGGAGCACGCCGAGTCGATCGCCCGCGCCGTCGCCACCCGAGGCCCGTTCTCCAGCATCGAGGCCCTGTGGCGCGCCAGCGGCGTGCCGGTGTCAGCGCTGCGACGCCTGGCCTCCGCCGACGCCTTCGGGTCGATGGGGCTCTCGCGCCGCGAGGCGCTGTGGCGCCTCCGGGCCCTGCGCGACGAGCCGCTGCCGCTCTTTGACGGGGAAGGTGCCGAGGTGTCGGGGTGCCAAGGTGTAGAGGCCCCGCTGCCGACGGAGCCGCCCATGCACGCCGTCGCCCACGACTACACCACCACGGGCCTCTCCCTCAAGGCCCACCCCATGTCGTTCTACCGCGAGGAGCTGTCGTCGGCGGGGGTGTCGCCGGCGTCGTGCCTGCGCGATGTCGGGAACTGGCCCCACGGCAGGCGCGTCGCCGTCGCCGGGCTGGTCCTCGTACGCCAGCGCCCCCACACCGCCTCCGGCATCGTCTTCATGACGCTGGAGGACGAGACGGGCATCGCGAACCTGATCGTCAGGCCGAACATCTACCAGCGCGACCGCCGCGCCGCACGCCACGCCGTCGCCATGGTCGCCTGGGGACGCGTCGAACGCCACGGCGAGGTGATCCACGTCCTCGTCTCGCGCGTCCGCGAACTCTCCCGCGTCATCGGCCAGGGCCCGCGACTGGCGCCCATGTCAAGAGACTTCCATTGAAGAACAGCAGCGAGACAGCGAGACAGAGGGTGGCGAGAAAGCCAAGAGAAGAGAAGATGAAGGAGAAGACCAGAAGCACCCGGCACGCCCGGGATGAGCGAGTCCGCGCGCAAACCCCGGGATCGCGGCGCGACGATACAAGTCCCCCCCTTCAGGGGGGCAAGGGGGGGTTGGGACCCGCGCTGCGACTCCCGTTGACGACGGCGTTGGCGGTGGACGGGAACTCCGCCCAACCCCTCCCCAACCCTCCCCTGACGGGAAGGGGGCTACCTCACCCCAAACTCAGTGGTCTTCGTGCGCCGGCGTCGCGGAGGGCGCCGCCCGCGCGGGCACGCCGATGCCCATCTCGTAGACCAGGCGTCCGCCCGCGTGGGCCGTGGCGCTGATCCAGCCCGCGACGCCCAGGCTCGCGAGCGTCGCCAGGCCCGCCGCGGCGAGCGGGATCGCACGTCGCTTGCTCGGGATCAGCGTCAGGGCCGCGAGCCCCGCGGGGATCAGCGGCCAGACCCAGCCGCCCTCGCCCAGCTCCTCGTGCTCGTGCACCGCATCGTGCTCGATCTTGGTGAGGCCGCGCTCCTCGAGCTTGTGCTCGGCGTCCTCGCCCGCCTGGGCCGCCAGCGCCGCCCCCGCCGACGTCATGAGGAGACACGCGACGACGACGAGCTTGAGGACGGTCGAGCGGGCGCCGGTGAGCAGGAGAGCCAGGCCGAGCGGCACGCCGAGCACCCCGAGGGCGATCGGGACGTGGACCATCATGGCGTGCCGCGCGTGGGGGTCCTTGAGGGAGTCGAGGATCTGCTGGAAGATGCTGACCATAAGCCGGAGCGGACGGCGCTGACCGCCGCCGAGGCGAGGGCGGGCACGGGCCCGCGGAGCGCCATGGTAGATCTACAGGGAAGGCGGCGTCCCCCACTCTTGACCACGCCGCCCGACCCGCGGCTCACTTCCCCTGGGCGTAGTCGAAGACGCCCCGCCCCGACTTGTCGCCCAGGCGCCCGGCGGCGACGAGCTGGCGCAGGAGCGGGCAGGGGCGATACTTGGGGTCGCCCAGCTCGCGGTGCATCACGCTCATGATGTTGAGGCAGGTGTCCAGCCCGATGAAGTCGGCCAGGCGCAGCGGGCCCATGGGGAAGTTGCACCCCAGCTTCATGATCTCGTCGACGTGGGCCGGCTCGGCGACCCCCTCCATCCACGCGAAGAACGCCTCGTTGATCATGGGCATGAGCACGCGGTTGGAGACGAAGCCCGGGCGGTCGTTGGCGGGGATGGGCGTCTTGCCCATCTTCTTCGCCAGGTCGATCGTGCGCTGGGTCGTGTCCGTCGAAGTCTGGATCCCCTTGATGACCTCCACCAGTTTCATCACCGGCACGGGGTTGAAGAAGTGCATGCCGATGACGCGGTCGGCGGCGCTGCCCGCGGCGGCGGCGATCTCGGTGATGCTGATCGAGCTCGTGTTGCTCGCGAGGATCTGGTCGTCGCCGAACAGACGGGCGAACTTGGCGAACAGGTCGCGCTTGACGCCCACCTCCTCGACGACGGCCTCGACCACGATGTCGGCCCCGACCAGCGCGTCGAGGGCCGCGACGTAGGACACGCGGGCGAGCGCGGCATCGACGTCGGCCTGCGGCATCCGCCCCTTCTCGACCTCGCGCGTCAGCCGCTTCCGGTGGCTCCCCTTGCACCGTTCCAGGGCCTCGGCGCGGGAGTCGAAGACCAGCGTCTTGAGCCCCGACAACGCCGCCACCTGCGCGATCCCCTCGCCCATCTGCCCCGCCCCCACCACCGCCACAGTCTGGATCGTCATGGTTCGATCTCCTGTTGGAACCGGAGCATAGTGAGGGGCGGGCGGGTGGGCCAAGCCCCACTCCTGGTGCGTGTCGCAAGAACGTGCACCAAGGCGCCGGCGGGTGCCACGGGCGATCCGCCTTGCGGATCGCCCGTGCCGGCCTCCGGACGGGCCTCGAACAGCCGCACGGGTCATCGGGCGAAGCGCCCGATGACCCGTGGCACCCGGAGCGCTCCGTCCACGGACTTCCGACACACACCACTCCTGGCGTGAGCCGGAAGAATGCGCACCAAGGCACCGGCGGGTGCCACGGGCGATCCGCCTCGCGGCTCGCCCGTGCCGGCGTCAGGACGGGCCTCGAACAGCCGCACGGGTCATCGGGCGAAGCGCCCGATGACCCGTGGCACCCGGAGCGCATCCGTCCACGGACTTCCTACACACACCACTCGTGGCGTGAGCCGGAAGAATGCGCACCAAGGCGCCGGCGGGTGCCACGGGCGATCCGCCTTGCGGATCGCCCGTGCCGGCCTCCGGACGGGCCTCGAACAGCCGCACGGGTCATCGGGCGAAGCGCCCGATGACCCGTGGCACCCGGAGCGCATCCGTCCACGGACTTCCGACACACACCACTCCTGGCGTGAGCCGGAAGAATGCGCACCAAGGCGCCGGCGGGTGCCACGGGCGATCCGCCTTGCGGCTCGCCCGTGCCGGCGTCAGGACGGGCCTCGAACAGCCGCACGGGTCATCGGGCGAAACGCCCGATGACCCGTGGCACCCGGAGCGCTCCGTCCACGGACTTCCGGCACACACCACTCGTGGCGCGAGTCGGAAGAACGTGCACCAAGGCGCCGGCGGGTGCCACGGGCGATCCGCCTTGCGGATCGCCCGTGCCGTCGTCCGGACGGGCGTCGAACAGCCGCACGGGTCATCGGGCGAAGCGCCCGATGACCCGTGGCACCCGGAGCGCTCCGTCCACGGACTTCCGGCACACACCACTCGTGGCGCGAGTTGGAAGAATGCGCCGGGTGCCACGACTGTGCCGCTTGGGGCACAGTCGTGTCCTGCGAGGGACGCGGTGTCCGCTGAGGGAAGCAGTGTCGGGCGACGGACGCACGACTGTTCGCCGAGCCGAACAGTCGTGGCACGCCGGGTGCCACGGGCGATCCGCCTTGCGGATCGCCCGTGCCGGCGTCAGGACGGGCCTCGAACAGCCGCACGGGTCATCGGGCGAAGCGCCCGATGACCCGTGGCACCCGGAGCGCTCCGTCCACGGGCTTCCGACTCGCGCTACTACCATCCGCCATGCCCAGCCTGGATCAGTTGCAGAAGCTGCTGGAGACCGACCCGGGCGACGCGTTCGTGCTGTACGGGCTCGGGCAGGAGTACGCCCGCCTGGGCCGGTTCGCGGAGGCGGTGGCGCACTACGACCGGTGCCTGGCGGTGGATCCGCTCTATTGCTACGCGTACTACCACAAGGCCCGGGCCCAGGCCGGCATGGGGGCCGCCGCGCTCGCGAAGGAGACGCTCCGGTCGGGCCTGTCGGCGGCGCGGAAGGCGGGGGACGTGCACGCCGTCGCCGAGATGGATGCGCTGCTGGAGACGATGGACTGACGGGGGGAGCATGGGCGCGGGGAGGGGCAAGTCGCCGGTGGAGCGGGCCGTCGCGCGGGCCGTGCGCCTGCTCAAGGCCCGCGAGCGCACGCGGGCGGAACTGAGGGAGAGGCTCTCGGCGGCGGGGTTCGACGGGGCCACCGTCGAGGCGGCGATGGGGCGCCTGGGCTCGCTCGTGGACGACGCGCGGGCCGCGGAGTCGCACGCCCACCGCCTCACCGCGCGCGGGCCGGTCGGACGCGAGCACCTGGTCGCGCGGCTCGAGGATCGCGGCGTGGGGAGGGCCCTGGCCGACGAGGCCGCGACCCGGTCGCTCCCCGACACCGAGTCGCGGGCCGCGGCGGAGGCGGCGGCGCGGGCGGCGCGCCGGATTCCGGCGTCGCTCGACGCGCCGACTCGCTGGCGCCGGCTGCTCGCCGCGCTGGCCCGCGCCGGCTTCGCCGAGGAGACGGCGGGCGAGGCGGCGCGGCGCGTGCTCGGCCCGCCCCCGGACGGCGAGTAGCCGGTCCGTCCTACGCTCCGGCGATGCTCACGCGCTCCGTCGCTCCCGCACTTGTCGCCCTCCTTCTCGGCGCCGGGTGCGCCGAACAGAACCACCGGCTGAACGTGGGCCCCATCGGCGGGGGGGCGCATGTGCCGGCGCTGACGGCGCGGGGAGGGGCCCGGGCGACGACGATCGCACGGGCCGATCCCCGCCCCACCGCCCACGACGAGATCGCCCAACGCCGGTGGGAGGAGACCACGCTCACGCTGCCGGTGGACGGCACCTGGCACGGCCCGCTCTACGGCAACACCCACCGCTGGTCGATCGACACCCCGCGCCGCCGCGGCGACTATCCCACGGTCGAATCGGCGGCGGCGCTGGACGACCCGTTCGGCACGGTGGGTGAGACGCTCGCCACGCCCTTCAAGGCCTTGGGCGACGTGGCCCTGTTCGTGCCGCGCCTGATCGCGACCCCGCCGACGCGGCAGAAGCGGAGCCCGGCGGACGAGGCCTACGACCGCCTGCCGCCGTCCCGCGTTCCCGCGCGGGACGGGCCATGATCGACGACGGCTCGCTGCCCGCCGGATACCCCTTCAGGCCCGACCTGGAGTTGACGCCGGCGCAGGCGAGCACGCTGCTGGGCGCCCGTCCGCCGCGGCTGCTCCTGCTCGATTGCCGGACCGCCGCCGAGTGGGCGGTGGCGCGGATCGACGGGTCCCTTCACGTGCCGCTCGAAGATCTGGCGATCCGCGCGGACGAGATCGGGTCGAGCGCGGTGCCGATCGCGGTGATCTGCCATCACGGCGTGCGGTCGCTCCGGGCGGTGGCGGTCCTCCGCGGCCATGGATTCGGCGACGCCCGCTCGGTCGCGGGCGGGATCGACGCGTGGTCGCGGTTCGTCGACGCCGGGGTGCCGCGGTACGTACGCGGCCCGCGGGGCTGTCGGCCCCTGCTCGGCGCGTGAGAATGAAACGGGCCCCGCTCGAAGGAGCGGGGCCCGTAGAGGAGCAGGTCAGAGGCCGCTCTCGATCAGCAGCCGGCGTTGTAGAGGTTGAGGAACTCGAGGAAGTCGTTGAAGTCGACGACGCCGTCGCCGTTCAGGTCGGCGCAGAGGTCCTGGGCGTTGAAGGTGTTGAGGAAGGAGAGGAAGTCGTTGAAGTCGATCACGCCGTCCTCGTTCCAGTCGGCGCGGCTGCACGCGCCGCCGCCGGTGCCGGGGCAGGGGGTCGCGGTCTCATCAACGACGACGTAGTACATGAAGCCCGCGACGTGCCCGCAGGGGAACCAGGGGGTGGTGCCGCAGCCGAAGCCGAAGAAGTCGTTCTTCAGGCCGGTGGTCGGCGCGTTCCACACAAAGGTGCCGTTGGTGGTGAAGGGCTGGTCGTCCTCCATCCACATGGTGCAGGAGAGCTCATCGCCCGGGCGGCGCGGCGTGCTCGGGTTGTTGTCGCGGTTGTCCATGGACCAGTACATCGACTGGGCGGGGCCGGTCGCGGGGGTGTAGCTGAGCGGGCCCGGGACGGGCGCCGCGTAGTTGCCGCCCGGCGGGGGCTGGTTCGGGGCCGTGCCGAACGTGAACCCGTTGAGCGAGTTGGCGATGATCATCTCGGTGGCGCCGGTGCCGTCCATGGGCATGTTGGCCACGATGCCGGGCTCGTTCTTGAAGTTGTAGTAGCGGGTGCGGTAGCCGGCGGAGGTCGCGGTGAGGCCCGGCGCGGTGGCCGAGCTGCGAAGCTCGACGGCGAAGCCGCCCAGCCCGTTCTTGGCGGCCAGGATGGCGTCGCCCGTGCCGACGTTGAAGCCGGTGGTGGTGGGGTTGATCGTGCCCTCGCCGGCGTTGTTGTAGTCATCCCAGAACCGGACGACGATGAAGCAGGGCTCGGTGGCCGGGGGGTTCCACCAGAGGGTGTGCCCGAAGAGCACGACGCGCTTGCCGAAGGTCTCGGGGCGGGTCAGGCTGAAGTCGTTGCAGTAGTGCGGATTGGTGACGGTCGTGCCCAGGAAGAAGCGGGTGGAGGGGGCGTAGGTGGTGGCGCACAGGTCGCCGCCCAGCGGCGTGCGGGGATCGCCCAAGTAGTCGTACTCGTACGCGTCGATCGCGGGGGTATTGCCCAGCGTGCGGCCGCTGATCTGGTCGTCGTGGTTGCGCCACGGACCGAACTCGCCGAGCATCCACTGCCCGTCGACGACGGTCAGCGGCGCCATGCGGTACTGCTCGCCCTGCGTCGTGATCGCCTGGGCGGTCTGAAACTGCTGCGCGGAAGCCGCCGCCACTGCCAAGCAGAGCGGCAGGCCCGCACACACCATCAAGTTCCGTGCCTTCATTCTTCAGCTCCTTCTCAGGGTTCCGAATACGAACCAAAGATCCGAGACGCCGTGGAGCCTCACGTGAGGGCCCCTCGCCACTCGGGCCTCCGACCCGAACCTGGGTCCTCATGACCCTGGAGGTCGGGTATCACCGACCCCCGTGCTCGCACGCGCGAGCCCCGAGCCGCCGTCCATGGCCAGCCCGGGTCGTTTGCTTGCTCCACGAGAGTGTCTGGATCGGCCAATCCGGCCCGCCGCTGGATACCACCGGGGCAAGATCGAGCCGAACGAACCAGGTACCTCCCTTCCTTACCGTCACGCGCACCGGGCGGACAGCCCCCTGTCGATCGTCGAACATCCGCCGCCGACGGTCGCGCGGTTTCTTCCTCCGCGTATACCCTACCTGACCCAACCCCTCAATGCAAGCGTTTTTCGTGGGCGTCCAGCAAAAACAGTGTCCGATAAGCGGCGGCGGAGGCCCTTCCGCCGATCCGGATCTGGCGGTCCGTGTGTAGCCTGACACCTCACGAACAACGGCGGCCCGTCAGACCCGCT
>VGXM01000024.1 GCA_016873295.1 Phycisphaerae bacterium
CGCCCCAGGTCGTGGGCAGCGTGCTGATCGACGACCAGGGCCGGCTGATCTGGGCCTGGTCGCGGGCGCGAGCGCTGCTGGCCGGCGGCATGTTCCGCGTCGCCATGGCGGCGCCGACCGACCCCGACCTGCCGGCGACGCCCGCGCCCGACCAGGCGGACGCGGCCCGGCTCGCGGCCGAGTGGCTGAGCTGGTCGGTGCAGTTCGGCGTGGCGCCCTCGCGCGTGCTCGTCGTGATGGCCCGCGCGCCCGACGACACGCACGCGGGCTCGGACTTCGGGGCCGCGCTAGCGCGGGCCTGGGGCGGCGCCCCGGTGGACCTGATCGGGCACGAGGACCCGGTCCTGGCGACGCTGCAGCGGCTGCGCACGCCCGCCGCGGAGGACCCGCTCGCCGCGCCGCCCGGCACGTCGGCCCTGACGCCCGCGACCACCTCGGGCATCGGCGCCACGCGGGTGTCGTCGCTGACGCGCCGGCCCTCGCGCACCCACCGGCGCCTGTACCGCGTGACCGCGGCCGCCATCGCCGCCGCGGCGGTCGTGCTCGGCGTCGTCGCGTGGCGGTTCAGCGCGGTGGCGACGCAGCGGCGCGACCTGGCGGCGTCGCTGATCCGCCTGGCCCGCGACGACGCGCAGGGCGTGGGGGGGGCGGCCCTGGCCCTGGCGGGCACCGATGAACTGCTCGACGAACTGCGCGCCACCATCCAGCAGCGCCGTCAGCAGCTCGAGCCCCCCGACGCCGCCGCGCCCACGGTCCCCGTCATGGAGGAGGTCGCGACCCTCGCGCTGGTGCTGGGGAACGACCGGGTCGAGCTGCAGGAACTGATGGCGGACCAGACGCTGGTGAACGTGATCATCCACACGCAGGACGTGGGGAAGGCCGAGCGCGTGCTGGCGGCGCTCCGCTCCATCTCGGGCTCGCACGTGGAGGCGTGGCGCGACACCTACACGGAGGTGGGAACGGGCGAGTCGATCAGGATCCGGGCGACGTTCGCGGGCGCGTGGTCGTCCGACGCCGGGCGCGGCCTGCCCGCGGGGGAGGGACGCGCCCCATGACCCGCCTGGCCGCGCTTCCCACGCTGACCGCCGCCGAGGCCGACGAGGCCCGCGCGACGGTCGCCGCCCGGGCCGCGGGGGTCGAGCGTGCCAACCGCCCCATGGTCCCGGTGGCGCTGGCCGGGGCGGCGTTGGCGCTCACGCTGGTCCTGGCGATCGTGGCGGTGGTTCGCGTCAACGCGGCCACCGCGTCGCTCGCGTCGGCCCGCGCCGATGCGACCGAGATCGCGTGCCTGACCCAGCAGCACCGGAACCTGCAGGAACTGGCCAAGGACCCCGCGCGCGAGCGCCTCGCCGCCTCGGGCGGGCAGATCCTGAGCCAGATCCACGGCGCGGGGACCGCCGCCGGGCTCCAGGGCGTCACGCAGACCCCGCGCACCAACCCCCGCGCGGTGAGCGGCGAGGGCGTGGCCCGGACCGACTACGCGTACGATGGCGTGCGCGACCCGGACCTGTCCCGCATCCTCACCTGGATCAACGCCGTCGTCCGTGACGTCCCGCTGGTGGACGTCACCCGCATCCGCATCCGCCCCGAGCCCTCGGGCTGGGCGGTGGACGTGATCTTCTCGCGTTGGGAGAGAACCACACGATGACCCGTGCCCCGCTCGCCCTGCTCGCGCTCCTCCCGCTTGTCCTGGCGGGCTGCGCCACCGGCCCCGGGGCCGGGCCCGCGGCCCCGTCCTACGACGTCGAGGAATCCAACCGGCTCGCGCGCTCCGCCAACCAGCGGTACCGCGAGGGCGAGTACGACCGGGCCCTCGGCCTGGCCCGGCGCGCCGTCGATCTGCACCCCGACAGCCCCGCCGCCTGGAACGTCCTCGGGCTCTCGTCCATGGAGCTGGCCCGGAATGTCGACGCCGCCGAGGCCTTCCAGCGGGCGGGCGAGCTCTCGCCCACCGACCCCCGCCCCTACGAGAACCTCGGTTGGCTGTACCTGCGCGTGGGGTGGGCCGAGCCGGCGCTGCGGGCGTACGGCGTGGCGCTGGAGCGCGGCCCCGACGGGCTGGAATCGCTCCGCGGCGCCGTCGAAGCCGCCCGGCGCATCAACCGGGAAGACCACCAGGCGCTCGAGCGCCTGACGCGCCTCCTGATCGTCGAGACGGACCCGGCCTACCGCAAGGAGTACCAGCTCCGGCGCCTGCGGATCGAGCAGCAGCTCCAGGAGCAGGCCCGCGGGCAGTAGGCGCCTCAGCCCCGCCAGCCCTGGGCGATGGGCCAACGACGCCCCGAGCCGAACGCGACGGACGTGACCTTCAACCCGATCGCGGTCTGCTTGCGCTTGAACTCGGCGGCGTCGACCATCCGGGCCAGGCGCCGGACCGTGGCGTCGTCGATGCCGGTCTGGCGGGCGATGCGCGCGGGCGACTCGTGGCGCTCCACGTAGCGCTCGACCACCCTGTCCACCACGTCGTACTCGGGGAGCGAGTCCCGGTCCTTCTGCCCGGGGCGCAGCTCGGCGCTGGGGGGCTTGGCGATGCTGCGCTCGGGGATGGGCGGACGGGCGAACCCGGCCTCGCTCGCGCACGCGTTCATCCACCGGGCCAGGCGGTAGACCCACTGCTTGGAGACGTCGGAGAGCACCGCCAGCCCGCCGTTCATGTCGCCGTAGAGCGTGCAGTAGCCGACGGCCAGCTCGCTCTTGTTGCCCGTGGTGAGCAGCAGGGCCCCGGTGCGGTTGGAGATGGCCATGAGCGTGGTGCCGCGGATGCGGCTCTGGAGGTTCTCCTCGGCCAGGTCCGGGAGGCCGGCCCCGAGTCGCGGCTGGGCCAGTCCGTCCATCACGCCGCCCAGCGCGCCCTTGAAGCCCTCGAAGGGCTGGGCGATGGGAGCGACGATGAGCCTGGCGCCGAGGTTGTCCGCCAGGGCCCGCGCGTCCTCGAGCGCGTGCGCGGAGGAATAGGGCCCGGGGAGCGCCACGCCCAGCACGCGGTCCCTGCCCAGGGCGGCGACGGCGAGGGCCGCGGTCACCGCCGAGTCGATGCCGCCGGAGAGCCCGAGCACGGCGTCCTTGAAGCCGGTCTTGCGCAGGTAGTCGCGCACCCCCGTCACCAGCGCGGTGAACAGCCGCGCCTCGGGGGGCCTTTCGAGGAACGTGTCGCGGACGCCGGCGTCCACGCCGTCGGAGCCCCGGGGCGCCGCGGGCGAGAGGTCGAGGACGAGGGGGGCGGGGTCGAAGCACGGCCCGGCCGCGAGGAGGTTGCCGCCCGGGCCGTACACGAGCGTGTGCCCGTCGAAGACCAGTTCGTCGTTGCCGCCGAGCTGGTTGAGGCTGGCGACGTGCACGCCGTGCCGCGCCGCGTGCGCTCGGAGGATCCCGCGGTGCTTTTCGCCCTTGAAGAGGACGAAGGGGCTGGCGGAAGGGCTGAGGATGACGCGGGCGCCCGCGGCGATCAGCTCCGCGACGGGGTCGGGCCCGTCGCGGTACTTGGAGGAGAACCCGGCGTCGTCGCCGCGCCACAGGTCCTCGCAGATCGCCAGCCCGACGGGCACCGACCCGCCGGCGCTCGTGGGCACGGGCACGACGCAGGGCGTCCGCCCCGGCTCGAAGTAGCGGTCCTCGTCGAAGACGTCGTAGGTCGGCAGCAGGCGCTTGGCGTAGCGGTCGATGTAGACGTTGTCGCGGTAGACGACCAGCCCGTTGGCGACCGGTCCGCGCCCCGGCCCCTGGCTCATGGGCCAGGGCGTGCCGAAGACCGCCGTGATCCCGCCGGTCTCGCGCAGGCCGAGGCGATTGGAGGCCTCTTCGCAGGCCCCGACGAACCCCTCGGCGAGGAGCAGGTCCTTGGGCGGGTACCCGCACAGGCACAGTTCGGGGAAGAGCGCGACGTCGGCGCCGGCGTGCCGGGCCTCGTGCAGCCCCGTGCGCACGCGCTCGGCGTTCCCCTCCACGTCGCCCACCACGGGGTTGATCGGCACCAAAGCCAGTCGCACGGGCGATCCTAAGCGCCCCGCCCGGAGCCCCTGCGCCGTCGCAGCAGCCACCGGTCGGGCCTCAGCCACACCACGCCCACCCCGCCCGCAAAGACGTTCACCACCGACTCGGCGGCGCCCACGACCAGGGCCACGACCGCGAAGGACTCGGCGCTCACGCCCGAGAGGGCGAGGCTCCCGGCCAGCCACGTCGTGCCGCCCTCGCGCACGCCCAGCATCCCGCCCGGGCTCGCCACGCCGATGAGGAAGAAGACCGATCCGGCGATGATCGCCGACTCGGGCGCGATCTCGACGCCCACGACCCGGGCCGCCAGCGCGAAGCGGGCCCACATGGTGGCGAAGAAGAGCAGGCGGAGGACCACGCCGACGGCGAAGGCCCTCCCGCCCGCGGCGATCGCCAGCCCGGCGTGCAGGCCGGCGAAGGCCCGCGTGCCCGCCAGCCGACGCCACCCGGGCACGCGTGACCCGAGCCGGTGCAGCCGCGCCAGCCCCGCGTCGCCCGCGAACAGGCGGGCGCCCGCGATGCACGCGACGGTGAGGACCGCCATCCCCGCGCCCGAGGTCGCCAGCCACGCGGCGTCGATCCGCCCGCGCCAGGCGCTGGCCAGCCCGAGCGGGATCGCCACGCACGCCAGGGCCGCCAGGGCCGCCGCGAGCATGGCCCCGACGGTGAGCAGGGCCACGCCGTCGCGGCGCGTGTGCACCACGACCCGCGCGATGAGCCCGACCTTGAAGGGCAGGTAGTTGAGGAAGACGGCGACGGCGTTGGTCGCCAGCACGCCGAGGGGCTTGAGGCGCCGGACGGGCCCGAGCAGCGCGTGAAAGACCAGCCCGTCGAGGGCCAGCCCCAGCAGGGTGAGCCCGAGGATCGACGCGATGACCCAGCCGGGGGCCTCGCCCAGGCGCTCGAGCTGGGCCCGGTTCTCCGGCCGCAGCGCCAACGACGCGCACCAGGCCAGCAGCGCGACGCCCACCGCGAAGCCGATCAACTGCAGGGCGATCGCGGCGACCCGAGCCGCGCGGCTCCGCGCCGGGGGTTTCGATCCATCGGCGGTCATGGCGTGGGCCTCAGGCGGAAGAGGTATCGGCCCGAGTCGGGCCAGGCCTGCACGGGCTCGGCGTCGTCGCGCAGCCACGCCTCGATCGCGTCGTTGGTCACCGTCGGGTCATACCACCCCGAGCGTTGCAGCCGCGAGACCTCGCCCGCGTTCCACAGCACCAGCCCGACGCCGCGCGCTCGGAGGCCGGCGGTCCATTGTCGCGGCTCGCCCGGGTGCTCGCGGATCAGGCGCCCCAGGGGCGATTGGTCCCAGGTGGTGTGGTAGAGGACCGGCGCGCGGAAGTAGAAGGGGGTGGCGTCGCCGAGCAGGTAGACGCGTTCCTCGCCGAGGGCGACGTTGACGAACGCCTCGGGGCCCATCATCGCGGCCAGTTCGCCCCGACGCGCGGGGGACGCCCGGGCCCACTCGTTGCGCCACAGGCTTCCGTCGAAGAGCGCTGTGCCGCCCACCAGCGTCGCGTTGGGGCGACCGCCGCGCTCGTGGGCGAAGCGCCAGAGGGTCGCGCCGGCGAGCACCGCCGCACCGACGAGCGCCGCCCACGCGATCCGCCCCCGCGTCACGACGCCGATCGCGACGGCCCCCGTGACGACCAGCGGCAGCAGGAACCGGGATTGCAGGTGCGTGAACGCGAGCCAGCCCACCAGTTGGGCCGCGAGCGCCGCCGCCAGCACGAGCCCCGGGCGCCGGGTCGAGCGCCCCGCGATGGCCCGCCCGATCGCGCCGAGGGCCAGCGGGAAGAAGATGGAGAACTGGGGGTGGAGCAGGCCGCGATGGACGGCGGCGCCGGGCCGGGCCGGGTCGCCCCGGTCGGGGACCACGAGCAGGGCGAGGCGGTCGAGCAGCGAGCCGTCGAAACGGTGCCCGGCGGCGAAGCGGGCGAACTGATCGGGCGTCCAATGCGCATCGCCGAACACGCTGTGCAGGTAGGGGAAGACGGGGTTGCCGCAGGCGATGGCGTTGCGGCTCAGCCAAGGGGCCAGGGCCGCCGCGCCCGCGAGCGCGCCGCCCGCGAGCAGCCCGGGCCACTCGCGCCGGGGAGAGGCCCCAAGGAGCACGACGCCCGCGGCGGGGGCGGCGAGCACGATCGCCGTGGGCTTGAACCCGCAGGCCACGCCCAGGAGCACGCCCACGATCGCCCCCCTCGTGATCGGCGGCAGCCCGGGGTCCCACGCGACGGCCAGCGCCCCCGCGAGCATCGCCAGGACCCCCATCTCGCTGTAGGCCATGGAGCCGGTGACGACGGTCCAGGGGACGGCGAGCAGCACCGTGCCCGCCGCGGTCGCGCCGAGGCGCGAAGCGCCGGTGTTCCTCGCCGCCGCGCCCGCCAGGCACGCGGCGACGATCGCCAGCCCCGCGTGCAGGGCCTGGGCCGAGTACGCGAGCGTGGACCCGCCCCCCAGGCGGGCCACGTGCACGAACATGGCCTCGGCGTACCCCGGCAGGCACGAGTAGGCGTTGTGCTCGGCGGGCCACACGCGCCCGCCCGCCAGCCACTCCCGGGGCAACTGGAGGTGATAACTCAGCGCGTCGTACCCGCCGAACTCGCTGCCCCAGAGCCAGCCGGGCGGGCTGCACGCCGCGACGAGCATCGCGGCGAGCGCGGCCCCGGCGCACGCGACGAACCCCCACGCCAGACGCGGCATCGCCCCGCCATCCTCCCCCCGGCGGACGACGGACGGCGCCCGCCACGCCAGGAGCGCAATCCCCGCCGCGACGGGCGCCCACGCGCCCCACGCCGACGCCAAGGCCCCGGCCGCGCCCAGCACCTGCGTCATCGACGCCATGAGCGCGAGCCCGAGCGCGACCGCGACGGGCAGCGGGCGACGCGACCCTTCCAGGGCCGGGCGGAGCGCGATCCCCCAGCCGAGCGAGGCGGCGAGGTAGAGCGCCGGCCCGACCGCGCCCCGCCCCAGGCGTTCGAGCACGACCGCCAGCCCGAGGGCCGGGTCGTGCGGGCCGCCGAGTCCCGAGAGGGCCGCGAGCGACACCAGCAGCCCCAGCGCTGGGGCGATCCAGGCCCAGGCGCGCGATGGGTTCGGGAGCGGCAAGCGTGCAGTCTACCGGGCGCCAGGGCCCGCTACCATCGCCCATGCCCGGCGGCGTCGACTCCGCACCCACCGAGATCATCGAGCCCCTGTGCTCGGTCTTCCGGCGCAAGCTGCGTTCCGAGGGGCTGAAGTACACGCCCGAGCGGGCGGCGGTGCTCGACGCCGCGGTGCGGGCCGAGGGGCTCTTCGAGGCCGACCGCATCATCGAGGACGTCAAGGCCGGGGGGATCCGCGTCTCCAAGGCGACGGTCTACCGCACGCTCAAGCTCCTCCAGGAGGCGGGCGTGATCCAGCGCGTGCCGCTGGACACCGACCAGGCCTTCTACCAGACCGTCTTCGGGCGCCGCCCCAGCGAGATCATCCTGCGCCTCGACACGCGCCGGGCCCTCACCGTCGAGCTCCCCGAGGTCGCCGACGCCTGCCGACGCGCCTGCGAGTCCCGCGGCCTGCGCCTCCGCGCCCACCAGCTTGTCATCTTCGCCGACGCCTGACCGCCGCGGACCCACCCGCGGCCCAGTCAGCGGCGCTCGCCCCCCACCGGCTTGCCGCCCACGGTCAGCGGGGCGCGCGTGCCCTTGCGCCTGCGGAGGAAGCGGGGCAGGAACCGGGGCGGGAGCGCGGCGCGGGCGACGAGCGCGGCGGCGAGCACCGCGATCGCCGTCACCAGCCAGAACTGCCAGTCGCCCATGGGCATGGCGCGTCACGATACGCCGGCGGCGCGGAGCCCCTGGAACACCACGAGGGCCAGGGCGTACGCCACCGCCGACATCCACCCGAACTGGAGCAGGGCCCACTTGGAGTGCCCGGTCTCGCGCGCGGTCACCACCAGCGTCGGCAGGCACTGCATGGCGAGCACGAAGAACACGAGGATGGACGCGGCCGTCGCGGTGGTGAACACGGGCGTGTGTCCGTCGTCCCGCGTCGCCGACGTGATCGCGCGCAGCACCCCCTCCTCCTCGAAGTCCTCCTCGCCCACGACCAGCACCGCCATGGTCGAGACGAACACCTCGCGGGCGGCGAAGCTCGCCAGCACGCCCACCGTCAGGCGCCAGTCGCAGCCCAGGGGCTCAAAGACCGGGCTCACCGCCCGCCCCATCCGCCCGATGAGGCTCCGCGCCTTGGCGTGCGCGGATTCGAGTCGATCCGCTTCCGCCCTCAGCGCGACCGGGTCGGGCCCCGAGGGGTCGGGCGAGGCGACCAGGGCCGCGGCCTGCTCGCGCAGCTCGACCGCCCGCGCCGGCGGGTCCACGTGCGGGAAGGCGCCCAGCCACCACAGCACCACGCAGATCGCCAGGATGTTCGTCCCGGCCTTCTTGAGGAACATGAACCCGCGGTCCCAGGTCGTCAGGAGCGAGGTGCGGAGGCTGGGGACCTTGTAGCTGGGCAGCTCCATGACCATGGGTCGGGCCGGCCCGCGCAGGACGGTGCGCCGGGCGATCAGGGCGCTGGCCAGCCCCGCCACGATGCCCAGGGCGTAGGCCCCGACGAACGCCGCGCTCGCCAGCAGGGGCGAGCGCGGGAACAGCACGCCGGTCACGAGCACGTAGACGGGCAGCCGGGCCGAGCAGGTCATGAAGGGCGCGACGAGGATGGTCGCGAGTCGGTCGCGCCGATCGGGCACGCCTCGGGCCGCCATGATCCCGGGCAGGGCGCAGGCGTGCGACGAGAGCAGCGGCACGAAAGCGTGCCCGGGCAGCCCGAAGGGGCGGAGCACCCGGTCCATCGCCATCGCCGCCCGCGCGAGGTACCCCGTGTCCTCCAGCATCGAGATCAGGAAGAAGAGCAGGCAGATCTGCGGCAGGAACACCACCGTCGCCCCAACGCCCGCCACCACGCCCTCGCTCACCAGTTCGCCCAGGAGCCCCTCGGGGAGCACGGCGTGCACGAGCCCGCCCGCGTGCGTGAAGATCGCGTCGATCCAGTCCATGGGATACGTCGCGACCTTGAACACCGCCGCGAACAGCCCCGCCATCACCAGCGCGAAGACCAGCGTCCCCGACACGGGGTGCAGCAGCAGCGCGTCCATGCGGTCGCTGAGCGGGCGCCGCCCCGGGGCGTGGGGCGTCGGTTGCGAGAGGGCGGCGAGCGCGATCCGCTCGGCCCAGGCCTCCACGCCGTCCTGCGTGCCCGGCGGCGTGTGCGTCGGGATCGTGGCCAAGTCCAGCAGTTCGCCCGGGCGCTCCAGCCCCTCGCCCGTGCGCGCGCTCACGAGCACCACGGGGCACCCCAGCTCCCGCGCCAACACCACCGCGTCGGGGGAGAGCCCCCGGCGCCGCGCCAGGTCGATCATGTTCACCGCCACGACGGTGGGCAGGCGTCGCCGGAGCACCTCGCCCGCCAGCACCAGGTTCCGCGGCAGGTTGGTCGCGTCCAGCACCACGCACACCGCGTCGGGCTCGCCGGGCGCTTCGCCCGGGGCGGCCAGTTGCCCCGCCAGCACGCGCCGACAGACCTCGGATTCGGGGAGCTCCAACTCGATCGAGTAGACGCCCGGCAGGTCGACCAGGTGCACCTCGGGCCCCGCGCCACCCCGCACCGCCCCGATCCGCGCCTCCTGCGTCGTCCCCGGAAAGTTCGACGTCTTGTGACGCAGCCCGCACAGGCGGTTGAACAGCGTCGTCTTGCCCGTGTTGGGGTTGCCCACCAGCGCCACGCGACGCGGGCCCGGGACGGGCGCGACTCCCGTCCCGGCGGCGGCGTCGGCTTGCGTGCTCATCGATCCTTCAGGCCTGGGAGACGTCGCCCACCATCACGCGACCCGCCAGCGGACGCGCCAGCCCGATCCGGCTCGAGCCGCTCGATCGATCGCCGTTGAACAGCACCTCGACGACGAACGGCTCGCCCACCCGGCACACCCGAACCCGCGCCGAGTGCTTCAGCCCCATCGCCCGCAGAACCGACGCGTCCCGCGGCTCCAGCGCACACTCGCAGATCGTCGCCACCTGACCCGCCCGCAACTCCGTCAGCCGCATCGTCGCGAGCGCCTGGCTGGGCGAGCACGGCCCCGCCGCGCAGCACGCCCCGGGCAGCGGGGCCGCGGCGGGCGCATCACCCCGCAACTCGACGCTCGGCGGGCAGCAACAGGTCCTGGGCTGGGTCATCGCGTGGCTCCAGATTCCCGAGACTGGCATCCAGATTACTCGGCCCGAGATGCTATGGCAACTGAGACTCGATCGCAACCCCGCGGACCTCCTCGCCGCATTCCGGACACCGTGACGCCCGGGGCGGGATCGGGTATCGACAGCCCGGACAAAGACCTGACGCAAGGCGGGCCTGCCGCCGCCGTGTCCGCCAGCGTCGCATGGACCCGGGCACCCAGCCCAGCGACCACGCCCACAGCCCAACGAGCGACCACACGCCGAGGTTCCATAGAACGGACGGCGGGTGCCAGGCCCGCGTCCCGCCCGGGCCGAGGCGGAGCGCGGGGGCGACGTCCTCCCCGAGCCGCCCGGTGGCGAGCAGGTGATCGACGACCGCCGACCGAGCCGCCGACAGGCGCGCCTCGGACCACCCCGGATCGACGAGCGTGACGATCCGCGGCCCCGTGGGGCGTCGGGGCGCGCGCCACATCCGCCAGTCGTTGACCGCGGGCCAATCGGGCTGGAACGCGGCGATCTCGATGGGGGTCTGAACGAGGGCTCGGATGGCCCGGTCCATGCTGTCGCGGGCGGGGTCCAGGACCGTCAGCCCGGCGTCGCCTGCCAACACCCACAACTGCGGCATCGCGGGAGGCCGGAAGACCCGGCGTGGCGAGGCGGGGTCTGCCAGGAGCCTCACCAGCGCCAGGGCGAGTAGCGTCGTCGTCAGCGGATGCCGGGCCCGGCGGAGCATGGCCAATCCTTGCTCCCCGCCCATAGACTGTCGTGATGAGCGGCCTCTCCGACGACGATCTCCGTAGAATCGCCCGCCTGAGCCGGTTGGCCCTGGGCGACGACCAGGTCGGGCCCTGCCGCGAGCGGCTCTCGGCGGTGCTGGGGTACGTCGAGCGCCTGCACGGGTTGGACCTGTCGGGCGTCGAGCCGCTGGTGCACGTGGGGGACCAGACCAACCGCCTGGCGGCGGACGAGGCCGGGCAGACGCTCGGCAACGACGTGCTGATGAGGATGGCGCCGGAGCGCCTGGAGCCATTCGTGAAGGTGCCGAAGGTCATCGACGAAGGAGCCGGAGCATGAGCGGACACGCGCAGGGGCCGATCGAGCGCATCGAGGTCAACGGGCTGTCGCTCAGGCCGCCGGGCTTGGGGTCGGTGGTGGGCATCCCCTCCACGATGGCGGCGCTGGCCTACATCGGGGTGGCCGCGATCGGGGCGCAGGCCGCGGCCCTGCTGGCGGCGCTGGTCGTCGGGCTGGGGACGCTGGTGGGGATGTGGCTGCTCCGCGTCGCGATGGTCTCGAAGATCCGGCACGAGATGTACAGCGACACCGTCGTTGTCCGCGAGCGGCGCTGAGGCCCGCCGTGAACCCCGAGACCATGGGCGTGGTGGAGGTGCGCGAGGCGGTGCTGTCGCGCCGGGTGACGGCGCGCGAGGTCGCCAAGGCCGCCCTCGGTCGCCTCGCCGCCCACGCCGACCGCCTCGGGCTGCTCACGCAGCCGCTGACCGACCGGGCCCTGGAGCAGGCCGCCGAGGTTGATTCGCGCCTGGCGTCGCAGTCGGGCGACGAGGCCCGATCGCGCCTGCCCCTGGCGGGCGTGCCGATCGTGGTGAAGGACAACCTGTGCACGTCGTTCGGTCGCACGACCTGCGCCAGCCGCATGCTCGAGGGGTACGAGAGCCCGTACAGCGCCACCGCCGTCGCGCGCCTGCTCGAGCGCGGCGCCGTGGTGCTGGGCAAGGCCAACCTCGATGAGTTCGCGATGGGGTCGAGCGGCGAGCACTCGGCGCTGGGCCCGACGCGCAACCCGTGGGACCCGTCGCGCGTGCCGGGCGGGAGCAGTTCCGGGTCCGCCGCCGCCGTCGCCGCCCGCTGCGCCGCCGCGGCCCTCGGGAGCGACACGGGCGGCAGCATCCGCCAGCCCGCGGGGCACTGCGGCGTGGTCGGGCTCAAGCCCACCTACGGGCGCGTGAGCCGGTACGGGCTGGTCGCCTTCGCCAGCAGCCTCGACCAGGTCGGCCCGCTGGCGCGCAGCGTCGAGGACGCCGCCGCCATCCTCGACGCGATCTCGGGCGTGGACCCGCACGACGCCACCAGCGCCGACCGCCCGCACACCGACACGCTGGCGTCGATCGGCACCCCCGTCGAAGGGCTCACGCTGGGCGTCCCGCGCCAGGCCCGCGGGCCCGGCAACCACCCCCAGACCGCTCGCGTCTTCGAGCAGGCCGTCGAGACCTTCCGCGGGCTGGGCGCCCGCGTCGTCGACGTCGACCTGCCCACGATCGAGCACGCCATCGCCGCCTACTACATCGTCGCGACCGCGGAGGCGTCGAGCAACCTGGCGCGGTTCGACGGCGTGCGCTACGGCCGCCGCGCCGCCCTCGGCCCCGACGACGGGCTCGACGACCTCTATTCCCGCTCCCGCTCCGAGGGGTTCGGGCCCGAGGTACGGCGGCGCATCATGCTCGGCACGCACGTGCTCTCCAGCGGGTACTACCAGGCCTACTACGCCACGGCCCTCAAGGCCCGCCGCCTCGTGCAGCGCGACTTCGACCGCTGCTTCGCCGCCGGGTGCCACGCCGTCCTCATGCCCTCCAGCCCGGGCCCGGCCTTCCGCCTGGGCGAGAAGACCAGCGACCCGCTCGCCATGTACCTCGAGGACGTCTACACGGTCGGGGTCAACCTCGCCGGCTTGCCGGGCGTGAGCGTCCCCGCGGGCTTCGCCCGGGTCGACGGCGTGGAACTGCCCGTGGGCGTCCAGCTCATCGCCCGTGCCTTCGACGAGGGCACGCTCCTCCGCGCCGCCCGCATGTTCGAACTGGCCAACCCCGCGGGGCGGCGGGCCCCGCCCTGATCGGCGCACGGGCAACGCCCGCGGTTCGTCGCTCGCAGCGCTCAAAGAAGCCCCACCCGCACGCCGAGTCCGAACGGGTCTTCGAGCGAAGGCTCGGATTGTCGGGCTCCGATCCGAGCCTCCGTCGCCGGTCCTCCTCGGGCTCGGCGTGATCGAGGGGGGGATCTCACCGACGGATGCCGACTCCTCGCTGCCTACCGCTCGCTGTTCACCGCCCACTACTCCCTCAGCAGCACCAGCATCGACACCGCGAACGTCAGCACGGTGGCGTTGTGCAGGGCGTGGGCCGTGATGGACGCGATGAGCGAGCCGCGCCAGTGGCGCATGAAGGCGAAGACGAAGCCGAGGGTCATCAGGGGGAGCGTCAGGGGCAGCGGCACGCCGTGCACCAGCCCGAACGTCACCGCCGTCAGCCCCCCCGCCAGCGGGAATGCGAGTCGCGCCGAGAGGTGCCGGTACAGGCACCCGCGGAAGACGGTCTCCTCGACGAGCGGGGCCCACACCGTGGCCATGAAGAAGAGGGCGGCCAGGAACGCCGCGTCCCCCGTCGCCAGCCGGTCAAAGAGCGGGTTCCTGGGCGTCGCGTCGGGCGTGCCCACGATCGCGTTCTGGACCATCACGAGGCCCAGCGCGACGATCACCGACAGGAACACCAGCGGGAGCCCGGCGAGGTAGCCCGCGATCCCCGCGCCGACCTCCCGGAGCACGCCACGCCCCCGGTGCAGCCCGAGCTGGCGCGTCGCGTCCGCGAGCGGCGTGCCGCGCGCCACCACCCACAGCGGCACGAGCACGAGCAGCCAGTTGCTCAGGAGCAGCAGGGGGGACACCCACTCCGCGCCCTTGAACGCCGACGCCACCGCCCCGCCCACGAACGACAGCCCCACGAACCCGACGAGGAAGATCACGAACGCCTCGACGTAGACGCTCCCGCCCGGCGCGGGCGGCGCAAAGCGCGGGCGCAGGCCGCCCCCCACGATCCGGACCACCCCCAGGATCAGCAGCACCAGCCCGGTCAGCCCCGCGACGCCCGCCGCGCAGATGAACCCCACCGTCAGCAGGAGGAGCAGGCCGCCGCCCTCGAAGAGCATCGCCCGTTCCGACGCGTGGTCCGGCAGGTGGTACGCCAGCGCCACCCGCCCGTAGTACCCGTAGCGCTCGAGGAGTTCGCGCCGGGCCTCGGGCGACACCGCCGCGTCCATCGACACGGGGTCGGCGGAGCCGGCGTCGTCGGCCCCGTAGATCGCGCGCAGCGTCGCGATGTCGCGCTCCAGCGCCTCGCGGTCCGCGTCCTCCTTGACCCGCGGCAGGAGCTTCTCGGCGTCGGCGAGGCGCGGCTCGGCGGCCCCGCGCCCGATCGCCGCGTCCCCCTCCACGCGCCACAGCTCCGCCGCCACGATGCCCGAACGCACCCAGTCCGCCGGCGCCTTCGAGGCCCGGGCCAGGATGTCCATGTTTGCCGTCAGGTCGCCCGCCGGCTGCCCGGGCGAGAGCGAACGCAGCGAACGGGCCATCTTGAGCACGAACCGCCCCGTCAGGTCGGCCTGGGGCTCGGCGGCGACAAAGGCCGGTGAGCCCGGCGGGGGCGCCGCCGGCGGGGCCTCGGGCCACCGCTGCAGCACCGCCACGCCGATCACCACGACCAGCGCCGCGATCCCCGCCCGCCAAGCCCACGCGCGCGACCCCGCGTCGGGTCCGCGCACGGGTTGGATCGGCATCTGCGTCACGCGTCGGTCAGGTCAACACCCTCACTGCCCGGGCCCGCCCGTCGGTGTCTCCACCACGCGCGGCTCGCTCGACGCCGGCTGGCGCGACTGCCGGATCCGCTCCTCGTGGTCGGGGAACTCGGTCTCGGGCAGGAAGTAGTAGTCGGGCACGGGCACGACACCCGGCTCGCGCGTCTGCGTCCCCGCGACGCGCCACGGCTGGAACCCGCCCTCCATGTGCACCGTCACGCACTGGTACACGGGCGACCCGTCCCCGCGCGCCGGGTACTCGAACATGGGACGCAGCACGTCCACCGTCGCCTTCCCGCCCCGGATCCACACACGCCCGATGTGATACACCGGCAGCGCCCCGACGTTCTCCGCCGTCGCGGGCGTCCCCCCGGGCGCCGACGCGATCTTGATGTAGTTGGCCCGCCGGATCCCCGCCGGCACGTTCACCGCGAAGCGGGCCTCGTCCTCCGGCACGGGCTCGGTTCCCGTCCCCGGCACCGGGTACCGCTGCAGCACCCACCGCAGCCCCAGCGCCATCGTCTCCACCGCGTAGGGCACGTTCGGGTTGGTCGCGGCCAGGTCGGCCCCCTCCACGGGAGGCCACGAGCCGTACCCCACGCACCCGGTCAGCAGCGCCGACGCGGGCAGGGCAAGGACGGCGAGAGCGGCAATCGTTCGGCGGGTCATCGCGATTGTCTCCGTGGGGCGCCGACGGGGTCGCCCGCGGCGGGACTGTACGGACATCGGCCCGCCCCGGAAAGCCACGCCTGTCATCCCAGCCGACGCATCACGCTCACCGCCGCGTACAGCCCCGCCACACGCTCCCGCTCCAGCACGCGGGGCGGGTACGCCGGGTTCAGTGGCTGGAGGCGGATCAGCTCCCTCCCCCCCTCCCCCGAGTCGATGAAGACCCGCTTGAACGTCGATTCGTCGTCCGGCTCCAGGCGCGCGAAGCAGTCCATCCCCGAGCGCAGCGCCGCCGCCGGGCTGAACACCACGATGTCCCCCTCGCGGTACACCGGCTCCATCGAGTCGCCCACCACCCGGGCCGCGAACGCGTCCGGGTCGTCCAGGTCCGGGCAGCGGATGTAGCTGTCGGCGACCCGGGCCGGGTACCCCAGGTCCGTGAACCCCGCCGGGTACCCCGCCGCCACCGAGTTGATCACGGGCACCTCTCGCGGCAGGAGGTCCGCCAGGGGCTGGGCGTCGACCCCCCGCCCCCCGACCAGGCGCCGCAGTTCGCCGACCTGCTCCGCCGCGCTCAGCCCGCCGCGCCCCAGCACCTCGCGGAGCCGCCCCGCCAGGGCGTGCTCGCCCGCGAGGGTGGACAGCTCGCGCTTCACCGCCGCCGGGGCCCGATCGAGTTGCGCCCGCCGGACGAGGGACATCGGGGGCAGCCCGAGCGCTGACTCGATCCGGGCCAGCACCTCCTCCGGCGCCGGCTTCAACCCGCGCTCGAACTCCGAGAGCGTGCTGGGCGCGCACCCCACTCGCTCGCCCAGGGCCGCCAGCGTCAGCCCGGTGCGCTTCCGCTCGCGCCGAACCACCGCGCCCGCCGAGACCGCCACCCCGCCTGGCTCCCCGCCCCCGATCAGCGGTTGCGTCGGGTCCATCCCCGCCGGGCCGTCGTCCTTGTGGTCTATGATCGGATTGTGTTCGGTATCGGTGTCCATGTCCGCCCTTGTGCGCCGTTTGGCATCGATCGCCCCAAAACCCCTTGCGGCGAGCCCCACTCGGCGTAATCATACCACGGTATTCGCGTGATGGCGAAGAAACGTGTGATTTCGTCAAAACATGAAGAATGGGGTGGGTCATGAGGTCACTGGGCGAATCGGCGGGGCGGATCGACGCGTCGGCGGACCTGAGGCGGCGGTGGGGGAGGGAACAGGCCGAACGCCTGGTCGATCGCGCCTCCGCCCTCCCCGACCCCGACCGCGTCCTGGTCGAGTTGGTCTTCCGCGAGGGCAAGTCGATGTCGGACATCGCGGCGTTGCGGGGCGTGCCCCCCTCGGTCCTCCGCCGACGGGTCCGGCGTCTCGTCCGCCGCATGGCCTCCGACGAGTTCCTCTTTGTCAGTCGGCACGTCGCGCCGCGCCACGGCGGCCCCTGCGCGTGGAGCGGCACGCGCCGCCGAGTCGCGGAGGCGTGCGTCCTGCGGGGCCTGAGCCTGCGCCAGGCCGCGACGCTCCTCAACCTGTCGCTCCACACCGTGCGGACGCACCGCGTCGCCCTCGCCGCCATGTTCGACGCGGTCCGTGCGTGAGGAGGGACCGAATGAGACTCGTGGGGGTGAGCGGGCGGCCCAGCCGTCGGCTCCTCGAAGCCTGCGCCGGGTTCGGGGTCGGGCTCGTGCGGGCCCGGACCGGGCCCGAGTGCGCCGCGGGGGCGCGCCTGGTCGCCCGCGACGTGGCGCGCCGGCTCGAACCCGGGCGCGTCGCGGTGGTCGAGGGCCCCAGCGGGTCGGGCAAGAGCGTGCTGCTGGCGGCCCTGGCGCGGCGTCTGGGGGCCCGCGCCATGCGGGCCGACGACCTGCCCCCCGCCGACCCCGCCCTCGCGCTCGTCGACCTGGTGGGCGACTCGACCGCC
This sequence comes from Phycisphaerae bacterium, assembly GCA_016873295.1. Classification (GTDB taxonomy): domain Bacteria; phylum Planctomycetota; class Phycisphaerae; order Phycisphaerales; family UBA1924; genus VGXM01. Next base: position 17,343 of record VGXM01000024.1, read on the forward strand.
CGCGCGCTCGCCGTGCTCGCCCGCGCGGGGCTGGCCGACGCGACCATCCTCGCCCGGCGCGCGGGCGAGCTCTCCGACGGGCAGCGCTGGCGCCTGGACCTGGCCCGCCTGCTCGAGCGGGCCGAGGCCGGCCCCGGCGCCTGGCTGCTCATCGACGAGTTCGCCGGGCTCCTCGACGACGCCACGGCGATGGGCGTGTCGCTCACGCTGTCGCGCTGGGCGCGGGCCGTGGGCGTGCGCGTGGTGGTGGCGACGGTGCGCCCCGGGCCCGCCCGCTGGCTGGCGCCGCAACTGGTCGTCCGCGCGGGACTGGGGGGAGCACTCGATGGGGTTCACGATCGGCCCGGGACCGGGCCCCGCCCGCCTGGACCTTCGGATCGCGCCGGGCGCCGCTGACGACTACCGGGCCCTGTCGGCGTTCCACTACGTCGCCAACGGGCCCGCGACGTGCGTCCGCGTGCTGGTGGCGCGGCACGCGGGCGTGCGCGCGGGCGTGCTGGTGGTGTCGATGCCGACGCTCAACGGGTCGTGGCGCGCGGGCGCGTGGCCCGGGTGGCTCGACGGGCTCTCCCGCGCCGCCGCCGCCGACGCGCTCAACCGCGAACTGCGGGCCATCTCGCGCGTGATCGTCGATCCGCGCCTGCGCGGGGCGGGGGTGGCGCGGGCCCTGGTCGGGCACTACCTGCGATCGCCCCTGAGCGTGCGCACGGAGGCCGTGGCGGCGATGGGGAAGTGGTGTCCGTTCTTCGAGCGCGCGGGGATGCGGGCCGTGCCCGTGCCGATCGGGGCCCACGGGCGCCGGCTCGACGCGCTTCTTGCGCGCGCCGGCGTGCGCCCGCTGGAGGCGGTGGAGCGTGGGGCCGCGGCCCGGATCGCACGCACCGAGCCCGAACTGGTCGCCTCGCTGCGGCGCTGGGCGGGCTCGTCGCGGGCGACGCGGGGCTGGGCGGGGCTGGCGGGACCGGAGTTGGTCATGCGGGCGTCGATGCGGGCCGCGGCCCGCCCGCTCGCGTTCGTCAGTCCGTGATCTTCGGAGCCGACGGCGCGAGCCGTCGGGGGCGTGGGGAGTCAGGAACCGGCCGCTCGCGCGGTCGGCGCTGAAGGCGGTGATGCATGGCGACGGAACCGGGCGCCAAGGCGGCGGACCTCGTGGGCAGGCGACCGGCGGACCGGGCGGAACTGGCCCGGTGGGTGTCGGCGGTGCTGGGCGTCGAGGTCGCCGACCGCCCCATGATCCACGGGCACAGCGCGCCGCTGGACTACCTCTGCTGGACCTTCTTCGAGGGCGGGGCGGAGCGCCCGCACTCGCTGGACGCGGTGGTCTGGGCCAACCGAGGCGGGGGCAAGACGTTCCTGGGCGCCCTGGCCACGCTCCTCGACCTGGTCTTCAAGCCCACGATCGAGATCCGCATCCTGGGCGGCAGCATGGACCAGTCGCGGCGCATGCACGCGCACCTCCGACGCTTCCTCAACCCGCGGCAGCACCCCGAGTTGGCCGACCTGGCCGACGCCAAGCTCACCGATCGGCGCCTCGTGCTCGCGAACGGGTCGGAAGTGGAGTTGCTGGCCCAGAGCCAGGCGTCGGTGCGCGGCACGCGCGTGCAGAAGCTCCGCTGCGACGAGGTCGAGCTCTTCGACCTCGACGTGTGGGAGGCGGCCCAGCTCGTGACGCGCTCCAAGCGCTGCACGGGCGACGGCATGGACGTCGAGGTGCGCGGGGCCGTCGAGTGCCTCTCCACCATGCACCGCCCCCACGGGCTCATGCACAAGGTGATCGAGGAGGCCCGTCGGGGCAAGCGGCGCCTGTTCCGCTGGGGCGTGGCCGACGTGCTCGGTCCCTGCGCCGACGGGCGGGCCTGCGGGGTGGAGGAGGGCGACGGGTTCCGCGCGACCTGCCCCCTGTGGGGCGAGTGCCGGGGGCGGGCCAAGGCGCGGGCCCACGGGCACATCTCGATCGACGACGCCATCGGCATGAAGTCGCGCGTGAGCCTGGCGACGTGGGAGGCGGAGATGCTCTGCCTCCGACCCCGGCGCACCGACGCCGTCCTCCCCGAGTTCGAGGTGGGCCTGCACCTGCGCGAGGTCGAGCCGGCCGAGGGGGCCGCGCTCGTGGCGGGGATGGACTTCGGGTACCGGGCGCCCACGGCGGTGCTGTGGGCCTGGCACGACCCGGCGGGCGTGCTGTGGATCGTCGACGAGCGCGTCGAGGCGGGGATGGTGCTCGACGATCACCTCGGCGCCATCAGGGAGGGGCGCGGCCGTCGGGTGGGGTGGGGCGTGCCGGAGTGGATCGGCGTGGACCCCGCCGGGCGGGCCGTCAGCGAGCAGACCGGGCTGAGCCCCGTGCAGGTCATGCGCAAGGCGGGGCTGGCGGTGCGGGATCGGCGGCTGTCGGTGGAGGAGGGGCTGGGGCTGATCCGGGCCCGGCTCAAGCCGGCGTGCGGCGGCGTGCGCCTCATGGTGCACCCGCGGTGCACGACCCTGATCGAGAGCCTGGAGCGGTACCACTACCGCCCGGAGGACCCGGCGGACGAACGCCCGGTGAAGGACGGCAGCGACCACGCCGTCGACGCCCTGCGCTACCTGGTGCTGAACCTGGACCGTCCGCCCCGGGTGGTGGAGGGGAACTACCTGGTGGGCTAAGTGGCGCGAGTCGGAAGTCCGTGGACGGAGCGCCGCGGGTGCCACGGGTCATGGGGCGCCTCGCCCGTGACCCGTGCGGGTCGGGTGTCGGGATCAGGGCGGCCCGGGCGACCGCCGGGCGGATCGCCCGTGGCACCCGCGGCGTCCGCCGGCGCCCTGGTGCACGTTCTTCCGACTCGCGGAACTAGCGCATGGGGACGACGGCGGGGAGCAGGTGCTGGATCACGAGGTAGCTGGCGGCGCCCAAGGCGATGATGCCGAACACGATCTGGAGGGTCATGAGGGCGACCTGGCGCCAGTACGTGCGCATGTCAACGGTGCGGACGGCCTTGTAGGTGATCGAGACTCCCAGGGCCAACGGGATGAGCAGGAGGAACCAGAGGCGGTGGGCGTCGATGGGGTCGACGAAGGGGCGGTAGGCGAGGGTGAGGAAGACACCCGGGATGGCGGTCATGCCGGGGCTCCCCTGGCGGGGCGGGGGCGGGTGGTGAGGCCGGCGTCGATGATCACGATGAGGTTGAGCATGCCGGCGATGGTGGAGAAGAGGGTGCCCAGTTCGTTGACCTTGGCCAGGGACTTGATGTTGGGGGGACCGTTGCCGGTGGGGTCGGCGTAGGGGCGTGCGGTGCGGGGGTCGCGGGCTTCGCCGGGGTCGGCGGAGCGGGGCTGGTTGGTGATCTGGTCGAGGACCTTGAAGCGGGTCTGGTGGAGGTGGTCGGCGCCGAAGGCGATGGGGCCGACGAGGGCCTGTCCGAGGAACCAGATGCGGTCCTCGCGCGAATCAACAGAGTCGATGCCGCCGATGAGGATTCCCCCGAAGAAGAGCCCGAGGACGCCCAGGGCGACGTAGGCGGCGCGGAGGCGGTGTCCCTGATAGAAGTGTCCCAGTCCCGGGAGGAGGAGGGCGAGGACGCCGGCGACGGGGTCGAGGCGGGGGGACTGGTGGGCGGGGCTGGGGGGCGTGGTCATGGCGGGTCGGGATTGTCCGGCGCGGGGGTGGAGTCTACTGTGGCGCGCGATCGGGGGGGAGGGCGCGGGATTGACATGGGCGGAGGGGACAGTACCCTGTCCGCCTCGGTCGGGTGAGGATGGGTGGGGCGGGTGTTCCGGGTGATTGGGCAGAACGGGGAGGACGACCATGACACTCGAAGTGATGCACGAGGGCGTGAGGCGGATCGACGGCGGGTGGGCGGTGGTGCCGGTGCCGGAGCTGTACGACGAGGACGACGACGATGAGTCTGAGGACGATGACGCCTTTGGCGACGATGAGGAAGACGAGGAGTACGACGCCGAGTCGGACGAGGACGAGGAGTTCATGGACGACGAGGGGGAGGACGTGGACGAGGGCGGCGAAGAGGACGATGACAAGGCCGCGGACGACGACGAGCTGTGAGCCCTCCCCGGGGGGCCGGCGCGCGGTGGGCGCGTGCGGGGCGCGTCGGCGGAGCCGCGCGAGGCGAGGTCCCCCGATGTCGACCGATGGCAAGGAGCAGGCGGGGGCCGGGGGCGTTCCCGAGGTGGTGCGGCAGAGCGTGGTGGATCGTCGGGCATTGCCCGACCAGCGCCGCGGGTCGGAGGGCGGATCGACGGGGCTGGAGCGTCGGCGCGGGCCGGGGCGGCGCCTGAGCGACTTCACCAAGAGCGCCGAGGACGGGGAGATGACGCGGGAGCAGTTCCTGTTCCTGATGGCCATCGACGCGTTCAAGAAGGGGAACCAGAAGCAGTTCCCGACGTGGACGGACGTGCTGGAGGTGGTGCGTTTGCTGGGGTACCGCAAGACGATGCCCAGCGAGCTGACGCTGCGGAACGCGGACGACTGGCGGGAGGCGGCGGACACGGCGTCGGGCGTGCGTCCCGATCGGTGGGCGCAGCGCGCGGCGGTGGACCGCCAGCGTCAATCGGGCGACCGGGCGGCGTGAGCGCGGGAGGCGCCGAACAATGGCGCCATGCACGAGGTCTTCGAGATCCAGCGGCTGGTGGTGGAGGGCCGCCTGGAGGAGGCGCGGGAGCGGCTGCGTCCGCTGACCAGGAGCCACCCGCCCGACGCGGGGGCCAACATGCTCATGAGCGTGGTGCACGCCGGGCTGGGCGAGCCCGAGGCGGCGTTGTACTCGGCGCGGCGGGCGCTGGAGGGGCGTCCGACGGACGCGGCGGTGCTGGTGAACATCGGCAACGCCCTGTCGCGCCTGGGCGCCGCGGGGGAGTCGATCGAGGTGTATGAGCGGGCGGTGGCGGCCCAGCCCCGCTGGGACGAGCCGCGGTGCGCGCTGGTGACGGGGCTGCTGCTGGCGGACCGGCTCTCGGCGTGCGTCGACCGCTGCCGGGGCGAGCTCGAGGCCTTCCCGGAGCATCCGCGGCTGACGGCGGCGCTCGGGGGCGCGCTGCTGCGCGCCGGTCGCCCGCGCGAGGCCGCGGAGGTCCTGGAGCGGGGCGCGCGGCGGTGGCCCGACGATCACACGCTGGCGACCTCGTGGTGCTCGGCGGGGCACTACTGCGGCGACCGGACGTGGCGCGAGCACCTGGAGGCGGCGCGGCACTACTCGGGCATGATGCTGGGGCGGCTCGGGCCGCCGCGGGGCGTGCCCGCGCGCGAGGGGGCATCGAGGCTGCGCGTGGGGCTGCTCTCGGCGGACCTGAAGCGGCACGCGGTGGCGTGGTTCGTCCGCCCGCTGCTCGAGCACGCCGATCGGGGCGAGGTCGAGCTGCTGGTCTACTCGACGGCGGGGAACGAGGACGCGACCAGCGACGTGCTGCGCGGGCTGGCGGACGGGTGGGCCAAGGTGATGGGCCTGGACATGAGGGCCCTGGCCCAGCGGATCCGCGGCGACGGCGTGGACGTGCTCGTCGACCTGAGCGGGCACACGGCGGGGCACCGGCTGGGGACGATCGCGACCGGGGCGGCGGCGACGCAGGTGGGCTACTTCGGCTTTCCGAACACGACCGGGTGCCCCGGGCTGGGCTGGCGCCTCGTCGACGCGGTGACCGACCCCGAGGGCACGGAGTCGTGGAGCACGGAGCGCCTGCTGAGGCTGCCGCGCCCGCACCTGTGCTACGGGGCGCCGGACGGGGTGGACGCGCGCGAGGAGGCACGCGCCGGTGACGGGCCGATCGTCTTCGGGTCCTTCTCCGCCGCGTCGAAGTTCGACCCGCTGACGATCGGGATGTGGGCCGGGGTGCTGAAGGCGACGCCGGGCTCGGTGCTTCGGCTGCGTCACTCGGCGATGGCGGACGCGGGGGTGCGGGCCAACCTCTGGGCGCGGTTCGAGCGCCACGGGGTGGAGCCGGGGCGCGTGCGGATCGAGCCTCCTTCGGGGCGGGCCGCCGACCTGATGGCGGAGTACCGCGGCGTGGACGTGGCGCTGGACACGTTCCCGTACAACGGCGTGACGACGACGTGCGAGGCGCTGTGGATGGGCGTGCCGGTGGTGAGCCGGGCGGGGCCCGTGGCGGAGGGATGGATGGGGCCCTCGCGCGTGGGCGAGGCGGTCTTGGGCGCGGCGGGGCTGAAGGAACTGGTCGCCACGGGCGAGGAGGGGTTCGTCGAGATCGCGGCGGGGCTGGCCCAGGACCGGGCGCGCCTGTCGGCCCTGCGGCGCGGGCTGGGCGATCGGTTCCGGGCCAGCCCGGTGTGCGACGGCGCGGGGTTCGCGTCGGCGTTCGTGGCGGCGCTGCGGCGGGCCTGGGAGACGGACCGCGCCGGCGCGCTCGCGGAGGGGCCTTCGGGGGCGTGAGGGGGCGCTCGCGGGGCGCTCGCGGGGCGCTCGCGGAGCGCTCGCGGGGCGCCGATCCGAGGCTTCGAAGACTCAGCCTCGGCGTGGCGGGCTACTGCGGCGCGGGTTCGGCGGGGTCGGCGCGCATGAAGAGGGGGTCGCCCCTGGAGAGCGGGGCTCCGGGCTTGAGGGCGTGCGGGCCGGCGAACCGGGCGAGGGATTCGAGCGCGGGGCGGTCGGCGCTTGCGTCGAGCAGCTCGGCGTGGCAGTTCCAGTCGCGCCACAGCGTCGCCATCTTGTCGGGCATGGCGGGGCTGAGCAGGAGCGAGGCGACGCGGAGGGTCTCGGCGCAGGTGTAGAGGATGTCGGCGAGGCGCCCCCGGGCCGAGGGGTCGGCGTCGACGGTCTTGGCGAGCTTGAAGGGCTGGGTCTGGTTGATGAACAGGTCGACGCGGGCGACCAGGTCGATGCCCAGGCGCAGGGCGGTGGGCAGGTCGAACTCGTCGAGGGCGGCGAGGGACCTCTCGACGGTGGCGCGGCAGAGGTAGGGGAACTCGGCGGCGAGGGCGTCGGACTCGGGAATGGGCAACCCCTCCCCGGCCCTCCCCTGGAGGGGAGGGGGCACGACGCCGTCGAAGTACCTGGCGATCATGTTGCCCACGCGCGAGGTGGAGTTGCCGATGGCGTTGGCCAGGTCGGCGTTGTAGACCTCGACGAACCTGGCGTGTGAGAAGTCGGCGTCGGTGCCGGCCAGGGGCCCCTGGGCGAGGAGGTACCAGCGGAGGGCGTCGAGGGAGTAGCGCCGGGCGTAGGCGTCGAGGCGCGGCAGGTCGATGAAGTTGCCGAGGGACTTGGACATCTTCTGGCCCTCGGCGATCCACCAGCCGTGCCCGAAGACGCAGCGGGGGAGGTCGACCCAGGCGAAGTCGGGGGCGGACTTCCTGAGGGCCATGAGGAGGGCGGGCCAGATGACGGCGTGGAACCAGAGGATGTCCTTGCCGATGAGGTGGACGTCGGCGGGCCAGAGGTGTCGGCGGTCGGGCGTGTCGACGACGGTGAGGTAGTTGAAGAGGGCGTCGATCCAGACGTAGACGCGGTTGGCGTCGTCGGCGGGCATGCGGATGCCCCACTGGGTGGCGGGGTCGCTGGTGACGGGGCGGGAGACGGGGACGTCGTTGAGGCCCTGGCGGAGTCGGCCCAGGACCTCGTTGCGTCGGCTCTCGGGGAGGATGAAGCCGGGATGCTGGTTGATGTGGCCGAGGAGGGCCTGCTGATAGGCGGAGAGGCGGAAGAAGTAGCAGTCCTCGGTGCGGCGGACGAGGGGCCTGGCGTTGATGGGGGACCTGTACTGGGCGTCCTTGGCGGCGGTCTCGGTGAGGTACTCCTCCTGGCCCTCGTCGTACCAGCCGGTGTACTGGCCCTTGTAGATGTCGCCGGCGGCCTGGAGGGCGGCGATGTAGGTGGGGACGCGGCCCGCGTGGCGGGGCTCGGTGGTGCGGATGAAGTCGGAGTTGGTGACCTGGAGGGAGTCGAAGGCGCGGCGGAACTGCTCGGCGTTGAGGTCGGCCCAGGCCTGGGGGGTGGTGTGGTTGGCGGCGGCGGAGGTGACGACCTTGTCGGCGTGCTCGTCCGTACCGGTGAGGAAGAAGACGGGGGCGGGCGAGGGGGGGCCGCCGCGGGCCAGGCGCTGGAAGCGTGCGGCGACGTCGGCGACGAGGGTGGTGAAGCAGTGCCCGATGTGGGGTCGGTCGTTGACGTAGTAGATGGGGGTCGTGATGTAGTACGGCTTCATGGGCGGAGTCTAGGGAGAGGCGATTGGGTCGGGGTCTGTTCGACCGATACGATTGACCTGCCGGACAGGAGTCGAGCCATGGGACGAGCGATCGCGGTGCTGGTGATGTCGGCGGGGACGGCGTTGGCGCAGGGCACGCGCCCGGCGGTGGGCCCGCTGGGTGACGGGCGGATCCTGCAGCGGGACCTGTCGGTGCTGGCGCCGGAGGCGCGGCCGCGGGACTTCGCCGCCGAGGCGCGGTACCGGAACGCGATCGTAACGGGCTCGGCGGTGGGCGGGGTGAGCTTCCGGGGGAGCGTGGGGTACAGCGACCCGCTGGGTTTTCGCGGGGCGCTGGGGTCGGAGGATCTGTTCGAGTTCCGGCGTGATTCCGTGCTGTCGGGGCTGGCGGGGTCGGGCGTGCGCGGGACCGATGCGCTGCAGTACCAGTTTGCAATGTCGACGGGGGGCGTGACGCCGCTGGGGCTGACCGGGAGCCTGACGGTGCAGCGCGGCATGAGCGAATACGCGGCCCGGAGCGGGGCGATGCGGCGGACCGACACGCGGGCCGACTCGTTCACGGGGGTCGGGGCCCTGGGGATCAGCCAGGGGGCGGAGGGGCGGGTCGGCACGCTCCGCTCGACGTCGGCGTACCTGGCGGGTCGGGGGCTGATCCCCGGGATCGTGGGGTATCGGGTGGACCCGGCGACGGGGCGGTCCGAGCCGGTGTCGGCGTCGCCCGTGACGGGGGTGCAATGGTGGGGGCTGTCCGAGGAGGAGAAGGCCCAGGGTCGGCGTCGCGAGCTGTCCGGCGCGCTGGCGCCCGCGCCCGAGGAGCGGCCCAAGACGGGTTTCGAGCTCATGCGCGAGCGGTTGATGCGCGAGCTGGGCGTGCCGGACCCGACGGCGACCGTCCCGGCGGCGCCGACGGGGCCCGCCCCGAGCGGGCTGGGCACGCCGGCGCCGATGCCCGACGAGGGGTCGCGTGCCCGCGACGGGATGTTGTCGCTGCGGAACCGGCTGCTCGGGCTGGCGGCGGCGGAGGGATCGGAGATCGCGGCCCGCATGTCGGCGGTGAAAACGATGCTGCTGGCCCGCGAGGAGGAAGGCCTGGGCCAGTCGCGGCGGCCCGGGTCGTGGACGGAGGCGGAGGGCGAAGCGGTGGAGGCGATCCGGCGGGCCGGCTCGGAGCCCGTGCCGTCGCTGGTGGGCGCGGGGCTGGCGTCCAAGGACGCGTTCGTCATTCACCTGTCGGCCGGCGAGCGGTACCTCAAGGAGGGACGGTACTTCGACGCGGAGGAGCGGTTCGCGCGGGCGCTGGTGATCCGATCGGGGGACCAGGCGTCGCTGGTCGGTCGCCTGCACGCGCAGCTCGGGGCGGGGATGGTGATGTCGGCGTCGCTCAACCTGCGCGAGCTCTTCGCGGAGCACCCCGAGTCGGTGCCCGTGAAGTATGGCGCCGACCTGATGCCGTCGGCGCGTCGGCAGGAGGAGCTGGTCACGATTCTGCGCGGCGGCATCTCCGGCGGCGGGATGGAGCGACAGTCGGGGCTGCTGCTGGCGTACCTGGGGCACCAGCGGGGCGAGCCGGCCCTGATCGAGGAGGGGCTGGTGGCGTTCGCGCGGCTGGCGCCCTCGCCCGTCCCGACGGAGGCGGAGGCCCAGGAGGCCCGCGCGACGGTTGAACTGACCGCGCTGCTGCGGCAGATGTGGCTGGGCGGCGAGGGGCGATGATGGGGGGGGTGGCGGTGACGACGGATCCGGCGGGCCCGGGGGCGGAGGTGTCGGACCCGGCGCGGGCCGCGGCGGCGCCGCGGACCGCCGATCCGGTCTCCATCACCGACTTCCTGACGGACGGCTCGCTGGCGGGTCTGTGCCGTCAGTTGTCGGCCCTGACCGGGGTCGGGGTGGAGTTGCGTTCGGCGGACGGACGGCGGATCGTGTGGATCGAGGGGGGCGGGTGGCGTGCCGAGGAGGCCGAGCCGGTCGCGGGGCAGGCGACGGCGGCCCCGCTGGTCGTGGGCGGTCGGACGATCGGCACGCTGGTGGTGGGCGCCGGGGCGCCGCGGATCTCCGACGGGCAGGGCGGGGCCGCGCGGGCGACGCTGGAGCGGGCGGTGGCGCTGCTGGCGGGCGCGGCGGCGGAGCTGTGCCAGAACGAGCTGTCGCTGCGTCACCGGGTGGTGGAGGTGAGCGCGCTGCTTCGGATGAACGCGCTGCTGTCTCGCGCGGCGAGCGTGGACCGCGTGCTCGAAGTGGCCATGGACTCGGCCCTGGACGTGTTGGGGCTGGACGCGGGGAGCGTGGTGCTGTTCGAGGAGAGCGACGAGCTGGCGGCGTTGGAGCGGGACGTGACGCACAAGGTGGTGCGGAACCTGAGCCGCGACTGGGTGGAGTGCCCGCTGCCGCTGTCCAAGGACCGCCTGTTCGACCACCTGGCGCTGCGGGGCGAGGGGGCGGTGTCGGAGGACCTGCTGACGGACGCCCGGGTGCTGATCCCGGACCGGGTGCGGGCCGAGGGGCTGCGCGGGTTCATCAACGCGGGGCTGACCTTTCAGGGGCGGGCGCTGGGGGTGGTGCGGCTGTACTCGCGGGCGCCCCGGCGGTTCAGCGACACGGACCGGCGGCTGCTCAAGAGCCTGGCCGACCAGGCCGCGGTGTCGATCGAGCAGGCTCGGCTGCTGAGGCTGGAGGAAGAGGAGAAGCGGATCGCGCGCCAGCTGGAGCTGGCGGCGGACGTGCAGAGGCGGATGCTGCCGGCCCGGATGCCGACGGTCCCCGGGCTGGACGTGGCGGCGCGGTACATCCCCAGCAACGAGCTCGGGGGCGACTTCTACGACCTGTTGCCGCTGGGCGGGCACCTGGGCGTGGCGGTGGGGGACGTGGTGGGCAAGGGTGTGGCGGCGGCGCTGCTCATGAGCGCGGTGCGGGCCATGCTGCGGGCCCAGATCGACTACGTCTACGACCTGGACGAGGTGATCCGGCGCGTGAACGTCGCGATGACGCGCGACACGCTCCAGGGCGAGTTCGTGTCGCTGTGGTACGGCGTGATCGACCCGGCGGGGCGTCGGCTGACGTACTGCTCGGCGGGGCACGAGCCGACGATGCTGCTGCGGAGGGAGGGTCGGGGCGGTTGGCGCGCGACCGACCTGTCGGTGGGCGGCATGGTGGTGGGCGTGGACGAGCGGCAGGCCTACGCGCGGGCGACGGTGGAGCTCCGATCGGGGGACGTGCTCGTGGCGTACACCGACGGGCTGACCGACGCCCGCAACTTCCAGGGGGCCAAGTTCGGGCGCGAGACGCTGCGGGCGATGGTGCTGGAGGCCGTCGGGCACGAGCCGGGGATCTCGGCGGGGGGGCTGGTCGAGCGCGTGATGTGGGAGCTGAGGCAGTTCTCGGGCCTGGCGGAGCGGGTGGACGACCAGACGCTGGTCGTGGTGCGGGTGCTGTGAGCAACGGGGGCGGCGCCCGGGGTCCCTCGGCGGCGGCGGGCGCGGGTGCTCCACGGGCGTCGGGCATCGCCAATAATCCGGGTCGCCGGTGGGCGCGGGAGCCCGGGCACGCGGGCCGGCCAGTTGGAGCCAAGCGATGAGGATCGAGTTTGTGGTGAGGGCGGGTCTGGCGATGGGTCTGGCGGGTGTGGCGGGCGCGCAGGTGGCGCCGCCGCCGCCGGGTCCGCCCCCGGCGACGCCCAAGTTCGAGGCGCCCCCGCCCCCCCCGCCGGTGCAGGCCATGCCCGCGGTGGAGGTGAAGCCGGTGGAGCCGGACCCGGCGTTCGAGTCGCTGGTGGAGCGAGAGGGGGACGGCAGGCTGAAGCGGATCACGGACCGGACCGTGGAAGAGGCGGCCCTGGCCCGGAACACGCGGATCAAGACCGAGGAGCAGCGGGCCCAGATCCAGGCCTACCTGGCCGAGCGGCGCGAGCGGCTGGAGAAGGTGGTGATCGACAACCTCGACCTGCTGGCCCGGATCGACGGTGGCGAGCTGGACAACATCAACTTCGCCAACCGCGACGAGACGAGCCTGGCCCGGGCGCTGGTGGAGCCCCTGTACGTCCGCCCGTCGGCGGTGCTGGAGCTCAAGTCGCGGGGCGTGATCGACGACCCGACGGCGCGGTTCAACACGCAGACGATCGAGCGGGAGTACCGGGCGGCCGTGCTCGAGGACGAGAAGAAGCAGGCCGGCCCCGACTCGGGGGAGCAGTCCAAGGTCATGTTCCGGGCCCTCATGCGGCAGGGCTATGACGAGGCCATGGTGACGCGCCGGCGGCTGCTGCTCGAGGCGGCGGACCGCATCGACAAGGTGAGCCAAGGCCTCTCGGGCGAGCTGGCGACGGCGGTCGCGGCGGCGCGGGGCAAGCTCAACGGGTTGAGCGACCGCGAGGCGCAGTTCGGCGTGATCCTGGAGATGCTGCGGGCGTTGCCGCTGGAGCAGCAGAAGCAGCTCCTGCAGCGCGTGGTTGAGTCGCGGTGACGGGGGTGCTCCAGGCCCCGCCCCGGGCTACTGGAGCGTGACGGGCATGACGACGTAGACGAAGTCGGACCCGGCGGACTTGGGGCCGGTCTTGATGAGCGCGGGGGCGGAGGGGGCCTTGAGCTCCATGATGACCTCGGTCTCGGCGAGCACCTTGAGGGCGTCGGTGAGGAAGTGGGGGTTGAAGCCGATCTCGATGTCGGCGCCCTCGTAGGCGGCCAGGTCGGCGGTGATGTTGGCCTCGCCGGTCTCCTGGGCGCGGCTGGAGATCTCCAGCCGCTTGGCCGCGCCCTTGAACGCGAGCTTGACGCCGCGGGATTCCTCGTTGGTGAGGATGGCGGCGCGTCGGACGGCGTAGTTGAGGGTGTCGCGGTCGAAGGTGATCTTCTTGTCCTGGTCCTTGGGGATGACGTCCTCGTAGGGGGGGAAGGCGCCCTCGACGAGCGTGCTGGCGAGCACGGCCCTGGGGCGCGAGGCGTCCTTCTCGCCGGGGGACACGAAGGCGAAGAAGACCTGGGCGTCGGTGATGGCGACGTGCACCGCCTCTTCGGGGTCCTTGGAGAGGCGGGCCAGGGTGTTGAGGGCCTTGGCGGGGACGATGCAGGTGACGGGCTTGGCGTCCCTGTCGGCCGGGCCCGGGACGGTGGCGCGGCAGAGGGCCAGTCGGCGGCCGTCGGTGGCGACGAACTCGATCCTCTTGCCCTCGCGGCGGATGAGCACGCCGTTGATCGCGTAGCGGGAGTTCTCGCGTGCGGCGGCGAAGAGGGTCTTGGCGACCAGGTCGTTGAGGGCGCCGGCGGACTGGGTGAACTGGGCCCGCGTGTGCACGCCCCCCGACCCGCTGACGACCGAGGCGAAGTCGGGGATGGGGGGGAAGTCGGCGACGGGCTGGCAGAAGACCTTGAAGTGGGCGTCCACGCCGCGGATGTGGCAGATGTCCTGCTGCACGTCGAGGGTGAGGGTGGGCTCGGACTCCTCGGCGGAGACGATCTGGCGGAGCTTGTCGGCGGGGACCAGGGCCTCGCCCGGGCTGGCGACGTCGACCTGGGCCAGCGTCACCTTGATCGCCAGTTCGGCGTCGGTGGCGGAGAGGGTGAGGGCGCCGGCGGGGCCGGTCCTGGTCGCCGCGAGCTTGATGCAGGTGAGGGCGACGCGGGGCGTCCGCGCCGGCACGGCGCCGGCGACGGCGTTGATGGCGTCCAGGAGTGCCGAGCGGTCGCAGACGACTTTCATGGAGGCTCCTCCGTGCTCCCCTGCGGAGCGACGCAAGTGTACACGCCGAGAGGCGCGCACGGTCCTCGCGACAGCCGGCGAACGGAGGGGCCGCAGGCTCCGTCAGCGGGGCAGACGCTCGGGTGTCAGGCGGCTGGGGCGGCTCAAGAGGAGCAGACGCCCAAGGTCCTGGTGCAGCATCCGCAGGTTGGCGTCGTTGACGATCGCGATGTTGTTGTCGATGTCGACCTGGCGCTCGTACATCGTCTCCATGTTCGGGCTGGGGTCCGAACGCAGGTCGGCGGCCAGGCGCTCGCTGGGCGTGTCATACTCGCAGGCGCCGAGGGCCAGGGAGGCGAGCGTCAGAAGGGCGGCGGAGGCGCGGCGGGACATCGGTGAGCTCCTGTCGAGGGGGGGTGTTGTACCACGCCCAAGCCCCGGCGTCAAACCCGTCGCAAGGACCGACCGTTCTCCAAACGGATCGTCCGCCTCGGCTGAAGGCCTGATTGCACAGGTGGGTGGTTTGGCCAATTCCCATCCGTTTGCGCGATTCCCAGGGCTCTTCAACGTCGGAACCACAACCGGTTGGGCCCCATGGTCACGGGCTGACCGCGCGCGCGGAGTTGAATGGAATGACAATTCCGTCGTGATGAATTATACTTTCTCGGCCAAAACTTGATTTCAACGGTCAGGTATTGAACGATGGTACAACCCGTGGATCGAGCCCAGTTCCAAGGCGGGTGTTCGGGTCGGCTGGTGCCGACGGCGTTCGATGAGCCTGCCGGGCTGGGCCGGTCGAATCGGCGGGCGGGGTGGGCGTTCGTTCCCGATCCGCTCCCGCCGGCGCGGCTGGAGGAGGCGCGGGGGGGCGTGGTCGACCGGCTCTGGCCGCTGCTGGAACTGGCCATGTCGGGGCTGGTGCGTCTGGAGACGTCGGTCGAGGGGCTGTCCAACCCGCGGATCCTGCTCGGGGCGTTGCGGATGCGCGAGGCGCAGGCGTCGTCGCGGATCGAGAACACGGTGGCGTCGATCCAGGACGTGGCGATGGCCGGCGTGGGTGCGGGGCCCGTGTCGCCGCAGGCGTTGGAGGTGAATCGGAACCGCCTGGCGATCGAGGAAGGATTGGAGTCGGCGCTGCCTGTCAGCGGGCGGCTGGTGCGGCGGATGCACGAGGTGCTGGTGACGGAGCCGCGGCATCGGCCCGGGCGGTACAGGGAGGGCCAGGTGTACATCGGGGACGAGGCCACGGGGTTCGAGGGTGCCCGGTTCGTGCCGCCGCCTGGGGCGGAGGTCGAGCGGTGCATGGCCGACTGGGAGCGTTTCGTCAACGGCGAGGCGCTCGGGGCGACGGGGAGGCGGTGGCCCGCACTGATTGAACTGGGCCTGGCGCACTACCAGTTCGAGGCGATTCACCCCTTCAGCGACGGCAACGGGCGTCTGGGGCGTGCGCTGGTGAACCTGGGGCCGCTCAAGGCCGGCTGGCTCAAGCACCCCGTGTGCAACCTGAGCGAGTGGGTGCAGGCGCGGCGGCAGGAGTACTACGACCGGCTCCTGCGCGTGAGCACCGACGGCGAGTGGGAGGCGTGGCTGGAGTTCTTCGTACGGGCGGTCGGCGAGCAGGCCGAGCTGGACTTGGCGCGTGCGGGTCGGCTCTCCGCGCTGCTGGATCGATACCGGCGTGAGCTGGCGACCAAGCGGTCCAGCGCGCTGGCATGGCGGCTCATCGAGCATCTCTTCGAGACGCAGGTGGTGACCATACCGGGCGCGGCTCGGGTCATGGGCGTGACGTATCCCGCGGCGAAGCGCCACGTCGGGGCGCTGGTTGATCGCGGCGTGCTCGTGGGGGTGAGTGAGGGCAACTACGGCAAGATCTTCCTCGCGTTCGAGATCTTGCGCGCCATCCGGGGGCGCGACGCCGAGTGATCGGGCCTGTCAAAGTGGCGGGCGCAGCGGGAGAGCCCCGGCCCCGGGACGGCGATTGGACCCGGACGCGGCATCGGCCTCGCCCGGGGCTGGCGCGCGGCTTGCACGATTGGAACCGGTGAAAGGCGGTGGGGAGGCGCCGAGCGTCGGCTCGGCATGGGCGACGGGCAGAGGCGGGGCGACGGTTGGGTGGGCTGTTTGAACGGAGGATCGGCATGAACCTCGAACGATTCACGACGGCGGTGCAGCAGGCGCTTGGGGCGGCCCAGGGCAAGGCGGTCGCGGGCGGGCACCCGGAGATCAACGGGCTGCACGTGCTGGGGGCGCTGCTGGAGGACCGGGGCGGCGTGGCGTGGAGCGTGGTGTCGCGGGCCGGGGCCGAGCCGTCGCGCCTGGCGCAGATCGTCGAGGCGGAGATGAAGCGCCTGCCGAGCGTGTCCGGGGCGTCGGCGGGGCAGGGCGGGCGGGCGCTGATGGAACTGCTCGTCAGGGCGGAGCAGGAGGCCAGGAAGCTGGGCGACTCGTTCGTGTCGAGCGAGGGGGTGCTGCTGGCGCTGGTCGAGGTCGGCGGGCCCGCGAGGGACGCGATGCAGGCGGCGGGGCTGAACCGCGGCAAGCTGGAGGCGGCGGTGCGGGCCATCCGCGACGAGTCGGGCGTCAAGGGCGTGACCGACCCGGGGCAGGAGTCGGGGTACGAGGCGCTCAAGAAGTACGGCATCGACCTGACGGAGAAGGCGCAGAAGGGGAAGCTGGACCCGGTGATCGGGCGTGACGAGGAGATCCGGCGGTGCATGCAGGTGCTGAGCCGACGGACCAAGAACAACCCGGTGCTGATCGGCGAGCCCGGGGTGGGCAAGACGGCGATCGCGGAGGGGCTGGCCCAGCGGATCGTCAACGGCGACTGCCCGGAGGGGATGCGTCAGCAGCGGGTGATCGCGCTGGACGTGGGGCAGATGCTGGCGGGGGCCAAGTTCCGGGGCGAGTTCGAGGAGCGGCTCAAGGCGGTGCTGCGCGAGGTGACGTCCAGCGAGGGGCGGATCATCCTGTTCATCGACGAGCTGCACACGGTGGTGGGGGCGGGTGCGGCGGAGGGGGCGGTGAGCGCGGGGAACCTGCTCAAGCCGGCCCTGGCCCGGGGCGAGCTCAAGTGCATCGGGGCCACGACGCTGGACGAATACCGCAAGCACATCGAGAAGGACCCGGCCTTCGAGCGGCGCTTCCAGCCCGTGCTGGTGGACCAGCCCAGCGCCGAGGAGACGGTGGCGATCCTGCGCGGGCTCAAGCCCCGCTACGAGGCCCACCACGGCGTGCGGATCCTCGACTCGGCGATCCTGGCGGCGGCGAGCCTGAGCCACCGCTACATCGCCGACCGCTTCCTGCCGGACAAGGCCATCGACCTGATCGACGAGGCGGCGGCCCGCCTGCGCATCGAGAACGACAGCATGCCCACGGAGCTGGACGAGCTGCGTCGGCGGATCATGCAGCTCGAGATCGAGCGCGAGGCGGTCAAGCTGGAGACGGGCTCGGGGAAGGCGGACGGGGCCACGCGCGAGCTCTCGCGGATCGAGCGCGAGCTGGCCGAGCTCCAGGAGCGGAACAAGGCCCTGACGGCCCAGTGGGAGGAGGAGAAGAAGGAGCTGGACGCGGTCAAGGGCGTGAAGAAGACGATCGACGCGAGGCAGGTGGAGCTGGAGCAGGCGCAGCGCCGGGGCGACCTGGAGACGGCGGCGCGGATCCGCTACGGCGAGATGCGCGAGCTGGAGAAGAAGCTCGCCGACGCCGAGGCCGCGCTTGCGCAGCGCAAGGGCAAGGGGCAGGCTCTCGTCCGCGAGGAAGTGGACGCGGAGATGATCGCGGAGATCGTGGGGCGGTGGACGGGGATCCCGGTCAGCCGACTGGTGGAGGGGGAGCGCGAGAAGCTGGCGCGGATGGAGGAGGGTCTGCGGAAGCGCGTGCGCGGGCAGGACCACGCCCTGCGCCTGGTGAGCGACGCGGTGCGGCGTTCGCGGGCCGGGCTCTCCGACCCGCGCCGCCCCATCGGGAGCTTCCTCTTCCTGGGGCCCACGGGCGTGGGCAAGACCGAGACGTGCAAGGCGCTGGCGGAGTTCCTCTTCGACACCGAAGAGGCGATGATCCGCGTGGACATGTCGGAGTACATGGAGAAGCACGCGGTCAGCCGCCTGATCGGGGCCCCGCCGGGGTACGTGGGGTACGAGGAGGGCGGGGCGTTGACGGAGGCGGTGCGGCGTCGCCCGTACGCGGTCATCCTGCTCGACGAGGTCGAGAAGGCGCACCAGGACGTCTTCAACGTGCTCCTCCAGATCCTCGACGACGGGCGCCTGACCGATGGGCAGGGGCGGACGGTGGACTTCAAGAACGCGCTGGTGGTGATGACGAGCAACCTGGGGAGCCAGCGGATCCAGGAGATGGCCGAGAGCGGCGCCGAGGACTGGGAGATCGAGGCGGCGGTGCGCGACTTCATCCGGCGCGGGCCCGGGGCCGACATCGAGGGCAAGGGCCTCAGGCCCGACCTGGAGCGCGGCGAGCTGTCGGCCCGCCTGCGGATGGACGTTCACGCCGCGTTCTTCCGCCCGGAGCTGGTCAACCGCATCGACGAGATCGTGGTCTTCCACCAGCTCAAGAAGGAGGACTTGGCGTCGATCGTGGAGATCCAGTTGGCCGGGCTGCGGAAGCGCCTCGCCGAGCGCGAGATGGCCCTGGAGATCACCGACGCGGCCAAGGCGCAGCTGGCGACGGAGGGGTGGGACCCGGCGTTCGGGGCCAGGCCCCTCAAGCGGGCCATCCAGTCGCGGATCGAGAACCCGCTGGCGGGGAAGATCCTCGCGGGCGAACTCGGGGCCGGCGACGCGGTGAGAGTGGACTACCGGGGCAAGAGCTTCGTCTTTGAGCGGGCGTAGTGGGCGACGCGGGTCGTCGCGTCGCGTGAGGGGGCGCGCGTTATCGGAGGCCGGCGCTTGATTAAACGAAACGGGTAGAGTTTAATCAGCGACCGTGGTCAATGAGGGAAACCCAAGGAGCGGACGGAGAGCACACGCAAGGGCTGGGGTCTATGTCCGTCAACCCACCGGGTATTGGGCGTTCCGACCGGCGCCCCTTCCTCCGCGGCCTGCGCTTGATCTTGGGGCGATTGAACCCGAGCTGTCGAGGGCCAACCTCGCGGTGGGTCGTCTCGACGGGATCGGAGAGGTCCTGCCCGACCCCAGGCTCTTTGTTCAGATGTACGTGAGCAAGGAGGCGGTGCTCAGTTCGCAGATCGAAGGGACACAGGCGAGTCTGTCTGACCTGCTTGAAGAAGAGGCCGGCGTGCCGATTACGGAGCGGGCAAGGCCACGGGACGTCGTGGAAGTGCGGAACTACGTCAGGGCGCTCGAGCAGGGTCTGCGCCGGCTTGAGACGCTGCCGCTGAGCTTGCGCCTGATCCGCGAGATCCACGCGGTCCTGCTCAAGGGGGTGCGGGGGGACCGGAGTTCGCCGGGCGACTTCAGGACGAGCCAGAACTGGATCGGCCCCGAAGGGGCGTTGCTTGCTGACGCGGCGTTCGTCCCGCCGCCGCACACCGAGTTGCTGGACCATCTGAGCGACCTTGAGCGATTCATCCGTGACGAGGATTCGACGCCGGTGCTGATCCGGGCGGGGCTGGTGCACGCGCAGTTCGAGACGATCCACCCGTTCCTGGACGGGAATGGACGACTGGGGCGCCTGCTGGTGACGTTCATGCTGTGCGAATGCGGGGTTCTGCGTCGCCCGCTGCTGTACTTGTCGGACTATCTGACGAGGCGGAAGTCGTCGTACTACGACTGGCTGATGCGCGTGCGTGAAGATGGCGACTGGGAGGGGTGGCTGCGGTTCTTCCTCGAGGGCGTCGCGGAGGTCGCGGGGAAGGCCGCGAAGACCGCGCACGAGATCCTGGCGCTCCAAGGGCGTCAACGTGAGCTGGTCCGCGGGGGGTTCCCGAGGAAGGCGAATCTGCTCCGTTTGCTCGAGGCGACCTATCGGTATCCGACGCTGACCGTGGGGATCGCGGCAAGCCGGATCGGCGTGTCGATCCCGACGGCGAACACCCTGGTCGCCGACCTTCAGAAGCTCGGTATCCTCACGGAGGTTACCGGCCGCGACCGCGACCGCGTTTTCCGGTCCGTCGAATACCTCCGGACGCTGTCGCCCGGGTCGCCAACCCCGCGGAGTCGGTCTTGAGCACTCTTCGTGCGCCGCACTCATCCCGTTCATTGCGATTCGTCGTGTGCGAATCGCGCATCGCCCGCGGGGGAGCTCGGGGCCGGCGACACGGTGAAGGTGGACTACCGGAGCAAGAGTCGCGTCTTTGAGCGTTCCGCATAGGATTGAGGCGATGACAAGGCCGAGGGTCATCTTGACGACGCGCCTGCCGGCGCCCGGGCGGGCCCGCTGGGGTCGTCGCCCCGTGGGTCCGGCCCTTGAGGGGCTGGTGGCGATGAACGTCTGGGCCCACCGCAGGCGGCGGGAAGTCGGACCGTTCGACGGCGAGTGGCGGATGGTCACCGTCCAGATGCCCATCCTCCTGACGACACCCGGGCGAACGCCCGGGGTGTAACGCGCCGGGAGCCCGGCGATCCCACGCTCGCGCGGGGCCCGTTGCGGAAGGTCCGGGCTTTTGCTGGCAATCCGCCCCGCGTGTGGCACACTGGAGGTAGATGCGATGCCGGGCGGCAATCCGGGCCGGGTGTGTCTGCGCCGTGGTCTTCCCGGGCGTGGCCTGGGCCCAGGTCTCGTTCACGAGGCTCGCCGGCTTCGCCGGGGATGATCGGACGTTTGCCTTCGGTGTCTCCCTCGACGGGGGGATCGTGGGCGGCAACTCGGGCACGCTGACCAGCCGGCGCGGGTTTGCGTGGGGGAGCGGCGCGGGATTCACGCCGCTGGCGGGCGTCGGCGCCTTCCACAGCGCAACGGCCGTTTCGGGCCATGGCGCGACGCTCGGTGGAGTCTCCAACAACCGGGCGGCGGTCTGGGCCCGGGGCGGGGGCGACCCGACGCTCATGCCCCAGACGATCTTCGCGGGCGGGCAGGTGACGGGGCTCTCGGGCGACGGCGGGCTGGCGGTGGGGTTCGGCGTGCCGATCGCGGGTCCGCAGGGCGCGTTCGCGTGGCTGACCGCCAGCGGCGTGGTGCAGCCCCTGCCGAGCCTTCCCGGCACGACCAGTTCGCAGGCCAACGGGGTGAGCGCCGGGGGCGGGCTGATCGTGGGGGCGGCGAGCACGCCCTCGGGCCCGGCGGCGTGGGCGTGGACCGCGGGCGGAACGGTTCCGCTGGCCACGCCGCCCGGCGCCACGCGCACCTGGGCCCAGGGCGTGTCGTTCGAGGGGGCGCGGATCGTGGGGTACTCGGGCGACAGCGCCAGCGAGTGGGCGACGGCGTGGGACCTTGTGGGGGGCGCGTGGGTGGGCGAGGTGCTGGGGACGCTGCCGGGCGACGTGCGGGCCCGGGCCCGGGGCGTCAGCGCCCTGGGGCGGACCATCGTCGGGAGCAGCATCGACGGGTCGGGGGACTGGCGGGCGTTCGTGTGGTCGCGGTCGGAGGGCATGCGCGACCTGAACGCGGTCCTGGGCGGGCTGGGCGTGGCGTTGGGGTCGTTCCGGCTGGAGGCCGCGACGGGGATCAGCGCCGACGGGCGCACGATCGTGGGGTATGGGGTGACGGGGGCGGGGCGGACGGAGGGGTTCGTGGCGGTGATCCCGTCGCCGTGGGGAGTGCTCATCCTGGCGGGGCTTGGTCTGCGGCGGGGGCGGTGTGCGGTCGGGGTGGGCGGGGCTCCCGGCTGAGGCGGGCGTGCTGGCGTGGGCGGGGAGGCGGACGCGTCGTCGGCGGGGCAGTACGATTGTCGCGGGAGGCAGGATCATGCCCACCGCCGATCGCGCGACGAGCCGTCAGACGAGCGAGAAGCGCTCGGAGGAGACGCGCCCGCCGCGGGCGTGGAACGTGGTGCTGCTGGACGACCAGGACCACACGTACGAGTACGTGATCCGGATGGTGCGCGAGCTGTTCGCGATGGACGCGGCGCGGGCGTTCAGGGTGGCGAGCGCGGTGGACGGCGAGGGGCGCGCGGTCTGCCTGACGACGCACAAGGAGCACGCGGAGTTGAAGCGCGACCAGATCCTGGCGTACGGGAAGGACCCGCTCATCGCGTGTTGCGCGGGGTCGATGTCGGCGGTGATCGAGCCGGCCGAGTGCGACGACGCGGACGAGGCCCCATGAGCGCACGCCCCATCGTGGTGCAGACGGAGGACCTGGACGGGGAGTGCGCCCGCTGGCTGGCGGAGCGCGCGGACCTGGAGCGGGCCCCGGCGGGGGACGGCGCGGCCCTGGCTCGGCTGCTCAAGGACGCCGAGGGGCTGGTGGTGCGGACGTACACGCGCGTGGACGCGGCCCTGCTGGCGCGCTCGCCGCGCCTGCGGGTGGTGGGGCGGGCGGGCGTGGGCCTGGACAACATCGACCTGAAGGCGTGCCGGTCGCGTGGCGTGGCGGTGGTGTACACGCCCGACGCCAACTCGTCGGCGGTGGCGGAGCTGGTGTTCGCGGCGCTGCTGGACGCGCTCCGCCCCCGCGTGTACCTCGACCGCCCCCTGGCCCTGGCGGGGTGGTCGGACTTGCGCCGGGGACTGGTGGCGGCCCGGCAACTGGAGGGGCTGACGCTGGGGGTCTGGGGGATGGGGCGCATAGGGAAGCGCGTGGCGCGGATCGGCGCGGCGATGGGCATGCGCGTGCTGTTCCACGACCTCGTCCAGATCGCGCCCGAGCATCGCTGGGGCGCGACGCCGGTCGGGGCCGACGAGCTGTGCCACGCGGCGGACGTGCTGACGATCCACGTCGACGGGCGCGCCGGCAACCGCGGGCTGGTGGGGGCGGGCGCGCTGGGGCTGCTGAAGAAGGACGTGGTGCTGGTCAACACGAGCCGCGGGTTCGTGGTGGATCCGGCGGCGCTGGCGGCGTTCCTGCGGGCCCACGCCGAGGCGACGGCGATCCTGGACGTGCACGAGCCCGAGCCGGTCGCGCCCGACTCGCCCCTGCTGGGGCTGGGCAACGCCAGGCTGCTGCCGCACGTCGGGGCGGCGACGCGGGACGCGCACGGGCGCATGAGCTGGGTGGTCCGCGACGTGTGGCGGGTGCTCTGCGGGGAGAAGCCCGAGTTCCCGGCGTGAGCGGGTCGGCCCGAGCCATCGGGCGCCTGGCCCCTGACCCGTGCGGACGCTGCCCGCCCGCGTGGCATGCATTCCGCCTCGGGGAAGCATGGGGCCCGGACTTCCGTGGGGCGTTCCCGGAGCGTGCTCCCGCAGGGCGGGGAGCATGGCACCCAGCGTTCAATCCTCTTCGGCGCCGGGCTTGAAGGCGGCGACGGCGGCGGCCTGGACGTTGGCGGGGGCGTGCTCGTCGTGGCTGTAGTCCATGGCGAAGCTGCCCGCGCCGCCGGTCATGCTCTTGAGTTCGTTGGAGTAGGTCTGGAGCTCGCCCAGTGGGGCGACGGCCCGAACGACGCAGTTCTCGCCCACGACGTCGGAGGACTGGATCCGCCCGCGCTTGGTGGCGATGTGCCCGGCCAGGTCGCCCATGTAGCGGGCCGGGGCGGTGATCTCGATGTTGACGTAGGGCTCGAGGAGCTTGGGTCGGGCCTTGGCGACGGCGTCGACGAAGGCCCGCTTGCCGGCGGTGATGAAGGCGATCTCCTTGGAGTCGACGTCGTGGTACTTGCCGTCGTAGAGCACGCAGCGGATGCCGGTCATGGGGTACCCGGCGACGGCGCCGTCGGCGACGATCTGGCGGACGCCCTTCTCGACGGCGGGCCAGAACTGGCGCGGGACGCTCCCGCCCACGACCTCGGACTCGAACTCGAAGCCCTCGGGGTGGTCGGGCGGCAGGGGCTCGATGCGGAGGTAGACCTCGCCGAACTGTCCGGCGCCGCCGGTCTGCTTCTTGTGGCGGTGGTGCCCGTCGGCGCGGGCGGTGATGGTCTCCTTGTAGGCGACCTTGGGCTGGCTGGTGATGAGCTCGATGTTGGAGCCGTTCTTGAGCTTCTCGATCACGATGCGCAGGTGCAGCTCGCCCAGCCCGCGCATGACGGTCTGCTTGGTGGCGGCGACGCGGTCGATGACCAGGCAGGGGTCCTCGGCGATGAAGCGGTGCGCGATGGTGGAGAACTTGTTCTCGTCGGCGTGGTTCTTGAGCTCGATGGCCAGCCCGAACATGGGCTTGGGGAGCTGGAGGGGCTTGAGGCGGACGGAGTCGAGGTCGTGGGTGTCGTGGAGGACGCTGTTGAAGCGGACCTCCTCGACCTTGGCGACGGCGGCGATCTCGCCCGGGCCCACCTCCTGCACCTCGACGTGCTCCCTGCCCTGGAGCTTGAAGAGGTGCCCGATCTTGACGCTCTTCTTCTGGTCGTCGAGGAAGAGCTCGCTCTTGGCCCTGACGGTGCCCTGCCAGACGCGGAAGACGCCCGTCTTGCCCAGGAACGAGTCGGTGGTGATCTTGAAGACGTGGGCGAGGATCTTGCCGGCGGGGTCGGGCGTGGGGTGCCATTCCTGCTCGTCGGCGTCGGGCGCGTCGCGCCTGACGAACTCGGGCGGGTTGACCTCGACGGGGCTGGGGCAGAGGCTGGCGAAGACGTGGAGGAGGTCGTCGACGCCCGCGCCGGTCTTGGCCGAGCAGAAGCAGATGGGGACCAGGTGGGCCTGCTCCAGGCACTTCTCGAAGGCGGCGTGGAGCCTGTCGGCGTCGAACTTCTCGCCCTGGTCGAGGTAGATGCCGGTGAGTTCGTCGTCGACCTCGACGACCTGCTCGATGATCTGCTTGTGGGCCTCGCGGACGGAGGAGAACTCAGTCTGATCGCCGGCGTCGTCGCTGCCGTCGTGCTCGAAGACGTTGATGACCGAGCCCTTGCCCGGCGCGGGCAGGTTGATGGGCAGGCAGACGGACCCGAAGTTCTCGCGGATGGACGCGACGGTCGCCTCGAGGTCGGCGTGGCTCTCGTCGATCTTGTTGACGATGATGATCCGGGGGATCTGGCGGGCCTCGGCGATGGCCATGAGGCGGCGGGCCACGCTGTCCACGCCCTTGAGCGGGTCGATCACCACCGCGACCGTCTCGACGGCGGGGAAGCAGGCGACGGCCTGGCCCAGGAAGTCGGCCCGCCCCGGCGTGTCGATCAGGTTGACCAGGTGCTTCTCGACCTCGAAGGTGAAGAAGGCCGGGTGGATCGAGTGCCGGTGGTGCCGCTCCTCGTCGGTGAAGTCGGAGTGGGTGTTGCCCTCCTCGACGGTGCCCAGGCGCTTGGAGGCGCCCGTGGAGTGCAGGAGGCGCTCCACCAGGGTGGTCTTGCCGCTGGAGGGCGTGCCGCAGATCAGGACGTTGCGGATGTCCGCTGGGTTTCGAACCGACATCGGAAACTCCTTCGCCGGGGCCCGCGGCGGGCGTCGGCGGATTGACGGATCGGGATGCCGTGGGTCCTCCCCGGAAGGGCCCACCCTGCACGAGTGTAAAGCACGGATCGAGCCTGGGACAATCCCCTCTCGGGGGCGGGTTGCCCCACCCGGACGAACACCCCACGGGCCCTAAACTCGGGCGATGCCCGACCCACCGATCGTCACGCGCTTCGCGCCGTCGCCCACGGGGCACCTGCACATCGGGGGGGCGCGTTCGGCGCTCTTCTGCTGGGCCTTCGCCGCGGGGCTCAAGAAC
Source organism: Phycisphaerae bacterium (assembly GCA_016873295.1). Taxonomy (GTDB): domain Bacteria; phylum Planctomycetota; class Phycisphaerae; order Phycisphaerales; family UBA1924; genus VGXM01. The sequence continues at coordinate 42,798 of VGXM01000024.1, forward strand.
CTGGGCCTCGACGGGCGCTTCATGATCCGCATCGAGGACACGGACCAGGCCCGCTCCAGCGACGAATCGGCCCGGGGGATCCTCGAGGACCTGGCGTGGCTGGGGATCGAGTGGGACGACGGGCCCGAGCTGCGCCTGGGGTCGGGGCGGACGGTCGGGGGCGACTCGCGGGGCGTGGGGCCCTACTTCCAGGCCCGGCGCGTCGCGACGTACAACGCGTACGCCGAGGACCTGATTCGGCGCGGTCGGGCGTACCCGGCGTTCGAAACGAGCGAGGAGCTGGAGGCCAGGCGCAAGGCCGCCGTCGCCGCCAAGCGGACCTACCGCTTCGAGCGGCCCGGCGATCTGGTCGCGGGGGAGTTCCCGCGGGGGCGGTGGGAGCGGGCGGTGAAGGGGGAGCGGCACGTGGTGCGGTTCCTGTCGCCGCGCGAGGAGGTGGTGGTGCCGGACCGCGTGCTGGGGGACGTGCGGATCGCGCCGGGGGAGCTGGACGACTTCGTGATCCGCAAGGCCGACGGGTTCCCGACGTACCACTTCGCGGTGGTGATCGACGACGAGCTGATGGGGGTGACGCACGTGATGCGGGCCCAGGAGCACCTGGCGAACACGCCCCGGCACGTGGCGATGCAGAAGGCGCTGGCGCGGCTGGACACGGGCGCGCCCTTCCGCACGCCCGAGTACGCCCACATGCCGCTCATCTTCAACATGGACGGGACGAAGATGAGCAAGCGCGACAAGGCCAAGGCGGCCCGCAAGGCCGCCAAGGACGCGACCACGAAGGGGGCGACGCCGGCGTCGCTCGCGGGCGCCTGCGGGCTGGAGGAGGGCCCGGTCGCGGGCTTCCTGGCGGCGGAGCACGACCGGCTCGACGTCGCCGAGGCCCTGGCCCGGCACCTGAAGGTGACGCTCCCCGAGATCGAGGTGTGGGATTTCCGGCGCAACGGCTACCTGCCCGAGGTCATCACCAACTTCATCGCGCTCCTGGGGTGGAGCAGCGGGCTGAAGGACGGGCAGGGGAAGGACGTCGAGAAGTTCGACATGCGGTTCCTGGCCGAGCACTTCTCGATCGAGCGGATCGGGCGCACCAACGCCCGGTTCGACCGCGCCAAGCTGCTGGCCTTCAACGCCGACGCCATCAAGGGCATGGAGGACGGGGCGTTCGCCTCGCGCTGGTGGTCGTGGCTGGGGGAGCACGAGCCGGAGGCGGCGTCAACGGTGCGCCGCGCCTTCGGCGACGACCCGCCCGCCTCGCCGCGCCTGGTGATGCTCGGGAGGGCCCTGAAGCCCCGGGCCCGCACGCTCCGCGAGGCGCTGGCGGCGGCCCGCTTCGCGCTGGTGGGCGATGACGCGTACGACTTCGACCAGGCCGCGGTCGCCAAGCACCTCCAGGGCGAGGGCGGGCGCGGGCTGGACCTGGTGCGCCAGGTGCGCGAGCGCCTCGCGGGGCTGGGCGACGGCGAGTTCACGCCCGACCAGGTGCACGCGATCGCGGAGCAACTGGCCCAGCAGTCCGGGGCCGGGATGGGGGCGGTGTCGCAGGCGGTCCGCGTCGCGGTGACGGGCGCGGGCGTGAGCCCGGGGATCGGGGAGACGCTCGCGGTGCTCGGCAAGGCGTCGACGCTGGCGCGGCTGGATCGGTGCCTGCGAGCGTGCGTCGTGTAGGGACCGGCGCGGCCATCATGCGACCATGGCGTTGCCGGCGGTCGAGCGGGCGTGGCACCGGCCGCGGGGTTGGCGGCTGGCGGCGGCGTGGCTCGGTCCGATCGCGTCGGCGGCGGGGGCGGTGTCGGGGCTGATGGACCCGGGGCTGGGCGGGGCGTCGCGCTCGCCGTCGCCCTCGGCGCCAACTGCGGCGGGATCGCCACCCCCATCGGCACGCCCCCCAACACCATCGTCTTCATGCTCCTGCGCCGCGAGGGGCACCCCATCAACTTCGTGCGCTGGATGCTCATCGGCGTGCCGGTGGCGGGCGTCGCGCTCGCGGCGGCGTCGGCGGGACTGCTCGCCATCGTCCGCCCCGACCGCACCGCCGGCGCCTTGGCGTACCGGACCGGCCTGATCGGCGCCGGCACGCTGATGGCGGTGGGGTCGCTGGCGGGGCTCGCGGGGGCGGTGCTGGCGCGGCTGGTCTTCGTCTAGAGCGTGTCATGGACTTCGGCCCAGCAGGTTGTTGAGCATGAGGCAGACGAAGACAACAAGGTGGAGGCCGGCGAGGGTGGAGGGCAGGCGTTCGTAGTCCTTGGCGAGGCGTCGGAATCGGGC
>VGXM01000025.1 GCA_016873295.1 Phycisphaerae bacterium
TCCGCCTCACGGAGCTTCCGAACCACCTCGTCCGTCCTGTGACGCTTCCGCTTCATCGAGAACCTCCTGGGTACCTTGTACCCGAAAGCTCTCACTCAACCCGGATCAGATTCCCCAAGGCAGGTCATCCCGACGGGCCCCGGCGGGGTCCAGGAGACTCTGGGCATGAAGCGGACGAGGCACACACCGGAGCAGATCGTGACCAAACTGCGGGAGGCCGACGCGATGCTCGCGGCGGGGCGGCCCGTGGCCCAGGTCGTGCAGATGCTCGGCGTCAGCGAACCGACCTACGCCCGCTGGCGGAGTCGGTACGGCGGGATGAAGGCCGAGGAAGCGCGGCGGCTCAAGGAACTCGAGGTCGAGAACGCGCGGCTGAAGAAGCTGGTCGCCGATCAGGCGTTGGACATGGCCATCCTCAAGGAGGCCAACGATTACCTGGGAGAGCATCGAGCCCCTCGGGCCGGTCGGCGTCGATCCCTACCCTTGAACCCCGACTCTCATAGCACCTGGTACAGAAGACGGGGGCAGGTCAGAGTCACCCGCGAGCAAGCGTGAGGATTGCGGTCCGCCTCCCAGGGTTCAGCGTGGTCCAAGCGACGATGAGGGCTCCGAGCTCCGCGTCTTGGACGCCGAGCAGGACGCCGAGCCGCTCCCAGTCCTTGTTCCGGATGGCCTCCAGAATGGCCGTATCTCCCGTAGAATCAGCCTGTTCGGGCCCGTGGCGGAACGGCAGACGCAGCGGACTTAAAATCCGCGGGAGAGCGATCTCCATGTGGGTTCGACTCCCACCGGGCTCATTGGCGTCCGCCCCGTTTCCCTTGACGGAGTCCGCACCGTGAACCGATCGATCCGCCTCGCGGCCGTCGCTCTGCTCGCCGCGATCCCCGCGTGCTCCACTCCGCCTCAGGGCACGGGCGTGGAGCACGTCCAGCGCGTCCGCGAGGACGAGGCCTTCCTCGGTTCGTGGCGGAGCGCCGCCGGGCGGAGCCTCCGCGTCACGTCCGCCGCCGACGCCCGCTACCGCCTCTCCCTCGCCGCTGGCGGGCAAACGAGCGTCTATAGCGCCTCGCTCCTCCGCGTGGAGGAGTACCTCGTCGCCGAGGTGCTGCTCAACCGCGACGAGATGGAGCGGGCCACGGACGCCAACAACATCCCCCCCGTCTACCTCTACACGCTCCTGGACCTGGCCGACAACCTGTTCACCTCGCTCCCGCTCCGCGCCGACTGGGTGAGCCTCCACGCCGAGCCCGCCGGCATCCGCGCCGCCGACGTTCCCGCCCAGGCCCTCGCCACCGCCGCGTCGGGTCGGCTCGTGGTCGCCTCCTCCGACCGGGCCCGCATGTACGAACTCCTGCGCACCGCCGTGCGCGACCCCGACGCCTGGGGACCCCCCGAGCTCTTCGTCCGGGCCGGCGACTGACGCCCCCATCTGGCCCACCTCCCCACGCCGGGCTAACATTGCGGCCCCGGCCCGCGGACCCCCGCCGGCCGACCCCTTCACCGGAGGTGCGGTTTGGTTCGCATTCGGATGCAGCGCTTCGGCCGTCGCAATCGTCCCTTCTATCGCATCGCCGCCATCGACCAGCGCGCCCAGCGCGAGGGCCTCGTCCTCGAGCAGCTCGGCTGGTTCGACCCCCTCGCCAAGGACCCGGCCAAGCAGATCGAGCTCAACGAGGAGCGCGTGAAGCACTGGATCGGCGTCGGGGCCCAGCCCAGCGAAACCATGCGCGACATGCTCGCCAAGCGCCAGCTCGTCGACGTCGCCGCCTGGGAGGCCGACCGCGCCAAGGCCCGCAAGGTCATCGAGGCCAAGGTCGCCGCCGCCCCCAAGGAAGCGCCCAAGAAGGCCTGACCCCGGCGCACAACCCCGTCGATCTCGCGGCCTCCCCCTTCGGAGGCCGCGTTCGTTCCCGCCCGCCTACCAATCCGCGTGCCCCTCCGGATCGACATCCTCACCACCTTCCCCGAGATGTTCGGGCACGAGCCCCCCGCCGCCCTGGGGCTCTCCATCCCGGCCCGGGCCCGTGCCGCGGGCCTGGTCGACTGGCGCGCGCACAACCTCCGCGACTACGCCACGAACAAGCACCAGAAGACCGACGATCGCCCCTTCGGCGGCGGGCCGGGCATGGTCATGACCTGCCAGCCCATCTGGGACGCCCTCCACGCCGTCGAGGCCCTGGACCCACGCCCCGCCGCCCGGATCCTCCTGACCCCGCAGGGGCGCCGGTTCTGCCAGGAGATGGCCCGCGAACTGTCGGCTCTCCCGCGTCTGCTCCTCATCGCCGGGCACTATGAAGGGATCGACGAGCGGGTGATCGAGAAGCTGGCACCGGCGGAGGTGTCGGTCGGCGACTACGTGCTGTCCGGGGGCGAGCTGGGGGCGATGGTGCTGATCGACGCGGTTGTGCGCCTGCTGCCGGGCGCGCTGGGCGACGAGCAGTCGGCCCACTCCGACAGCTTCTTCCGCCCCGACCCCGCCGGCCCGCGACTCCTGGACTGCCCCCACTACACCCGCCCGCGGGAGTGGATGGGGCTTGCGGTGCCCGAGGTGCTGATCTCGGGCGACCACGAGAAGGTGGCGCGGTGGCGGCTGGAGCGAAGCCGGGAGCGGACGGCGGCCCGGCGGCCGGAGCTGCTGACCCCCGCGCCGGCGCATGTGCCTCTATTCGGGGGGCCCGAACGTGATCCGAATGAGCTCGGCAAGTTGGAAGGCCGCGGGCCCCCAGCCTAACATCCGCCCCCCACGCCCGGAGGGTGAATCCGCGGCTGTGCGCGCGGAGTGAGCCCCATGCCCAGAGCGATCCCCCAACAGCAGCTCCTCGACAGCATCAACGCCGGGCAACTCAAGACCGACCTCCCGGTGCTGGACGTAGGCGACACGGTGAACGTGCACTTCCGGATCGTGGAGGGGGACAAGGAGCGCGTGCAGGTGTTCCAGGGCACGCTGATCTCGCGCTCGGGGCGCGGGCTCAACGAGATGATGGTGGTGCGCCGCATCGTCGACGAGGTGGGGGTGGAGCGGATCTTCCCCGTGCACTCGCCCATGGTGGCCAGGTACGAGGTGATCCGGCGGGCGGACGCGCGTCGGGCCAAGCTGTACTACCTGCGCGACCGCGCGGGCAAGTCGCGGCGTCTGCGTGACCGTCGCCGCGGGATGAAGCACGTCGCGGCCCCGAGCGCCTGAGCGGGTTCGATCGACTCTGATTGGCACCCCCGCCCGCGTCGGCGACGGCGCGGGCGTTGTGTTACAGTTGGGGGATGCGAGCCGTGGTCACCGAGCGGCAGGGCACGCCCGTCGCGCTCAACGTCAGCTACCGCACCGACTGGCCGGACGCGCACCGCCCCGGCCCGGGGCACGTGATGGTGCGGACGCTGGCCAGCGCGTTGAACCAGATGGACCTGTGGGTGGGGCGTGGCGTGCCGGGGCTGGAGCTGGAATACCCGCGGATCTCCGGGTGCGACGCGTGCGGCGTGGTGGAGGCTCTGGGCGACGACGTGGAGGGCGCGTGGCTCGACCAGCGCGTGATCGTCAACGCCGCCATCGCCCAACCGCAGCGCGTGGTCCCCGACGACCCGCCGGCGCGGCACCAGGCGCCCGAGTATGAACTGATCGGCGAGCACCACTCGGGCATGCTCGCATCGCACTTCCTGGCGCCCGTCGAGTCGCTGGCGCCCGTGGGCCAGAACGCCGACCCGACCCAGGCGGCGGCGTTCGGGCTGTGCCACCTCACGGCGTACTCGATGCTCGTGACCAAGGCCCAGTGCGGCCCGGGGCAGACGGTGCTGATCGCGGGGATCGGGGGCGGGTTGGCGACGGCGGCGCTGGACATCGCGCGGTACCTGGGCTGCCGCGTCGCGGTCACGAGCCGGCACCAGTGGAAGCTCGACAAGGCGGGGGCGCTCGGGGCCGAGCTGCGCGTGCTGGACAAGGGGCAGGACTGGAGCAAGGAGGTCCGCGCCTGGACGCAGAAGCGCGGCGTGGACGTGGTGGTCGACTCGGTGGGCAAGCCCGTGCACCTGTCGTGCCTCAAGAGCCTGGCCCGGGGCGGGGCCTACGTCACGCCGGGCTGCACGGGGGGGCACGACCCGACGACGGACCTGCGGCGGATCTTCTGGAACCAGCTCCGCATCCTGGGCTCGACGATGGGGACGAAGCGCGAGTTCGACGAGATCGCGGCCCTGTTCAGGGCGGGGAGGCTGCGGGCGGCGGTGGACAGGGTCTTCCCCGCCGCGCAGGCGTCGGAGGCGTTCGCGCGCCTGGAGGCGGGCGAGCAATGCGGCAAGATCGTGCTGACGTGGTGAGACGGACCGCACAGGGGTCTTGCGCGTGGTGGGCGACCCCCGGCTCCGCGCGGGGCCCTGTGGGGGGAGCGCGTGGAGGGGACGCCACGCCTGGCGGTGGACGTTCCCTCGCTGCGCCGGCGACGGGTGCGCGTCGATCGGCGGCGCCGTGCGGGCGGGGGCAAGGGTGAAGGCGCGCTACCGCGCCGCGGCGCGAACGAGGGGGCGGGGGCCGGGCATCCAGGCCGAGCGGGGGTGGAAGGACTTCCAGCGTCGGTAGGCGGGCCCGGCCTCGATGGGCTGGACGCGCGTGAACCAGACGAAGCTGGCGAAGCGGGCGCGCTCCTTGGCGAGCCAGTAGTCTGGGCCGCCGAGCACGTCGGGCTCGAAGCGCCGCGCGAGGTCGCGGACCTGTTCCGGCGTGAGGACCTCGAAGAACTCGACGCGTTCGACCGCGGCCCGGGCCCGGAAGAACCCGCCGCTCTGCTTGAAGTAGATGACGTGGCCCGGCTCGATGACGCCGAAGGGGGGCTTGCGGGCGACCGTGAGGCGCGACTCGATCGTCTTGGCGCCGCTCAGGATCGCGTCCAGGCACCGCTTCTTGACGAGGGCGACGTGCTGCATCGTGCGGGCCCCGGGGGTCTAGGGCGTGCCGGCGTTGCGGAGGCGTTCGAGCGTGCCGGAGGTGCTCCTGCCCGGCTCCAGATCGACCAGCAGGACCCGCCCGCCCCAGCCTTCGACCAGTTCGGCGCCGACGACGCGCTCCTTTGTGTAGTCGGCCCCCTTGACCAGGGTGTCGGGCCTCAGGGTCCGGATGAGGTCAATGGGCGTGTCCTGGTCGAACGCGACCACGGCGTCGACGCTGCCCAGGGCCCCGAGCACGCGGGCCCGGTCCTCCAGCCCGTTGACGGGGCGGCCCGAGCCCTTGAGGCGACGCACCGAGTCGTCGCTGTTGAGCCCGACGACCAGAAAGTCGCCCGCGGCCCGGGCCCGGTCCAGGAGCTTGACGTGCCCGGCGTGGAGCATGTCGAAACAGCCGTTGGTGAAGACGACCTTCCTGCCGTCGCGGCGCAGGGCGGCGAGGGCGACGAGCATCTGGGGGAGCGTGCGGAGCTTGCCGTCGGCGGGCGAGGACTGCATGAGCAGGGCGTGGTGCACGCGTTCCAGCGGGATGGGCTGCACGCCGAAGACCTCGACCTCCAGCCCGGCGGCGGCGTTGGCGAAGCGGACGCTGTCCATCCAGGGCAGCCCGTTGCATCGTGCGGCGGCGAGGGCGGCGAGGAACATGTCGCCGGCGCCGGTGACGTCGTAGACGCGTCGCGCCCGCGTGGGGACGGGCTCGGGGGCCCGTCCGCGCTCCAACAGGAGCGCGCCGTGGCGATCGAGGGTGAGGATCGCCGCCTCGAGTTCGAGCCGCTCCAGGAGGCGCGCCGCGACCTTGCCGTTGACCTCGACCGAGGCGCCGTCGCACGTGGGCAGGCCGGTGGCCTCCTCGGCCTCGGTGCGGTTGGGGGTGAGGGCGGTGGCGCCGCGGTACCTGGCGTAGTCGCGCGTGCGGGCGGGGTCGACCAGGACGGGCTTGCCCGCGGCGGCGGCGCGGCGGATCACCTCGGCGCAGAGCTCGGGCGTGCAGACCCCCTTGTCGTAATCCTCCAGGCAGACGCAATCGACGCCGGGGAGAACGCGGTCGAAGCGTTCGAGCATCGCCAGGCGGACGGCGTCGGGCACCGGGGCGCGTGACTCGAAGTCGAGGCGGAACATCTTCTGGGGGTGGCGCCCCTGGGCCAGCCCGACCAGGTTCTGCTTGACGGTCGTGGGGCGGGAGGGATCGGCGACCAGGCCGGTCACGTCGATGCCCTGGTCGGCGAGGCTGCGGCGGAGGCGATGGGCGTGCTCGTCCTCCCCCACCACGCCCAGGGCGTGCACCGACCCGCGCAGGGCGAGCAGGTCGAGGCAGACGTTGGCGGCCCCGCCCGGGCGGTCCTCGACGTGGCTGACGTGCAGCACGGGGACGGGGGCGTCGGCGCTGAGGCGCTCGGCGGCGCCGTGGATCATCTGGTCGAGCATGAAGTCGCCCACCACCAGCGCCGAGAAGGGCTTCCACGCGGACATCGCCTCGAGCAGCGGATCCATGGGGCAAGGGTACGGAGCCCGAGCGCCGCGCGACGCCCTCGGCGAGCCCCGGGCGCACGCCCGCGGCGTTGACGCCCCGGGGGCGCGGGACGCCCCCCGCCCGCGCCCGCGGGCTCGTTGACAGGCTCAACCCACGGGGCCCGGGGGCCCCGCCTCTCCGACGGCATCCAGGACCAGATCGCGCAATCGCCCCCCGCCCTCGTCGAACTCGATCCCGAGAACGGGCCGCACGACGGTGGCCGAGGCGCTGGCGGGCCAGGCGGCGCGCAGGCGTGACCAGTCCTTCTCCGTGGTCAGGACCACGCCCTCGGAGCGGGCGAGGCGGGCCACCAGGGACCGGGGGAACGCGGCGTGGTCGCGGAGGACGATCGCGTTCTCGCAGCGTCGCGCGGCGAGGCGGGCCCGCTCGACGAAGGGTCCCGGGTTGCCGATGGCGCACAGGGGCAACGCGGTGCGGTCGGCGAGCCATCCGACGTGTTCGTCGGTCTCGCGGCCGTCGGGGGTCCGCACCTTGAGCCCGGTCCAGGCGTGCCGGCACGTGAACACCGGCGTGCCCGGGGGCAGGACGGCATCGAGGCGCGAGCGCAGGCGGGCGAGGGACTCGGGAGGAACGGACTGGGCGTGGGTGATGACGACGGCGCCCGCGCGCCGGAGCGACGACACGGGCTCGCGGAGCCAGCCCGTCGGGAGCGGGCGATCCTCGAAGGGGCTGCGCGTCGCATCGACGAGAACGAGGTCGAGCCCGCGGGCGATGCGACGGTGCTGGAAGCCGTCGTCGAGCAGGATGCAGTCGGCGTCGCGGGTCTCCCCGTGCAGGCGGTCGAAGAGTTCGATCAGGCCCTGCACGCGGTCGGGCTGGGCGACGATGGGGAGGTCGGGGAAGCGTCGGCGGTACTCGTCGGCCTCGTCGGATCGCCCGGCGACGGCGCCGTAGCCGCGCATCGCGATCACGGGCTGGTGCCCGGCCTCGGTCAGCCAGCGGACCAGGAGCGCGACCATGGGCGTCTTGCCCGTGCCGCCCGCGGAGAGGTTGCCGACGCTGATGCAGGGGCGGTCGAACTCGACCACGCCGCGGCCCGAGTCGTAGCGGCGGTTTCGGCGGTCGATGACCCGGCGGTAAAGGGGCTCGACGAGCGCGCCCAGCCACGCGGGAACGGGTCCTCTACGCCGACGGGGGCTCGTGGGGTCGGGGCTCGTCATGCGGGGTCGGCCCGCGGTCGGCGAGCGAGCGGCGAACACCGTCCATCCGCTCGGTCAGCTCGCGCCGCTGGCGACGGGCCAGGCGCAGCGTGTTGAGCATATCGAGGCAGGCCATCGCGAGGACGACCCCCATCAGCGCGAACACCAGCGACCAGACGACGACGAACCCCGTGCGGCCGCCGACGCCCGATGGACCCGCGGCGCCGAACCCGAAGGCGATCAGCGCCGCCGCGACCAGCATGACCCAGGCGTTGACGAGCCGGATGCGGCGTCGGCTGCGGGGCATGGAGGAGCGGCGCAGGGCCTCGATGTGGGCCGCCAGCCCGATCAGGACGGTCACCGCGATCGGGAAGACGATCCAGGGCGAGAGGAGCGGGCCGGTGGCTTGCGCGAGCACCCCCGGCGCGAAGGGGCCGGGGGCGGGCGACGTCACGCCGCGGTCTCCAGTTCCACGCTCAGGCGGCGGAGCCGGCGGAGCAGCGCGAGCATGGGCAGGCCCATGACGGTAGTCTGGTCGCCGACGCAGGTGAGGGGCCAGCCGGCGGCGAGACGTTCGGAGAGGTTGTAGGCCCCGGCCTTGCCGCTCCAGGCGTCGGAGGCGACGTAGTCATCGACCTGGGCGTCGGTGATGGCCCCCAGGTCCACGACCGCGGTGTCGCGGAAGACCCAGCGCCGCCCGGACAGGGGGTCGACCAGGGCCACGCCCGTAATGACCTCGTGCGGGCCGCCGCGGAGCGCCCGCAGCATCGCCCCGGCCTCGGCGCGGTCGCGCGGCGTTCCGAACGTGCGCCCGCTCCGGACGCACGCGGTGTCGGCCCCGAGCACCAGCCAGCGCCCCGCCGGGTCCAGCTTGTGCCGCCCCTGGGCGCGGTACCAGTCCACGCCGGCCCGCGCCTTGAGGTAGGCCAGCGAGGACACCCAGCGGGCGGCGTCCACGTCGCCCGGTTCCAGGTGCGCGTCCTCCAGGTGCGGGGTCACCGCCACGTGCTCGATCCCCGCTTCGCGCAGGAACTCGCGCCGGCGCGGCGAGCGGCTCATCAGAACGATCCGCGGCAAGACGCCCGTGGGCTCGGCTGTGTTCGTTGCCTCGGCCATGATCCTCGCTCCGTCGCCCAGAAGCAAACGCATGTGATCCTCTCCGCCCCAGCCGGCGTGCTCCGTGGTTCCCTGACCACATAGACGCGTTGCCGGCCCGAACCCGTCATCGGTGATGGGACCGCCCGGCGTGCAATGCGGGGCCCCGGCCCGCCTAGCCTGCCACGATGCAGGCCCACCTCGTGCAGCCGAACACTCATTGGGAGGACAAGGACGCCAATTACCGCTCCATCTGTCGCCTCTTGGATGCCCGGCCGCCCGCCAGGTTCGACCTGGTCGTCCTCCCGGAGATGTTCGACACCGGGTTCTCGTTCAACCTCGGCACCACCGCAGACCACGACGGCGGGACCCTGGGGTTTCTGCGCCAACAGGCCAAGTCGCGCGGCGTGACCATCCACGGGGGGCGGACGGTTCTGGGGCCGGACGGGCGCGGGCGCAACCGCTCCACCGTCGTGGGGCCCGAGGGCGACGTGCTCGCGGAATACGACAAGATCCATCCGTTCACCCTCGGGATCCCGGGGAGTCGAGAGTCCGATTCGTTCTCGCCGGGTGAGGCTGCCGTGGCATACGACTGGCGAACACCCCAGGCGACGCTCCGCGTGGGGTGTGCCATCTGTTACGATCTGAGGTTCCCCGAGGTTCTCCGCGCAGGGCTTGCGCTGGGCGCGGAGGTATTCGTCGTCCCGGCCAACTGGCCCGTGACGCGGGTCGGGCACTGGCGGACGCTGCTGCGCGCACGGGCGATCGAGAACCAGGCGTTCGTGCTCGGCGTCAACCGCACGGGTGCAGACCCCACCCCGCTGGTCTATCCCGGGGCGAGCACGGCGATCGACCCACAGGGCGAGGTGCTCGCGGAGGCGGGCGCGGAAGAGTGCGTGGTGAGCGTCGAGATCGACCCGGGGCGGGTGCGGCGCTGGCGCGCGAAGTTCCCGGCGTGGCGCGAGGCCCCTCAACCCTGACCGGCGACCCGGTCCACCTCGTCCAGCGTGGTGACCCCCTCGGCGACCAGCTTCCACCCCGACTGGGCCAGCGTCGTGAACAGGCCCGTCTCGATCACCTTCTTCATGGCGGTAATCGAGGGCTCGCGCAGGACGGTGTCGCGGAGCTCGTCGGTGAAGTCGAGGAGCTCGAAGATGGCGCGTCGCCCGCGGTAGCCCGTGCGCAGGCAGCGGGCGCACCCCGTGGCCGACATGATCTGGGTCTTGCCGGCCAGGTACTTGCCGATGCGGATGGCCTGGGCTGGGGCGATGGCGACGGCCCGCCGGCAGTGCTCGCACAGCACGCGGACGAGGCGCTGGGCCAGCACCAGGTCCAGCGAGTTGGCGACGAGGTAGGGCTCGACCTTGAGGTCCAGCAGGCGGAAGACGGCGGAGATCGAGTCCTTGGCGTGGACGGTGGAGAAGACCAGGTGCCCGGTCATGGCGGCCTGCATGGCGGTGCGGGCCGTCTCCTCGTCGCGGACCTCGCCGACGAGGATCACGTCGGGGTCCTGGCGCAGGACGCTGCGGAGGAGCTGCCCGAAGGTGTGCCCCTTCTCGTCGTCGGTGGGGATCTGCGTCACGCCCTCGAGGTGGTACTCGACGGGGTCCTCGATGGTGATGACGTTGAGGCTCTGGCGGTCGATCTCGCGGAGGGCGTTGTAGAGGGTGGTGGTCTTGCCGCTGCCCGTGGGCCCGCAGACCAGCAGCATGCCGTGGTCCTGGTTGCAGCATCGCTTGATGCGATCGATCATGTATCCGGCGAGCCCGAGCTCGTCGAGGCTGGTGGGCGTGCCGCGGCTGTCGAGCACGCGCAGGACCAGCTTCTGCCCGTGCACGCTGGGGGTGAAGCTGACGCGGTACTCGACGCGCCGGTCGGGGAACTGGAGGGAGAAGTGCCCCTCCTGGATGGAGTCGCGGGCCGCCAGGCGCATGTGGGCCGCGGTCTTGACGAGCCCGAAGATCAGCTCCCCCACCCGCACGGGCAGGTCGATGATCCAGACCATGGCGCCATCGACGCGGACGCGGACGTGGAAGAGGTCGGGCTTGGCCTCCAGGTGCACGTCGGTGGCGCGGGACTTGGAGGCGATCTGGAGGAGCAGGCGCAGGGCGCTGGGGCCGTCGGCGTTGCCGGCGAGGGCCGGCGACGGGTGCCCGGCGGCGTCGATCAGCTTCACGTCCTCGCGCGGCGAGTCCCTGGGGGGCAGGGCGTCGATCATCGAGCCCAGCTCGTTCTTCCAGTCCGCCGACGCCTTGCCCGCGCCCAGGGCCTCGGGGGCCTGCGAGTGGGCGTGCTCCTCGCCGATCGCGTCCGGGACGGGGTGGGCGGCCGAATCCCCCATGTCGACCTCGGCGGGGGCCGCCTCGACCAGGTATTCGTGCCCGCCGATCTGGAGGATGTCGCCCGGCGAGAGCGTGCACTCCGGGACGCGGATGTCGTTGAGCTTGATGCCGTTGCGGCTCTTGAGGTCGCGGGCCAGGTGGGTGCCGTCGGGTCGGCGGACGATCTCGCAGTGGTGCCGGCTGGCGCGGTCGTCCTCGAGGACGACGGCGTTGTCGGGGTGCCGCCCGATGGTCACGCGCTCGTCGCCCAGGCGGATGACGCCCGTCTTGCCGCGGATGGGGGTGAGCTGGAGCGCGGTCATCACGGGTAGCGTACCCGCGAGCGGGCGTTGGGTTGCGAACACCCCCCAACCTGCACGCCGAGTCTGAGCGAGTCTTCGAGCCAAGGCTCGGGGCGTCCGTCTCCGATCCGAGCCTTCGTCGCCGGGCCTCCTCAGGCTCGGCGTGGTTGGCGAGGGGGCGGGGGCTCTTCGGCCCCCCGACGGGGCCCGAGAGGCCCCGCCCCGGGCCGAACCACACCGGCCGGAGGCCGGTCCCACTGGGGCGGGCGCGGCGGGGTCCATACGCTTGCGGCCATGATCGACCTCAAGCAACTCCGCGAGAATCCGGAGCGGTTCAAGACCGGCGTGCAGCGCAAGGGCATGGGCGTCGACGTGGACCGGCTCGTGGCCCTCGACGCCCGGCGTCGCCAGTTCCAGACGCAGGCCGAGGCTCTGCGGGCCGAGCAGAAGAAGATCGAGAAGGAGATCGGCCCGCAGATCGGGCAGTTGTCGGGGCAGATCAGGAAGGCCGCCGGGGACGAGAAGGCCCGGCTGGAGCGGTCGCTGGACGAACTCCGCGGCAAGCCCGCGGCCCTCAAGGCCCGGATCGGCGAGCTGGAGTCGCGGATGCAGGAGATCGACCCGGAACTGCGCTCGCTGCTGCTCCAGGTGCCGATCCCGCCCGACGACGACGTGCCCGTGGGATCGACGAGTGACGACAACGTCGAGGTCCGGCGCTGGAACCCGCCGGGGTTTGACGCCGCGCGGCCCTTCAAGGAGCAGCGGGGGTTCGCGCCGCGGACCCACGTCGAGCTGGTCCGCGACCTGGGGCTGGCCGACTTTGAGCGGGGCGTGAAGATGGCGGGCTCGCGCAGCTACGTGCTGACGGGGCACGGGATGCGCCTGCACCAAGCCGTGCTGCGCTACGCCATGGACTTCATGATCGACCGCCAGGGGTTCACGCCGGTGTCGGTGCCGGTGGTGGTCAAGGAGGAGGCGATGGAGGGGACCGCCTTCTTCCCCGCGGGACGCGAGCAGGCGTACCACATCGAGGAGTCGAAGCGGGGCGGGGGGAGCGACCTGTTTCTGACCGGGACGGGCGAGGTCGGCCTCATGGGGCTGCACATGGGGGAGATCCTGGACGGGGCCGCGCTGCCGCTGAAGTACGTGACGTTGAGCACGTGCTTCCGGCGCGAGGCCGGGGCGGCGGGCAAGGACACGGCGGGGCTCTACCGCATCCACCAGTTCGACAAGGTGGAGCAGGTCGTGATCTGCCGGGCCGACGAGGGCGAGAGCCGCGCCTGGCACGCGAAGATGATCGGGTTTGTCGAGGAGATCCTGCGGAGCCTGTCGATCCCCTACCGCCTCATGCAGTGCTGCACGGGCGACCTGGGCGTCAAGAACGCCGACATGATCGACGTGGAGAGCTGGATGCCCGGGCGCGGCGGCGAGGGGCCCGACGGACGCCCAACGGGCGCCTACGGCGAGACGCACTCGGCGTCGCGCCTGTACGACTACCAGTGCCGACGCCTGAACCTGCGCTACCGGTCCGGCGGCGAGAACGCCTTCTGCCACTCGCTCAACAACACCGTGATCGCCAGCCCGCGCGTGCTCATCCCGCTGCTGGAGAACCACCAGGACCAGGACGGCGGCGTCACAATCCCCGCCCCCCTCCGCCCCTACATGGGCGGGCGCGAGCGGATCACGCCCCCGGCACGCTGACGCGGTCCCCCCATTCCTATGAGCCCTCGGCGCCGGCCGAGGGTCCTGCGGATCGCACGTGGAACCCGTGCGTCGCGGGCGCTCCTTGGCTCGGCGCGGGCTCGGGGGCGGAGCGGGTGGCGTGAACGCCACGCCTCGCGGCGGGTCGCACGCCCCGCGCCACCCGCGAGAGCGGGCCGCCGCGGCGCAGGAGCGCGGCATCCGCCAGAGGCAGGCGCTCGACCTGGCGCGGGCCGATCGCCATGGACCCTTTCCCGAACCCCCGCCCGCCGAACAGGGCCACGTAGAGGTCGTTGGTCGCGGGCGCGTTGAGCCACGCCGCCAGCGCGTGCGGGCAGACGCCGGGGCGGGGGCGGAGGACGACGACCGACTTGCCGGCGAGCCAGCCCGGGGGCAGCACCGCCGCCTCCAGCCGCGACGCCAGCCCCGCGACCACGACCTTGGTGGCCTCGGCCTGCATCGCCTGGCGCGGCAGCGTCCGGCGGAGCGCGTCCAGCGGCACGACGGGGCGCGCGTAGTCGCGCTTGAGATAGCGCAGGGGCCGCGCACCCCACAGCACGCGCCCTGGGTCGATGAGCCCGGTGTTGACGACGCGCACGTCGGTGCGACGCGGGGGCCGGTCGCGGAGGAGCGGAGCCAGGCGATAGGCCTCGTCCGTGGTCGCGGCGTCCGAGGCCTCCGCGACGTCGGCCAGCGTGACGCCGGTCGCCGGCAGGCAATCCGGGGGTAGCGACGATGCCCGCCAGGCCCCGTCCAGGTAGCCCGCGGGCATGCGGCGCAGCGCGCCGAGCGTCGTCTCACCGCCCGGCGTCGGTACCCCACGCTCGTCCACGCAAACGCGTGCCACGGCCAACGAGTGGGGCCCGGGCTCGTCGGTCCGCTCGATCACAAGCACGCCCGTCTCGATCCCGGCGTCGAACCCGCCCGCCAGTTCGAGCCAGGCGACGGGGCGCTGGGTCAGGGCCATGGCCTGCAGGGCCCGCCCGCCGTCGCTGGCCAGGAGCCTGCGGGGCGTGATGAGGGCCACGCGCCCGCCGACGCGGGCCAGGCGCAGGCCCAGTTCGACGAAGAGGGTGGACAGGTCGAAGTTCCCCCGCGCCGAACCGAATCGCGAGCGAAGGCGCGCCCGGCGCGCGGGCGCGCGGGTCGATCGCTCCGAGTCGATGAAGGGCGGATTGCCGACGACCGCGTCGCACCGCCCCGCCAGGCCCGACGCGGCGTCATCGAGGAGCGCATCGGCGCAGGCGACGCCCGCGCCGTCGCCTCCGATCTCGCGCAGGGCGGCCCTGGCCAGTTCCACCGCGATCGGATCGGCGTCGATCCCGCGCACGCACGACGATGCCCGCGCCAAGGCCGCGCCGGGGGATCCGCGCCGATGTTCGATCAGCCGGCGGGCGATGCGCCGGGCCGCCGCGACGAGGAATCGCCCCGACCCGCACGCGGGATCGACCACGCGGAGGGAGAGCAGGCGTGCGGGCGCGTCCGGGCCCGTCGCGGCCCGGTCCAGCAGCGGCTCGAGGGCCGCGTCCAGCACGGCCTCGACGGTGGGCCATGGGGTGTAGAACGCGCCCAGGTCGCGTCGTTCGCGGTCGGACAGGGCCGACTCGTAGGCGATCCCGACCAGATCGGGCGGGTGGTCGCGCAGGGCCGCCCGGATCGTCGCCAGCCGCGACGCCCTCGTCCGGCCCAGGCGCAGAAGCGAACAACCCCCCTGTGCGGGGGGCGTTCCTGGTCGGCGAACCGGTTGGGGTTTCAGAGAGCGGGCGAAGGGACTTGAACCCTCGACTTCTACCTTGGCAAGGTAGCGCTCTACCACTGAGCTACGCCCGCCTGACGACGCCCCAGATCGCCCGAATGCCGACCGGAGCGAAGCAAAAAGTAGCCCCGGGGGGCGATCCGGTCAACGCCCATCGGCGTTCTCGGCCCCGCCCGCACGGGCCTGCGCCAAGGCCTCCACCACCTGCTGGGGGGTGTAGGCGTTGGAGAGCCACGGCTCGTCCTGCCCCGGGGTGAAGATCGCCAGCAGCGGGATCCCTGTCTGGCCCAAGGCCCGGAGCTTCTCCCACCCTGGGGCGTTGGTGCTCGTCAGGTCGGCCGTCAGCGCCACCACGTCGTCGCGTGAGAGTTCTCGCTTGGCGGGGTCTCGGCTGAGGATCGTGGCCTTGAGCACCTTGCAGTTGATGCACCAGTCGGCGGTGAAGTCGACCACGACGACGTACCCCTTGCCCCTGGCCTCGTCGAAGAGCGCGGGGGTGTAGTCGATCCAGGTGCCGGTGATGAGGGCGGCGCCCCGGGAGGCCGACTGGCGACGCTCCCAGTTCTCGCGGGCGGTGCCCGTCGCCGAGACCGCGTAGGCCAGGGCCGCCCCCGCGACGATGAGCGACACGAGCGTGAACGCCATTCGCATGCCCGCGCTCCTGGTGATCTGGAAGGTGCGGAGCGTGAGCCAGGCGCCGGCGATGGTGGCGACGATGGCGACGGTCCACCAGTGGAGCAGCTTGCCGAGGTAGGGCTTGTCCTGGATCAGGGCGATCAGCCCGGCGCCGACGAAGTACGCGGCCGCCGCCAGCAGCAGCAGGCCCATGACCTGCTTGACCAGCTCGCTGGCCGGCCCCGTGCGCGGGATCTTCTCGACCAGCCCGGGCCTGGCCGAGAGCACGAAGTAGGGCAGGGCCATGCCCAGACCCAGGGAGGTGAAGACGGCCATGGTGACCGCGGCGGGGGCGCCGGCGGTGGCCGGCAGCAGGGCCCCGGCCACGAACCCGAAGCAGGGCAGGCCCAGCACCGCCGTCATGACGCCGAAGAAGAACGAGCCCCACGCCGTGTCCGCCCTGGGATTGAGCAAGTAGACCGACTGGGGCAGGTTGAGGGTGAAGAGCCCCATGACGCCCAGGGCCATGGCGGCGATGATGACGCCGATGCCGAACGTCACCCACCAGATGCCGAAGATCTGCGACGGGTCGGTGAAGGTCGACAGCAGGATCACCGGCAGCCCCGCCGCCACCCAGAACGCCACCACGCCCATCGCCATCCACAGCCCGAGCAAGAGCGAGCGCCCGGGCGTCCCGGCGTGCTGGCTGATCGTCAGCACCTTGATCGGAATCACCGGGAGCACGCACGGCGTCAAGTTGAGCGCCAGCCCCCCGAGCACGCCGAGGATCGACACCATCAGCACCCCCGCCAGGCTGTCGGCGCGGGGCACGCCCACCAGCCCCAGGAACTTCGGACGCGCGACCTCCGCGCCGCCGTCCCCGCCCCGGGTCGGCGCCGGTGTCCCTCCGCCGGCCATCGACGCAAAGACGCTCGCGTCGAACCGCGCGAACACCCCCTCCGGGTCGGGCAGGGCGGGGGGAATCGGCGCTCCGCCCCCAACGACGGGCGCCTCCACGACGAAGCTCCGGCGCTCGGGCGGGAGGCAGGTCGTGTCGTCGCAGGCCTGGTACCCGACGTCCAGGTCGATCCGGATCGATCCCGAGGCGTCGTGGGCGACCAGGACCGGGACGTACGCGATCGTGCGCCCGCCGTGAACCTCGAACTCCACGGGCGTCCCCGTGAAGTTGACGGTCACCGTCTCGAGGGGCGGCCACTGGACCGGGCCCGCCCGCGCCCCTCCGGTCACCCGGGCCTCGATGGTCGTCGGGATGGGGTCGAACCCCTCGAGCCCCTTGACGGGTTTGGGCGCATGGGACTGGACATGCCACCCCTCGTCGTGGTCGAAGATCACGGCGAGCGCCACCCGGTCTCCGGGCGCAACCGCGGACTTCGAGGCGACGGCCTCGAGGCGCACGCGCGAAGGCGGCTGCGCCAGGGCGGGGCACGCGAGCCCCAGCAACGCCGCCACCAACGGGAGCCATCGGAGCGGCGTACGGGTTCGATCCGTGTCGGGTGTGGGCATGCGGAAGTGTCCGGGCTGGGGGGGGCTGGCGGAACTGGACGGGCATTCAGGTTACGTTGGGGGAGGCGGCGGCGTTCAAGGCGGGGGGCGGTGGGCACCGATACAAGACCCGAACCCGGCGAGTGCCGCGTGCACGAGCGTGGCGGGGCACGGGTGCGTCCTGGGGCGACGTTGACGAACCTGCTGGACCAGAGCGACATCGACGCGTTGCTCGCCGAGACGGGCCAGCAGCAGGCCGCGCCCACCGAGGAGGGGGCGACTCGGATCCTGGGTCGCAACCCGCGGGAGGCGTCGTCCAGCGAGGTGAGGGACTACGACTTCAAGCGGCCGGAGCGGGTGTCGAAGGACCAGATGCGGGCGTTGGAGACGCTGCACGAGGGGTTTGCGCGGAACTTCGGGGCGGCGTTGTCGGGGTTCCTGCGCACGATCGTGGAGGTCCGCGTCGCGACGTGCGACCAGATGACGTTCTCGGAGTTCGTGTCGGGGCTGCCCAACCCGACGAGCTTCAACCTGCTGCAGGCGAGCACGCTGGACGGGCACATGTGCCTGGAGGTTTCGCCGCTGATCGTGTACCCGATCATCGACCGGCTGCTGGGTGGGAGCAGCCTGGACCTGTTCGTGCCGCAGAGGCCGATGACGACGATCGAGCAGCGGCTGATCTCCAACGTGACGCGGCGGGCGCTGTCGGCGCTGCAGGAGGCGTGGTCGAGCGTGCGGGCGATGGAGATGGCGGTGGTCGCGACGGAGAGCAACCCGCAGCTGGCCCAGATCGTGCCGCCCAACGAGGTGGTGGTGGTGATCGGGTTCGAGATCACGATGTCGTCGCGCTCGGGGACGATGAACCTGTGCATCCCCTACAACGTGATCGAGCCGGTGATGGAGCTGCTGTCGGCGCAGTCGTGGTTTTCCGCGGCCAAGAGCCAGCGGTCGATCGAGAGCGAGCGGCGGATCGGGTCCACGCTGGGTCGAGCGGCGACGGAGGTGACGACGATCGTCGCGGAGACGACGATGTCGGTGCGGGACCTGCTGGAGATGCGGCCCGGCGACCTGATCGTGACCGACAAGCGTTCGGGCGAGCCGATGGTGGTGTGCATCGAGGGGCAGAAGCTCTTCCTGGCGAGCGCCGGGCAGCACCGCGGGCAGCGGGCGATCCGGATTGTCCGCCCGGTCCGGACGAGCGACCGGGTCTGACCGCCCGGTTTGATCCCGCCCGGGTGGGCCCATAATGTTCCGTGAATGTCAGGGGTTCGGGCGTCGGCGTCGGCGGCGGGCCTCTGACGGGGAACGTGCCATGCTCGTGATTTCGAGCCATGTTCGCTGACCCGGCCATCGCACGGCGCGATGGGTGCGGCGGAGCGTCCGCCGCGCGACCGTCTCGGGCGCTCCAGGGGCCTCTCTCGGAGGTCCGCATGGGATAGGGGCGTACGAGCACGGGCCCGCCCCCGGCCGAAGGGGAGCGGGCGGCCTTGCCGGCGGTTGCCGGGGGGTCTTCTGGGCCACGGGCGCGACTCGCACTCGTGGCCTTGTGCGTTTTGGATTGCCGCAGGATTCCGACATCCCGACAACACGGAGCCCGACATGACCGGACCGAACCCCGAAATGATCCGCATCATCGACTCGATCGCCCGCGATCGGAACATCGATCGCTCGCTGCTGATCCGCGACCTGGAGCAGGCGATGGTGTCGGCGGCGCGGAAGCACTACAACACGCTGGACGCCGAGGAGTTCGCCTGCACGGTGGATGCGATCACCGGGCAGATGTCGCTGACGCGTCACGGGGCGCCGCTGGACCTGTCGCCCGCGGCGTTGGGGCGGATCGCGGCCCAGACGTTCAAGCAGGTGATGATCCAGAAGTTCCGCGACGACGAGCGGACGAGCATCCTCGAGGAGTTCTCGAAGCGTTCGGGGGAGATCGTGACGGGCGTGGCCCAGCGGTACGAGGGGGGGTCGCTGGTGGTAACGATCGACCGGGCGGAGGCGTTCATGCCCCGCTCGGAGCAGATCCCGGGCGAGCAGTTCAACGCGGGGGACCGGGTGCGGTGCCTGGTGCTGGACGTGCGCGACGCCGGGTCGCAGGTCAAGATCGTGGTCTCGCGGGCCAACCCGGACTTCATCAAGCGTCTGTTCGAGGTGGAGGTGCCCGAGGTCGCGGAGCGGATCATCGAGGTGAAGGCGATGGCGCGGGAGGCGGGTCACCGCACCAAGATCGCGGTGGCGAGCATCGACTCGAAGGTCGACGCGGTCGGGGCGTGCGTGGGGGTGCGGGGCTCGCGGATCAAGAACATCGTGGACGAGCTGAACGGGGAGAAGATCGACATCGTGCGCTGGAACGAGTCGAGCCAGATCCTGATCCAGAACTCGCTCAAGCCCGCCGAGGTCTCCGAGATCTCGCTGTGCTTCGAGCTGGGCCGGGCGACGGTGGTGGTGCGCGAGGACCAGCTGTCGCTGGCGATCGGCAAGCGGGGTCAGAACGTGCGCCTGGCGGCCCGTCTGACGGGGTGGGACATCGACATCCTGACGCAGGAGGAGTTCACCAAGGGCCTGGAGACGATGAGCCAGACGCTGACCGCGCTCGAGGGCATCACCGAGGTGCACGTCGACAAGCTGGGCGCCCTGGGCATGGTGTCGGTGTTCGACATCGAGGAGGTCGGGGCGGCGGTGCTGGCCGAGGAACTGGGGATCGACGCGGCCCTGGCCCAGACCATGGTGGAGACGGCGGCGGTGAAGTCCAAGGAGGTGGCGGCCCAGCAGCAGAAGGACAAGGAGGAGCGCGAGGCGCGGCTGAAGGCCGAGCAGGCCCAGTTGGCCGCGGCCCTGGCGGGCGGCGAGGCGCCGTCGACCGAGGCGGGCGAGCACGCCGCCAGCGCCATCCTGGGGTCGGCGTCGAGCCCGGCGCCGTCGAGGGACGACGAGCAGCGGGCGGCGGACATCCTGGGCGGTCAGTCGTAAGGGGGCTGGGGATCCCGGAGCGGAAGGGCACGAGCAAGTCACGGAGCATCGATTGGCCAAGCAGAAGCGCATCTTCGACCTCGCCAAGGAACTCGGGATCGAGTCCAAGGTCATCATCGCCAAGTGCGTCGCGGAGGGCGTGCCCGCGGACCTGGTGAAGAACCACATGTCGGCGATCTCGGCGGGGCTGGACGCCTCGATCAGGGAGTGGTTCTCCGACGCGGCGTCGCACGCGGCGGTCGAGCGGGCCGACAAGGTGGACGTCGCCAGGGCCAAGAAGCCCGCGGCGCGGCGCAAGAAGACGAAAGAGGAGGGCGTGGAGGTCGGGGCGCCGTCGATGCGGGCCATGGCGGCCCAGGAGTCGGTCGGCGGCGACGATCGGGGGGCGGTCGCGGTCGCCGAGCCGATGGGCAGGGCGTCCCCGATGGTGGTCGACGAGCCGGCGGTGGTGGAGCTCCCGCCGCACGAGGCCGTTGAGGCGGCCCCCGCGGACGCGGCGCCGGCGGCGAGCGTGTCGGCGCCGGAGGCGCCACTCAAGGCGTCCAAGCCCTCGAAGGCCACGCCGCCGCCCCCCGCGGCGGTGACGGTGACGCCCGCGCCGATCAACGTGCCCAGTCGCCCGGCGGTGGTCAAGCCGGTGGGTCAGAAGCTCGAGGTGAAGGCGCCGGTGCGGCTCTCGGGTCCGACGGTGGTGCGGGTGGAGGCGCCGGAGAGCGTCGAGCCGCCTCGCCCGCGCCGGGCCGCTCCGTCGGGCCCCGGGGTGGGCGGCCCGCCCCGCGAGGCACGCCCCGGCGTGGGTCGGGGCCCGGGGGAGGGCGAGGACGATCGGGGGCGTTCGCCGCGGCGTGGCGCCGGGCAGCCGGCGCCGAAGCGTTCGACGGGGCAGGGGATCCCGGTGCGTCGTCGCGGGCTGTCGGGCGAGACGTGGCAGCCCGGCACGGCGGTGAGCGAGCAGGACCTGATCGAGCGCGAGGAGCGGATCGCGCGCGCCGGGGGTTTCCTGAAGAAGCGTCGGAAGGACCTGGAGCGGGCGGCGCCGGGCGGGCGGGCGGAGGCCGACGAGACCGGGGGGAGGGTGCGGATCCCCTCGCCGTTCACGATCAAGGACCTGTCGGCGGCGACGGGCGTGAAGGCGGCGGACATCGTGAAGAAGCTGTTCCTGCAGGGGGTGATGGCGACGATCAACTCGGGGATCGACGCGGCCAAGGCGCAGGAGATCATGCTCGATTTCGACGTGGAGCTGGAGGTGGTGGAGGCCAAGACCGCCGAGGAGGTCGTGTCGGAGCAGTTCACGAATCGCCAGGCGGTGGACGAGCGTCCGCGCGGGCCGGTGGTGACGATCCTCGGGCACGTGGATCACGGCAAGACAACGTTGCTGGACAAGATCCGGAACGCGAACGTGGCGGCGGGGGAGGCGGGCGGGATCACGCAGCGGACGAGCGCGTTCAAGGTGCCGCTGACGATCGACGGGTCGGAGAAGGAGCTGGTGTTCTTCGACACGCCCGGTCACGAGGCGTTCACGGGCATGCGGGCCCGGGGCGCCCGGATCACGGACATGGTGGTGCTGGTGGTGTCGGCGGCGGAGGGGGCGATGCCCCAGACGTTCGAGTCGATCGCGCACGCCAAGGCGGCGGGCGTGCCCATCGTCGTCGCCCTCAACAAGATCGACCGCCCGGACGCGACCGAGTCGTCGATCAACCGGATCATGGGGCAGCTGGCCGAGAAGGGGCTGAACCCGGTGGCGTGGGGCGGCGAGACGGAGTTCGTGAAGGTGTCGGCCCTGACGGGCAAGGGCGTGCAGGACCTGTTGATGACGCTCGACTACCAGGCGCAGCTGCTCAACCTCAAGGCGGACTTCGGCGGCGCCGCGCAGGGGACGGTGATCGAGGCCCGCACGGAGGAGGGGCGCGGCGCGGTGGCCAACCTGCTGCTCCAGCAGGGCTGCCTGAAGGTGGGCGACTTCGTGGTCGCGGGCCGGGCCTTCGGGCGCGTGCGCGACATCACGGACGACCGCGGAGGGCGGATCAAGGAGGCCCACCCCCCGATGCCCGTGCAGATCTCGGGCCTGGACGAGATCCCGGACGCCGGGGACAGCTTCTTCACGACCGACTCGCTGAAGAAGGCCCAGGAGGCGGCCGAGCAGCGCCGGGCCCGCGAGCGCGAGACCCAGTTGGCCCAGCCCAAGGTGACGCTCGACAGCCTGTTCACGCAGATGAAGGACCAGGACGTCAAGGAGATCCTGATCGTCCTGAAGGCGGCGGAGCAGGGGACGGTGGACGTGCTCAAGTCCGAGGTCGAGAAGATCGCGACCGACGAGGTGAAGGTGCGGGTGCTGTTCGCGGGCGTGGGCGGGATCAACGAGAGCGACATCGTGCTGGCGGAGGCGTCCAAGGCGATCATCGTCGGGTTCAACGTCATCGCGTCGGGCAAGGCCCGCTCGATGGCGGAGTCCAAGAACGTCGAGGTGCGCACGTACCAGGTGATCTACGAGCTGGTGGACGACGTCCGCAAGGCGGCCGAGGGCCTGCTCACGCCCGAGCTGCGCCAGGAGGTGCTGGGGCACGCCGAGGTGCGTCGGGTGTTCAAGGTGTCGAAGGTGGGCGCGATCGCCGGGTGCTACGTCACCGACGGCACGATGCAGCGGGACGCGTTCATCCGCGTCACCCGCAACGGGATCGTGGTCGAGAACGACCGCGTGCTCGAGCAGCTCAAGCGATTCAAGGACGACGCCAAGGACGTTCGCGTCGGGATGGAGTGCGGCATGAAGATCGCCGGGTACGACGACATCAAGGAGGGCGACGTGCTCGAGTGCTACAGGCAGGTCGAGGTGAAGCGCACGCTGTGAGGGCGGGGCCGCGCCGATGGTGATCGGGATTCTCCAGTTCGACGTGTTGATCGACGGCGCCCGCTCCCTCAAGGACAAGCGCCGCGTGGTCGTTTCGCTCAAGGACCGCCTGCACCGCGAGCACCGGTGCGCCGTCGCGGAGGTGGGCGACCCGGACCGGCTCAACCACGCGCGGCTGGGGCTGGCCGTCGTCGGGCGCGACGGCGGGCACGTGGGACGGACGCTGGACCGCATCGGCGCCAAGCTCCGGGCCCTCACCGACGGGGAGGTCGGCGAGATCGACCGCCAGATCATCGGGGCGGACGGGGGCGAGCCGGGGACGCTCGCGGACGTCAAGGAGGACGACGACGCGCTGGCCGCGCTGCGGGCCGAGCTGCTCGCGAGGGCGAACGAGGGGGGCGGGTCGGAGGGAGGTCGCCGCGCGTGAGCCGCCGGAACGAACAGTTGGCGTCGACGATCCATCGGGGGGTGCAGGAAGTGCTGGCGCGCGGTCTGCAGGACCCGCGCATCTCGGGCTTGATCACGGTGACGGGCGTCCGCCTGACCGAGGACCTCTCCGAGGCGGTGGTGAGCGTGTCGATCCTCCCGGAGGATCGGCAGGAGCTGGTGATGCACGGGCTGCGGGCGGCGGAGTCGCACGTGCGGCACGCGCTGTCGGACCTGGTGGGCCTGCGGCGCACGCCTCACGTCACGTTCAAGCTCGACACGGCCACCAAGCGCCACGCCGCCGTCCTGCGCTCCCTGGCCCAGGTCGCCTTGGAGCGCGACCGCCGGGGAGCTCCCGGCGGCGCATCGAGCCCGGCGACCCCCGAAGCGGAAGGCACACCGTGACGAGCGTCGATGCCGCCAAGAAGCTGCACGCGGCGATCCGGCGGCTTCGCGCGGGGGACGGGAGTCGCGCGGCCGCGGGAACGCCGCCGTGCCCGTTCGCGGGCGCGGACCCGCTCGTCCATCTCTTCGTCGAGAGCTTCCTGCTGTGGGAGGCGACGACGCCCCTGGCCCGCGAGGCGTTGTCGCGGCTGTGCGCGACCGTCGTCGACTACAACGAACTGCGCGTGTGCTTCACGGACGAACTCGTCGCGGCGCTGGGGGGCAAGTACCCGCGGGGCGACGAGCGGTGCGCCCGCCTGCGGTGTGCGCTCAACGACCTGTTCCGGCGCGAGCACGCCGTGACGCTCGCGCCGCTGCTGGCGCCGAGCGTCAAGGACGCGAGGGGCTACCTCGGGTCGCTGGACGGAACGCCGGCGTACGTCGCGGCCCGGGTCGCGCTGCTCGGCCTGGGGCAGCACGCGGTGCCCGTCGACTCCCGCCTGGTCACGCTGCTTTCCGGCAGCGGGTGCTGCGAGCCCACCGATCCGTGCGAGCCAGTCGCGGCGTGGCTGGAGAAGCAGTTCAAGCCCGGCGAGGCCCCCGAAGCCCACGCGCTGCTCCAGGCCTGGTCGGACCGGGAGGGCGACGGCACGCCCCGCAAGCGCCGAGAGAACCCCGACGGTGAGACCAAGTCGAAGCCGGCCAGGAGCGCCAAGCCGCGGGGGAAGGCGCGGGCCAAGGACTGACCTCGACGTTGGACGGAGCGCATGCAAGCGAGAGCTCGATCCATGCTGGGACGCACGGCGGCGCACGCGGCCCTGGTGCTGCTCCTGGCCGCGTCGGGACCGCCCGCCGGCTGCCAGTCCGTCCGGTCGCCCCTCCCGCATTCGCAGGGCGAAGGAGGCGTCACGCCCCTCGGGTCGCCCGCCGCCGCCGAGCTCCGGGCGATCGCCGAAGCGCAGAGGGCGCAGCCGGACGCCTCGGTGATGGGCGCGCCGCTGCCGCCGGCCTTGCGCCCCGAGGCGGGCGCCGAGCGCGATCGCTCGCTCGATGAGGTGCTGGCCTCGTTCGGGGAGGCGAGTCCGTCGCCCGCGCCGGCCCAGGACCCCACCTGGGACGCCGTGCGGATGTACGTGACCGCTCGCGAGCGATTGGCGTCGGGCGACGCCGCCGCAGCCGTGTCGCTGCTGCAAACCGCGCTGAGGGCCGACCCTGACGCGCCGACGGTGTGGCGTGAGCTGGGGGAGGCCCAGCTTCGGCAGGGGGGCACGGCGGCGGCGATGGTGGCGTTCCAGGAGGCGGTGCGGCGTGGGCTTCGCGAGCCGCGCGTCTTCTGGATGCTGGCCCGCGACGCCCACGGCGCCGGGCGCCACGACGACGCAGTGCGCCTGTTGGCGCAGGCACGGTCGATGGGTTCCGATGCCGATCCGGCGCTGCCGAACCTGATCGACGCGCTCCTCGGCGAGGCGCTGCTGGCGTCGGGGCGGACGGGCGCCGGGATCGAGGCCCTCCGGAGCGGGCTCGCGGCGCCGACGCAGTCGGCGGGCGCGACGAAGATGCGCCTCGAATCGGGCGAACTCCTGCGCCGCCGGGGCGAGTTGTGGATCACGGCGGGCGACGCCCTGGCGCGGCTGGGGCGGCACGCGGAGGCGATCGAGGCGTACGAGGCCGCGACCGAGGCCGGGGTGTTCGACGCGTGGGCCCCGGCGTCGCGGACGCTCGAACTGCTGTTCCACACGGGGCGGTCGGGCGACGCGGCCCTCCTGCTGCTTCGGGCCTGCTTCGATTCGGGCGGCATCGTCGACGACCGGCTGTTCCCGTCGCTGCGGCGGCTGTCGGCGAGCCCCGCGGTCCGGCGGGCGACCGAGGACGTGCTCACGCGCATCGAGGCGTCGCTGCCCGAGAAGACGCCGACGCTGGTCAGCCGGCTGGCGCGGGCCCGCGCCGCGGTCGCGGCCCCGGCCGAGTCCATGGACCGCCTTCGGTCTCACCTGGCCGCGATGCCCAGCGATGACGAGGCCCTACGGGCGGCGCTGGCGCTGGGCGCCGCGGGCGGGGTGCGAGCGGCGGCGCTGTGCGACGTCGCGATCGAGGTCGTGCGGCTCGATGCGTCGATCGCGGAGTCCGCGGGCGCGGCCCTGGCGGACGCCGGGCCGGCTCCGACGGTCCTGCTCGCGTCACTTCGCGACCGCCGAGGCGTCGCGGCGTCGCTCGTCGAGGCCGGCGTGCTCCTTCACCTGGGCGCCCCCGACCCGGCGTGGAAGAGCCTGTCGGGGGCGTCGGGCTGGGAGGGGGAGGCACGGGCCGCGGGCGAGGCCCTGGCCGCCCGGGCCGCGTTCGAGTCGGGGCGGTTCGAGGCGGCCCTGGGCCTGGCATCCGCGCTGCGCGACCGAGCCGCGGATGGCGGAGCGTCGATGGCGCTGCGCCTCGCGGCGGCCCGCGCGTTGCACGCGGTCCGGCGCTCGGGCGAGGCCGCCGACCTGCTCCTCGGGCTCACGCCCGCGTCCGCGCCCCCCGGCGCGGGCGATCGGCGCCGGCACGTCGACGCGCTGCTGCCGCGGGCGGAGTACCTCGCCTCGGCGGGGCGACCCGAGGAGGCCGCCGACCTCCTGGGAGAGACGGGCGGGCTCGATCGGCACGACGAGCGGCCGTATCGCGCGCTCCTGGCCCTGCACGGCCCCGCGGGTCCGCTCACGGACCAGGCCCGCTTCACCGAGACGGCACGGACCCTGCGCCAGCACAACCCCAACGCACGCCTCTTCCGATGGCTGGCGACCCAGGAGCTGGCGCAGCGCCAGCTCTGGGGCAGGGCGGAGCCGATCCTCCGGGCGCTGTCGGAGGAAGATCCGACCGACAGCGCGGCGCTGGGCCTGCTGGTCTCGGCGTGGGAGCAGCGGCTGGCGCGGGGCGAGGGCGGCGAGCCGTCGCTCCCGATCGACCCGCTGGAGTGGCTGGATCGGCGCTCGGAGCATCGCGGCTCGGCGCCGTCGGAGGTCGCCGCCCGGGCCCGAGTGCTGGCGGCGCTGGATCGCGCCGACGCGGCGCTGGCGGAACTGGGGCGGGCCGACATGCCTCTGCCCGCATGGGGGATCCTGCGCGAGCGGATCCTCCGCGAGCACCTGGGACAGCGGTCGCGGGCCGACGAGCTGGCCCGCGAGCGCCTGGAGCCGCTCCCAAGGCCCGTCGCGTGGACGATCGAGCTGGCGGAGCTGCAGGCCGCGGGCGGGCGGATCGACGAGGCCGCCCGGACACTCGACGCGGGGCTGCCG
Source organism: Phycisphaerae bacterium (assembly GCA_016873295.1). Lineage (GTDB taxonomy): Bacteria > Planctomycetota > Phycisphaerae > Phycisphaerales > UBA1924 > VGXM01. Next base: position 26,781 of record VGXM01000025.1, read on the forward strand.
CCGACGGAGGTGCCCCTCTCGGCGCCGGAGGGCGTTCGCCTGGCGGCCCTGATCGGTCGGACGGCGCACTCGGCGATGGAGTCGGCCCGCACGGACCCCGGCGCGGTGCCGGCGGCGCTGGCGCTGATGCGTGTCGCCGGCTCGCGCGACGTCGCGTTGCCCATCGGGCTGCACCAGGCGCGGCTGACGCTCCTGCTCGCGGCGCCGCTCATCGACACCGGTGAACTGGCCTCCGCGGCACTGGCGGCGGCGCGGCAGCACCCCCAGCCGGACGCCCGCTGGGAGCTCTCCGTCGCCGCCCAACTCGGGTCCGGGCCGCACCGGGCCCGTACGCCGGCGTACTTGCGGCACCTGGTCGAGCGCTCCCCCGGGGCGCCGCCCGAGGTCGTCTTCGAGTATTTCCGGGCCGTCGGATTGCTGGGCACGATCGACGACGCCTCGCACCTGCTGGCCCACCTGACCGACGCGTCCCGCATGCGCAACATCCTCGCGCGCTTCAGCGACACCGACGCGCCGACGCCCGAGAGCCCCGGTTCGCCCGAGGCGCGCCTGAAGGCCGACCTGGCGTACCGCCTTGGCAACCTGGCGTATCTCTCGGGCGACCACGAGCGCGCGGCCCGGATCTACGAGATCGGGCTGGGCACCGACCCGTCGCACCCCTGGCTCTGCAACGACCTGGCCTACCACTGGGTGGAGCTGGACCAGAACCTCGACCGCGCGGGCGAACTGCTCGAGCGGGCCATCGCCCAGATGCCCGAGCGGGCCAGCATCACGGACTCGCTGGGGTGGCTGCGGTACAAACAGGGGCGCCTGGGCGACTCGACGGACGCCGCGGGGCGCGCGGTCCCCGGGGCGGTGAGCCTGCTGGCCCGGGCCGCCTCGCTGGACGAGGGCGGCGACAACAGCACGATCCTCGACCACCTGGGCGACGCCCTGTGGCGCGCGGGCCAGAAGCCCGGCGCCATCGACCGCTGGACCGCCGCCGACTCGCTCCTGCGGCGGCAGCTCCAGATCATCCGCGGCAGCACCAACGTCCCCGCGCCGGAACTGCAGCGGCTCCAGTCGCTCCAGCAGTCGGTGGCGGACAAGGTTCGGGCCGCCCGTGACGGCCGCGAGCCCGCCGTCGCCCCGCTCTCGGCGACCGTCGGTGAGCCCGGGAGCGCCCCGTCACCGCGTTGATCGAGCCCGGAGGTCGCGTTGGCCAAGCACAACAAGTGGAGCAAGGTCAAGCACCGCAAGGCCGTCGTCGACAAGAAGCGCGGGCGGATCTGGACCAAGTGCGTGCGCGCGATCATGGTGGCGGCCCGGGCGGGCGGGGGCGACCCCTCGTCCAACGCCTCGCTCCGCATCGCCGTCGACGAGGCCCGCTACGCCAACGTCCCCAAGGACACCATCGAGCGCGCCATCAGGAAGGCCACCGGCGAGCTGGGCGCCGAGAGCTACGAGCCCGTCCGCTACGAGTGCTACGGGCCGGGCGGCGTCGCCATCATCGCCGACGCCCTCACCGACAACCGCACTCGCACGATCACCGACGTGCGGCTGGCCTTCTCGAAGTTCGGCGGCAACGTGGGGGCCACGGGGTGCGTCGCCTTCACGTTCGAGCCCCGCGGCGAGGTCCTCGTGACCGCGGGCCCGCCCGTGCCCCGGGGCCGCGAGACCGTCCCCGGCCCCGTCGACCCCGACGCCATCCTCGAACTGGCGCTGGAGGCCGGCGCCGGCAACCTCGAGGCCCCGGACCCCGACGACCCCGATGACACGTCGTGGCTCGTCTCCACCGACGTGGCCTCGTTCACGCGGGTCAAGGACGCCATCGAGGACGCCGGGTACACGGTCGGGCAGGCCCGGCTCGTGATGGCCCCGACCGGCCGTCAGACGGTCCGCGGCGAGGATGCGCGGAACCTCCTCCTCCTCATCGACGCCCTCGAAGACCTCGACGACATCCAGAAGGTCTATACCAACGCCGACATCCCCGACGAGGAACTGGCCCGCCTGCAAGGCTGACCTCAGGGCCCCCACGCGGCGATCATGCGGGCGGCGGCCTTGTCGGCATCGTCGAGCCCGCGCAGGTCGGCCACGACGGCGCCGGCGAAGCCGCGGGCGTGCAGGGCCGCGGCGTAGCCCAGCACGTCCAGGCGGCCGCCCGGCGACCCGGGCGCGACCCGCCCCACCGCCGACACGTCGCTCAGGCGGGCGGCCAGAACCGGGGCGTGCAGGCGGGCGACCTCCGCCGCCGGGTCGGCCCCGCGCATGAGCATCGCCGCCGGGTCGAACCCGGCGCCGATCCCGGGCCCGGCGGGCTGGTCCCGAGGGGGCCAGGCGAGGTCGGCGATGGCGACACCGTGCCGATCCGCCGCCGCGGCGAGCGCCTCGATCACCCGCGGGTCGATCGAGTCCGGGAGGGCGGTGCAGACGACGCCGGCGCCGGCGTCACCGGCGAGGCGTTCCAGGTCGGAGGCCAGCTCGCACGCCGCCGACGCCGCGGAGAGCGCGCGGTCCGTGTGCCGCGCGTTCGTGAAGTGCTCCAAGGGGATGAACAAGTCGAGCCCGCTGAAGGAGAGCCCGAGTCGCTTGAGCAGTGCGGCCAGGTCGCGCCGCCCGGAGCGGTCGAGCTCGCGCGGGCGGATCCCCGCCATGGTGGCGTCGAGTTGCGCGCCCCGCGCCCCCCACGCGGCCACCCGTTCGATGCGCGTCCGCGGCGACTCGCCCGGGGCGACGCTCCGCTCCGGCCAGCCCGCGATGGAGATGCTCAGCCTCGCCCTGGGCCACATGCCCGATCCTAACCCGGGCGACCACTACACTGGCGGCATGCCCACCCGCGCCGAGAAGCTGCTGGCCGCGACGCTGGGGACCTGGCTCGGCGCCCTGGCGATGACCGCCGTCGCCGCCGCCACCCTCTTCCCCGCCATGAAGCGACTGGACCCCTCGCTCCCTGGGTACGCCGCGTACCCCGGCGGGCACTGGTCCATCGCCGCGGGCGTTCCCATGCAGCGGATCTTCGCCATCGCCGACGGCGTGCAACTGATCTGCTGCGTGCTCGCGGCGGGGCTCGTGGGCGTGCCGCTTTTTCGGCGCGGCGTGCTGCACGCGAGGGGGGTTGAGCTGGTCCGCGGCGGGCTGGTCGCCCTCGCGTTCTTCGCCATGATCTACTCCCTGTTCGTCCTCACGCCCCCGATGGTCTCGGACCTGCACGGCTTCTGGGACGCCGCCCGCGGGGGCGACACCGCCCGCGCCGACGCCCTCCGCGCTGCCTTCGACGCCCGGCACCCGACCGCCAACCGCGTGCTGTCCGTCATCGGCGTCGGCGTCGTGGGCGCCCTTGCCTTGACCGTCGCCACCCCCGGGCGTGCCGCGCCGACGGGCCCGAAGCCATGACCCGCGACCTGCCGTTCGAGCTGCCCCGGGTGAGCGCCCGCGAGCGGGCCCGCGCCGGCAAACTCCTCGCGGCCCTGCGGGCTCACTACCCCGACGCCCGCTGCGAACTGGACCACTCCAGCCCCCACGAACTGCTCGTGGCGACGATCCTCTCGGCGCAGGCGACGGACGCCGGCGTCAACAGGGCCACGCCCGCGCTCTTCGCCCGCTTCCCCACGCCGGCCCACTACGCCGCCGCGGCCCCCGCCGACATCGAGCCTTGCATCAGGTCCATCGGGCTCTTCCGGAACAAGGCCAGGGCGATCCAGGCGGCGATGAAGGACGTCGCCGAGCGCTTCGGCGGGGAGGTCCCGCGCACCATGGACGAGCTGCTCACGCTCCGCGGCGTGGCCCGCAAGACCGCCAACGTCGTGCTGGGCAACGCCTACGGCATCAACGTCGGGTTCGTGGTCGACACCCACGTGGAGCGCCTCGCGGTGCGCCTGGGGCTGGCGAAGCCGGGCACGACCACCGCCATGATCGAACGCCGGCTCATGGCCCTCTTCCCCCGCGACCGTTGGTGCCTCGCCGGGCACGCGCTCATCTTCCACGGCCGCCGTGCCTGCAAGGCCCGCGCCGCCGCGTGCGCCGACCACCCCATCTGCCGACGGTTCGGCACGGCGTGCGAGCTGCGCGTCGCGGCGAGCCCGTCGCGGCCCCATCGCTGACGCGCCCGATCCCGGTGCGTGCCACTCACGGCGTGGGGCGATCCATGCCGGCGACGCGGGTCAGCGCGTCGCCGTCGAGCCGGTGGATGGTCCAGCCCTCCAGGGCGACGGCCCCCATGGAGCGGTAGAAGTCGAGCGCGGGGGCGTTCCAGTCGAGCACGTTCCACTCGTAGCGCGGGCAGCCGCGGTCGACCGCGATACGAGCGACCCGGCAGAAGAGGGCCTTGCCCAGCCCCACGCCGCGGGCTTCGGGGCGCACGAACAGGTCCTCGAGGTACAGCCCGGCCCGGGCCCGCCAGGTCGAGAAGTTGTGGAAGAAGACGGCGAAGCCCTGGGGCACGCCGCCGATCTCCCCGATGAGGCACTCGGCCTGCGCTCGCCCGCTCGCGGGGAAGAGCGCGGCGCGGACGAGTTCGGGCGTCGCGTGACACTCGTCGGGGGCCCGTTCGTACGCCGCCAGCTCGTGGATGAGGCCGGCGATGAGCGTGCTGTCGTCGGGGCGGGCGGGGCGGATGGTGATGGAGCGTGACGCCGCGGGGGTCACATGGCGCCGCCTTCGAAAACGACGCGTCGGCGGTGGCGGCTGGGGTCGGGGACGGGGACCGCCGAGAGCAGGCTCTGGGTGTAGCGGTGCTCGGGCGCGACCAGGATGCGCTCGCGGTCGCCGGCCTCCACCACCTTGCCGCGGTACATCACCGCGATCCGCCGGCACACCTGCTGGATCACCGCCATGTCGTGGCTGATGAAGAGGTACGACAGACCGAACTCGCTCTGCAGGTCCATCAGGAGGTTGATGATCTGGGCCTGGATCGAGACGTCCAGGGCGCTGGTCGGCTCGTCGCAGACCACGAACCGCGGGCCCAGCGCCAGGGCCCGGGCGATCCCGATGCGCTGGCGCTGACCGCCGGAGAACTCGTGCGGGTAGCGGTCGGCGGCGGCCTTGGGCATGCCGCACCGCACCAGCAGCGTTTCGACCTTCTCGCGGAGCTCCGCCCGGTCCTTGACCAGCCCGTGCACCTGGAGCGGCTCGCCCAGAATGTTGACCACGCGCATGCGCGGGTTGAGACTGCTGGCGGGGTCCTGGAAGATGATCTGCATCTGGCGGCGGATGGCCTTCTCCCGGGCCCCGTACGCCGAGAGGACGTCCTGCCCGTCGAAGACGACATGACCGCTGGTGGGCGGGATGAGGCGGAGGATGCTGCGGCCGACCGTGGTCTTGCCGCAGCCGGACTCGCCGACCAGCCCGAGGGTTTCGCCCCTGGCGATGTCGAAGGACACGCCGTCGACCGCGCGCACGTGTCCGACGATGCGCTGGAGGACGCCGGCGCGGATGGGAAAGTGGACGTGGAGGTCGCGCACGCGCAGGAGCGGCGGCGGCGCGGGGGTCGCGGAAGGCGGAGCGGCTTGGGTCATGCCGACGGCATTCTACCGACGGGGGCCCCGCGGCGGCCGCGCGGTCACTTCACGAAGGTGGGGCGGGAGGTGTAGATGTTGTCATCGGCGCTGGCGGGGTTGGCGTCGCCGCCGGCCGAGTAGAAGAAGGGGCGGGCCGACTCGGCGCGGCCGGAGTCGCCGTCGGTCGCGTTTCGTCGCACCTCGACGGGCACGTACGCGGCGCCGGAGGGCGCCGGGCCGAACACCTGCGAGAGGGGGACGCCCGTGGTCGGACTCGTGGGGGCGCTCCAGTTGGGCCCGTACACCAGCCCCGCGAGCTTGGGGTGGACGTAGCGGAGGGGCTTGCCCCAGCCGTCGACCACGGTGTTCAGGACCAGGCTGTCGTCGAGCTGGAGCCCGGGCGGGGCGGTTCCGGCCCGGAGGAACCTCGGGGGGATGCCCTCGAGGACGGCCCGCACCTTCGGCTGATCGCGCATCTGGAGGAGGAACAGGGCGACGCTGTCGATCGGCACCTCGGACGGCATCTCGATGACATCGGAAACCGGGACGATCCGGAGGGGCGATCCGGTGCGTCCGGGCCAGTTCATGGTCGGGGGCGGGGGCTCGCCGTGGATGGCGATGTACTCCGCCACGGCGTTGTCGAGGATCCCGATCACGTCCCGTGTGACGCGCTCCTTGTTGCTCGCGACCGCCCCGAAGCCGACGCTGACTACAATCGCGATCAGGATGGCGACAATCGCGACGGCGATGAGCAACTCGACCAGGGTGAACCCGGGGGAACCCCCGCGACGCAATGGGCGCCGGGTGTGGAGGCGTCGGCGGGGCGTTGTCAGTGGCGTGCGCACGTGAATGGCTCCTCTCAGGCGTGCAGCGACCGCGCGGGTTCACAACCCGCTCGTCGCATGACCATACGCACCCCGACGCGGCGTTGATCCATGATGCGGGACCCGGACCGAGCAGGTCCCGATCCTGATACACACTGTTTCGGGCGGATATTCGCGTGCCACCGGTTGACACCCCGGCGTGCACAAGGTATAAACGGGCCTTGCAGGATCCTCAACCGGGGAGCGACGCTCCCGAGCCGATTGCCCCAGCCGCTCGTGGGAGCCGATCGGCGTTTCATGGAGACAGACCGATGCTGAGTGTTAGTGAGCACGCCGGGCTCGACATGTCCAAACCGCCGTCGCAGATGACGCTGGTGGAAGTCGCCGAGCAACTGGAGCGCGTGACGAGCTGGATCGAGGGTGAGCGGGTCAAGGAGCGCGAGGCGAGGCAGGTTTACGACGTTATTCGGCAGCAGGTCGAGGCCCGCATCGACCAGATCAAGGCCTACACGCAGGAACTGGTGCGTCACCAGCACATGAAGATGAGCGGGTTCGCGGGGTTGCTGGGCCAGAAGCAGGAGGTTGCGGCGGTCGCCGAGGGAGCGCGCCGGCCGTCACCCGCGATCAAGCCCGGCGAGCGCCCCAAGAACCTGGCGGAGGCCATCGCCGCCATCTGGTCGCTGGACAAGTACGCCGAGCCGCTGACCACCGAGGAGATCGGCGAGGCGCTCACCGAGGTCGGGTATACCACCGACGCGGCCCCGACGTCGATCAAGTCGAGCGTGAACCAGGCGCTGGCCAAGCTCTGCCGCGTGGGGCGGGTGATCCGCCTGCGGGCCGACGGCTCGCGGATCGCGATCAAGGACACGACCAGCCGGGCGCGGAAGTACGTCGCCGCCTACCGCCTCGGCGACGAAGTCCTCTGACCCGCGGCGCGCCCCGGGCGCACGGTCGCCGCGCGAGGCATGCCTCCCGCGCGGCGGGGCTTCTCCGGTTGCCGCACGGGCTCGCGGCGGGGACGCCGCGATCACCGGCGCTGTCGTCTCTGAACCTGCGTGAGCGGTGTCCCGCGCACGAGCCCTCCGCGCGAGCGCGGGGCGCATGGCGTCCCCCCTCCGCTCGCGCGGAGGGCTCGTCGCGCTCCGTGCCCGGTTCGCGCCGGGGTGGAGCCGCTTGCCACGCGGGCGCTCAGGTCGGCGACGGACCCTGCGGCATCCCGGGCCCCGAGATCGTCCCTCCGGCGAACCCCGGCCCGCTGATGATCGACCCCGCCCCAACCCGGGCCGGGGCGGGCTGGCGGGGCGGCGGCGCCGGGCGCTGCTGGGCCCGCTGAGCGAACTGCTGCAGGGGCGAGACCTTGGCCTTGAAGACGTACTCCGTGACCCGGTCGCGGATGCCCTCCATCATGGTGCGGAACTGCTGCGAGCCCTCGCGCTTGTACTCGATGCGCGGGTCCTGCTGGCTGTAGGCCCGGAAGTTGATCATGTCGCGGAGCTGGTCCATGGCGTACAGGTGGTCCTGCCAGGACCGGTCCAGCGTGTCGAGGAGGATCGATCGCTCGAAGTAGAGCAGCTCGGCCCGCATGATGTTCTCGACGCGGGCCCGGATGGCGTTCTGGCGCTCCTCCCCCTCCAGGTACCGCATCGACTCGGTGATCCCCAGCCCGCCGAGGCGGGCCTTGAGGTGGGCGTCGAGCGCGTCGTCGTCGGCGTGGGCCTGGGCGGCCTCGACCTGGCGTTCCAGCGCGTTCTCCTCGGCGGCCTTGCGCGAGGCGTCGAGCAGCACCTGCCGCACCTTCTGCGGCGGCATGGTCTTGATCTGCTCGGGGGTGATCTCGAGCTTGAGCGATCGGCGAGCCCACGACGCGAGCTGCGCCATCGCCTCCATCGGGCCCTGCTCGCGCGCCACGACCATGGTCATCTCGACCGCGTAGTCGACCGGGTACTCGATCTCGCGCTTCGCGTAGAGCTCGCGGGCCTTGTCCAGGATGAGGTTGAGCGCCGATGCGCCGGGGTCCTCCTTGGCCTTGCGCTGGGCTTCCAGCACCTGCTCGGGCACCAGGTCGATGCCGAACTTCTCCTTGACCCACTCGCAGAGCACGCGGGCCCCGTAGTCGGGCACGGTGTACCTGGGCAGGTCGCCCAGGTCCGCCTGCGCGATCTTCTCCTCCGCGGCGTGCCCGAGGGTGTCCGCGATCTGCCGGCGGACCCCGCCGCCCTCCCGGTGCAGCGACTCGGCGTCGAGCGTCACGCCGAAACGGCCCTTGGCCCAGTCGATGAGCCCGGCCGTGTCGAAGTCGACCGAGGCCTCGGAGCCCTCGACGGGCATGTACTCGCCCAGCGTGAGGTCGATCATGTGCCGGGCCTCGTCCAGCGCATCGCGCCGGATCCGCGGCTCGATCTCCTCGGGCTCCAGCCCCTTGAGGCGGTCGGCGTTGATGGCGTAGTCGAGCTTCTGGCGGGCGTACTCGGCGACGCAGTCGTACGGGTAGTCCTGGTGCAGGAACGAGTCGCAGGCGTTCTCCGTCGCCTCGGCGATGAACTCGAAGATCAGGTCCTTGACGGCCCGCCCCTCCAGCACGCGCTGGCGCAGCCCGTAGAACGACCGGCGCTGGTGCTCCATCACCTCGTCGTACTCGAGCACGTTCTTGCGGATCTGGAAGTTGCGCTCCTCCACCTTCCGCTGGGCCCCCTCGATGCGCTTGGAGAGCATGGGGTGCTCGATGGCGTCGCCCTCCTTCATCCCGAGGCGCGCCAGCACCTTCATCATGGTCTCGCCGCCGAAGAGCTTCATGAGGTCGTCTTCGAGGGAGACGTAGAAGCGGCTGGATCCCTTGTCGCCCTGGCGGCCCGAACGCCCCCGGAGCTGGTTGTCGATGCGCCGGGCCTCGTGGCGCTCCGTCCCGATCACGTGCAGCCCCCCCATGTCCTCGATGCTCTCGAACCAGCGGATGCGGTGCAGGATGAACCGACCCTGGGCGTCGAGCTCCTGGCGCAACTGCTCGGCGCTCATGCGGTCGATCGAGCCCGGCGACGCCCACGTGTACTGCATCGCCCATTTGCGCAGCAGGCGCGTCTCGATCTCCTCGAAGGGCAGGGCCTCGACCTCGCGCTTCTCCTTGCCCGGGAGCTCCAGCTCGCCCGCGGCGATCTTGCGGTACACGCCCTCGCGCAGCTCCTGCTCGCTCGACTCGACCGTGACGGTCCGCGGCGCGATGCCGCGCTTGAGCCAGTGGTCCAGGAGCTGGGCCCGCGAGATCGCGGCCAGCTTGATGTCGGTGCCGCGCCCCGCCATGTTGGTGGCGATCATGACGGCCCCGAGCTGGCCCGCGTTCTCGATGATGTGGGCCTCGCGCTCGTGCTGCTTGGCGTTGAGCACCTCGTGCTTCACGCCGTGCTTGCCCGTGAGCATGCGCGAGAGCAGCTCGCTCTTCTCGACGCTGGTGGTGCCCACGAGGATGGGGCGTCCCACGTCGTGGAAGCGCTTGACCTCGTCGACGATGCCGTCCCACTTGTCCTTGCCGGTCAGGTACACCAGGTCGTCGTGGTCGCGCCGGATGACCGCCTTGTTGGTGGGGATGGCGACCACGTCCAGCTTGTAGATGTCGTGGAACTCCTGGGCCTCGGTGTCGGCGGTGCCGGTCATGCCGCTCAGCCGCCTGTACATCTTGAAGAAGTTCTGGATCGTGATGGTCGCGACCGTCTGCGTCTCCTGCTTGATCGGCACCTTCTCCTTGCACTCCACCGCCTGGTGCAGGCCCTCCGACCACTGCCGCCCGATCATGGGGCGCCCCGTGTTCACGTCGACGATCACGATGCTGGGCGACGGGCGCCCCGTCATGGGGTCGGGCGTGGTCATGATGACGTAGTCGCGGTCGAGCTGGTAGATGGAGTGGGCCCGCAGCGCCTGCTTGAGCAGGTGGGGGAGGTCCATGTTCTGGTCGACGTAGAACGATCCGACGTTCGCCGCACGCTGGGCCTCGGCCACGCCCTCGTGCGTCAGGTGGCAGTCCTTCCGCTCCAGCTGCACCTCGTAATACTGCGTGTGCTTGTCGCGGTGGGACTCCAGGCCCGGCAGCTCGCCCTTGGCCTGGCGGAGCTGCTCCTGGAGCTCGGGGATGCGGGCCTTGTCGCGGGCCTGGCGGATGTCGCCCTCCAGCCCGCGGATCCGCTGCTTGCACCTGGTCACGCCCTCGTCGGCGTCGTTCCAGGCCTTCTGCCTTTCGACCAGGTGACGGGCCAGGCGGTCGGCCAGCTCGTAGCGCGGCTGGTCCTCGTGGGCCGGGCCCGAGATGATCAGGGGCGTCCGGGCCTCGTCGATCAGGATCGAGTCCACCTCGTCCACGATGGCGAAGTCGCGGCGCTTCTGCACCTGCGCCTCCGCCGACCGCTTCATGTTGTCGCGCAGGAAGTCGAACCCGAACTCCGCCGTGGTCCCGTACACCACGTCGCAGCGGTACATCACGCGCTTCTCGTTCTCGTCCTGCATGTGCTGGGGGTGGATGGCGCCGACCGTGAGCCCAAGGGCCCAGAAGTAGGGGAAGGTCCAGTCGCGGTCGCGCTGCACGAGGTAGTCGTTCACGGTGACGACGTGGACCTTGCGGCGCTGGATCGCCGCCAGGTACGCCGCCAGCGGCGCCACGATCGTCTTGCCCTCGCCCGTCCGCATCTCCGCGATCTTGCCCTGCGCCAGCACCATGCCGCCGATCAACTGCACGTCGAAGGGCCTCGAGCGGAACGGCGGCTTGCTCTCGGGGTACAGCTCGCGCACCGCCTCGTAGTACTCCGGCGGGATCTCGACCTGCATCCACCCCGGCTGGGCCTGGGCGCACCCCTGGTAGGGGCCGGTGGGCTCGGCGGGCGGGAGCGCGTCGGCCTGCGCCCTGAGCTGGGCGTGCAGGGCACGCATGGGCTCGGGCAGCCGCGACGCGTCGAAGTTGCGGGCGGGGTTCAGCGTCTGGCGGATGCCGACCGCCCGGTCCATCGCTTCGCGGGCTACCGCGAAGGCCTCCACCATGATCTGGTCGATCTTCTCCCCGGCGTCGTAGCGTTCGCGGAACTCCTTGATCCTGACCCGCAGCTCCGCGTCGCCCGCCGAGCGGTACTTGGCGTCCAGGTCGTTCATCTGGCGCGTGCGCGTCGTGTACATCTTCACGAATCGCTCGTTGCGCGTGCCGATGATCTTGTTGAGGATGGGCCCGATGATCGGAATGCCGTGCTCGGCCATGGTGCTGCTCTCGCGCTCTGGCCCGGCGCCGCAACGCCGGGGAGGGGGCGATCGACGCGCCACCGGCGACGCCGACGCCCGGATCAGGTCAGTTGTGGATTCGACGGTGCGCCGCCGATGAGGCCGACGGCGGAAAGACCCGGACGCGCCGGGAAGGGACCTCAGCCCCGCGCGGGCGGCGGGAGGTCAAGCCGCGTCAGCACCATGCCGTCGCACACCGGGAGCGCTCGGCTCTCCGGGCGGCACGCCGGCAGCGCCCCCTCGCGATTGTCGATCGAAGGGCCGTGGGCCCTCGCCCCCGGCTGCGACTGGTCGGACTCCGCCAGCCGACGCACGGCACGGGCAAAGGCGATCGACCATGCCCGCACGCTGGTCGCCTCGGTCCCGACGCCGCGGCTGATCGTCCGCGACAGCGACGCGAACTCCCCCGCCGACGCGTGGGCCGCCACCGCCGCCACCAGCAGCAGCGCAAGTCCCCGCGCCAACGCGCCGGAAAACCCGCGCGAGGCGGCGGAGCAGGGTTGGTCGGGCTGGGGGTCCATGCCTGGGTGTGAGGTGAAGAGTATCGGCCGTGTCGACCCCGGGCACGCACCCCCACCCCCGCCCCGGGCGGATACCCCCCGCCCCGATTCTGGCCTCTCACCGACCCCCGGTCCGATACCTTCGCGGTCCGGGCGGCGGGCCCTCGCCCCTACGCTCCGCCGATGGCGATCCCGCCCCGCGACAGCGATCCGCCGGCGCCCCAGGCGCCCCAATCTCCGGAGAGCCACGAGGCCATGGTCACCGTCCGCCGATCCCTCCCCGTCACCCGCGAGTCGGTCACCCACAAGTTCTGCATCAACCGGCACGAGGGCTACCTGACCATCGGGCTGTACGCCGACGGGCGCCCTGGGGAGATCTTCATCAAGATGGCCAAGGAAGGCTCGACGATCTCCGGCATGTGCCAGGCCTTCTGCCGGGCGTTCAGCCTGGCGATCCAGCACGGCCTGTCGCTGGAGGACGCGGTCCGCCGCTTCAAGGACATGCGCTTCGAGCCCATGGGCCCGACCACCAGCGCCGAGATCCCCGAGGCCGAGTCCATCGTCGACTACGTGGCCCGCTACCTCGAACTCCACTTCACCACGCCCCCCACGCGCCGATAGCCCCCCACTTGAGGGAAGGTGCCGAGCGGGGCCGTGGAGCGGCGGAACCGGACAGGCGGGACGCCTGTCCCACCCACGGCAGACGGGACGCCTGTCCCACCCATGGCTGCCGAATGCCGGTTGCCTGAGGTCCGGTGGCGGCGCCCCCTGTCTCGCTCTCTCGCCGCCTCGCCGCCTTGGTGCCTTGGTGCCTCGGTGCCTACTGCCCACACCCCTTGTTGTACAGGTTGAGGAAGGCCAGGAAGTCGTTGAAGTCGATCTCGTCGTCGGGGGCGAAGTCGCAGTAGAAGAAGTCGATGGGGTTGGCGCGGGGATCCTGGGCGCGCTCGAAGCGGTTGAGGAAGCAGAGCAGGTCGGCATAGTCGAGGTCGCCGCTGTTGTCGCAGTCGGCGAAGCAGAAGGGCGGGATCACCGCGTAGTAGGGCCGCGTCAGCGGTTCGGGCAGCCGCCACGCCCGGCAGGCGTACTTGAGCCCGTCGGCGGACATGTAGTCGGCGTTGAGGATGTGCGTGATGCCCTGGAGGTCGACGCCCGCCTCGGCGAGGATGGTCATCAGCAGGCGCGTGCCGGTGTGGGCCGTCCAGACCGCCGCCTGCTGGCGACCCTGGAAGCGCACCATCCCGCCCACGATCCGCCCGTCGGCGCTGATCGGAAAGGTGTTGAAGTCGGTCGTTCCCGGCGGGGCGAAGGGGGCCATGTTGACCATGCCGGTGCGTTCGGACCACAGGAAGCCCTGGGAGAACGAGACGCCGGCGACGATGCGCCCGTCGTCCGAGACGCCATAGGCCCCGCTCTCCGGCGCGCCCGGGAGCACGCCCAGGCGCGTCAGCCGCCCCTTGCGGTAGAGCACCGCCTCATACGTCAGTGCGCCGTTGCGCCCCAGCCCGGCGATTGCGCCGGCATCGGGGGTGGTGACGATGGCCATGCTGAAGGGACAATCCGGAAGATCGGAGACCAGTCGCTGCACCTTGGCGTCGCGCCAGATCGCCGCGCCGTTGCCCGCCGGGTCGAGCGACACGAAACCCACCGCGATCCGCCCGTCGGGCGTGATGTCCCACGCCCCGGCGGAGCACCTGGCATCGGGCGGTCGCGGCAACTCCCACATCTTCCCGTCGCGCCACATGAAGGCCACGTCGCCGCAGGTGCTCGCCATGCCTACGGCGACCTCTCCGTTGAGCGACAGGCCGTCGACGACGCTGAACGGGTACTGCGCGGGGAGAACGCCGAGGTAATCCAGGCCGGTGGCTTCCGACCAGCGGAAGGCCTCCATCCGGAACTGGGGCAGGCGGCGCTGGTATGTGCCGCCGACAAAGCGCCCGTCGGGGGAGATGGCGTGCACGACGCCCGTCAGGTCCGGTGCGCCTGCAGGATCGACGATCATCACGAATCGCGGCGGCTCGCCTGCCGCGATGGGGATGGTCTGCGCGAGTGCAAGCGCTGCCGCCGTCATTATGCGAACCGTGGCGCCCATGACACATGTCCCCTTCTACGGACAGGGCGCCGGCAGATGCAACTCGAGCTTCTGACGGTCAATGCCGCCCGGCAGGTGCCCGTCGAAGATGCCGTCGAAGTTCCAGTCCGCGTAGGGGTTGCACGAGGGGTGCGGTGGCGGATTCAGAGCGCATTGTGCGGAGTGAGCGCTCAGGAGAGTCAGATCGCTCTGCTGGTGCGCTTCGTTCCTGTCGTAGTCGCTCGCGCACCAGGAGAGGCGCGTGAGCATGAGGCGGAGCGCGTCGCGGAAGGGCCAGGCGTGCGGAGGGAGCGGCTCCGGGTGCATGTTGGAGACGTCGGAGGCGAACCCGGTGGAGTAGAGGTCGATCTCCAGCGCCGTGGGGTCTGGCGTGCCGGGCCGCGGCATGGTGACGTCCCGGAGCATGTCATCGCGCAGGGCGTCCCCGGATCCCAGCGCGCTGATTCGATCGAACTTGCCGGGGGCGGTGGCCTCGACGCGGGCGATGTCGGCATCGTCGCCGGGGCGCTCGTTGCCGATGAGGAGGATGGAGGCGGAGGTGGGCGTGGTCTGCGGGTCGATGCCCGAGCGGGCCAGGCTCGCGGCCGCGGCGCGGAAACCGGCCCCGACGCGGTTGCTCGGAGGGTCGGCGGGATGCACGCGCGAATGGGTGGCGCCCAGGCGCCGGGCAAAGAGCGGCGCGGTGGTGGCGTCCATCACCGTCCAGGGCATCACGACCTGGGCCCCCTGCTCGAGCACCTCGCGCGTGGTGTGGACGATCGCGTTCATCTGAACGGCGAGGGCGCGCGTCCCGCCGCCGGGGTTCTGCTGCCCCAGGTGGGGGATCACCAGCGGGTCGGCGACGGTTTCGCGGAGCGCCCTGAGCATCGACGGGAACTCCGGGTCGGCCCAGATGACCATGCTCTCCGACTGGTCGAGCACCAGCGAGACCTGGAAGCCGACGTACTCCGGCGCCGCGGGCGCCATCAGCGAGACGAAGGCGTCGGCGTAGCCGGCGCCGGTCACGGGGGCCGCGCCCGGGCCGGGGTCCAGGTCGATGGTGTACTGGCCCGGCGCGGCGTCGGGCCTGCCGAACCACCCCGTCAGGGCGAAGCGGTCGGTGTACGCCGGGTCGAAGGCGATCGCCGTCGCCGACTCGTCCAGGTTGCCCCCGAGCCGGTACGCCCACTCCACCGCGCCCGTGATGGGATGGAAGCGGGCGGCGAAGGCGTCCAGCCCGTCGGGGGTGAGCACCGTCGAGCCGAAGGCGATGGAGGGATCGGCGCACGGCGTGCCCGGCGCGTAGGGGCAGCCGACCTGCCCGGTGAAGACGGGTCGGCCCAGGCCGTCGACCGCCACCGACAGCACGCGGTCGTCGCCCGACGCGCTCGGGTTGAACATCCACTTGACAAGCCCGGCGTCCTGGATCGCGGCGAAGTAGAGGTCGCGCCCGGCGCCGGCGGTCCAGCCGCCCACGAAGGCGAGCGTGGTCAGATTCGCGTCGTCGTTGACGCCCAGGGCCACGCACGCGGCCTCGTCGTCGCCAGCCGTGCCGAAGGTGTACACCCACAGGGGCGTCAGTTCGTCCGCAGCGCCCGTGAACCGGTAGCGGGCCACGAACAGGTCGCGCCCGCCCTGGCTGATCCTGATGTCCGGA
>VGXM01000026.1 GCA_016873295.1 Phycisphaerae bacterium
GCGGGCGCCGCGGGTGCCACGGGCGATCCGCCTTGCGGATCGCCCGTGCCGTCGTCCGGACGGGCGTCGAACAGCCGCACGGGTCATCGGGCGAAGCGCCCGATGACCCGTGGCACCCGCCGTGCCACGACTGTTCGGCTCGGCGAACAGTCGTGCTCTCCCCACCAGCACGACTGTGCCCCGAGCGGCACAGTCGTGGCACCCGGCGTGGTTGGAAGAACGCGCACCAAGGCGCCGGCGGACGCCGCGGGTGCCACGGGCGATCCGCCTTGCGGATCGCCCGTGCCGTCGTCCGGACGGGCGTCGAACAGCCGCACGGGTCATCGGGCGAAGCGCCCGATGACCCGTGGCACCCGGAGCGCATCCGTCCACCGACTTCCGACTCGCGCCGCGAGCGCGGTTGACATCGACCAGCGCCCCTCCTTCTGTCTGGTGTGCCCGCCCCGGAACCGCAGCCCGACACGCACGACGCGCCCGCGGCGCTGCTGTTCACGGCCTTCGAGCCCTCGGGCGACGAGCACGCCGCCCACGTCATCGCGGAACTCAAGCGGCGCCGACCCGGGCTGAAGGTCTACGCCTGGGGCGGGCGTCGTATGGAGGCCGCCGGCGCCACCCTCGTCGAGCGCACGGGCGACGACGCCGTCATGGGCCTGCCCGGGCTGGCCAAGATCCGCGAGCACGCCCGCATCAACGAGCGCGTCGCCGACTTCCTCGCGGGGCACCGGGTCGCCGTGCACGTCCCGGTCGATTCGCCCGCCGCCAACTTCCCGCTGTGCCGGATCGCCAAGCGGGCCGGCTGCCGGGTGGTGCACCTGGTCGCCCCGCAGATCTGGGCCTGGGGGCGCTGGCGGATCCACAAGCTCCGGCGGCTCACCGACATGGTGCTGTGCCTGCTGCCCTTCGAGGAGCGGTTCTTCGTCCGGCGCCGCGTCCCCGCCCGCTTCATCGGGCACATGCTCTTCGACGAGCCGCTCGACGGGGCCGCCCTCGACCGCGTCGCCGCCGAGTTCCCCGGCGGCCCGGTGCGCCTGGCCTTCATGCCCGGGTCGCGCCCCGCCGAGTTCCGCCGCAACTTCCCCCTCATCCTCAGGATCTTCCGCGCCCTGCGCCGGGCCTATCCCGGCGCCGTCGGCGTCCTCGCCGCCACGCGACCCGGCGTCGAGGCCGAGCTGCGCCGCATCGCCGAACGCCACGGCGGGTGGCCCGAGGGGCTCGCGACCACCGTGGGCCGCACCGACGCCGTCACTCGCTGGTGCTCCCTCGCCCTCGTCAAGTCGGGGACGGTCACGCTCCAGGTGGCGCGGCACCTGCGCCCCATGGTCATCTTCTACAAGCACTCCAACCCGCTCTTCTACTACCTCGTCGCCCGGGTCATCCTCTCCACGCGCCGGTTCGCGCTCCCCAACGTCATCGCCATGCGCACGGTCGTGCCCGAGTTCGTGCCTCACTTCGGCGGGCCCGGGCCCATCGTCGCCGCCGCCCGCGCCCTCATCGACGACGAGGCCGCGCGCCGCAGGCAGACCGCCGACCTGGCCGACGTGCTGGCCCGGTTCAAGGGGCGGCACGCCTCGGCCCTGGCCGCCGACGCGATCGAGGCCGTCGCCGGGCTGGCGCCCCTGCCCTCGCCGGACCTCACTCCGCAAGCTCGAACATGAACTCGATCTCGACCGGGGCGTTGAGCGGCAGGCTCGGGGCCCCGACCGCCGCCCGCGCGTGCTGACCCGGCGCTCCGAACACCCGGGCCAGCAACTCGCTCGCCGCGTTGGCCACCTTGGGCTGATCGGTGAACGTCGGCTCGCACGCCACGAAGCACCCCAGGCGGACCACCTGCTTGAGCCGGTCCAGCGACCCCGCCTCGGCCTTGAGCACCGCCAGCGCGTTGAGCACGCACTGCCGTGCGCACGCCTGCGCCTGCTCCACGGAGACCTGGCTCGGCACGATCCCCGCGTGCAGGAGGTGCGCCGGCTGGTCGGCGCACGCCGGCAGGATCGGGATCTGTCCGGATACATACAGAATCGCCCCTACCCGGCGCGAGGGGATGTACGCCGCCACCGGCTTGGCGGGGGGCGGCAGGTCCAGCCCGAGTTCCTTGAGAGCGGCTTCCGGGTTGGTCGGCATCCGAGGGTCCTCCGGGGCGGTCGGGGGGAGCATACCCGCCCGGGGGGTCGAGCAGTTTGACTTTCCCGGCAACAGATCCGCCTTGACGCGCGTATCCTCTTCTGGTAACTTGTCGATCCCAGTGGGGTCGATGGCAGGTTGGGGCTGAGTCTTGGGCGATCCATGCCTGAGAATGCTCTAATGGCGGCCCATAGGGCCGCACCCTGATGCCCGTCCTGGGCTCGGAACCGCCTGCCGACAACTCGAACGGGCTTGGCCCTCGCCGATCGCGGGTTCGTGACGATCGTCCGCGGGAGGAGGGGCAAGGCTCAGCGAATCGTCGGCGGGCGCCGCGGCCGTCCGGATTCGCGGATTCGCGGCTTGGTCGCCCTCAAGGGGCACGCCGCGGAGGCGGGCGCCGGTTCGATCGTCAGGGTTTCGTGGGAAGGCCCGGCATGGTGCCGGGTTCGCGTTCGGGTGAGACCCCCGACGCACGGAGATTGCAATGAAGAAGAAGGCATTCACCCTGATCGAGTTGCTCGTCGTGATCGCGATCATCGCGCTGCTGATCGCCATCCTCTTGCCCGCCCTGGGCAAGGCCCGCGCCAGCGCCCGTCAGCTCAAGTGCTCCACGCAGGTCCGCGGCGTCCTGCAGGGCATGGTCCTCTGGGCCCAGAACAACCAGGACGAGTACCCCCTGCCCGACAAGATCGACCGCGCCAACCAGACCCTCGCGGCGATGACCGGCGGCGCGTCCAAGAACGTCAGCCGCAACTTCTACTCCCTCCTTATCTTCAACGGCTTCTTCTCCCCCGAGATGCTCTGGACCCCCGCCGAGGCCAACGGCCTGATCCGTCCCTACGAGGGCTACGAGTACACCAACCCCACCATGGCGGTCAGCACTCAGAACGCCCTTTGGGACCCCAAGTTCGCCGCCATCCCCATGACCCCCACCCAGGGCGAGGGCGACGCGGCTCCCCGCCGCACGGGTGACGTGAATGGCGGCGTGTCGTACGCCCACAGCCCCGCGGCCGGCCGCCGGCTCCAGCGCTGGTCCAACACCTTCAACGCCACCGAGGCCATCCTGGGCAACCGCGGCCCCGAGTACGAAATCCAGGGCTCGGGCAGCACCGCCACCTGGCGCCTCAAGCAGAACAGCCCCGTCGGCACGGGCTCGCAGACGCTCCTGATCCACGGCGGACGCACCACCTGGGAGGGCAACGTCGGCTTCAACGACAACCACGTCGAGTACCTCACCAAGGCCGACCCGGACTCGATCCTCTGGAACTTCACCAGCACCGCGCTCAACCCGCGCACCCTTCCCGACAACATCTTCGTCAACGAGAACGACAACACCCGCGCGGTCGACGCCATCACCGTCGACAACGGCAACGCCATGCTCCTCCTCTACGCCAAGCTGACCGTCACCGCCGCCGGCACGTCCACCACCATCAACTACGGCTCCGGCCCCTTCCGCGACTGAGTCGCACGGGCATCTACCTCTGATTCCGACGGGCCCGCGCGTGCGCGCGGGCCCGTTCCTTTTTCTCCCACGGGCCCCGGGCTCAAGAGCCCTTGGCATCAAGCGGCTCGGGCGGGGGGCGGGTGTTCCGTCGGCGCGGACTCGCAATAATCGCGGGATGCCCAACCCCGGCCCGCTCGCGGACGAGTTCAGGCGGTACCACCGACAGGTCATGCTGCCGGGCGTGGGCGTGGGGGGGCAGCGTCGCCTGGCGTCGGGTCACGCGGCGGTCGTGGGGTGCGGGGCGCTGGGGTGTGCCATCGCCGACACGCTGGCCCGGGCCGGCGTGGGCAGGCTCACCATCGTCGACCGCGACCTGGTCGAGATCACCAACCTCCAGCGGCAAACCCTGTTCGACGAGGGCGACGCGGCGGCCCCGACGCCCAAGGCGGAGGCGGCCCGCAAGCGCCTCAACGCGGTCAACTCGGGGATCGACGTGCGCGCGATCGTCGCCGACCTCACCGCCGCCAACGCCGAACGCCTGCTGTTCGCCGGCGGACGCGACCGCCCCGACCTGCTGCTCGACGGCACGGACAACTTCGAGACGCGGTACCTGCTCAACGACCTGGCGGTGAAGCACGGGGTTGCGTACTGCTACGGCGGGGTGGTCGGCACCACGGGGATGCAGTTGACGGTGGTGCCGGGCGACCGCCCCTGCCTGCGGTGTCTCTTCCCCGACCCCCCGCCGCCGGGCGCGGCGCCGACCTGCGACACGGCGGGCGTGCTGGGCCCCGCGGTGGCGATCGTCGCCGCGTGCCAGTCGGCGGACGCGCTCAAGATCCTGACCGGGAACGGGGCGCTGGTCGCCGCCACCCTGCTCTCCTTCGACCTGTGGACCAACGAGCGGCGCCGGCTGGACGTCTCGGGCGCGCGCCGGGGCGAGTGCCCGGCGTGCGGGGCGCGGCGCTTCGAGTTCCTCGACGGGGACCGGGGCGGGGCGACCGCGGCCCTGTGCGGGCAGGACGCGGTGCAGGTCGCGCCGAGCGGCGTGGCGGAGATCGACCTGGCGCGGCTGGGGGAGCGGCTCGCCGGCGTCGGCCCCGTCACGCGCACGCCGTTCCTGCTCCGGGCCAGAGTGCCGGAGCCCGGGGGGGTCGAGCTCACGGTGTTCCGCGACGGGCGGGCGATCATCAAGGGCGTTGGCGGGGCGGACCAGGCCCGGGCCGTGTACGCGCGCTGGGTCGGGGCGTGATGCCGTAGACTGGGCGGGAACAGGAGGGCGCGGCATGAGCAGGGGAACGGTCATCGCGGATTGCGCCAAGCGGACGCTGGCGTACGCGGAGCGGCTGATCAAGGGGATCGAGCCGCACATGTTCGCCCGCAAGCCCACGTGGGGGCTGGGCGGCCGCGAGATCGACTGCAATCACGGCGCCTTCGTCTTCGGGCACCTGGCGTTGTACCCGCCGCGGATCATCGCGATGCTCGGGGACAGGGCGCGGGTCGAGGTGCCGGCGGAGTACCAGGAGCTGTTCAAGGCGGGGGTGCCGTGCCGCGACGACGCCGACGGGTCGATCTATCCCTCCATGAGCGCCCTGTGCGAGGTCTACTTCGGCGGGATGCGCGAGGCGATCGACGCGGTGGGGAGGGCCACCGACGCCCACCTGGCCAGGCCCATGCCCGAGGAGCGGATGCGGGAGTTCCTGCCCACGGTGGAGCACGGGTGCCTGTTCCTCCTCAACAACCACCCGATGGCGCACCTGGGGCAGTTGAGCACGTGGCGCCGGTGCATGGGCCTGCCCGCGGCGTGACTCAGCCCCGGACGAATGGGTTGCCGGCCCGCTCGCGGGCGACGGTGGTGGGGGGGCCGTGCCCGGGCAGGACGACGGTGTCGGGCGGGAGCGTGTAGAGCCTGGTGCGGATCGAGCGCTCGAGCGTCTCGAAGTTCGAGCCCGGGAAGTCGGTCCGTCCGATGGACCCGGCGAACAGGGCGTCGCCCGAGATCGTGACGTGGGCCTGGGGGCAATGGAAGGCACAGCCGCCGGGGGAGTGCCCCGGCACGTGCAGCACGGTCCAGTCGAGCCCCGCCAGGCGCAGCACCTGACCGTGGTCGAGCAGCGCGTCGGGCCCCGGGGCCGACACGGGCACGCCCATGAAGGCGCTCAGGTTCAGTTCCGGTTCCGTGAGCCAGCGTTCCTCGTCGCGGTGGATGAGGACGGGCGTGCCGGGGAAGGCGGCGAGCACGGCGCCGATCCCGGCGATGTGGTCCGGGTGCGCGTGCGTGAGCAGGAGGGCCTTCGGCTTGAGCCCCAGCGCGCGCACGTGTCCGATCAGGTCGTCGGGATCGAACCCGGCGTCGAAGATCCAGCACTCCGGCGACCCCGGGCGGCGCAGCACGTAGCAGTTGGTCTCGTAGGGCCCCAGGGCGAAGGCGTCGATCGCCAGCCCGGCCCGGGCCCACGGCGCCTGGTCGTTCGTCGGCATCGCGCTATCGTAACGGGCCGGCGCGGGGCCACCGCGCGGGAGGGGCACGATGCTGGTCCGGAACATCTACGACACGCCCATGAAGCCCGTCGACATGCCGGGGGTCAAGGGCGCCATGATGGCCGTGATGGTCGGGCGCGGCGACGGCGCCCCCAACTTCGCCCTCCGGCACTTCACCGTCGCCCCGGGCGGCAACACCCCCCGCCACAGCCACGACTACGAGCACGAGGTCTTCGTCGTCGAGGGAACCGGCACGGTGATGCTCGACGGCGAGGAGCGCCCCATCAAGGCCGGCGACGTCATCTACGTCCCCGCCGACAAGGAGCACCAGTTCAGGTGCACGGGCCGGGGCGTGGGGATCCGGTTCCTGTGCCTGGTGCCCGTGTCGCGGAACTGCGGCGAGGTCACCCCCGGGTCGGGGTGACGCCCGGGCGGGCATCCCTGCCGGGCGCCGGCGTGCGCCACAGGTGCACCATCAGGATCCCGATCCCGATGAGCAGGAGCTTGTCGGCGGCGTTGGAGACGTAGCTCCAGAGATCGCGACCGCCCCAGGGCCACTCCAGGCCCCAGGGCAACATCACGCCCGGCAGCGGATGGATGAAGTCGCGCACGCAGGCGAAGACCAGACGGTCGTAGAGGTTGCCCAGCCCGCCCGCGAGGATCAGGCCCAGGGCCGCGTGGGCCCATCGCTGCCGCGGCGTGGTCCAGCGGGCGAACATCCAGAGGCAGAACCCCACGGCGGCGACGGTGAACGCCACAAAGAACCACCGCTTCCCCGCCCCCATGCCGAACACCGCCCCGCGGTTGAGCACGAGCTTGAGTTCGAGGACCCCGGGCACGATCACGACGGGGTCGTGCGGCGGGAGCAGCACCTCCAGCGAGGCCCGCGCCCCCACGTCGATGACCTCGCGCCGGGCGATCGACACCGGCGCGTCGGCGATCGTGCGGAACGCCCACGACTTGGTCGAGAGGTCGAACGCCAGCCCGGCGACCATGGTCGCGAGCAGCACGATCCACGCCCCGCGGCTGCCCGTGGTCGAACGGGGCGGCGCGGGTTGCACCAGGGGGGTCCGGTCGTGGGTCACAGGCGGGCGCCGCGTCGCTCAAGGTGGCGGGCGGCCTCGATCGAGTGCCGCGCCCAAGGGAGTTCTTCCAGCCGCTGCATCGAGATGGGCTTGCCGGTCACCTCGCAGAGCCCGAACGTGCCCTTCTCGATCCGCACGAGGGCGTCGTCGATCTCCTTGATGAGCTTGCGGTCCGCCGCCGCCAGGTCGAGCGCCAGCGACTGGTCGTAGGCGTCCGACCCTTGCTCGGCCAGGTGCTGAGGCGTGTGCGAGAGCCCGCCCGAGGAACTCTTGAGCGCCTCGGTCTCCATGTTGGCCACGTCGCCGACCAGCTCGCCGCGCTTCTTGATCAGCAGCGCCCGGAACCGATCGAGCTCCTTCTTGGGGAGGGGCGACTTGCCGTCCACGGCGGGCGGAGGCGCCTGGTTCGCGGCGGCGTGGCTGCCGATGGGCACGCCCTTGGCGGCGTGGGCCCCCGAGGCGATCAGGGGCTTGCGGGTTGGCCCGCCGGGCGGCAGGAGTTGCCCCGTGACCTTGGCAAACTCGCTCAGGGCGGGGGGCTTGGGCTTGGCCCGGCGCGGCGCCGGCTTCTGGGTGACGACGGTGATCCCCTTCTTTCCGCCGCCCTTGTCCATCGCGGGGACGGGCTTGCCGGGGGCCGGCTTGACGGGCGGCGGCTTGGGAGGCTTGGGAGCCGCCTTGGGCGCCTTCTTCGGCGCCGGCTTGGGGGCGGCCTTCTTGCCCATGGGCTTGCGGGCGGGTTTGGCGGGCTTGCTGGACGCCGGCTTCTTGCCCTTGGCGCTCGGCTTGCCCTTCGCGGCGGGCTTCTTGGGCTTGGATTTGGCCATGGACGTCCGCCCCACACCGCAAGCCCCGACCGGGCCGAGCGGGCCGCTGAGCTCCACCGCCTCCCAAGGCCTCGACACCCGGCCCCGGGGCGGGCGGAGGGTAAGAACCCACCCGACCAAAGTCAAAGCGCGGCGCCAGGGTATTCCCCGGGTCCGGAGAGGCGGTCAGACCGCCTTCGTCGCGGCGGAGGGCTTCACCTCGACCACGGGGGGCTCCTCGGAGGGCTCGGTGAACGCCCCCATCCGCCGGAACCGCTCGTACCGCTTCTGGAGCAGCTCGTCGATGGGAAGCCCACGGAGGTGGTCGAGCTGCGAGACGACCCAGGCGCGGAGGGCCTCGGCGGCCGCCAGCGGCTCGCGGTGGGCTCCGCCCGTCGGCTCGGCGATCACGTGGTCGATGATCCCGAGGTCGAGGTTGTCCTTGGCGGTGAGGCGGAGCGACCTGGCCGCCGCCGTGTTCGTCTGTTCGTTGGCTTCCTTCCAGAGGATGGCGGCGCAGCCCTCGGGGCTGATGACGCTGTACCAGGCGAACTGGAGCATGCCGACGCGATCGGCGACCGCGACGCCCAGGGCCCCGCCCGAGCCCCCCTCCCCGATCACCACGCTCACGATGGGCGTGCGCAGGCGGCTCATCTCCATCAGGTTGACGGCGATGGCCTCGGCCTGACCGCGCTGCTCGGCGCCCAGGCCCGGATAGGCCCCAGGCGTATCCACCAGCGTCACGATCGGCAGCCCGAACTTCTCGGCGAGCTTCATGGCGCGCAGGGCCTTGCGGTAGCCCTCGGGGTGCGCACAGCCGAAGTGGCACGAGATCTTCTCCGACGTCTCCTTGCCCTTCTGGTGCCCGACGAGGAGGCACTTGACGCTGCCCAGGCGGCAAAAGCCGGTGACGATCGCGGGGTCGTCGCCGAAGCGGCGGTCGCCGTGCAGCTCCTGGAAGTCCTTGCAGAGCATGCGCACGTAGTCGCGGGTCTGGGGGCGGGCCGGGTGGCGGGCGACGCGGACCGTCTGCCACGCCGTCAGGTTCGAATAGAGGTCCGACAGCAGCGTGCGCCGCTTCTCCTGGAGGGTGGCGATCCGAGCCTGCAGGTCGGCGACGCCTGGGGAGGCCGACTCCTCGCCCGGCTTGGCTTCCATGCGAAGCCGCGTCTGCGACTCCTCGAGCTCGCGCTCCAGCTCGGCGACGGGCTTCTCGAAGTCCAGTTGATAGAAGCTGGCCATGGGGGCAATCGTAGTGGAGCGGAGGCGGGGCGGGCGGCCGCGGGTTCTCGGGCCTAACCATTCGCCATGGCGACACCGGACGCGCTGGTCGTGATCGGCGGGGGGCACATGGGCTCGGCGATCGTCCGGGGCGTGGTCCGCGCCGGATTCCTCGAACCCGGCCGCGTCGTCGTCGCCGAGCCCGACGCCGCCCGGCACCCCCTCCTGGCCCTTGAGGGCTGTCGGACCGAGGCCTCGGCGGGCACGGCGATCGGGCGGGCGTGGCCCGGGGCGGCGGTCCTGCTCGCCGTCAAGCCGCAGGTCTTCCCGCGCGTCGCCCGCGAGATCGGTCGGGCCCTCGACGGGCGGCTGGTGGTGTCCGTCATGGCGGGCGTGCGGAGCGGGGGAGTCGCGCAGGCCCTGGGCGGTCGCGTGGTGCGCGTGATGCCGAACCTGGGCGTCTCGATCGGCGTCGGAATGTCGGCGATCGCCCCGGGGCCCGGCGCGACGGGCGAGGACGAGGCGTGGGCGCGGGGCGTGTTCGAGACCTTGGGCCGGGCCGAGGCGATCGACGAGTCGCTGATGGACGCCTTCACCGCCGTCGCGGGGTCGGGGCCGGCGTACCTGTTCTATCTGGCCGAGGGGATGGTGAAGGGCGCGGTGGAGGCGGGGATGGAGCCGGAGGTCGCCGACCGCGTGGTGCGCCAGACCCTGCTCGGCGCGGCGGAGTTGCTCGCGGGGGACGAGGGTCTCGACGCGGCCCGGTGGCGGGCCCGCGTCACGAGCAAGGGCGGCACGACGGCGGCGGCGGTCGAGGTCCTGGACTCGGGCGACGCCATGAACGCGATCGTGCGCGCGATCGTCGCGGCCCGCGACCGTGGGGCGGAACTCTCCGCGGACTGATCCGGGTGGCATGCCTCCCGCTCGGGGGAGGCATGGGGACCTGTCCGTGCTTCCTCGGAGCGGGACGCACGCCACCCGACCCATCCCCGGCCGTCCCCTGAAGGAGAGGGGGTCAGAAGTCGCGGCGCACGAAGACCAGGCACGCCAGCCCGAGGACCAGGGCCTCGAAGCCCAGGGAGGTGCCCAGCACCCACCACACCGTCCGTCCGCGCAGGCGGTCGTCGATGCGGCTCTGGAGCTGGCGCTGCTCCTGCGGCGACATGGGCGAGCCGAACTGGAAGGCCCCGGCGTCGGGCTCCTCGCCCGGGAGCTTCTCCAGCTTGGCCGCCTCGATCACCCAGCGGTCGATCAACTGGATCGTCTCGCTGGTCTTGGGGAAGGCGGTCTTCACCGTGACGATGACGCGCGAGGCGGTCTCCCAGCGGGGCTGCTGCGTGCGGGCCCGCTCCAGGGTGGCGCGGGCCTCGGGCAGGCGCGGGTTGGCCCTGTCGATCTCCTCGGCGGTGGGGGGGGCGTCGGGCTCGCCCGGCTCCTCGCGGCCCCGCCGGATCACCTCGGCGGTGGACTTCTCCATGCGCTCGATGCGGGCGGCGGTCATCTCCTGGCGAATCAGGTTCATCTCGCGTCCCTGGATCACGATCACGTCCGCCGCGTTCAGGCAGAAGAAGAAGAGCCAGCACAGGAGCGTGAGCAGCAGCGAGGCGATGGTGGAGCGCGTCAGCAGCCCCAGCAGGACACAGATCGCGAAGAGGTAGCTGAAGAAGACGACGACGAGTGGCACGGCCAGGAACAGCCCGGGCTCCCACACCCCGCCGCGGATCCCGATCACCAGGAACGACGCCACGGTGAACACGCTCACCTGCAGCGCGACGAAGAGCAGCCCGCAGGCGTACTTGGTGAGGAAAAGGCGCGTGCGTGAGACGGGCTTGGAGAGCGTGAGCTCCACGGCCCCGGAGGCGATGAAGTCGGGGATCATGCCGGCGGTGGAGACCAGGGCGAGGATGGCGCCCAGCCACGACAGCCAGAACCCCACGCCGAACCGCGTGAAGAGGAGCTTGTAGAACCGCTCGGGCGTCAGGTCCATGACGTCCATGAAGGGCAGGTCGATCTCCCAGACCAGGACCGTGACGCCCGTCTTGGTGACGCCCAGGGCCGCGAGCCCCGCCACGATCAGCCCGCTGATCGCCAGGGAGATCCAGAACAGCCTCTTGCTGTTGAACTCGCGGTAGGTGTCCAGGAGGAGGGCGAGGGTCTGGGTGATCATGGACGGGCCCTCCGGCGCCGCCCGGGCGCGTCCTTGGCGGCGCCCACGTCGAGCGTCTTGCCCGTGCGCGGGTCGGTGACGGCCTCCATGAAGAGGTCCTCCAGCGACGGGCGCACCTGGCGCACCGCCCGGATCACGCCGCCCCGGGCCCGCACGGCGTCGATCAGCCACTGCACGTCCCGGGGGTCGATCAGGTCCACCCACAGCGCTGGGCCCTCCAGGCGGGCGGTGTGCCCGCCCGGCAGCGTGCCGACGCCCGCCGCGTCGGGGTCCGCGCCAAACACGTCCGGGAGCGCCGCCCGGAAGACCGCCGCGGCGGGCTCGTCGCCCGGGGCCAGCTCGATCTCGTAGCGTCTCTTCCCGCGCGTCAGCTCGTCGATCGTCCCCTGCGACGCCACCGACCCTTGCACGAGGATCGACACGCGATCGCAGACCATCTCCAGCTCGCTGAGCAGGTGGGAGTTGAGGAGGACGGCCTTGCCCTGGGCCTTGACGTGCGTCAGGACCTGGCGGATCTCGCGTCGGCCCACGGGGTCGACGCCGTCGGTCGGCTCGTCGAGCAGGACCAGGTCCGGGTCGTTGACGAGGGCTTGGGCGATGCCGACGCGTTGGCGCATGCCCTTGGAGTAGCTCTTGACCCTGGCGTCGGCCCACTCGTGCATGCCGACCAGGTCGACGAGTTCGGCGGCGCGGCGTCGCCGGTCGGTCCGCGGCACGCCGCAGAGACCGCCGTAGAACTCCACCACCTGCCGCCCCGTGAGGTAGTCGGGGAAGCGGTGGTGCTCGGGGAGGTAGCCGACGCGGGCGAGGGTGGGCTTGTGCCCCACGGGCTGGCCCAGCATGGAGCCGCGGCAGCGGGTGGGTTTGACGACGGTCATGAGGATCTTGACGAGCGTGCTCTTGCCGGCGCCGTTGGGCCCGAGCAGCCCGAAGATCTCGCCGCGGGCCACGCGCATGTTGATGCCCCGCAGCGCGTGCACGCGCCCGCGGTACACCTTGTCCACGTCGGCGAGGTCGATGGCCCACTCGGTCGCGGTCATGGTCACGCCCTCTTATCGGGGAATCGGGCCGAGGGGTTGCACGATCAGCGCTTGCGGGCCACGACGTGGAAGACGTGCCAGTGCTTGGGCTCGCCCTCGACCGTCACGTCGTCGCGCTCCTCCTCGATGAGCTGCTCGATCAGGAACCCCGCGAACAGCCCGTCGAGGTCGCCCCGGCGGTGGTGCGTGCGGTCGGGCAGGCCCGCCCACGAGTCGCGGTCGCCGAAGAGCTGGCCCGCGAACAGCCCGCCGGGCTCGATGCTGTCGGCGATGCGGCGCCACAGCCCCGGGAACTCCCGCGGCTCGCAGAAGGGCAGGGCGAAGCTGCAGTTGAGCAGCCGGCAGCGGGGCCACGCCGAGGCCTCGAACGGCTCGACGCGGGCGGTCAGGAGCGGGGCCTGGTCGGGGGGGACGCGGGAGGTGAGCAACTCGATCGCCATGGGGTGCCCGTCGAGGGCGACGACGCGCCACCCGCGCCGGAGGAGTTCCAGCGTGTCGCGCCCCTCGCCGCAGGCCAGGTCCACCGCGAGGCGCTCGCCCGCGGGCCGGCGATCGGGGATCTCCAGGGCCCTAACCAGGGTCTCGCGGGGGGGCTTGCCCAGCATGGTGCGGAAGTAGCCGGGCCAGTCGCGCCGGGCGGCGAAGTCCATCGCCCTGGGGGTCCTGGGAGGGCCGGAGCCTGTCGCCGTGTCCGTCATAGGCTGATCCGATGTACCAGGACCTTCGAACGTTCGTCGGCGCGCTGGACCGCGCCGGCGAACTGAAGCGTATCCGGGCCCGGGTGTCGCCCGTGCTCGAGATCGCCGAGTGCGCCGACCGGGCCAGCAAGTCTGCCGCGCCGCACCCGCCCAGCGCGTCGGCCCGGCGGAACGACCCGCGCTTTCACAGCCTGGGCGGGCCCGCCCTCCTGTTCGAGCAGGTGGAGGGATCGGCGATCCCCGTCCTGATCAACTCGCTGGGCAGCTACCGGCGCATGGAGATGGCCCTGGGGTGCCACGGCGACGGCCCGGGCACTGGGGCGGGGCACACGCCCGGCGGGTTCGACGCCATCGCGGCCCGCCTGGCCGAGCTGGTGAAACCCGAGCCGCCCCAGGGGCTCGCCGACGCGCTCGCCAAGGTGCGCACGTTCCTGCCCCTGCTGCGCACTCCGCCACGGCGCAGGCGCGGCCTTGGGATGTGCCAGGAAACCGTGCACGAGGGCGAGCGGGTCGACCTGACGCGACTGCCGCTGATTCGCTGCTGGCCTCACGACGGGGACTTCGCGGCCCTGGGCTACCCCGCCGACCTGCACGAGGGGATCCCGGGCCTGGGCTCGGAGCCGGAGTGGGACGCGACGTTCCGCGGGCGGTACGTCACGCTCGCGGGGATCCACACGATCCACGCCGACCACCGCGACCACCCCAGGCCGCCCAGCCACAACATCGGCATGTATCGGGTGCAGCTCATGGGCCCCCGCCGCATGGCGATGCACTGGCACATGCACCACGACGGGGCCCGGCACTGGAGGTCGTGGAAGGCGCTGGGTCGGCCCATGCCGGTCGCGATCGCGTTCGGCGGCGAGAGCGTGCTTCCCTACGCCGCCACGGCCCCGATGCCCCCCGGCATGAGCGAGCTCCTGCTGGCCGGGCTGCTCCATCGGCGGGGGATCGAGATGGTCCGGGCCCGCACGGTGCCGCTGTGGGTGCCCGCGAACGCCGAGATCGTGATCGAAGGCTGGGTGTCGCACGAGGCCGGCCCGATCGACTACGACCCGCGGATCCGCGGCGCCGGCCCGCTGGGCCCCGGCGCGCTCTTCGAGGGCCCGTTCGGCGACCACACCGGGTTCTACTCGCTGCCGGACCGCTACCCCATCCTCGACGTCACGGCGGTGACGCACCGGCGCGACCCGATCTACCCGACGACGATCGTGGGCCTGCCGCCCCAGGAGGACTACTTCATGGGGAAGGCCACGGAGCGGATCTTCCTGCCGCTCCTGCGCACGATCATCCCGGACATCGAGGACTACGACCTGCCCATGTTCGGGGCCTTCCACAACGCCGCGTTCCTCAGGATCCGCAAGCACTACCCGCTGCACGCCCGCCGCGTGATGCACGGGGTGTGGGGCGCGGGGCAGATGAGCTGGACCAAGGCCGTCGTGGTGGTCGACGCCGAGGTCGACGTGCACGACACCCCGGCGGTGCTGCGGGCCGTGGGGGAGCATTGCGTGCCGGCCCGCGACGCCGAGCTGGTCCGCGGCCCGCTCGATATCCTGGACCACGCGGCGCCCTTCCTGGGCGCGGGGAGCAAGATCGGGCTGGACGCGACCCGCAAGGTCGCCGACGCCGAGACGCACCGCGCGCTCGACCCCCTCGCCGCCGAGGCGTGTGCCGCGGGCCCGATCCCCGCGGTCGTGGGCGACGCGGCCCGGGCGGCCGAGGCGCGCCTGCGGCGCGTGCCCGGCGTGCTCGACGCCCGCATCCCCGACGAGCTGGGCGGGTGGTGGCTGCTCGTCCGCATCGACAAGCAGCAGGCCGGCGACGGCGCCCGCGTCATCAAGGCCCTGGGGAGCCTG
Organism: Phycisphaerae bacterium; assembly: GCA_016873295.1. Lineage (GTDB taxonomy): Bacteria > Planctomycetota > Phycisphaerae > Phycisphaerales > UBA1924 > VGXM01. The sequence goes on from VGXM01000026.1 coordinate 14,911, forward strand.
ACGGGCGAGGCCGCCATCCCCCGCTGGACGCTCGTGGTCGGGCCCGACGCGGACGTCGCACGCTTCGACGACGCGGCGTTCCACTGGCTGGCCAACGCCTGCCCCGAGCGCGACCGCTTCCTGAGCGTCTGCGGGCGGCGAGTCGCGTTCGACGCCACGCCCAAGGTCCCGGGCGACGAGCGGGAGGGTCGCCCCGTGCGGGCCTGGCCGCCGATTCTCGAGATGAGCCGCGAGGTCAGGGACCGCGTGGGCGCCCGCCTGGTCGAGCTGGGGCTGGCCTGATCACCCGCCGACCTTGGCCTGCTCCTGGGGCCTGGGCGCGGCGATCCTGCGGTCGATGGCCGCGACGAGGTCGTTGGTGAGCTTGCCGGCGGCGGCGTGGTGCCCGGGCTGCAGGTCGTTGAAGAGGATGACGAAGGCGATCCGTCGACCGCTCTCGCCGGTGACGTAGCCCGACAGGCTGCGGACGCCCTTGATATACCCGCTCTTGGCGGCGAGCTGCCCGCGCAGCCTGGAGTCGTTGAACCGCGTCTTGAGCGTGCCCTCGCCGGGGGTGGCGAGCGAGGCCATGAACGCCGGGCCCAGGCGGGTGTCGCGGGCCATGCTCACGAGCCAGGCGGCGAGTGTCGCGGGCGTGAGGGTGTTCTCTCGCGCGAGCCCGGAGCCGTCGATGATCGTGGTGCTCGCCGCGGCCGCCGGGCCCAGGCGCTCGGAGACGATCATGCGCATCACCGCCGCGCCGCTCTCCCACGTGCCCGGCTCGCCCGTGACGGCGTGCGCCACCCGCTTCATCAGGGCCTCGGCGTACAGGTTCTCGCTGTCGGCGTTGCAGCGCTTGAGCACGTCGTGGAGCGAGGTCGTGACCGCGGCGATGGTCGTGCCCGCCGGGAGCGTCTCGAGCGGGTCCGCCAGACGCACGCCCACCGGCTCGCGCCCCGCGGGGCGCGAGGTTTCGCCGCCCACCGGGATGCCGCCGGCCTGGATGCGGGCGGCGAGCAGTCGCCCGGTCATCAGGGCCGGATGGTCGATCGGATGGCTCACCGCCTGCTCCGTGCGCACCTGCCCGGTGAGCTGGAACCGCGTCGGCGTGACCCGGACCGCGTAGGCGTCGTTCGAACCCTCCTTGACCGTCCGCGACTTGGAGGTGTCGACCTCCACCCAGTCGGCGTCGGGCTGACGCCGCACGCGCGGCGGGGCCCCCGCCCCCTCGCGCGAGGGCGACAGGTACAGCGTGATCACGTTCTCGTGGAAGTTCACCCCCGCGACGGGGGCCCCGTAGGTCTGGGTCAGGTGCTCGCGCAGCCACGACGGGTGCACCAGTTGGCGGTCGAAGATGCGATCGTCCACGACGATCTCGCGCACGCCCGACAGCCCCGCCCTGGTCGCGGCCAGGGCCATCACGTCGAGCAGGTCGCCCACCGTGCGTCGGGGCTGTCCGCGCGACAGGAGCTCGGGGTCGCCCAGCGCGGGGTCGCCCGATCCCCTCAGGATGACCCGGTCGCCGTCGACCACGACCTCGGTGCGGAAGACGAAGTCCGGCCCGAGCGTCACCAGGGCCGCGCCCGTGGTCAGGAGCTTCTGGTTGCTCGCGGGGATGAACGCCTCGTCGCCCCGGGCCGAGCCCAGGACCTGGCCCGACTCGACGTCGATGATCGCGACGCCCAATCGCACCTCCTTCGGCAGGCGCGAGGCCTGCAGAAGCCGGTCGATGTCGTCGCCGAAGGACTGCGCGAAGCCCCGGGCGGGGACCAACCCGGCGACCAGGGCGGCGAGCACGATCAGGGCGAGGGAGCGGGTGCGGGCCAACGAGGGTCTCTCTTCCTGGAGGGGTCGAACGCCCGGGCGCACGCCGCGTCCCGGCCATGGGGAAGGATCGGCACGACCGGTCCCGCCGCTGCAACCGGCACGCCCGAACGGGGGGCGGGCGGACCGCCTGGGACGGTCAGGCCGGCACGGGGTCGCGCACGCCGACCCGGAGCCGCAGTTCGATCAGCGAGAGCAACTCCGCGAACTGGGTCCGGTTCGCGAGCTCCCAGCTGGGCCAGCGGACGCCGCCGACCAGCGGCGCGTGCACGATGGCCTCGCGCGTGGGCTTGGCGAGCCTGGCCGTGACGATGCTGGCGAGCACCTCGTTGGACAGGGGGACGGCCAGCCGCGGGTGGTTGGGCTGCGGCACCAGGAAGGCGATGGGGCGATCGGGGTCGGCGGGCACGCGGACGGCGAGCGACCAGCGCCAGGGGATCCCGTGCCAGGCGAGTTGCTCGCGGGCGCCGGCCAGGCGCAGCAGGCGCTCGCGGGCGTGCTCGAGGAGCGCCGCCAACTGCTTGTTCGAGGCGCCTCGCAGTTCGTCCCAGGTGGGCGCGCGGAACCGGTCTTCCCAGGCAAGACGCGCCTTCACGACCACGACCGGCAAGCGTGAATCCTCAAGAGCCCGACATCCAAGCCGCCAAGAGCGGCCGCCTCCCACCCGGCACGACGCCGGTCGGTCCGCCCCAACACCGCAGATCCTAGGATCGTACCACCGTACCGATCCCGTGCGTCACGAATCGTCCGTTCCGGGCGGTTCTCGGACGCGTGAGACCGCGCCGGGGCCAGGGGGCCACGACATGAGCACTCCCACCCACGCCTCCACCGACACCGCCAGGCTCCGCGACATCCGCGCGCTCCTCGTCGACGACAACGAGCAGAACCTCGAACTGCTCGAGGCCTACGTGGAGGACCTGGGTTGCGAGACGGCGACGGCCCGCGACGGCGTCGAGGCGCTCGAGACCGTCGCCCGCTGGCGCCCCGACGTCATCCTGCTGGACGTCATGATGCCCCGCGTGAGCGGGTTCCAGTGCTGCGTCAGGCTCAAGGGCGACCCGACCACGCGCACCATTCCGGTGCTCATCGTCACGGCCCTGAACGAGGTGGCCGACGTGGAGCGGGCCCGGGAGGCCGGCGCCGACGACTACATCACCAAGCCGGTGAACAAGGTCGAGCTGCTGCAGAAGGTGCGATCGCTCGCCGCGCGGGGGCGGGCCCAGCGCGAGCTCCGCGAGCGCCAGGGCTGAGCACGCGCGTGAGAAGGCCCCGGGAGCCTGGCGCCCGGGGCCCGTGGGTTGCGATCGCGCGCCGCTTCAGCAGCCGGCGTTGTAGATGTTGAGGAACTCGAGGAAGTCGTTGAAGTCGACGACGCCGTCCTGGTTCAGGTCGGCGCAGTCGTCCTGGGCGTTGAAGTCGTTGAGGAAGGCGAGGAAGTCGTTGAAGTCGATGACGCCGTCCTCGTTCCAGTCGGCGCGGCTGCAGGCGCCGGGGCCCGTGCCGGGGCACGCGGGCTGCGGGCCGCCCGCGAAGCCGATGTAGAGCATGACGTTGTAGGCCTCGTCGCGGCTGGCGGGGGTCTGGGAGGCGCCCGTGGGATCGTTGTAGCGCCCGTCGGGGATGTTGCCGCCGAGCTCATCGCCCACGTCGTAGACGATGTTGGCGTTGACGACCACGCCGCCCAGCACGCGCGGGTCGCGCGGCTCCAGCTCGGCCGGGTTCATGCCGCCGAAGGCCCACGGCGCCGCCGAGTTGCCCCAGGTCGTCCCAGATCCCACGGAGTTGGAGTCCTGAACCTCCATGAAGCGGATCTGGTAGCGGTTGCCCGAGTTCTGGCCCGTGAAGACGTTCCCCTGCTCCAGCAGCAGCTCGAGGCGGTACGAGAAGTTCGCCGGGTTGTAGTTGGCGCGGACCAGGCCCGCGTCGTAGTCGTCGAAGTAGGTCTGCGTCGTGCTGTTGTACTTCTTGAGCACGACCGAGGCGAGGAAGTACACGTTGCCGTGCGAGTCGAACGAGACGCCGCCGATCGAGGGTCCGACGATGCCGGCGATGTTGCGCTCGCGCGTCGAGGCCAGGCGCCCGATGGGGGCGTCGTAGGTGGGTGAGACGGGGTTGAGGTCGAGCACGCCGTCGCTGTCGCCCGGGTCGCCCGTGCCGATCACGCCGTCCAGCCCGCCGTCGCCCAGGATCTCCTTGCCCCGGGTCAGGTCGGTCGAGGGGAAGGAGCCCAGGCCCTGGTCATTGGTCCACGCCGCGACCACCCACTGGGTGGACCCGGCGGGTGTGAAGCGAGCGACCGCGACCGCGTTGGTCGGCGCCGCCAGCCCGAACCCGGTGTTGCGGTCATAGATGACGCCCGCGGCGAGCCCCTCGCCGCCGGCCCCGCGCCCGATGCTGACCGAGGCGTTGCCGCGGGCCGCCGTCTGGCTGCCATAGTGGTCGAACCGGTTGGCCGTGCCGGTGCCGGGAACGGCGATGGTGAAGGCGAAGTTGGAGGCGGGGTCGCTCACGCTCGCGGGGAGCGTGAGGTTTCGGGCCGAGGCCGCGATGGGGGCCCCGGTCGCCGTCACGGGCCAGAGCGTGATGGTGTTGGTGTTGCCGCCGATGACGGTGAGCATGCCCGCGGTGCCCACGCCGCCGCCGCCCAGGAGGTCGGCGGGGAAGAAGTGCAGGTTGCCGCGCTGATCGCCGGTGCCGGGGCGGTGCGCGCCGCCCACGACCTCAGTCCCGGGGAACGCCGAACCGTGGAAGTACCCCCCGCTGAAGTGCGTCCCCAGAAGCACCCCCGGGGCGCTCAACTGGGCGGGGATGCCCGTCGGACAGTTGATGCGGGCCGCGGTGTGGCTCTGGATGATCCACGCGGTCGCCGCGGCGTCGCTCCCGCCCGACCCGGAGATCAGGTTGGCGGAGGCCGGGCTGCGGGCGATCATGTTCACGCGGTAGAGGTTGTCGCCGACGACCGGGTTGGGCCCGACGACGCCGAAGGCGTCGGCGCGCATGTAGACGTTGCCGCTGGAATCGACCGCGCCAAAGCCCATCTGGCTGCTGTCGCCCACCCCGGGCGAGTTGTTGGTCGCGGCCACCACGCGCTGCACGAACAGCCGACCCGGGGTCGACGGGTCCACGTTCACCACGGCGCCGATCATCTGGTTGACGTTGAATCCGAAGTCGTCGGTCGCGAACTCCGCGATCGCGGCGCCGAAGCGGGCGCCACTCGCCGGGCCCGGCACGTTCGACACCAGGTTGCGGTCATTCTGCTGGAGGTTGAGGCCCTGCCCCGGCGCGCCGGACCACAGCTCGTAGCTCGCCGCCGGCGAGCCCACCCCGACCGCCACCGTCGAGCTGAGGCCGCTGGGGCTGAACTGGCTCGTGAAGAACGGGCTGCTGGTCTTGCTCGTCTTGACCAGCGGCGCGATGCCCAGCCGCTGCCCCCACGAGGTGAAGAGCGGCGCCAGGTCGACGACGTACGCCGTCTTCTGGTACCCGCCCGCGCCCGTGGTCCACGGGCTGACCGCGTCGCCCGGCAGGCCGTTGCCCCCGTCGAAGTTGGCCGACGTGCTGTCCTGAGCCAGCGCCGGAGCCGCCAGCCCCGCCGCGAGCATCACCGAGACGACCTTCGTGCCCTTGAACATGCCGCGCATCTCCTTCTTCTCCGGGTGTCCATCCGCCGGTCGCGTCGAGCCCGCGGCCCGTCGCGGGGGCTTGCCCGCGCGCGCACCGCCATCGGCCGCTTCCGACCGGCACTGCGGTCCGGGCCACGGGCCCAATCCGCCGTACCGCCAATCCTATGAGGCGGCGTGTGGTGCTCCAAGCCCAGGAGCGCCCAGGCTACGCGAAATCTGCGCTCTCCGCTCTCGTACATCGCCCGAACAGGCTAATCGGACCCGAACCACCGCGAAGCCATCTCCGCCGCCAGCGCCACGTTGGAACGGATCAAGGCCACGTTGGCCCGCACGGTCGCGTGTTCGGACGCCTCGTGCAGGCGTCCCAGGATGGCGGGTGTGACGCCGCGCCCGGTGGCGCCCGCCGAGCGCGCGCCCTCCTCGGCCTGGGCCAGCCACGCCTTCCATTCGCCCTCGGGCAGTTCGTCCGCCGCGGGGATCGGATTGGCGATCACGACCCCGCGTCCCGTGCGGGCCAGTTCCTGGCGGGCGAACTGGGCGAGCGTGCGCACGTCGTCGATCCTGGCGTCGACGCCGGCGCTGCTCTCGCGCCGATAGAACGCCGGAAACCGGTCCGTCCGATAGCCCACGACGGGTACCCCCAGGGTTTCCAGGAGTTCGCGCGTGGACTCCACGTCGAGGATGGACTTGCAGCCGCTGGTGACGAGGGCGACCGGGAATCGGGCCAGGGCGCCGAGGTCGGCGGAGATGTCGAGGCGTTCGGCGAGTCCCTTGTGGACGCCGCCGAGCCCGCCCGTGGCGCCGACGGCGATCCCCGCCGCCGACGCGATCTCGATCGTGGTGCTGACGGTGGTCGCCGCGTGCTGGCGCTGGTGGATGAACCAGCCCAGGTTCGAGGTGTTGGCCTTGGGGATCGACGCCTGGGCGAAGAACCCGGCGAGCTCGTCCTCGGTCATGCCCACGGTCGGGACGCCGCGGACGACCCCCACGTAGGCGGCGCGGGCGCCGGCGGCGCGGGCCGACTCCGCCAGGGATCGCGCCAGGTCCATGGCCGACGCCCGGGGCACGCCGTGCACCAGCACGGTGGTCTCCACGGCGACCGCGTTGGGCGGGGCTCGGCGGACGAGTGGCGGCGGAGGGGCGTGCGTGGGGGTGCTCATCGGCGGTATTCTGGCAGGCTCGCGCCCGGCCCGCCGGGCCCAACCCGGGAGTTCCGATGGGATTGACCCTCCTGGCCGTGTGCATGATCGTGCTGCTGGTCGCGGGGTACCTGGCCTACGGGCGGTTCATCGCGCGGCAGTACCGCCTGGACGACGCGGTCCGGACGCCGGCGATCGCGCGGAACGACGGCGTGGACTTCGTCCCGGCGCGCCCCTTCTACCTCATGTCGCAGCACTTCTCGGCGATCGCCGCCGCGGGGCCCATCGCGGGCCCGATCCTGGCGTGCATCGCGTTCGGGTGGGTGCCGTGCCTGCTGTGGATCGGGCTGGGGGTGATCTTCATCGGGGCGGTGCACGACTTCTCGGCGCTGGTGGCCAGCGTGCGGCACGGGGCGACGTCGGTGGCGGAGATGGCCAAGCAGAACCTGGGGCGTCGCGCCGGGCTGGCGCTGCTGTGGTTCATCTGGCTGGCGCTGCTGTACGTGATCCTGGCGTTCACGCAGATCACCGCCGACACGTTCGTGGGGAGGGCGGAGGAGTTCGCATCGCTCCAGACCACGTTCAACAAGGGTGGCGCCGTGGCCATGGCCAGCGCCCTCTACCTGGCCCTCGCGCTGGTCATGGGGGTGGTGCAGCGCTTCCTCAGGCCGCCCATGTGGCTGGTGACGCTGATCTTCGTGCCGGCGACGCTCGGGTGCGTCTGGGCCGGCACGGCCCTGGACCATGTCTTCAGCTACGGCATCGAGGTCTGGATCATCGCGATCCTCGCCTACTGCCTGCTCGCGTCGATGCTGCCCATGTGGCTTCTGCAGCAGCCGCGAGGATACCTCGGGGGCTTCGTGCTTTACCTGGCGCTGGCGATCGGCGTGGGGGGCATCCTCGCCGGGGGCTTCGAGATCCGCCAGCCCGCGTTTGGCGACAACCTCGGGCACCTGCTCAACCCCATCCCGGTGCTCACGGGGCAGCCCGGCGCGCCGCCGGTCACCGCCCTGGTCGTGCCGTTCCTCTTCGTCACCATCGCCTGCGGGGCCTGCTCGGGGTTCCACGGGCTGATCTGCGGCGGGACCACCAGCCGCCAGATCTCGCGCGAAAGCCATTGCAGGCCCGTCGGCTTCGGGTGCATGCTCCTCGAGGGGTTCGTGGCCGTCATCGCCCTGGCGACGGTCATGATGCTGGCGCCGAGCGAGGCGGCGGGGCAACCCCCCGCGCGGATCTACGGCGACGGGCTGGCCCGCTTCCTGACCGTCTTCCTGGGCTCGGACGCCTTCCTCTTCTGCGCCACCTTCGGAGCCATGGCCTTCAGCACGTTCGTCTTCGACACGCTCGACATCTCCACGCGCCTGGGGCGGTACCTGCTCCAGGAACTCTTCAAGACCTCGGGACGCCTCGCGGGCCTGGCCCTGGCGGGCGTCACGGTCTCCATCCCGCTGGCGTTCCTGCTGCTGACCCAGCCCAAGGCGTACATGGCCTACTGGACCCTCTTCGGGACCAGCAACCAGCTGCTGGCGGCCCTCACGCTCGTGGGCGTCACGGTGTGGCTCTACCGCTCCGGGCGGCGCGTGTGGTACACGCTCGTGCCCGCGGCGTTCGTCATGACCATCACGGTGCTGGCCCTCCTGATCCAGGTCTGGACGGGCGCCCGCAACGCCGCCGCCGGGCGCTTCCGCGGCCCGGGGGGCGAGCTGAGCCCGACGATCGTGAACGCGGGCGTGGCGCTGGCACTGCTGCTGCTGGCGGTGGTGTTCGTGGGCGAGGCGGTCAAGGCGGCGCGGGCGCACGCGCGGGCGCGCGGAGCGCCGGGCGCCGGCCCGGCCCTGGGGTCGTGAGGCGGGCCTATCGGGCGGCGGGGCGGGCCTTGGCGCTGGCGCGTTCGAGGCGATCCAGGAGCGATTCGACGTCGGCGTCGAAGAGGATCTCGGCGCGGTGGCTGAGGCGCAGGAAGCCCTCGCGCTCGACGTGGTCGAGGAACGCCATCATCGAGTCGTAGTAGCCGCGGGTGTTGAGCAGGCCGACCGGCTTGCCGTGCAGCCCGAGCTGGGCCCACGCGAGGATCTCGAACATCTCGTCGAGCGTGCCCAGCCCGCCGGGCAGGGCGACGAAGGCGTCGGCGCGCTTCGCCATCGTCATCTTGCGCTCATGCATGGTCTCGACGACGACCATGTCCTTGACCAGGGGGTGGGCCAGTTCGCGCCCGACCAGGAAGCCGGGGATGACACCGGTGACCGCGCCGCCCGCGTCCAGGCAGCCGTCGGCGACGGCCCCCATCATCCCGGCCCGCCCCCCGCCGTAGAGCAGGCGGATCCCGCGACGGGCCATGAGCCCGCCCAGGCGACGGGCGTCGTCGGCGTACTCGGCGCGGGCCCCGTTCGCCGCGCCGCAGAACACCGCGAGCGTGTCGAAGCGGTTGTCCGGCGGGTGCAGCGCCCCCGGCTCGCCGGTGGACGCCCTGTGGATCGTGGTGTCGATGGCGGTCTCCTCCGCCCCGCGGCGTGGTCGGGCGTGCGGGGGGCTCATCATTGGGGGTCTCGGGCCGCGGCGGCCCGGGACCCGTGTGGCGATCTTCCCGCCATCAGCGGACGCCGATCCTCAGTTCCTGCCCGTCGGCGCCCTCGCCGCGGTGCTCGCGACCGGCGACGAAGAGGCGCACGTGGACCTTGCGGGCCGGGCGCGGCGTGCGGCCCTCGACGCCGCGCACGCTCACGGTCACGACGTCGCCGGCGAGCGAGGCCGCGTAGGTCGTGAGAAGGTACTCGCCGTCGCGGTACCCATTCCCGTCGCCCGCGTCCTCGTAGAGCGTGCCGACGGCGTGCCCGGTCGCGTCGAGGTTGACCAGCAGCGTCAGCGGGTCCAGCGGCTTCTCGTCGACGTACTGCGTGACGGGCCCGGCGGGCACGATGCCGCCGGGGCGGAGGTACAGTCCGGGCAGGTCCTTGTGAGTGGAGTCGCCGTCGAAGTCGAACGCCTGCCAGCGCTCGCCCGTGCGGGCGGCGGGCATGACGGGCGAGCGCGAGCGGTCCGGGACCATCTGCGCGACCACGAGCAGGTCGGCGCCGAGGAGGAACGAGTCGTCCTCGTGGCGCAGGGCCGGGTCGGCGGGGTCGGCGAAGAACGTGGGCCGCGCCACCGGCAGCCCCGTCACCGACGCCTCGCGGAAGAGCGTGTAGAAGTAGGGCATGAGGCGGTAGCGCCGCTCGAGGGCCGCCCGCGCGGTCGCCTCCACCTCCGGCCCGAACGCCCACGGCTCCTTGTCGATCGTGTCCTTCCCCGAATGCCCGCGGCTGAAGGGCAGCAGGGCGCCGAACCCGATCCAGCGGGCGTACAGCTCGGCCTCCTGCCCGGGCGGGCCGTTGCCCGCGAAGCCACCGATGTCGGGCCCGATGAACGGCTGCCCGGAGAGCCCCACGTTGAGCGCCATCGGCACCGACGACTCGAGATGGTACCAGTCGGCGGTGTTGTCGCCCGTCCAGGTGGCCCCATACCGGTGCCCGCCCAGGTAGTTGGCCCGGCTCAGGACGAAGGGCCTCTTGTCCGGCAGCGCCGCCCGGATCCCCTCGCGCGTCCCCTTCACCATCATCATGCCGTAGACGTTGTGGTAGCGGGCGTGGTCGCCGGCGGCGGCGTCGGGGCCCTGGGGCGTGCCGTCATCGCGGGGCATGCCCGGGTCGCCCTTGTGCCGGTTGTCCTCGGGCATGGTCTTGGAGGCGACGTTGAAGACGGCGGGTTCGTTCATGTCGTTCCACACGCCCGTGACTCCCTGGGCCATGAAGTCGGCGTAGAGCCCGGCCCACCAGCGGCGCACGCCCGGGTCGGTGTAGTCGGGGAAGTAGCACCACCCGGGCCAGACCTGACCCTGATAGACCTTGCCGTCCGCGTTCTTGACCCAGGCGTCGGCGGCGGTGCCGCTGTCGCGCAGGGCCCTGTACCGGGCCTTCTCCGCCTCGCGGGCCTTGCGGGGCGCCTCGGGTTCCTTGTCCAGGTCGCTGCCGGGCGGCTCGTTGGGGCTGGGCTCGTCGTCGCGGGCCTTGAGCCCGGGGTCGATCATCCACACGTTGTGGAACCCCATCGCGAGCAGGTCGGCGTTGAGGGCCCTGGGGTCGGGGAAGTGCCCGCGGTCGAACGTGAAGACCCGGAAGCCCTCCATGTAGTCGATGTCGAACCAGATCACGTCCGCGGGGATCTTCCGCTGGCGGAAGTTGGTCGCGATCTCGCGCACGCGCGCCTCGGGGAAGTAGGAGTACCGGCACTGGTGGTAGCCGACGGCCCACTTGGGGGGCAGGGGCATGCGCCCCGTCAGGTCCGCCAGCCCGACGAGCACCTCCTGGGGCGAGGGCCTGTCGATCACGATGACGGGGAAGGCGGGCCCGTCCGCCGTGAGCACGATCGACTCCGGGTCGCTCGAAGGCCCGGTGTCGACGCGGACGCGGTAGGTGGTGTCGGCGAGCACGCCGAACGCCGACCCGTCGGCCCGCACCGCGAGCACCCACGGGTGGCTCTGGTAGAGCGACGGGCTGTTGTCGCGGTAGCCGTAGGCGTCGTGGTTCCAGAGCACCGTCGATCGCCCGTTGCGCCGGAGTTGCCCCGGCACCTCGCCCGTGCCGTAGAAGTCGGTGCCGGGGGGGCAATCGACGCGCGCGACCCGCTTGCCCGCCCCATCAACGCTGAACGCGACCCGCACCCCGAACCCCTCCGGAGCCGGGCCGACGCTCGGGCGGGGCTTCTCAAGCGCGTAAGAAGGATGGGCCGCGGTCTGGGCGTCGGCGTCGGCGAAGAACCGCACCGTCCCCGCCCCGATCGACTCGGCGACGGGGGGCCCGCCCATCGCGACCGGGGCGATGGGCCCCGCCAGCCCGACCGCGATCCAGAGCGCCGCCGACCTTGCACCACGCGTTCCGAACGGGTCCATGCGTCGATCCTCCGCGGTGGTTTCCTGTCATCGCGAGCATATGGGGGCATGAGCGCCCGCTGGCGCCCCGCCGGGGGGCGTGCTCCCTGCTCTGAGGGAGCATGCCGCGGGGGCGGCGTGCCCGAATGCGGCACGGGTCACGGGCGAAGCGCCCGCTGACCCGTGGCACCCGCCGTGCCACGACTGTTCGGCTCGGCGAACAGTCGTGCTCTCCCCACCGGCACGACTGTGCCCCGAGCGGCACAGTCGTGGCACCCGGCGTGGTTGGAAGAACGCGCACCAAGGCGCCGGCGGGCGCCGCGGGTGCCACGGGCGAGCCGCCCGGCGGCTCGCCCGTGCCGGCGTCGGGACGGGCGTCGAACGGCGGCACGGGTCACGGGCGAAGCGCCCGCTGACCCGTGGCACCCCGGAGGCGACGGGCGGCGCCTGTCCTCCCTTTATGGGACGCCCGGAATGACGCCCCGGCGTCCGCCCCTGTGCGCCCATCCGCGGTCATCGAGCGAATCGGTGCTTGCGGACGCCGACAGGGGCGTCATAATCCGTTGGGGGGCCGGCGGGGACCGTCGGCTTGGTTCGGAGGGAGTCCGGGCATGCGCAGGTCGGCACTGGGTTGCATCGCGGGAGTGGCGGTGGCGTGGGGCGGGGGGCAGGCTCTGGCCCAGGACAACCCCGTCATCCTCCAGTGGTTCGAGGCGCGCTGGGCCGACATGGAGCGCCGCATGCCCGACTTCTTCGTCGCCGGCTACGGCGCCACGTGGATCCCGCCGGTCTCCAAGGGCGGCATCGGTCCCACCGGGAACACCGACACCGTGGGCTACGACCCGTGGGAGCGGTTCGACCTGGGACGCCCCAACAGGCAGACGGCGTACGGCACCGAGCAGAACCTCCGGGCGGTGATTGAGGAGTTCCACAGGGCCAACGCCCTCGTGTACGTCGACGCCGTGCTCAACCACAACGGCGCGAGGCAGACGGGCGCGTCGTTCCAGGCCGCGGGCGGCTACCCCGGCTTCTGGATGGCCTCCGCCAACCCGCCCACCAACAAGCAGCCGACGAGCCCCTGGGGGGACTTCCAGGCCGGCACCTCGTCGGGGTACCTCCAGTCGGAGAACCCCGGCGGCCCGCGCTACGACCGCGAGCGGGGCGACCTGGTGGCCCTCATCGACCTCGACCAGGCCTCCGTCAACTTTTTCATCCGGCACCCCATCGGGCCGGGCAACCCGCAGAACATCCCGGGCGGCACGCTGTGGAACCTGCCCGACGCCGGCAACGCCCGCCTCTACCCCGACCGCCAGCTCGCGCCCTTCGCGTTCACGAACCCGGGCTCGTTCCGCAACCCGGGCCCGACGGCGTTCACCGTCTACCCCTTCAACACCGCCACCCCCATGGCCGGCGACCCGATCGCCGAGAACGCCACGGGCCTGCTCTTCCGCTGGACGCAGTGGATGCTCGACGAGTTCAAGGTCGACGGCTTCCGGCTCGACGCCATCAAGCACGCCCCGAGCTGGTTCTGGGACACCTACTTCGACTCGGCGGTCCACCTGCGGCGGACGACGCCCGACGGGCGGCAGGTCACGCCCTTCTCCTTCGGCGAGAGCGTGGAGGGGAACCAGTTCACGTTCGACAACTACGTGCGCAAGAGCAACAACATCGTCCGCGCGGGCGATTCCTTCGGGAACCGCGACGCGCTGGACCTGGCCGGGGCCGGGGCCCTGCGCGACCTGCTGAGCGCGGGCGGGCTGGGCTCGTGGCAGAACGTGGCGGGGGCCCACCTGGACACGATCGACGACGGCAACGATTTCACGCAGGACGGGTCGTTGGGCGTGAATCACGTGTTCAGCCACGACAACGGGACCACGGGCAACGGGTCCGGTGCGCCCGGGATCCCCACGATCAAGCAGCAGTTTCCGACGGGGCAGGCGTACCTGCTCATGCGCACGGGGCCGACGAAGATCTACCACAACCCGCGCGCGATCGCGCGGTCGGGCGGGTTCTGGCCCCGATCGGGCGTGGACCTGGCCCTCGGGCACGACTACACGCCGCTCGCCGGCGGGCAGCCCCCCGTCGCCAGCGACCTGGTCACGCGCCTGGTGCGGATCCACAACCAGTACGCGCGGGGGCAGTTCTACCGCCTGAACTTCACGGAGCCCAACCCCGGCCTGCGCGGGCTCGAGGACGTGCTCATCTTCGACCGGCGCTCGGGCGGGCAGAGCAACGTGCTGGCAGCGGTGAACGACCGCTACGACGCCGGGTACGACGCGCGGACCATCTTCACCCAGTTCCCGCAGGGGACGATCCTCGTCGAGCTGACCGGGAACGCCGCCAACGCCGCGGTCGACCCGAGCGACGACGTCCGCGACATCCTGGTCGCGGGCGCCAACGGGCAGGTGGACCTGCGGATCCCGCGGAACCGCACGGGGAGCACCGAGCACCACCGCGGGTACGTGGTGTACGGGCCGGCGGTGCCCTCGGGCACGCTGGCGGTGGCGCCCACGAGCGGGCAGATTCCGGCGGACGCGCCCTCGACCAGCGCCGCGGCGATCGCGCGCGGGCGCATGAACCCGATCCCGATCGTGCAGGCCCCGGTCTTCACGCTCGAACTGAACACGACGCCGACGCTCCACAACGTGGTGTACCGCTCCGTCTCCTACACCGACGTCAACACCGACGACAAGGCGGCGTTCCGGGTGAACCAGGGGTACCGCGACCTGAACGGCAACGGGTCGCCGGACTACCCGCACACCGCCGGGGTGCTCGCGGGGTACGAGGATTTCCGGACGGTGAACCAGCCCGCGTACAACGGGTCGACCGCGACCACCGGGCGGTACACGCAGACGATCGACGCTTCGCTCCTGCCCGAGGGGATGAACTATGTCTCGGCGATCGCCTTCCGCCGCCGCCCCGCCGGGACGAGCCCGCTCTTCGCCGAGTGGCGTCAGCCCGTGTACATCGACCGGGTGCCGCCGGAGGTGGCGTGGGCCAACCAGACGGCGCGGATCACGGCGACCCAGTTCCGGGTGGACGTCAAGGCCCTGGACCAGACCGTCCGGCGGGCGCACGTCATGCGCGACGTGCCGACGGGCGTGGACCCGCGCACGCTCGTGGACGTCTTCAACCTTGCCCGCGTGGAGGACCGCTTCGACTTCTACCTGACGCTGACCGGCCTGCGCCACGGCTACTCGACCATCACCCTCGTCGCCTACGAGGAGTCCGACACCCTCATGCGCTCCAACGTCGTGAACTACCCCAACGTCTTCATCGACCTGTGCCCGGCGGACCTGGACGACGACGGGGTCGTGGACTTCAACGATTTCCTCGTGTTCCTGAACTGGTACAACACCGCCGACCCCCGGGCCGACCTCAACGGCGACGGCGTGATCGACTTCAACGACCTGCTGGAGTACCTGAACCAGTACAACACGCCGTGCGCGTGAGCGGGGGCGGTGTCAGGGAACCGAGGTGCAAGGTCGTCGAGAGGAGGCGAGGCGGCCCGCGGCGACCCGAGACCACTCTCTACTTCTTCGCGGCCATGAAGCGGATCATGTCGACGCAACGGGCGGCGTAGCCGGCCTCGTTGTCGTACCACGAGACCACCTTGAAGAAGCGTTTGTTGAGCTCGATGCCCGCCTTGGCGTCGTAGATGCTGCTGCGGCGGTCGCCGATGAAGTCGCTGGAGACGACCTCCTCGTCGGTGTATCCCAGGACGCCCTTCATGGGGCCGTCGGCGGCGGCTCTCATGGCGGCGTGGACGTCGGCGAGGGTGGTGTCCCTGGAGGTGCGGAAGGTGAGGTCGACGGCGGAGACGTCGGCGGTGGGGACGCGGAAGGCCATACCGGTGAGTCGGCCCTTGAGTGCGGGGATGCAGAGGGTGACGGCCTTGGCGGCGCCGGTGCTGGAGGGGATGATGTTCTGGTAGGCGTTGCGCCCGCCGCGCCAGTCCTTCCTGGAGGGGCCGTCCTGCGTGGGCTGGGTGGCGGTGGCGGCGTGGACGGTGGTCATGAGGCCCTCGTCGAGGCCGAAGGCGTCGTGGACGACCTTGGCGATGGGGGCCAGGCAGTTGGTGGTGCAGCTGGCGTTGCTGACGATGGCGTGCCTGGCGGCGTCGTAGGCGGAGTGGTTGACGCCCATGCAGAGGGTGGGGATCTGCTCGGCGCTCTTGCTGGGGGCGGAGATGATGACGCGCTTGGCGCCGGCCGAGAGGTGCAGGCCTGCCTTCTCGAAGTCGGTGAAGAGGCCGGTGGACTCGAGGACGAACTGGACGCCCAGGTCCTTCCAAGGGAGCTTCCCCGGGTCCTTCTCGGCGGTGGTGCGCGTGGTGCGTCCGTTGACGGTGAAGCCGCTCTCGGTGGCCGATACCACCGCCGGCTTGCCGCCCAAGTGGAACTGGCGGTGCATGGTGTCGAACTTGAGGAGGTAGGCGAGGTTGTCGGCGGGGACGAGGTCGTTGACGGCGACGATCTCGAGGTTGGGGTCCTCGGCGGCGATGCGGTAGACGAGGCGCCCGATTCGTCCGAAGCCGTTGATGCCGATGCGGATGGTCATGGGTATCTCCCCGTAGGCCCCTCCCGCTGGGGTGGAGCGGTGCGAGCGCAAGCGTAGTGGGCCGCGGGAGGAGCGGGCAAGGTCAGCGCCCCCGGCCGCGCCGGGCGTGGGCGAACGGGGAGGGCGCGGAGGGTCGGAGCGGCGGAAGGGGAGTGGCATCGGGCGTGATTCCCTTCCGGATTCCTCTCCGCGTTCTCCGCGATCGCCGCGTCCGCCTTCTCCGGCGGGGCCTCGTGGCGGCCGGCGAGGAGGACGTGGATGGAGGGCACGACGAAGAGCGTGAAGAGCGTGGAGATGGCCATGCCGCTGACGAGGATGATGCCGAGACCTGGGCCACGGGGGCGCGGGCCTCGTCGGCGCCCGCGCCGCAGCGGCCCAGGTCCGCCCGCGCCGTCGCCAGGCGGGTCCGGGCCCGGTCGACGTCGATCTCAGCCGCCGCGCCCTGGCCGAGGGCGGTCAGGCGCTTGAGCTCCAGCGCCGCGAGCGTGATCTGCGCCTCAGCCTGATCGGCGTTGGCCTCGGCGACGCGGACGGCGGCCCGCGCCGCGTCGAGGTCCGCCATGGGCTGCCACTCGACCTCGCGGGCCTCGAGCACCTCCGCCGCCTCGGCGGGCTCGAAGGCGGCTGGCTCCGGTCGCAGGGTGCGCTGGGCAAGCCCCCGCATCGCCAGCCCGCCGGCGACGACGAGGAGATCAATGGTCAGTGTGCCGACGACGACGACCCAAGATCGTTTCGTGCCGGTTCCCTCGCGCTCCACGCTTACGGCGCCGCGACCGGTCGGCGCGCCAGGCGCACCACGCCTGCCACGATGGTCGCGACGGCGCGCCCCCGGACCGCGCGCCCCAGGAAGGGGGTGTTGCGGCCCTTGCCCGACAGGTCGGCCTCGGCGACCGTCCACGACAGCCCGGGGTCGATGATGGTGACGTCGGCGGGCCCGCCCAGCGCGAGCGACCCGAGCCCGAGCGCGTCGAGCCCGCACAGGCGGGCGGGCTCGATGGTCAGGAGGGCGACGAGGCGAGGCCAGTCGATGGCGCCGGAATCGACGAGGGCCTCGGCGTAGAGCGGGAGGGCGGTGTCGAGCCCGACCAGGCCGAAGGGGGCTTCCTCGAAGGGCAGGAGCTTCTCATCGGCGGTGTGTGGGGCGTGGTCGGTGCCCAGGAGGGTGATGGTGCCGTCGGCCACGCCCTCGCGGAGGGCGCGCACGTCGCGCCACTCGCGCAGGGGCGGGTTGACCTTGGCGGCGGTGTTGTAGCCGTCGCAGGCCTCGTCGGTGAGCAGGAGGTGGTGGGGCGAGGCCTCGCCGGTGATGGGCTGCCCGTCGGCGCGGGCGCGGCGGATGATCTCGACGGTGCCTTCGCTGGAGACGTGCTGGACGTGGTAGCGGCAGCCGATGGAGCGGTTGAGTCGGATGTCGCGTTCGACGATGACTTCCTCGGCGACGCGGGGCCAGCCGGCGAGCCCGAGGCGGGCCGAGACCACGCCGGCGTGCATGGGGGCGCCGCGGGTGAGGGTGACGTCCTGGGCGTGCTGCATGATCGCCAGTCCGGTGGGCCTGGCGTCGGCGAGGGCGCGGGCCATGAGGGCGGTGGAGCCGACGCAGTCGCCGTCGTCGGAGAAGCCGACGGCGCCGGCGCGGGCCATGAGGGCCAACTCGGCCAGTTCCTCGCCGTGGCGTCCCTTGGTGATGGCGGCGACGGGGAAGACGCGGCAGAGGGCCGTCTCGCGGGCCCGCTCGCGGATGAAGCCGAGGAGCTCGGGGAGGTCGAGGGCGGGCGAGGTGTTGGGCATGCAGCAGACGGTGGTGAAACCGCCGAAGACCGCCGCCCGCGTGCCGGTCGCCAGCGTCTCCTTGTCCTCGAACCCCGGCTCGCGGAGGTGAACGTGGGGGTCGATCAGCCCGGGGGTGACCAGGCAGCCCTCGGCGTCGATGACGTGGTCGGCGGGCGAGCGCGGGAGGGAGGCAAAGGGTGCGACCGCGGCGACCTTTCCGTCGGCGAGGGCGACGTCGGCGACGCGGTCGGCGCCGGAGGCCGGATCGATGACGCGCCCGCCCCTGATGAGGATGTTGGGCATCGGCGGGAACGGTAGCCGAACACCTCGTGGCGCGGGCGGGGCGTGGGGGCCGGGGGGCGTGGCCGTCGGGGTCCGGCGTGAATACGCTCAAGGTTCAGACGACGGGGTGTAGCGCAGCTTGGTTAGCGCGCTTGACTGGGGGTCAAGAGGTCGGCGGTTCGAATCCGCCCACCCCGATTGGGACGCCGGGCGGCCTCCGTCCGGGGCGTTGGCTCCCTTGGCGTAGGGGGGCCGGTCGGAGACCCGGTGCATGGCAAGCGCGACGTCGTCGGCGGCGAAGAGACTGATCTTCGCGCCCGAGTCGGGGTTGCTGATCGTCATCGCGATGATGCTGCTGGGCCTGACGCTGGCGGCGGACACCATCCAGCGGATGGACCCCACGACCGGGCAGATGGTCGCGATGAACGCCTTCTTGAACGCCCAGAACCTGCTGGGCGTGGCGACCAACGCGAGCTTCATCGCGGTCCTGGCCCTTGGCACGATGGGGATCATCATCGCCGGGGGGATCGACCTGTCCATCGGGTCGATGTACGCGCTGGCGGGGGTTGGCGGGGCGATCGCGCTGCGGCACGTTCAGGCGGCGTACCACGGCGTGCCGGCGTCGGGCGCCGAGATTCCCCTCGCGGGCGGCGCGCCCATGCTCGTCGCCCTGGCCGTGCTGCTCGTGGCGAGCGTGGGGACGGGGGCGGCGTGCGGCGTCGTCAACGGTCTGGGCACCGTCCTGCTCCGCGTGCACCCGTTCATCATCACGCTGGGGGGGATGGCGGCGTACCGGGGGGTGGCCTTCGTCGTCACGGGCGGGCAGACGGAGAGCACCGTTCCCCAGTCCATCATCGGGGGGTTCTTCCGCGCCGAGGTCATGGGCGTGAGCATCGTGCCCGCGGCGATCATGTTCGCCATCGCCGCCCTGCTCATCTTCGCCCTCTCGATGACCGTCTTCGGGCGGCGCGTGTACGCGATCGGGGGGAACGAGACGGCCGCCAGGTACGCCGGCGTGCCCGTGGGGCCCATCCGCGTGTGGCTGTTCGTGATCGGCGGTGCGGCGGCGGGGCTCTCGGCGGCGATGACGGTCGGGTTCTACGGGTCGGCCCAGTCCGCCGCGGGCAACGCCTACGAGCTCAAGGCGATCGCGGCGGCGGTGGTGGGGGGCGTGTCGCTGGCGGGCGGGCGGGGCACGGCCCTGGGCGTGCTCCTGGGCGCCCTGGTGATCCAGCTGATCGAGAACGGGATCATCGTGCTCAAGATCGACTCGAACTACACCAACATCATCATCGGGCTGGCCATCGTGGCCGCCGTCGTGGTCGACCAGGTCAAGTCGAGGCTGTCGCCGGCGGGTCGCTAGACTGAGCGCCGGCAACGGATCGCAAGGAGACCAGTCATGATCGGCATCGTGAAGGCTCGAGTCGGGTTGTTCGCGGCGGCGTTCGTCGCGGCGGGGGCGCTCGTCGGCGGGTGCGAGAAGCAGCAGCCCCCGCCGGCGTCCCCGGCGCCCAAGGCCGGCAACGCCGGCACGCCCCCCGCCCCGCGGAAGCGGTACGTGGTCGGCATGATCGCCAAGAGCCAGACCAACGAGGTCTTCAAGGCGGCGCGTCAGGGGGCGGAGGACGCGGCCAGGGAACTGAGCGGGAAGTACGGGGTGGAGATCCGCCTCGACTGGCGCACGCCCGTCTCCGAGGACGCCCAGAAGCAGGCCGAGAACATCCGCCAGCTCGTGTCGGGCGGGGCCAACGGCATCCTGATCAGCGCCACCAACGCGGCGACGCTCCTGCAGGACATCAACGCCGCGGTCGACAGGGGCGTGCCGGTCATGACCTTCGACAGCGACGTGCCCCAGAGCAAGCGCTTCGCGTACTTCGGGTCGGACGACGGCGAGGCGGGTCGGGGCGTGATGCGCGAGCTGGCGTCGGCGATGGGCGGCAAGGGCGTGGTGGCGATCCTGGCGGGGACGCAGGGGGCGCCGAACCTGACGCGGCGCGTCGAGGGGGTGAGAGAGGAGCTCAAGAACCACGCCGACATCTCGCTGCTCAACGTGTTCTACCACGAGGAGGCCGCCAAGGACGCGGTGGCGAAGATGGAGGAGGTGCAGCAGGCCAACCCGCAGATCACGGGGTGGGCCCTGGTGGGGGGTTGGCCGCTGTTCACGCAGAACGCGCTGGACAAGATCGCGCCGCACGCCAAGGTGGTGTCGGTGGACGCGCTGCGCCCGCAACTGCCCTACCTCAAGAACGGGCAGGTGCAGGTGCTGCTGGCCCAGCAGGTGTACGAGTGGGGCTCCGAGGGGATGCGGATCATGGCCGAGCGCCTGATCGAGCAGAAGGCCCCGGCGGACCCGATCATCAAGGCCCCCCTGACCCGCGTCTCCGCGGAGAACGCGGACGAGTACGGTCGGAACTGGGCCCGCTGGCTGGGCGAGGAGGGCGGCGCCAAGTAGCCGAGGATGGTCGAGGGCGCCGAGATCCTGCGGGCCGAGGGCGTCTCCAAGCGCTTCGGGGTCACGCGCGCCCTGGACGACGTGACGGTGTCGCTCGTCGCGGGCGAAGTGCACGCCCTGATGGGCGAGAACGGCGCGGGCAAGAGCACGCTGGGCAAGGTCATGGCGGGGCTGCACCGCCAGGACTCGGGGCGCGTGGTCCTCTTCGATGCGGGCCCGGAGGGCGTGCCCGTGCCACGCGAGCTGGTCCCCGGTTCGATCGAGGACGCCTACCGCGCGGGCGTGCGGATCGTGCACCAGGAACTGGCCCAGTGCCCCAACCTGACCGTCGCTGAGAACGTCTGCCTGCACGACATGCCGACGCGGCGGGGCGTGGTCGACCGGGCGGCGATGGTGCGGCGGGCCCGGCGGCTGCTCCGACGCCTCGACCCCGCGATCGACGTGGAGGCCACGCTCGCCACGCTCCCGCCCGGGCACCGCCAGATCGTGCAGATCGCCTGCGCCCTCGACGAGCGCGAGGGCGGCAGCCGCGCCCGCGTCATCGTCTTCGACGAGCCCACCAGCTCGCTCTCGGTCGCCGAGACCGATCGCCTCCTGGCGATCATCCGGCAACTGGCGGCGGGCGGGCTCACGGTCGTGTACGTCAGCCACCGGATGGGGGAGATCTTCGCGGTGTGCGACCGCGTGACGGTCCTGCGCGACGGGCGGTACGTCGCGACCAGCCCCGTGGGCCGCATCGACGAGCCCACGCTGGTGGAGCAGATGATCGGGCGGCGCCTCTCGACCCCGACCCGCGCCAGCCACCTGGCCCGGCAGTCGGAGGAGTCGGCGGTGATCCGCGAGGTCGCGGGCCCGGGGCGGGCGCGTGCGTCGGGCCGGGTCGTGCTCTCGGTCGATGGGGTCTCGTCGCCGGGCAGGGTCGAGCGGGCCTCGCTCGCCGTCCGGGCGGGCGAGGTGGTCGGGCTGGGGGGGCTGGTGGGATCGGGGCGGAGCGAGGTGCTGGACGCGATCTTCGGCGTGGATCGGCGGGCGCGGGGGCGCGTGCGGGTGGACGACGCCGAGATCGAGGCGGGGCGACGGAGCACCGTGCGTCGCATGATCCGCGCGGGCGTCGGCTACGTCCCCGAGGACCGGCGCCTCCAGGGGCTGTTCTTCCAGCTCGGGATCGACGAGAACCTGGTCGCGCCGGTGATGCCGATGCTGGCGCGGGGGCCCGGGGTGCGGGGCGTGCGGGCCGAGCGGGCCCTGGTGACGGAGCGGATGCGGTCTTTCCAGATCAAGGCGGCGTCGCCGCGGGCCTTGCCGGGCGCGCTCTCGGGCGGCAACCAGCAGAAGGTGCTCATCGCCCGCTGGATGGGGCCCCGGACGCGCGTGCTCCTGCTCGACGAGCCCACGCGCGGCATCGACGTGGGGACCAAGGCAGAGATCTACCGCCTGATTCGCGAGGCGGCCGAGCGGGGCGCGGCGGTTCTGCTGGTCACCAGCGAGATGCCCGAACTGCTCGCGCTCTCGGATCGGATCCTCGTCATGTGCGACGGCCGGATCGCGGGCGAGCTCGCGGGCGACGACGCCACGCAGGCCAACGTCCTGCGCCTGGCGACCATCGATTCGCGCGTGGCGTGATCCCGGGGGGCATGCGGCCCGCCCTGGGGAGGCATGGCGGGGCGGGAGGACACGCGACGGGGCGCACGAAAAAACCCCACGCGTTGGCGTGGGGCCTGGATCGGACCGCGTGAGTCACGGACAGGCCTGGGGGGCCGTCCCGATCGCGGCTCAGACCATCGCCTTGAGGGCCTTGAGGGGGCGGATCTTGATGACGGTGCGGGCGGGCTTGGCCTTGACTTCCATCATCTCGCCCGGCTTGAAGGGGTTGGGCTTGGTGGTGGCCTTGGTCGGCGGCTTGTAGATGGCGTTGACCTTCATCATGCCGGGGACGACGAAGGAGTTGGGCTTGTCGGCCTTGGGCTTGGCCAGGTCGACGGCCATGACCTTGCCGAGGGTCTCGAACATGCCGGCGACCTGCTTGCGCTGCAGGCCGTTGTGCTCGGCGAGGAGCTTGTAGAGGTCGCTCTTGGTGCGGGGCCTGCCCGAGGCGGTGAGTTTGGGTGCCTTGGTGGCGGCTGCCTTCTTCTTCATGTCTGTCACTCCATCGAAAAGGGGTGTGTTTTCCTCCGGAAAACCGCCGGTTTTGTACCGTGCGAATCCGAGGTTGGCAAGTCAACGATCGGGTTGTGGACAACTTTTTCTGCATTTTCCCCGTGCGGAACGCGTTTTTTCCGCCGTCGGGCGCCCGACTCCCTCCGCGACCCGCGGGGCACGCCGCGCCGGAATCCGCGCCGCCGGCGTAAGAAACCGCCCGTTCCGAAGGGGTTACGCCAGGTCGACGAGGACGGCGGAATGGTCGGAGACGCCCCCGAGCCGCTCGCGGTCGGAGTGACGGGCGCCGCGCAGGCGCGGGAGCAGCGGGGCGGAGAGGTGGGCCGCGTCGATCCGGAAGCCCCCGCCCACGGGGGATACCCACGTCGATTCCCGGGCGTCCGGGTTCAACTCCCGCCACGCGTCGCGGTAGCCCAGCGTCCAGAGAGCCCCGAGCTGGGCGGTGCAGGAGAAGGTCGCGCCCTCCTCGTCGGCCCGGTGACGGCCCGTGTTGAAGTCGCCGATCAGGAGGGCCGCCTCGTCCCTCCGGGCGCGGGCGAACGCCAGCAGCGACTGCCAGTACGCGGCCCGGTCGGTCGGGCGACCGTCGTCGGGCACGTGAACCCCCGCCAAGGTCAGGCCCGGCAGCCGGACCTCCAGCCAGCGGTCGCGCCAGCACGGGCGCCGGGCCGCCGGGTGTTCCGTGGGCCCGTCCGCCCGCACCGACAGCGGGGGGCGGGACGCGATCAGGAGGCCGTTCGAGCCGGCGGGGGTGGGTGTCGCGGCCTGGTGGGCCAGTCCGTGGTCCCCCAGGACGCCGCGGATCTGCCCGCCCAGGCGGGGGCGGTACTCGGAGAGCACAACCACGTCGGGGTGGTGGGCCAGGAGGGAGAGGACGACCTCCGGGAGTCGGCGGGCGCTCCCGCCGTGCAGGATGTTCCACGCGAGGATCCGCAGGGTCCCCTCCCCTCGCCCCCGGGCCTGATACGTTGTCGGGCATGGGCACGCCGAACACGCCAGCGCCGGTGGTGGCTTTCTGCCGGAGCGTACCGCCGCCGGTGGAGATCCCGGGCGCCCAGGTCCGCATGGGCCGGGCCCGGGCCCTGCCTCGGGGTGAGCTGCTCGAGTTTGTCGCGGGCTCGTCGGCGGTGGTGACCTGGGTCTCCGAGCGGGTGGACGCCGCGTTCCTCGACGCCGCCGGCGCGGGCCTCAAGGCCGTCTGCCAGTTCGCGGTGGGGGTCGACAACATCGACCTCGACGAGTGCCGTCGGCGCGGGGTGATGGTGACCAACACGCCCGGGGCGGTGACGGAGGGCACGGCGGACCTGGCGTGGTGCCTCATCCTCGCCGTCGCGCGCCGACTGAACCTCGCCGACCGCTTCGCCCGTTCGGGCGAGTACCCCAAGGTGGGACCGCTGGGCCCGGACGAGTTCCTGGGGCAGGACCTGGCGGGCCGCAACCTGCTGATCGTGGGGGCCGGGCGGATCGGCTACGCCGTCGCCCTCCGCTCCCTCGGCTGGGGCATGCGCGTGAGCTACGTCGCCCGCTCGCGGCACCTGGAGTTCGAGATGGCCCCGCTGGCGGCCCATCGCGTGGAGTTGGACGAGGGTCTGCGCCAGGCCGACGTCGTGAGCATCCACACGCCGCTCACCGATGCCACCCGCCGCCTCTTCAACGCGCCGCGCCTGGCCCTGCTCAAGCCGTCGGCGATCCTGGTCAACACCGCCCGCGGGCCGATCGTGGACGAGGCGGCATTGGTCGAGACGCTCACGGCCGGGCGGATCTGGGGGGCGGGGCTGGACGTCTTCGAGCGCGAGCCCGAGGTGCATCCGGGGCTGATCGGGCTGGACAACTGCGTGCTGACGCCGCACGTCGGCAGCGCGTCGACGTGGTCGCGGTCGATGATGACGCGGATGGTCTGCGAGAACGCACGAGCCGTGCTCGCGGGAGCCCAGCCCCCCAACCGCGTGTGCTGATCCTCCGGCGGCCGCGGCGGCCCCCGGGGAATCACGCTGGACGCCCCCCGGGGGATTCCGGGGGGCATTCCCCTTGACAATCGCTTCGGATTCGGGCAACCTATGGGGGAACCCGGCGGTAGGACCGGGAGGGTCGGCGGCGTGCCGCCGAGCTACCCAAGGAGACCACTCGTGAACATGCCACCGCGAACCCGGAACCAGGCACGCACCCTCAGCCCCCAGCCCCCGGTGGGACAGGCATCCCGCCTGTCCTCCCCCCCTCCCCCCTCGCCCCCTCGCCCACTCGCCCACTCGCCCACTCGCCCACTCGCCCACTCGACCACTCGACCACTCGACCACCGGATCGTAAGAGAATCCTGATGTCCTTCGTGGGCCTGCTGCTGATGTGGAGCGTGGTGCAGCATCCCGAGGTGACGGCCGCCGCGCGGGCCCGGCAGCCGGCGGGGTACACGCACGCCTGGGGCAGTTCGTTCGGCACGGCGTTCAATGACGAAGGGCGGGGGATCGCGGTGACCAACGACGGCTCGGTGATCCACACCAGCACGAGCCTCAACTACACCGACGAGAGCCAGAACTTCCCCATGGCCCACGTGAGGAAGATCGTCGATGGCGCCGTCTGCTGGAGCCTGACCT
>VGXM01000027.1 GCA_016873295.1 Phycisphaerae bacterium
GACGGCGCCGCATGGGGCTCGAGCGGCTCCTCCAGCCGCGGCGACGTCCGCATCGGCATGCACAACATCGACGGCTCCGGCGGCATCCTCGCCTCCAACTTCTTCCCCTCCTCCGGCGGCGACATGGTCATCGACTCCGGCGACTTCTGGGCCTCCGGCGCCCCCTCCTACACCTTCTTCTACAACGTCATCATGCACGAGCACGGGCACGGGCTGGGCATCTCCCACGTCTGCCCCGCCAACAGCACCAAGCTCATGGAGCCCTTCGCCACCGCCTCCTTCCGCGGACCCCAGCACGACGACCTCCGCGCCGTCATGCGCAACTACAACGACTCCTACTTCCCCAACAACTCCATCGCCACCGCCGAGCCCATCTCACCGGCCGTCGGCGTCGGCTCCACCATCGTCATCGGTGCCCAGCCCGCGGGCGAGCCCACGGTGGCGCCGGGCTCGATCGTCGGGCTCGCCTTCCCGGGCCAGCAGGACTACTTCCGCGTCGACGCCGGGGCCTCCGCCAAGGTCGTCACGCTCCGCCTGCTCATCATCGGGACGACCTACGAGAGCACGGCCCAGTCGGGCTCCAACTGCCCCGGGGGCGGCTCGATCAACTCGGCGCAGATGATCAACATGGGCATCCAGGCCCTCGGCAACGAGTCCGGCAATCCCAGCTACGCCGATCAGTCCTCGGGCGGGCTTGGCGTGAATGAGACGATCACGTCGCTGCTGGTCCCGCCCGGCAACTTCTTCATCCGCGCCTACGGCCAGGGCGGCACCGACCTGGGCACGCAGCTCTTCCGCGTCGAGGTCCAGGGTCTCAGCCAGCCCGCCTTCACCGCCTCCGACGACACCTTCAACGACAAGGTCCAGCTCAGCTGGCCCTTCTTCAACGCCGCCCAGAACCACCGCATCTTCCGCGGCACCACCACCACCTTCGCCCAGGCCACGCAGATCGCCCAGGTCACCGGCCTCACCGCCTCCTACAACGACACCACCGCCGCCGCCGGAGCCCAGTACTACTACTGGATCCAGACCCAGCAGTACACCACCAGCTCGCCCTACAAGCTCTGGGCCGGGCCCGAGGCCGGGCGCCGGGCCGCCCAGCCCTGCCTGGGCGACTGGAACAGCGACGGCGTCGTCGACTTCAACGACTTCCTCGACTTCCTCAATGACTACAACAGCGGCGCCCCGCGGGCCGACCTCAACGGCGACGGCGTCGTCGACTTCAACGACTTCCTTGAGTTCCTCAACGCCTACAACACCCCCTGCTGAGCACGACTCCCCCGCCGACCGCTCGGCGGGCTCACCGAAAGCGAGGGACCGGGTCGGGCACGCGACCCGGTCCCTGTCGCCTTCTGGGACCATGCCTCTTGGCATCGGGCCCCCCTTCTGGTAGATTGGTGCGGACACGCCCACGCGTCGCCACCCCGGAGCCCACGCCATGCTGCGCCCTGTCACGCTCGCCCTGCTGTCGGCGACCGCACTCCCCGCTCTCGCCGCCGAGTCCGCCTCCATCAACCTCACCGGCGTCCAGATCCGAAACGCCACCACCGTCAACCGCGACAGCGCCCCCGGCACCATCGACCCCGCCAAGCGCTACACCTACCTCATCGACGGCATGGTCCGCGGCCGCGGCGGCGTCCTCGGCACCCTCTACCCAAGCCCCACCCCCCTCGCCACCGTCATGGAGGCCCTCAGCCCGGGCTCCTCCGAAGACCTCGCCGGCACCTTCTGGAACGCCCCAGGCACCCACCCCATCGCCCCCGCCCCCGTCACCCAGTCCGGCTCCACCGTCATCCTCGGCCTCACCGTCAACTTCTCCCTCACCCTCGCCTTCGGCATCCGCGCCGACAACGTCGCCTTCTTCTCCCTCACCGACGTCGTCCTCACCCCCAGCCTCCTCACCGGCTACCTCGAGTTCACCAGCGGCGCCGCCGTCATCACACGCGTCCAGTGCGCCGCCGACCTCAACGCCGACGGCGTCGTCGACTTCAACGACCTCCTCGAGTTCCTCAACCTCTTCAACGCCGGCGATGCCCTCGCCGACGTCAACGCCGACGACGTCGTCGACTTCAACGACTTCCTCGAGTTCCTCAACATCTTCAACGCGCCCTGCTGACCCCCCCGGGCGGGAGGAGGGGGGTGGGTTCGCTCGCCTCACAACTCGAACACGTACTCGTCGCGCAACACCGCCGCGGCGCCGTCCGGGCCCGTGGTCTCGAACGACGCCCGCAGCCGCACCCGGCGCCCCGGGCCCTCCCCCCCGCGCTCCGGGAGCGAATCCACCCACGCCGGAAGGTCCTTGAGGGCCAGGCGGTACGTCCGCGTCGCCGGCTCGAATCGGAGCTGGTTCTCGCTCGCGTCCGTCAGGTCGATCGTCCAGACGGCGCTCTGCTCCTCCAGCCCGGGCGTGGCACCGGCGGTCGGGCGGAAGAGCATGACCCGCAGCACCCCCAGCCCCTTGGCCGAGTCCCCCCAGCGGTCCTTGAGCTCGACCCGCAGCACGATCCGCGTGCGCCCGTCCTCGCCCCGCTCCGCGTGCGTGAGCGGGTAGATCCGCATCGACGAGGGCGCGAACGCGAACGGACCCTCCGCCACCGGCCCGCCCAGCCCGCGCAGCCCGCCGCAGCCCGCCAGAACCACGCAGAGTGTCGCGACCGCCAGGCGCATGCCGCTCAGTCTACGAGCCCCCCGCGCGAGCGGGGAGCGGCTCCGCGAGCAGGGGTGCCATCGGTTCAATCACGGTCGCCCGACGCGGGCTCAACACCAGGCGTTGTAGTAGTCAAGGAAGTCGTTGAAGTCGATGACGCCGCCCTCGTTCCAGTCGGCCCTGGAGCAAGCGCCGCCTCCCGTGCCCGGGCAGGGAGACGACGAACAGGGCCGGCGGGCGATGAACGGCGTGGTCACTTCGCCGGCGTGTTCCCGGCGATGGCAAAGGACCCCCCGACCACCACCCGCGGCGTGAGCGGGCCCGTGCCGTCCGGGCCCCACAGGGCGGCGACCGACACCACAAGCCCGGCCCCCGCGACCCCCGGGAGCGTCGCTGTCGACGGATCAAGGGGCTGCCACCGGCACAGGGCCGCCGCGCGGCTCGCGCCCAGCATCGAAACGACAAGCAGCAGGCACCCGGTCAGGCGTGCCCGCCAGGCAGTGCCGAGCGTCGGGAGAATCAACATCAACATGGGCGAGGTTCCTCGAGGGGGTTCGACGCCGACGTGCGCCGCGAGCCGCCAGGATTGCAACTGCACCGGGAATCACCACACGGACGCGCGCTGAAGAGGTTGCATGCGTCCGAGAACTCGGCAGGGCCCGGCATGGAGCCTTGGGTCGAGGAAGCCGCTCCGATGGCCCCCGCGGTCCGACCGGGGCCTCACGGCGCCGGGGCCAGGCGGCGGAACTCCGCCGAGTAGGAGAGCGTCCACAGGCGCCCGCGGTCCACGCCCTGCCCCTCCGTGTAACGGGCGAACGTCATCTGCGTGAACGCACGCCCGGTCGTGTCCACGAGCGTGCCCGGCACGTCGGGGTAGACGAGCATCGCGGCGATGACGTCGCGCTGCGACCACAGGTCGGCCTCGTTGCCCGCCACCAGGCGACCACGCACCAGCACCGTGAGCTCGACCAACCCCACGGTAAACGAGCCCGGGGCGGGGAGGCCCTGCGAGAGGTAGCTCACGAGCTGGTGCCCGCGCCGACCCACCCAGAAGCGGTGGGGGCCCGAGCCGAACAGGTCGATCCCCTTGTACGTGCTCATGACTGGGCCCCCGCGTCCTCGACGACGATCGGGTCGGCCCCGCCCGACGCCGACACCGCCACCAGCTCCACCGTGCGCACCGCCCCGCGCGACAGCGACAGCTCGTGCGACACGCCGACCACCACCGCGAAGCAGCTCACGCGCCGGCGCCCGCCCTCGCTCCCCGCCGGCGACGTGTACGCCACCAGGAGCGCCTCGTCGCCCGGCCTGGGCGAGGAGACGTCCTCCCGCGCCACCTGCTGCACCACACGGATGCCCACGCGCTGGCGCGGCACGTCCGCCAGCACCGCGTGCGGGCCCTCGTCGGACCATTCCAGCACCGTGCGGGCGGCGCGGCGGTCGATCACCATCGCCGTCACGTCCTCCCACGCCTCCGATCCGAACCGCACTCGCCTGGGGTTGAGCAAGAGCATGGGGGCTCCTATCGACGGCGGATGAGTTGCAGGACGCTGAGGCGCCGGATGGCGTCCGCCACGCCGTCGCCGTCGGTGTCGATGCGGACCTCGAGGCGTCGGCGTGCCTCGGCGAAGGCGCGGCGGTAGTGCTCGGCGCGGGCGATCAGGGGCGAGTTGGGGGCGGCGAGCGCCGACGCCGCGGCGTACACCGCGTGCAGCACGCCCAGCGCCTCCACCGCCGCCACGTCCCCCGGGTTCTTCACCGCCGAGGGGCCCAGCTCCCCCTCGCCGGGCGGGTCGGAGAGCCCGAGCATGCCCAGGAACTGTCGGTGCACCGGTGCGGCCTGGGGCGCGAAGGTGAAGACCGCCGCGGGGCGGTTGGCGATCGTCCCGGGGGGGATGGACGGGTCCGCCGCCGAGGCCCGCACGCGCGACACGGTCGCGGTGGCGGGCCCGAGGCGGGCGAGGATCTCGTACGCCACTCCGTCGATCGAGACGACGTGACCGGCGGTGACGCCCGCGGCGTCGAGAGCCACGTCCAGGCCCGTGAGCGTGAGCGTGGTGCCCGAGACCGAGCCGGTGCCGGCGCCCAGGCGCTGCCCGAGCCACTGCACGTCGCGGAAGAGGTTGGGTTCGATGGCGGCCAGGTCGCGGTCGGTCGCGAACACGTTGCACCCCCTTTGCAATCGGAAAACCCGCCGACGCCGGTGGGCGCCGGCGGGCGCACCCCCGTCAGACCGTCAGCCCGCGGACGAGCCCGTGGGCGTTCTCGTTCTTGAACTCGAGCGTGTACTCGCCGACGACGAGGCCCTCGAAGGCGTCGCCCTTGCTCGAGAGCGGCTTGAAGTGGAAGTTGCGTCCCGCGAGGGGGACCACCGACACGCGCGAGCTGTCGAGCAGGATCACGCTGTCGGCGGGGGCCCAGCGGCTGAGCACGATGCGGCAGACGCCGAAGTCGCTCTCGTAGACGCTGACCAGGTCGGTCATCCGCGTGCTCTCGGGCGCGAAGCGGCGCGAGGCGGCGACGAACTGGTTGATGGCCCGCTTCTGGCGCCCGCTCACGACGATGGTGTCGACGCGCCCCTGGCTCTGCTCCCAGACCGTGCGCAGGGCGGTGTTGAGGACGATCTCGTTGAGGTCCGTGCCCGCGCCGCCGCCCGACGGGAACCCGCCCTGCCCCGGCACGAAGCGGTTGGTGGCGATCTGGCGGGTGATCCCGTTCATGGATCGGCGCACGGAGGCCGAGCCCTGCGGGCTGGAGGCGGGGGCCGTGCCGTTGATGACGCAGTTCTCCAGGTCGCGGAGGAGCTCGCGCATGCGCTCCTGCTTCTGGTAGTCGACCTCGTCGGAGACGCCCGCCTGGCGCGAGGCCTGCATGGAGCCGGAGACGGAGACGGTGGCGGTGAAGATCTGGGTGTAGTTGGCGCGGCGGGCGCGGGAGGTGAAGCGGGCCGCCGGGGCGTCGTCGCCCTCGAGGGCGGCGTTGCCCAGGATGTTGAGCTTCATCCCGTTGGCCAGGGCGAAGCCGCTCGTCCCGCCGTAGCGCCGCACGACGGTGAGCACGTTGCCCGCGACGGCGGTGACCTGGATCACCTCGGGGGCGTCGGCGGGACGCAGCAGGTCGCCCACCTGGAAACGCGACCCGTTGAAGACGGTCAGGCTGGTGGCGTCGGTGGGGTTGGGCGTGAAGGTGGTCTGGTTGAGCGTGTCGAAGTTGGGCAGGAGCGTGTCCTCCAGCCACTCGTGCACGGTCGAGAACGCCGGGCGCTTGGCGTCGCCCAGGTGGTCGAGCAGAGGCGTCTCGTGCGGGCTGACGATCCCGATGATGTCGGAGACGTCCTCGGCCAGCTCGGGCAGGTCGGCGCCCGCGGCGAAGGTGGCCTTTCCGGTGAACGGCATGCGAATCCCCCTTTCGGCGCCGTCGACGGGACGGCGCGGTGTGTGAAACCGATCCCAACGTCAGAACCCGCGCTTGGCGCGGAGGTAACGGAGCAGCGTGCGCTGGTCGCCCGTCTCGCGGGCCTCCTGGGCCAGATCAGGGGGCGGCGGGGCGGTGAGCCGCCCGGCCATGGCCGAGGGGACGGGCCCGGCGCGGAAGAGGAAGGGCATGCGGGCCCGCAGGTCGCGGGCGGCGCGGGCCGCGTCCGGCTCGTCCATGGCGCCGAGGGCGTGCTCGGCGAGAACGACGGCGGCGTCGAGGTCGGCGGCGTCGGCCAACTCGCGCTCGAGGACCCGGCGACGCTCGGCGGCGCCGAGGCGGGCCTGGAGCGAGGCCGCAAGGGCCGTGAGGCGCTCCACCTCGGCCTGGAGCGCCCGGCATCGGGCCTGGGCCGCCCCGGGGTCGGCGAACTCCTCGCCGGGGCTGCGCGGGGGCTCGGGGTCGCCGGTCATCTCCTGGGTGCCGCCGGGCTCGCCCCCGGAGTTGGTCTGTCCCTGTCCGTCGTCGTCGCTGGTCATGGTGTTCTCCGTGTGGTGGTTCAGTCGATTCGGCCCTGTTCGTCCGGGGCGTAGCCCAGCTCGCCCAGCACGCGCGTGCGGGGCACGCCCAGCTCGATCTTGCGTGCGGCGGCGAGCGTCTCTTGGTTGCGGTCGACCGGGAGCGGGTCGGGCCACTCGATGCGCACGCCGCGATCGCCCTCGTCGGTCTTCAGCACGCCGGCGGAGTCGAGGGCGGTCAGGAGGAGACGGCTGACCTCCTCGACCCCCCGGCCGTAGGTGATGCGCTTGCGCTGCGTCTTGCTGGTGAGGCCCAGGAGGGTGATCCGCAGGGCGTTGGCGCTGGAGAGGTTGCCGATCTTGGCCCGCACGACGCCCGCCGCGATGGGCGGCACCGACGAGATCTTGTCGAGGGCCTCGCGGATCTCGTCGACGTGGCGGTCCTCGCTGGGCGAGTGGGCGTCGCCCCCGAAGGCCTGGATCTGGGCGTCGGGGTTGTCGGTGGACCAGATCTGTCCCGGGCCGACGAACGACTTCTCGAAGCCGTCGAGGCCCTTGGCCAGGTACATCTTGAAGGACTGGAACGTGACGCGGGCGGCCCGGTCCGACAGGCGCGTGTTCAGTTCGTCCTGGAGCGGGACCAGGGGCTCCACGTCGCTCAGACCCGTGTAGACGAAGGGCTGCGACAGGTTCTGCACGTGCACGATGGGCAGGCGCCCGCCCAGGAGCGCCAGCGGCTCGTCGTCCACGCGACGCCCGTCGATCGAGAGACGACGCCGCGCGGGCGTGAAGACCTCGGAGACTTCTTCCGTGGCTCGGCGGGCGGCCCTGCGCCGCAGGAACGACGGGGCATCGCTCTCGACACGGTTCACCTGGCGCCGGTAGTGGATGAGGTACGCGGCGACGCGGCGGTAGTCGCCCGGGTCGAGCAGGGGGATCCCGCGCGTCGGATCGACGACCTCGAGGCGCGTGCCCCGGCGCACCGCGTCCTCGGCTTCGCCGCGACGGAGTTGAGCGGCGTCAAGACGCAGGACGAAATCGACCGAGCCGTAGACGTGCCCGAGGAGGGCCGCGTCCTGGAGGAGCGCCACGCCCCCCCACGCCGACCACGCGGCGTCGAGCGCGCGGTCGATGCGCTCGCGCAGCTCTGCGTCGGCGGCGGTGGAGAGGATGGCGATGGGGCGCCCGAAGAGGAAGTCGACCATCGTGTGGATCCGCCACGCGATGTCGTTCTCGATGACGGTCTCGCGCCGGGGGCCGCCGCGGTCGTCGCCATCGCGGGGGCGCTGGCGGGGCGGCAGCCCGACCTCCTGCCCCTGGCGGTACCAGGACGCGGGGCGGGCCCACGGGTCCGACGCGGGGGCGATCGGCTCGAGCGGGTTCCGGTAGTACGTCCAGAGCTTCTCCAGGCGGGGCAGGGCGCCGCGGGCGTGCTCGTCGATGACGAGCCGGAGCAAGGCCTCGTCGAGGCCGACGTCGGATTGCGCTGCGAGCCGATCGCCCATCGCGGGTCTCCCTGGTGCGGCGTGTGCCGGACACCAGGGGCCGGCGCGGCGGGCCCGTGCGCACGGGGCCGAGGGCGGGCTCGGGCCCGCGCCGGGTTTGGCCGGTGGATCCGGGGCGCGGCGGCGTCGCGGGGCGGGCGCCGGGGCCCGTCCGGGCGTGCGCACGCCCGTAGACTTGTCCCGTCATGAACGCCACCTACGCCCCCGGCTCTCGCGTCCGCGTCACCCAGCAGGTCCCGCGCCTGACCGGATCGCTCACCACCACGGTCGAGGGCACCGTCGTCGGGTTCGAGCAGCAGAAGACGGGCTCGTGGTTCGCGCACAGCAAGGACCACAGGCTGTGGCTGGACCGCCTGCAGCTCCGCAAGGACGACGGGGAGATCGTCGTGCTCAACCTCGACCAGTACTCGCACGTGGACGTGCTGGGCTGAGGGCAGAAGGCCGGGTTCGGACAGGACGCACGCTCCCTCCCCGGAGCATGCTCCCTCAAGGACGGAAGCATGCCACCGAACGGGGGACGGGCGAGTGGCGCGAGTCGGAAGTCCGTGGACGGGTGCCACGACTGTGCCGCTCTGGGCACAGTCGTGCCGCTCGGGGCACAGTCGTGCCGGTGGAGCACAGTCGTGCCGACGGGGCACAGTCGTGCCGGTGGGGAGAGCACGACTGTTCGCCGAGCCGAACAGTCGTGGCACGGCGGGTGCCACGGGTCATCGGGCGCTTCGCCCGATGACCCGTGCGGCTGTTCGACGCCCGTCCGGACGACGGCACGGGCGATCCGCAAGGCGGATCGCCCGTGGCACCCGCGGCGCCCGCCGGCGCCTTTGGGCGCATTCTTCCGACTCACGCTTAGGGCCGCGCCAGGGCCGCGAGGGTGTGGGCGGGGTCGATGGGGGCCCAGGCGATCGGGCGGTCGGCGGCGTCGGCGAGGCGCTTGAGGAAATCGGGACGAGGGATCTCGAAGCAGCCGAACTGGGCCAGGTGTTCGCTGTGGAGTTGGGCGTCGAGCATGTCGAAGCCGAGGCGGCGGAGGTGGTGGGCGAGGTGGACGAGGCAGACCTTGCTGGCGTCGGTGCCGCCGAGCTCGGGTCGGCTGAACATGCTCTCGCCGGCGAAGGACGCGCCGACCTGGAGGCCGTAGAGCCCGCCGACGAGGACGGGGGCGCGCCACGATTCGTGGCGCTGGCCGCGGGTCGGATCGGGGGCGAGCCAGGCTTCGATGGAGTGGGCCAGGCCCTCGCGGTGGAGGAGGAGGAAGAGGTCGCGGATCTCGGAGCCGATCCAGGTGTCGGGGCGGTCGGGGCGGGGCTGGGCGCAGGCGTCGATGACGCGCTCGAACGCGTCGTCGCTCGTGATGAGGAATCGGCGCGAGCGGACGCGGGCGCGGAGCGAGCGCGGGACGGCGAATCGGGCGTCGAGCGGGACCAGGGCCCGCGACTCGGGCTGGACCCACTCGGTGCGGCGGGACTCCGGGTCCCACATGGGGAACCAGCCCTGCGCGTACATGGCGACGGCGGCGTTGATGAGGCGGGCCTCCGCCGGCGTCGGTTTGGGCTTTGGTGGGTTGGGAAGGGTCACGGGGCGGGTCCGGGCGAAACGCCGGTGCAATGATTCCCAAACCGTGGGTGCGGGGCGATGCCCCCGATGGAGGCGTCGGATGAGCGACAGCCAGGTGGTGATCGTGGCGATCGTCGCCGGGGCCATCCTGGTGTCGAGCATCGGCAAGCAGGTGTCGAGCGTGCTCAAGTCGCAGGCCAAGGAGCGGTCGCGGCGTGAGATCGCGGCGTACATCGCCGAGGGCTCGATGACGCCCGAGCAGGGCGAGCGGCTGATCCGCGCGGGCGAGCGTCCGAAGAGTCCGTGCGAGTCGTAGAGGAGGAGCACCATGACGATCGAGACACTCGCGTCCCTCGGCTCCGCACTGGGGAGCGTTCCCGCGATCGCGATTGTGCTGGGTTGCACCGTGGGCCTCGTGTCGATCATCGCCGGGGCGGCGACGAGGCACGCGCGGACCAAGGAGCGCGAGCAGTCGCGTCGCGAGATCGCGGCGTACGTCGCGGAAGGGTCGATCACGCCCGAGTACGGCGAGCGGCTGATGGCCGCGGGCGAATCGCCGCGCAAGAGCGGCTGCTGCGGGTAAGCCGAGGAGACGTGGCGATGGACTGGACAGCGACGCTGGCGGCGTCCCCGGAAGGCGTGATCATCGCGACGGCCGCGATCGGCGTGGGCGGCGCTGTCTTCATCGTCGCGATCTTCATCGAGCAATGGACCAAGCGGGCCAAGGTCCGCGAACGCGAACAGTCGCGACGGGAGATTGCCGCCTACGTCGCCGAGGGGGCCATGACCGTCGAGCAGGGCGAGCGGCTCATGCAGGCGGGGCAGGCCCCCCGCAAGGGCGATTCTGGCGCCAAGGAAGGGCTTGAGCCCTCCGCGACTTGACCGGCGCGGGGTCGCCCCTAACGCTCATCCATGGCGACCCAATCCACCGGGCCCACCCAGGCCGGCACCGTCCCCACCCCAACCGGCAAGCTGGTCATGGACGGCATCACGTTCGACGACGTGCTGTTGCTTCCGCGCTTCAGCGACCTCATTCCCGCCCAGGCCGACGCCGCCACGCGGCTCACGCGCCACATCGGGCTGAACATCCCCCTGGTGTCGGCGCCGATGGACACGGTGACGGAGTCGGCCCTGGCGATCGCGCTGGCGGCGGAGGGGGGGATCGGGATCATCCACAAGAACATGCCGCCGGAGGCCCAGGCCCGCGAGGTGATGAAGGTCAAGCGGTCCGCCAACGGGATCATCGCCGACCCGCTCACGCTCGGGCCCGACGACACCGTGGGGCGGGCCCGCGAGCTGATGCGCCAGCACAACGTCTCGGGGTTCCCGGTCACCGAGGACGGGGCGAGCGCGTCGCGCGGGAAGGGGAAGGTGCTGGGGATCCTGACGCGGCGCGACCTCAAGTTCGTGGAGAACCCGCAGACGCCCGTCTCGGGGGTCATGACCAGCCGGAACCTCATCACGGCGCCGGCGGGGACGACGCTCGCCCAGGCCGAGGGCATCCTCAACAGGAACAAGGTCGAGAAGCTGCTGCTGGTGGACGGGCAGGGGCGGCTGGCGGGGCTCATCACCATGCGGGACATCGAGCGCCTGGCGCGGTTTCCGCGGGCCAATCTCGACGCCCGGGGGCGCCTGCGCTGCGGCGGGGCGGTGGGGATCGACCAGTACACGCGGGTCGAGCAGTTGCTGGCCGCCGAGGTGGACGTGATCGTGGTCGACACCGCCCACGGGCACTCGGAGAACGTGATGCGGACCGTGCGCACGGTCAAGGAGCGCTTCAAGGTCGACGTGATCGCGGGCAACGTGGGCACGGCGGAGGGCGCCCGGGCCCTGGTCGAGGCGGGGGCCGACGCGGTCAAGGCGGGCATCGGCCCGGGCTCGATCTGCACCACCCGCGTGGTGACGGGCGTGGGCGTGCCGCAGATCACCGCCATCATGCAGGCCCTGGAGGGCGTCCGGTCGGCGGACCCGTCCGTGCCCGTGATCGCCGACGGCGGGGTGCGCTCCTCGGGCGACATCGCCAAGGCCCTGGCGGCGGGGGCCCACAGCGTGATGATGGGCTCGCTCTTCGCCGGGCTGGACGAATCGCCCGGTGAGGTGGTGATCTCGTCGGGGCGGCGCTACAAGAGCTACCGCGGCATGGGCTCGGAGGGGGCGATGAACGTGGGGTCG
Source organism: Phycisphaerae bacterium (assembly GCA_016873295.1). Lineage (GTDB taxonomy): Bacteria > Planctomycetota > Phycisphaerae > Phycisphaerales > UBA1924 > VGXM01. Next base: position 11,811 of record VGXM01000027.1, read on the forward strand.
GCGGATCGCTACGGGCAGGCGGACAAGATCGGCGCGGACGGCAAGCCGGCGCTGAAGTTCGTGCCGGAGGGCGTGGAGGGGCTGGTGCCTTACCGGGGGACGCTGGCGGAGTTCGTCTACCAGATGGTGGGGGGCGTGCGTTCGGCGATGGGGTACTGCGGCTGCCGGACGATCGAGGAGTTCCGCACCAACACGCGCTTCTGCCGGGTGTCGGCCGCCACGGTGGTCGAGAACCACCCGCACGACATCCGCATCACCAAGGAAGCGCCCAACTACATGGTGGAGCAGCGGGGCGGGTGAGGCCTTTCGTGCGGACCGCACGCGGACCTCGTGGGTCGCGGGCAGCGCTTCGCTCCGCGGGCGGATGGCGTGGCGAGGACGCCGCGCCTCGCGGTGGATCTTCCCTCGCTCCGGCGCTCCCCGACGCCCGCACGGGTTCGAGCGGGAGTCCGGATCAGGCCCGCCAGCCGGCGCCGCACTCGGGGCAGCGCGGGGCCTTGGGGGTCGCGCTCATGTCGTAGCCGCAGGCGTCGCAGCGCCCGGCGTACCAGCGCTTGCGTCGGCGGGCCAGGAGCGGCAGGATGATCGCGGGTCCCGCGGCGAAGAGCCCCACCGCGCCGCAGAGCGTCAGGGCCCAGTAGGTGCCGCCGACGCAGTAGCAGTCGGAGCGGCGCCGGAGCATCACGTCCAGGGGGATGATCGCCAGCGTCTCGACCGTGGTGCCCAGGAAGATCCGCGACGACAGGCGGGCCAGCAGGCTCTCGCGCGGGGCGGGCCTGCAGAACGCGATGAGCAGGACGGACCAGATCGCCCAGGGCGCGCCGACCACCAGCACGAGCCCGAGGAGCCAGAGCTCTCCGGAGAAGGGCAGGAGGTCGTCGAGGTCCGTCCGCCCGTCGGTCAGGACGCTCACGAGCCCGCCGATGGCGAAGTAGGCGCCGAAGGTGAGCACGGTGCACGCCAGGGCCGCGACGGCGAGGCTGAGCTTGAGGGGCGTGCCCCTGAGCGTGCGCGGGCCGGGGACACGCACCGGCCACAGCATCACGCCCTGCGCGGCGCAGATCATCAGCAGGGGAACCACGACGACCAGGTGAAACTCAGGGTCGGAGAAGGCGCCGATCAGCTCATCCCAGCGCCACGGCCCCCAGGGGCGTCCGCTGGGCCCGTCGGCGTTCCCCGAGGCGATCCAGAGCGGGGCGACGAGGTACGCCACGAGCAGTTGCGCGGTCCACATCGCGCCGATCACGCGCCAACGCCCCCAGCGCGAAACGCGGATGATCAGGCGCTCCCGCCGCATGGGCGCTCGGCTCCCGGCCCCGGGCCACTACGATGCGGCATGACGACCACGGCCGCCGCGACCGCCCGCCCGACCCTGGGCGAGTCCAGAGCATACCAGCGGTGCATCAACCCCGCGTGCGGGGCGCGGTTCGGCGTGCGCGAAGTGCTCGTCGCCTGCCCCCGGTGCGGCAGCCTGCTGGACGTGGCGTACGACTGGTCGGGCTTCCGGCACCGCGACTGGTCGTACTTCGAACTCCGCTCGGGGACGCGGGGCCCGCGCGGCCCGGCCGGCGCCGACCACGCCACCGCCTCCACCCTCGACTTCTCCGGCGTGTGGCGCTTCCGCGACCTGCTGCCCTTCTACGACGACGAGGCCTCGATCGTCTCCGTCGGCGAAGGGCGCACCAACCTCCAGCGCGCCGACGGGCTGGCCCGGGGCGTGGGCATGGACGTGCAGGGCGGCGGACGCGTCTACCTCCAGTACGAGGGCTTCAACCCCTCCGGGTCGTTCAAGGACAACGGGATGGCGGCGGCGTTCACCCACGCCCGCATGGTCGGGGCCCGGCGCGTCGCCTGCGCCAGCACCGGCAACACCTCCGCCAGCCTCGCCATGTACGCCGCCATCCTCGGGCTGCCGTGCTTCGTCTTCATCGGGGACGGCAAGATCGCCTACGGCAAGCTCTCGCAGGCGCTGGAGTACGGGGCCCGCACGCTCCAGATCGCTGGCGACTTCGACGCGTGCCTGGCGCGCGTGCGTCAGATCGCCGAAACCCGCCCCGAGGTCGGGCTCTACCTCATGAACTCGGTCAACCCCTTCCGCCTCGAGGGGCAGAAGACCATCATGTACCGCGTGCTCGAGGGGCTGGACTGGGAGAGCCCGGACTGGATCGTGGTGCCGGGGGGGAACCTGGGCAACACCGCCGCGTTCGGCAAGGCGTTCATGGAGCTGGTCGACCTGGGGCTCGTGAAGAAGGTCCCCCGGATCGCGGTGATCAACGCCCGGGGCGCGCGCACGCTCGACCGGGTGTACAACGACCTGGGCGTGCGCTGGGGCGCGCCCGTCGCCTCCGGGTGGTACGAGCGGGCGAAGGTGGAGGCCGAGTACGCCCGCATGGACGCCGCCAACGAGCGGGCCCGCACCGTCGCCACCGCCATCGAGATCAACCGCCCGGTGAACATGCCCAAGGCCCTGCGCACGCTGGCGTTCATGGACGGGGTGGTGCGGAGCGCCGACGACGCCGCCATGGTCGAGCACAAGGCCATGGTGGGGCGGTTCGGGTTCGGGTGCGAGCCCTCGTCGGGGGCGACGGTCGCGGGCGTGCGCCTGCTGCGGAGCGAGGGGGTGATCAAGCCGCACGAGAGGGTCGTGTGCGTCCTCACCGGGCACCTGCTCAAGGATCCCGACGTCACGGTCGGCTACCACACGGGCATCGAGATGAAGCAGGCGACGACGGCCGCCATCGGCACTCCCACGGGCCGGTGGAGCAACCCGCCCATCAAGGTCGCCGACGACCTGGAGGCGATCATCGGGGCCCTGGAGAGCTGAAGCCGCCGGTTCCCGACGCCCCGCCATCGGTGCAATATCCGACGCCCGGGCTCGTTGACCTTGCGATCCCGGATCGTGGGTAGCGGTGTGGTGGCCTCCCGCAAGGAGTTGGCATGGGTTCGTCGATTGGTCGATTCGGCGTGCGTTGGGTGGCAGGTGTCGGGGCGGTCGGCGCGGCCGGGGCCTGGCTGGCCTGGGCCGCCTTGCCGCCGGTCCCCGTGCCCGCGGAGAACCCGATCACCGAGCCCAAGCGCGTGCTGGGCAAGATCCTCTTCTGGGACGAGCAGCTCTCGACCAGCAACGCGGTGTCGTGCGGCACGTGCCACATCCCCGCCCGCGCCGGCGCCGACCCGCGCCTCGCCCGCAACCCGGGGCGCGATGGGCTGATCAACACCCCGGACGACATCCTGGGCTCGCCCGGGATCATCCGCTCCGACGCCGAGAACGACTACGAGCGCGACGCGGTGTTCGGGCTGCTGCCGCAGATCACCGGGCGGGCCGCCAACTCGCCCATCAACTCGGGGTACGCCCCCGAGCTCTTCTGGGACGGGCGTGCCCGGTCGCGGTTCGTGGACCCTGCGACAGGGCAGGTGGCGATCGCCGCGGGCGGCGCCCTCGAGAGCCAGGCGGTGGTCCCGATCCTCAACAGCGTGGAGATGGCCCACGCCGGGTACGACTGGAACGGCGTGAGCGTCAAGCTCGCCTCGGTGCGCCCGCTGGACCTGGCGACGAACATCCCGCCGGACGTGGCCGGGGCCCTCGCGGACCGCCCGGGCTACGGGGAGCTCTTTGGGCGCGCGTTCGGCGACGGGGCGATCACGCCCCGCCGGATCGCGTTCGCCATCGCCACCTATCAGCGCACGCTGGTCTCGGACCAGGCGCCCTGGGACCGCTTCGTCGCCGGGCAGAGCAACGCCCTGACGCCCCAGCAGGCGCAGGGGTGGCAGCTCTTCCAGGGGGCGGCCCGCTGCAACGTGTGCCACGCCGCCCCGCAGTTCACCGACTTCAGTTTCCGCAACATCGGGCTGCGCCCGATCGCGGAGGACCAGGGGCGCCAGGTCGTCACCGGGCTGGCCGCCGACCGCGGCAAGTTCAAGGTGCCCAGCCTGCGGAACGTCGGGCTCAAGCGCACGTACATGCACAACGGGCAGTTCCAGGCCATCCCCGGCGTCATGGGGTTCTACGCGCAGGGCCCCGGCGCCCCGCCGCAGTTCCCCGACAACCGCGACCCGCTCATGACGCAGATCTTCCTGCCGCCGCAGGACGCCGGGCTCATCGACGACTTCATCCGCAACGGGCTGACCGACCCGCGCGTCGCCGCCGAGCAGTTCCCCTTCGACCGCCCGGTGCTCTTCGCCGACCGCCCCGCGAACCAGGCCGTGCTCATCGGCGGGGGCAACCCCGGCTCGGGCGGGCTCGTGCCCACGCCCATCGTCCAGGCCCCGCCGCTGGTCGGGAACCGCGAGTACCGCGTCGGGCTCGACCGGGCCCTGGGCGGCGCCTCGGCCACGCTCGCCCTCGCCTTCACGCCCCCCGTGAGCGGACGCATCACGCCCCAGGCCACGCTGGGCCCCGTGCCGACCACGGGCGCCGGCCCGGGCACCGGCATGGCGACCGTCCACTTCGCCCTCCGCCCCTGGCAGTTCCGGGGCGGGCGCACGATGTTCGCGCAGTGGATCGTCAACGACCCGGGCGCCGCCGCCGGCGTCGCCCGCTCCGCCGTCGCACAGGTCCCCCTCTTCTGCGGGTCCTACGGCTGCCCCTGCCCCGCCGACGTCAACGCCGACGGAGTGGCCGACTTCAGCGACCTGCTCGAGTACCTCAACCTCTTCAACTCCGCCGCCTTCGACGCCGACGTCAACCTCGACGGCGTCGTGGACTTCAACGACCTGCTCGAGTTCATCAACCTGTTCAACGCGGGTTGCTGAGCGGCGAGTTGGCGCTTCCCCCACGCCGGGGATGGGCGATTCCCGGGATCGCGGCGCGCGTCCTTGCCCCCACGTCGGCGCGGAGGATCAGGGCCCGATGGCGCGGGCCCGGTCGGCGGTAGGGGCCCCGGCGGCGGCTGTGGCGAATCCGAAACCAGTGGCGCGAGTCGGAAGTCCGTGGACGGATACGTCCCGGGTGCCACGGGTCATCGGGCGCTTCGCCCGTGGCACCCGCGGCGCCCGCCCGCGCCTTGGTGCGCGTTCTTCCAACCACGCCGGGTGCCACGACTGTGCCGCTCGGGGCACAGTCGTGCCGGTGGGGAGAGCACGACTGTTCGCCGAGCCGAACAGTCGTGGCACGGCGGGTGCCACGGGTCATCGGGCGCTTCGCCCGTGACCCGTGCGGCTGTTCGACGCCCGTCCTGACGCCGGCACGGGCGATCCGCAAGGCGGCTCGCCCGTGGCACCCGCGGCGCCCGCCCGCGCCTTTGTGCGTGTTCTTCCGACTCGCACGACGAGTGACGTGAGTCGGAAGTCCGTGGACGGATGCGTCCCGGGTGCCACGGGTCATCGGGCGCTTCGCCCGTGACCCGTGCGGCTGTTCGAGGCCGGTCCGGACGCCGGCACGGGCGACCGCCGGGCGGATCGCCCGTGGCACCCGCGGCGCCCGCCCGCGCCTTGGTGCGTGTTCTTCCGACTCGCACGACGAGTGACGTGAGTCGGAAGTCCGTGGACGGAGCTCTTCGGGTGCCACGGGTCATCGGGCGCTTCGCCCGATGACCCGTGCGGCTGTTCGAGGCCCGTCCGGACGCCGGCACGGGCGACCGCCGGGCGGATCGCCCGTGGCACCCGCGGCGCCCGCCCGCGCCTTGGTGCACGTTCTTCCGACTCGCACCACTAGGATGACCCGAGATGCACCAGGACCTGCTGGCACCGCCGAAGCTGACCGTCCGGACGTACGCGAAGTTCGTCTCAGGATTGTCGGTTCTTGCGGTCGTCATGGGCGTCGCCATGGCCGCCGCTGGATCGCTCACCCTCGGCGAGCTTGCGGGCAAGGCTGCGTTGATCGCGCTTCTGGCGACGGCGGCGGTCCTGGCCTACGCCGGGTTGATGCGGGTCGCCCGGCGTGCCCGCCCCGAGCGCATGCCGCTGATCCATGCCGCCGTGTCCGCGACGGGGATGATCGCCATGTTCGCCGTGTTCGGCTTGCTCCTGCGCGGCACAACCGCGTGGAGCGGGCAGCCGTTCACGTGGATGATCCCGGTCATGGTCGGCGTCACGCTGGCGATGGGGGGTTGGGGTCGGCGGGTGGGGGAGTCCATGCACTGCCCCAAGTGCGAGTATGAGTTCTGGTTCGACGTCGGGGCCGCCGCGCCGGACCGCTGCCCGGAATGCGGGCTGGCGTGGCTCGGGAAGCTCAGGAAGGGCAGGCGCGTGAGGTCGCCGAGGCTGGTGGCCGCGGGCGTCGCGCTGGCGCTCGGCGGGACACTGGTGCTGAACCAGGGCTTCTATCTGGGCGCCCTTGCGCCCCACCTTCCGACACCCGTGTTGTATGCCTCGTTGTATGTGTCGCCCCAGTCCACCTGCTCATCCTGGGACGAACTGGCGAAGCGAGCGCTGAGTCCTGGGTGGACCCGGACCATGGGCGAGCGGGTGCTGCGAGCCCGCGGGAACACTCCGTTCGACTACGGCCCGAGTCGGTGGTTCGAGGCGATGGCCGCCGCCGGGAGCATCCCGCCCGACCTGAGCGGGCGGTTCTACCGGGAGGGGATCCGGGCGGAGTTGCGCGTGCCCGGGCGCGTGAAGGCCGGGGAGGCGTTCACGGCACAGTTGCGCATGACGCGTGCGGCCTGGGGCTCGGCGCTGATGTTCGCCGGCTACGCCGTCGGCGACGAGGAGGCGCTGCTCGGGCGGCATCCGGAGCTGGTGTGGGCTCACGAACTGGGCCCCGGCGGGTTCTTGCGGCATCGCGACGTGCTGGCCCACACGCTCCGCGCCGACCATCGCGGGGCGACTCGCGTGCGCGCGGTGTATTGGGTGGTCTACCAGCCGTCGTTCTGGGACGATTCGGCCTGGCGGCCCGACGGCACGCCGGTGGCGCCGAGCGGGGCGACGTGGTTCGAGCGGGTGGAGTTGGAGAAGACCGTGCGCGTCGAGTGAGCCGTCGCGAGCGTCACGCAGGCGCGGGACGCCCCGATGCACGCGCGAGTTGTGCTTGTGATCCGCGCGGGCGCCGCCAGGCCCTGGGCGGGGGAGAGGATCAGGGCCCGATGGCGCGGGCGGCGTCGCCGAGGATGGACCGGGCCCGGTCGGCGGTGGGGGCCTCGGCGATCAGGCGCATGATGGGCTCGGTGTTGCTGGCCCGCACGTGCAGCCAGGCGCGCTCGAACCCGACGCGCACGCCGTCCTGCAGATCGAGGGGGCGGTCGCGGTACGCGGTCTTGAGCCTGCCGAGGGCCGGGAGCGCGTCCTCCTTGCGGGCCAGGCCGACCTTGCGCTTCTCGATGGCGTAGGCGGGCGTCGAGCGCACGAGTTCGGAGAGGGGCTTGCGGGTGCGGGCCATGAGGGCCAGCACGAGGGCCATGCCCGAGAGCGAGTCGCGGACGCAGGTGATGCGGGGCCAGATCACCCCGCCGTTGCCCTCCCCGCCCAGCACGCTCTTCTCGCGCTTCATGGCCTCGACGACGTTGGCCTCCCCCACGGCGGTGCGGACGACGCGGGCGCCGACGCGCGCCGCCACGTCCTCGATCATGCGGCTGGTGGAGAGGTTGACCGCGAGCACGGACCCCTTGCGCACAACGCCCAGGTCGGCCAAGGCCATGGCGGCGAGCACCAGCGTGTACTCCTCGCCGACGTACCGCCCCTTCTCGTCGACCAGGGCGAGGCGGTCGGCGTCGGGGTCCTGGCAGAACCCGACGGCGGCGCGGGCCCGGCGCACGCGGGCGCCCACGGGCCTCAGGTTCTCGGCCGTGGGCTCCGGCGCGTGCCAGAAGGGTTCGCCCGCCCGCTCGCCGACGGCGGTGACGCGGCAGCCGAGCGTCTCGGCGAGGAAGTCCGGGGCCACGGGCCCGCCGGCGCCGTTCACGCAATCGACCAGCACCGGCATGCGGCGCCCGCGGATGAGTCTCAGGACGCCCAGCTCGTCCATGGCGTCGCGCACGCCCCGCGCGTGGGCGTCGGTGGTCTGCATGGGGCCCTCGAACCCGACGCCGGACCAGGGACGGGCGCCGACGGCCCCGTCGTGGAAGCGGGCCACGATCTCCTCGGCGAGGGTCTTGGGAGGCGCGCAAGCGTCGACCCTGCCCGGCTTGAGGCCGCGTCGCCGGAGGAGGACCTTGAGCCCGTTCCACTCCTGGGGGTTGTGGCTGGCGGTGATCTGGAGGCCCGCGTCGGCGCCCTCGGCGTCGACGAGCACGCCCAGCGTGGGGGTCATGGCCACGTGGGCCGGGAGCACGTCGCACCCGGCGCTCTTGAGCCCCGCCGACGCCGCGTCGAAGAGCATGTCGCCCCCGATCCGCCCGTCGAAGCCCAGCACCACGCGGACGCGCCCGGGCCCGAAGGTCCCGGCGTGGGCCCTGGCGTCCCACCGGGGCGCGGGCGAGCCGGCCCGCTCCATGAGCCACGCCCCGACGGCGGCGGCGTAGCGGACGGCCAGCTCGGCGGTCAGGCTCGCGCCCACGATCCCGCGCAGCCCGCTCACCCCCAGCATCAACGGCGCGTTCGGCATAGGACCCGCAGGTTAGGTGCCCCCGACCCCGCTTACCCTCACCCCATGTACCGCGTCCGCATCCAGGGCGAGTTCTGCGCCGCCCACGCGATCACGATCCGGGGCCAGCGCGAGCCGGTCCACGGGCACAACTGGCGCGTGACGCTGACGGCGGCGGGTCCGGAGCTGGACGCCGACGGGCTGCTGGTGGACTTCCACGCCCTGCAAGGGGCCCTGCTCACCGTGCTCAAGTCGATGGACACCAAGGACTTGAACACGATGGAGCCGTTCCGGCGCGTCAACCCCACGGCCGAGCACGTGGCCCGCCACATCCACGATGAAATGCGCCGGGGGGCCCGAATACCGAACGCCGTACGAATCGAGTCGGTGGAAGTGACGGAATCCCCCGGGTGCTCGGCGGTGTACGCTCCCTCGGGCGGGTCCGAGAGCCGATAGAGGGGTGGGGCCCGAACCCGGGCCCGCCGGGCTCCGAAGTACGGCTATCCACAAGGTCTTTCCGTGTCCCAAGCTGCCCGCCGCAAGCTCGATCGTCCATCGTCACCGCTCCCCCGGCTGTCCGGGGTGAAGGGTGCGCCGCCGGTGCGTTCGGAGGCGGCCCCGCCCGCGGACCTGCTGGGGGCGGGGGAGGAGCCGCGGTACCTGGACCGGGACGCGTCATGGCTGGCGTTCAACGGTCGCGTGCTGGCGCAGGCGGCGGACGCCTCGCTGCCGCTGCTGGAGCGGGCCAAGTTCCTGGCCATCTTCACGAGCAACCTGGACGAGTTCTTCATGAAGCGGGCGGCGCTCATCAAGCGCCAGGCGGTGGCGGGGGTCGAGACGCCCAACCCCGCGGGCCTGACGCCCCGGGAGCAGCTGGCCCAGATCCGGCGGATTGTGCTGGAGCAGCAGAGCGAGCAAGCACGGATCTTCGTGCAGGAGATCCGCCCGGCCCTGGGCGAGGCGGGGATCCACCTGCTGCGCTGGGCGGACCTGTCGGCGCGGGAGCGGGAGTGGGCGGGCGGGTGGTTTCGCGATCACGTCTTCCCGGCGCTCACGCCCTTGGCGGTGGACCCGGGGCACCGCTTCCCGTTCATCTCGAACCTGTCGGAGAACTTCGCGCTCCTGGCGGAGGTGGCGGGCAACGGCGGGCCTCACTTCGCGCGCGTGAAGATCGCGGGCACGTTCCAACGCTACGTGCCCCTGCCGGGGCAGTCGCGCGTGCCCGAGCGCCTGGTCTCGATGGACGAGCTGATCCGGGCCCACCTGGCGGACCTGTTCCCCGGGACGACGATCTCGGGCATCACGCACTTCCGGGTAACGCGTTCGGCGGGCGTGCAGCGCGAGGAGCTCTTCGAGGACCAGGACGCGTCGATGATCGAGTCGGTGGAGGCGGAGCTGAAGCAGCGGCGCTTCGCCAGGCCCGTGCGCCTGGAGATCGAGCCCGACCCGCCGCGGGAGATCCTGCGGCGGCTGCTGGACCGCCTGCGCCTGGAGCCCAGCGACGTGTACGAGCAGGCGGGGCTCATCGAGTACTCCGAGCTCCACGAGATCGCGGACCTGGACCGCCCGGACCTCAAGCACCGCCCGTGGCGGGGCGTGACGCCGGCGGCCCTGCGCCAGCCGCGGAGCAGCGTGTTCGCGGCGATCCGGAAGCGGGACATCCTGCTGCACCACCCCTACGAGAGCTTCTCGGCGTCGGTGGAGCGGTTCATCGCCGCCGCCGCCGCCGACCCCGATGTGGTGGCGATCAAGCAGACCCTGTACCGCACCAGCCGGGACTCGCCCTTCATCGAGTCGCTGATCAAGGCGGCGGAGAGCGGCAAGACCGTCGCGTGCCTGGTGGAACTGCGGGCCCGCTTCGACGAGGGGCGGAACGTGCGCTTCGCCCGGCAGCTGGAGAAGGCGGGCGTGCACGTGGCGTACGGGGTGGTGGGGCTCAAGACGCACAGCAAGACCAGCCTGGTCGTGCGGCGCGAGCCCCGGGGGCTGCGCTGCTACGCCCACATCGGCACGGGCAACTACCACCCCAGGACCGCCCAGCTCTACACCGACGTGGGCATCCTGACCGCCGACCCCGAGATCACGGGCGACCTGGTCACGCTCTTCAACGCCCTGACGGGCGTGGCGGGCCCGCAGGAGTTCCAGCACCTCCTGGTCGCGCCCTTCAACATGCGCGAGCGGTTCGAGCGCCTGATCGACCGCGAGATCGAGCACGCGCGGGCGGCCCGCGAGGGCGGGGGCCCGGGCGGGCGCATCGTCGCCAAGCTCAACTCGCTGGAGGACAAGCGCCTCACCGACCGCCTGTACCGGGCCTCGCGGGAGGGCGTGCGGATCACCCTGATCGTGCGCGGGTTCTGCTGCCTCCGCCCCGGCGTCCCCGGGCTCAGCGACAACATCCGCGTCATCAGCGTCGTGGGGCGCTTCCTCGAGCATTCACGCATCTTCCACTTCGGCGCGGGGCGCGAGAACCCCCTCGAGGGCGAGTGGTACATCGGCTCCGCCGACTGGATGTACCGCAACCTGAACACGCGCGTGGAGTGCATCATGCCCGTGCGCGAGCCCGAGTGCCGCCGGCGGCTGGCGGAGATCCTCGAGATCAACCTCCAGGACCAGCGCTTCGCCTGGGACATGTACGCCGACGGGTCCTACCTGCGCCGCGCCCCAGCCCCGGGCGCCGACCCCGAGTCCCCCGCGGCGGGCGGCACGTTCGAGTCGCTCCTGCGACTGGCGTCTCGCGACGCCGCGGGCCCGCCCGGACGCGCCTAGACCGACCAACTGACCATCCGAAGCGTCGGGCCGCAGATCGCGCGGACCGACCGCTCCAGCTCGCGCACCTTCGAGACGCGGTAGATCAGGCGTTCGAACTCCTGCCCGTCGTCGGGGACGGCGTGGAGCCCGATCACCACGCTCAACTGCGAGAGCCCGAAGTAGTAGGGGAATTGAAAGTCGTCGATGCAGGCGTCGTGCGGGCCGATCTCGATGCGAAGGTCCATCATGCGGCAGTTGCCCAGAACTTTCGCGGGGACCTCGCGGTGGATCGCCTCCGCCAGCTCCTCGACCACCGGCGTGACGGCGGCGGCGCCCACCGTGCCGTACCGGCCGATGTACCCGGCCACGTCCTCGATCGACAGGGGGCCTTTCAGGTAATCGGCCTGCTGGTCATGGATCTCGTCGAGCGGACCGCCGTCGTCGTGCGGCTCCTGGTCGCGCCAGAGGATCAGGAACCGCTCCCAGGCACGGTCCATGTGGTTCATCCCGGAGGCGGAGCGGAAGCGATCCACGCGCAAGCGCCGCGACAGGTCGTGGAACACCTTCGCCGGTGGGCGTTCGAGTTCCTCCGCGAACATCCAGACATAGGTCTGCTGGCTCATCGTGCCTTGCTCCCGTCAGGGCGGCATGGTCGCCAGGACCCCCATGACCGTCGTGTAGGTCAGGAGGCCCGACACAGGCGAACCATACGAGCCGATGGAGCGCCGCAACCCGACCACGCGCGCCGGCGTCATAACGCCCGTGCGCGAGCCCGGACGCCGTCGACGCCTCTCGCCGGGTGCTGGCCGAGCACGGGAACATGTCGTCGGCAACGCTCCGGTTCATCCTCGATCGCCTGAGGGGTTCGGGCCGGGGCTGGTGATCGAGGGGGCGATCCTGGGGCGGGGCTGACGGCGGGTGCCAGAAAAAACGACGGGTCCGGAGCAGAGCCCCAGACCCGCCGGTGGTGTAGAACAGGCCGCGTTGGGAGCGTGGCGCGGATCGACCGCCCCCGCCCGCGACCACCCCGACCCCCCTGGGCCGGGCGTGGTGCGCGAACAGGGCGTGCCCCGGCGCTCGATCGCCGAAACACGACCCCGCTCACGATTCACTATGCCACAGAACCACGGAAACGCCCACCCAAGACGGCGATGGACGCAGATATTCTGACGACGATCTCACCGGATTCCGTACATCACCCTAGCGGCCGGCGGGCGCCGAAAGCGAGTTGGGATCCCCCCTGACAATCTCGGACCTTGGCGGGCGGCCCGAGCCGCTCCGGGGCGGGCGCTAAAGTAGGTCCCTGACGGGCCGTCGGAGGGCCGGCGGGGGGTCTGGGCCGCACTCGCCGAGGGAGGATCACGATGGCAACCGACATTCGCGCACTGCTCGGGAACGAGGCCGACGGCCTGCTGGGGCATGAGTCCAAGACGGTGGGGCGGTCGGCCCTGCACCTGCCCGGGCCCGACTTCATCGACCGGGTGGCGTCGCAGTCGGACCGCCCGCCGACGGTGCTGCGGAACCTGCAGACCATCCTCAACTCGGGCCGCCTGGGGGGGACGGGGTTCGTCTCGATCCTGCCGGTGGACCAGGGGGTGGAGCACTCCGGCGGGGCCAGTTTCGCCCCCAACCCGGCGTACTTCGACCCCGAGAACATCGTGAGGCTGGCCCTGGAGGGGGGATGCAACGCGGTGGCGAGCACGTTCGGCGTGCTCGGGGCCGTCGCGCGCCGGTACGCCCACAAGATCCCGTTCCTGGTGAAGTTCAACCACAACGAGATCATGAGCTACCCCAACACCTCCGACCAGACGCTCTACGGCACGGTCCGCCAGTGCTTCGAGATGGGGGCGGTGGCGGTGGGGGCGACGATCTACTTCGGGAGCGAGGAGAGCCGCCGCCAGATCATCGAGGTCTCCGAGATGTTCGCCGAGGCCCACGCCCTGGGCATGGCCTGCGTGCTGTGGTGCTACACCCGCAACAACGCCTTCAAGGTGAAGGGGGCCGACGGCAAGAGCACGGACTACCACGCCTCGGCGGACCTGACCGGGCAGGCCAACCACCTGGGCGCGACGATCCAGGCCGACATCATCAAGCAGAAGATGCCCACGAACAACGGCGGGTACGCCGCCCTCAACATGGGGGGCTCGTCCTACGGCAAGTGGGACAAGCGGGTGTACACGAGCCTGTGCGGCTCGGACGAGACGGGCAAGGGGGGGCACCCGATCGACCTGTGCCGCTACCAGGTGGTGAACAACTACATGGGGCGGGTGCCGCTGATCAACTCGGGGGGCGAGAGCCACGGGGCGGGGGACCTGGCCGAGGCCGTGCGCACGGCGGTGATCAACAAGCGGGCCGGGGGCATGGGGCTGATCTCGGGGCGCAAGGCCTTCCAGAAGCCCATGAAGGACGGCGTGGCGCTGCTGCACGCGATCCAGGACGTGTACCTGGACAAGGGCGTGACGGTGGCGTGAGGCCGGCGACGCTTCGCCAGGCCCGAGCGACAGACCCCGGCCGGGCTGGGCGACAGGCCCTCGGGAGGGCGCGGGCGGTTGGCGACCGTCGCCGTTGTCGGGCGCGGGGGCCGTGGGCGCGATGGCCGCGACGGTCGCGGCTGTAACCGTGTGATTGACAACAACTTATGCCTGATCGGCGTCGATCGCCGGGGGTCTTGACAACCTCGTCGGCGTGCGCGCGTTCCCGAAGAACCGGTGGAATTGCGCGCCTTCCGGACTGCAACCGAACCCACCGACCGTATGTACCAGTGTGCGGGGACCCGTGGGCGGCACCCCTTGCGGTTGGCGGTACGACCGATGCTTGAGGGGTTCACATGGATCACCGGGCTGGGGGGGATGCACCTCCGTGGGATGTTGCGGATCTTGAGACGGTGTGGCGGGCCTTGACCGTGGACTCGGGGTCGGTGGTGATGGTGATCACCGATGAGCTGCGGGTGTGCTTCGCCAATGCCGCGGCGGCGGCGCTCATCGGCCGAGCCCCCGAGGAGATCGAGGGGACGTCCGTGGTGACGCTGTTCCCGCCTGAGGCGGCGGCGGGATGGGCGCGGGCCGTCGGCGAGGTCCGGCACACCGGGCGGGCGCTGGTGCGGTTCGAGTGGATGACGGGGGTTCTCTGCCGGACGACCGTGCGGCCCATGGCGGGGGGCGACGCCGCCCCGGGGGCACTGTGCGTGTGCCAGCTCAATCCGACCGATCGACCGGCGGAGGGCGTGGCCAGGAGGCCGGGCCGGGGCGAGTCGGCGGACTGGCCCGAGCCCCTCGGCAGGCTGACGGCCCGCGAGATCGACGTGCTGGCCATGATCGGCGCCGGCATGCGCAACTACGAGATCGCCGCTCGCCTCGACCGCAGCCCGCGAACGGTCGACGGGCATTGCGGGGCGATCCTGCGGAAGCTGGGCGCCCGGTCGAGGACGCAACTGGCGGCGGCGGCGATCCGGGCCGGGCTGGTGAGCCCGATGGGCGAGGTCATGATCACCCGGTCCGACGTGGAGGGCCCGGCGCCAGCGCCGGAGACCAACGCGCGGGCCGCCGGATCCTGCGAACCTGAGGCGGCCGGTTAGCGGGCCCCGGGAGCCCGAGCGCCTGCCCTGTACGATCCGGGCATGAGGCCCGGGGTCTTCCTCGACCGCGACGACACGCTGATCCGCTGCCGCGAGCTGCCCGCGCCCGCGGCGCCGGCCAGGCCCGGCGACCTGGTCGATCCGGCGCTGGTCGAGCTCCTGCCCGGCGTGGGGGAGGCGTGCGCCGCGCTGAAGCGCGCGGGATTCACGCTGGTGGTGGTCTCCAACCAGGGCGTTGTGGCGCGGGGCGGGCTGGGGTTGGCGGGCGTCGAGACGATCCACGACCGCGTGCGCTCGCTCGTGGGGGCCCGCACGATCGATGCCTTCTACTACTGCCCGTACCACCCGGAGGCCCCGCCTGGGCGGTTCTCGCGGGAGCATCCCTGGCGGAAACCCGCGGGCGGGATGGTCTGGGCGGCGGCCCGCGAACTGGGGATCGACCCGGCGTCTTCGTGGCTGGTGGGCGATGGCGAGCGCGACGCCGAGGCGGGCGTGGCGGGCGGGATCGCCCGCGAGCGGTGCCTGCGCGTCGGACCGGGCGCGGACCTCCCCGACCTTGCGGCGGCGCTGGGCCGCATCCTCGCGCCGCGTCAGCAGCCGGCGTTGTAGAGGTTCAGGTAGCCCAGCAGGTCGTTGAAGTCGACGGTGCCGTCGCGGTTGACGTCGGCCTGCCGATTCCCGGCGTTGTAGGAGTTGAGGAACGTCAGGAGGTCGTTGAAATCGACCGTGCCGTCGGCGTTGAAGTCGGCGTCGCAGACCGCCTGGAGCGCCGCCCCGGCGTCGGCGATCCCGTAGCCGCGGACGAACAGCGGGTCCGGCTGCCCGGCGGCGACGAAGTCCGACGCGGTGATGAGCACCGCGCGGCGCATCTGGGCGACCGTCCACGTGGGGCGGGCGTCGGCCAGGCACGCGACCACGCCCGCGATCAGCGGCGTCGACAGGCTGGTCCCCGAGGCGGTGGCGTACGCCGACGGGTTGTCCGGGTGGATGGTCGCGGTCGACACCCCGCGGGCCAGGACCTCGGGCTTGATCCGCCCGTCGGCGGTGGGACCGTCGGACGAGAACCCGGCGATGGCGCCGGAGGAGGTCGCGGCCCCGACGCAGAGAACCTCGAAGGCGTCGGCGGGGGCGATGAGATGGCTGGAGGTTGGATCAGCGTCGTGCCCGCTGTTGCCGGCGGCGGTGCAGCAGACGACGCCGTTCGCCGTCGCGATGTTCACCCCGATCGTTGTGACGGCGGTGACTCCGTTGAGGTTGGCCTGCGTGTACCAGTCGATGTAGCCGAGCGAGCTGGTGACGACGTCGGCGCCGTGGGCCTCGGCGAACTCGAGCCCGGCGACGTAGTAGTCCTCCTCGGCGGGGTACTCGTCGGCGATGTCCTCGGTCTTGCAGAGCACGAAGCGGGCGTCGGGGCAGACGCCGACGAGCGTGCCCGGGAGGTTGGCGGCCAGCGCCCCGAGGATCAGCGTGCCGTGCCGGTGCTGCCCCGGAGGGTCGCCCGGCTCCGGGCCCACGTTGGGGTCGTTGTTGATGAAGTCCCAGGCGGCGACGACGCGGAGCGCGCGCCCGGGCTGGTTGAACGCCTCGTGGTCGGTGAGGTACCCGGTGTCGAGGATGCCGACGATGACGGAGGCACCCGTGAACCCGGCGGCATGGACGCGGTCGAGGCGGATCTGGGTGACCTGCTCGGTGGCGTAGCCGTAGTCGGTCTCCGGGGAGGAGGCCACGATCGGGCGGATCGTCTCGAGCGCCTCGGCGGCGTGGCTGCGGCGCCCGCGGCGGACGGGCTCCACGCGCTCGACATGGGGCAGGGCCTCGATCGCGCGGCATTGCGCCGCGTCGGCGTTGACCGAGAGCGCGTTGAGCCATCGGCTGGCGGCCCGGCGCGAGGCGCCGGTGCTCAGCACGGCGCGTTCGTAGGCGTCGCAGAGGGGCAGGTCGCGGGCATCGAAGAGCCCCGGTTCGGTGCGGCGGAGGGTCCGGCGCCGGAGTTGATCGGCATTCGCGCTCTCGGCGAGCCGGGCGACCGCCTGACGCTCGGCCGGCGCGTCGAGCCCCTTGTCCGAGAAGTAGACCCACACGGGCTCGGGGTGGTCGGGTTGGGACGTGGCCAGCACCGTGGCCAGGGCGGCGGCGAGTGGATGGAGCATGGGGCTCTCGGCGGGGGGCCTCGGAATCGCCCCCAGTCTACCGCCCCGAGGCGCCGCTTCCAATCCCGATCGCGGGACGAACGCCGCTCAGCAGGGGGCGTTGTAGGAATTGAGGTAGACCAGCAGGTCGTTGAAATCGACCACGCCGTCGGCGTTGAGGTCGGCCTGCGGTGAACCGGCGTTGAAGTCGTTGAGGTACGAGAGCAGGTCGTTGAAGTCGGTGACGCCGTCGAGGTTCCAATCGGCGGCACAACGGACGGTGAGCGCGGCGGTGTCGGTGGTGGCCGAGCCGCAGGAGTTGGTGGCGACCATGTCGTAGGCGCCCGAGTCGGCGACTGTGAGGTTCTGGATCTGCAGGGTTGTCGACATGGCGCCGCTGATCCGTCCGCCGTTGGTCAGGGCGACTGTGTTTCGGCGCCACTGGAGCGTGTTGCCGGAGCCCGAGGCGGCGGCGTTGAAGGTGGCGGACTGCCCGGCGCGGCGGACAAGGGAGATAGGGTGGGCGGCGATCACGGGCGGGTCGACGCGGGCGACGCAGGAGGCGGACAGCCCGTCGAGGTAGGGGAGGATGCGCTCGTCGATGATGCGCTGGTGGAGGTTGAGGGCGATGTTGCGGATGCCCCCCGAGCACGTGTGGCAATAGGACATGATGGTGCCGAGGGTGGCGGCGTTGGCGCAGTTGCCGCTGCCGCAGCCGTCGATCTGCGGCGTCATGCTGTGGGTGTGCGGGGCGTTGAAGTTGTGCCCGATCTCGTGGGACACGACGACCAGGTCCCAGTTGTTGCTGTGGTTGTGGACGAGGGGGTAGGGGAAGGAGCCGTTGATGTGCCCGGAGCAGCCGTAGGCGTAGCTGCCGCAGAAGGAGCCGACCCAGGCCACGCCGCCCGACCCCGAGCGGATGCCCGTGATGAAGTGGGCGATGGTGCGGCTGACGGAGCCCATCTGGGCGTTCCAGTGCGCGCGGAACTCGGTGAGGCGATTGTCGACGGTCGTCGAGGTGTAGGGGTCCGTGTTCTCGTTCCACGTGCGCAGGTAGGGGATGGTGAAGACCGTGTTCACCTCGCGCTGGTAGATCTCGCTGATCGCGCCCATGAGCGTCGTGACGTAGTTCTGCACCGCGGTCGTCGAGCCCATGTGCTGCCGAAGCTCGTAGTCCGTCTCGATCGCCACGCGGACGGTGCGGCAGGGGAGCGTCTCGGGGGCGTCGCCGGACGAGGCCTCGGCGTGGGCGTGCTCGTGCGGCACCGAAAACGCCCCGCCGCAGGCGGGGATGGAGACGTTCAGAATCGCGTCGGGCAAGCGGTCGGCCTCGTAGATGGCGATGGGGAGCGTGGGGTCGTCGAGGGCGGGGGGCGGGCTGGCGACCAGCCACGTGCGCCCGGCGTCCAGGATGAAGCCGTTCACGCCGGTGGAGGCGAGGCCTAGGAAGACGCGCGAGTCGGGGCGGTGGGCGAGCCGCCCCCGGAGCAGGACGGTGTCCGGCTCCGGCGCGGCCCGATCGCCCTCCGCGAACACCGCGCCCGGCTCGAAGACCGTGAACCGCTCAAGGTCGAGGTCCGCGGCGCCGTCCGGTAACGGCACGTGGCGCAGCGTCACGTGCTGCCCGGGCCGGAGCCCCTTGAGGCGATCGAGGGCCGCGGGCTCCAGGCGTGCGGCCGTGACCAGCCCGGGCAGCCCGCCGGCGGCCTCGACGAGGGAGCGGTCGATCGTGACCTGGGCGGAGGCGGCGCCGGCGAGGACGGCCATGGGGGCCAATCGAGTCCAGACCGACCGCGCGGAGAGGCGGTTGCTCATGCCGTCCGGTTCGCTCGCCGGGCTGGGCCGGTTGCGGGTCTCCGGGCGCATTGCGTTGCGCCCGAGATTCTCCCCGATCAGCAGGGTGTGTTGTAGTCGTTCAGGAAGGCGAGGAAGTCGTTGAAGTCCACCACGCCGTCGCGGTTGACGTCGGCGCGCGGGTCGCCCGCGTTGTAGTCGTTGAGGAAGGCGAGGAGGTCGTTGAAGTCGACGACGCCGTCGGCGTTCCAGTCGGCGGGGCAGCAGGAGCGCATGAAGTAGAAGCCCGGGGTGCCGGTGTCGCCGAAGGCGGTGTAGGAGCCGAACTCGTCGCCCGAGACGGAGAGGCGCCACTGGTCGAGGGCGTTGAGGCCCAGGTGGTCGGAGCAGGTCTGGGCGGAGGCGTTGAGGGTTCGGACGGTGCCGGGGTAGGTCTGGTCGCCGTAGTAGATGCGGTCGACGGGCTGCCCGAGGTGGTTGAAGAGGTGGACCTGGTCGTTCCGTCCCAGTCCGTTGCCGGAGGCGGAACCGAGCTGCCCGAGGATCTTGACCTGCGGGGGGATTCCCCACCCGGCGCGGAAGACGGAGGCGGTGTTCTCGGTGACGATGACGGACTCGCCGGGCTGGACCACGCCGAAGGCGCTGAGGTCGAAGGCGCCGGGCGTGGCGTGGTCGTCGTCCATGCTCCAGCCGGTCATGTCGATGGGCACGGCGGACATGTTGGTGAACTCGACGAACTCGCCGTTGATGCCGGCATACATCCACTCGGTGATGCGCATGCCGGGCTGCCCGCTCACGCCGTACTCGATGAACTGGGGCCCGCGTTCGGCGAGGCGCGGGGAGAAGGTCAAGGAGGCGTAGGCGTTGGCGGCGGTGGCGGCGACGTAGTAGGCGACGCGCTGCCCGGGCGTGCCGGTGAGGGGGATGGTCGCGGTGTAGGTGGGCCCGGCGCCGCTCATGAGCACGCGCTGAAAGACCCCCGCGGGCCCGGGGCGGTAGAAGAGCTCGACGCGCGAGACGGCGCTGCCGGCGGGAGTGACGTTGGCGCTGATGACGACCTGATTGCCGGGAATGGGCGTCGCGGTCGAGGGCGTGACCGAGACGATCGTGGGCCCGTTCGCGACGAGCTCGGCGTTGCCGTTGAGGAAGGCGACCCGCTGGTCGACGAACTGCTGCAGGCCCACGATGTTGCCGCCGGCGATGCCCGTGTAGGGCATGTTGACGGTGCTGGTGAAGTTGGCCTGGAAGAGGGCGTAGGAGTAGAGCTTCTTGGGGTCGGCCTGGACGGCGGCGTCGATGAGGTTCCGGTGGGCGGTGAAGATGGGCCCGAAGTAGGCCCAGTTGACGTCCGTCCTGGCCGTCCGGTAGTGGGCCATGTAGCGCTGACGCAGCTCGGCCACCGCGAGCATGCGGCTCAGCACCGGCTTGCTCGTCGACGTGAAGTTCCGCGTGATCGACCACGCCGACTGCGTGAACGTCTCGTTGGCGTCGCGCTGGAGCAGGTGCGTGCGCCCGTCGAGCGGGTCGCGGTAGGTCATGAAGTCCGCGCCCTTGTTGATGTAGCTGTCGTCGTCGGTCAGGAGGTTCTCGAGCACCACCGACCAGATCGAGGGGTCGATGGCGAAGAGGGTGTCCATGTTGGGCCAGGTCGCCAGGGGCTCGTTGGTGAGGACGTTGCACACGGCGATCAGGGCGCCCCAGGGGTCGGCCAGCCCGCCGGGCTCCTGGATCTCGTAGCCGGTATACCCCGAGGGGAGGGCGCCGTTGTAGCGCAGCCCGGGCCCGTTGGGGTTGTTGGGGCAACGGATGCGGAGCCCGTCGGCGTTGGTGAAGAAGTCGCGGAGCATCCGCTTGTCGGGCTGCTGGATGTTGCAGTAGACGCCCCAGTTCTGCCCGTTGAGCGTGACGAGGGCGTGGTTGGCCCTCGGGTTGGGCATGAACCGCGCGACGTAGTTGTTGTACGCGACCTCCCGGCAGAAGGTCGGGTCGCGGAAGGCGTTGTTCAGGTTGATGGTGTCGTACCCCATCAGTTCCTGGTTGGGGTCCACGTGGTCCACGTAGATCTTGAGCGAGAACTTCTCGGACCCGCTGGGGAGCGCCGTGTACGACGTGTTCCCGCGGATGCGCACGCCCACGCTCGGGTACGTCACGCCGTCCACCGTCAGGTCGGCCAGGATCGGCGTCTCGGAGGAGTAGTTCTGGCGGAGCAGGGTCAGCCAGTTGGCGTCGCGGAACTGGATGTGGAAGGTGCGCAGGACGGTGGTGTCGTAGAGGTCCTGGGCCAGCGCGGGGGCCGCGGGGATGAGCAGGGCAACGAGGGTGGTGACGAAGCGGCGGACCAAGGCCATGACAGGTCTCCGATCGAAGGCCGGCGGCGCCCGGAGGCGGCCCGGCGGAACCCGCGGACGCGACCAAGACCGACGGGCACCAAGACGCCGATGCCTGTGGTGCAAACAGATGCCGAACTTGATACCCACACCCAACCCGTTTCCGGGGCGGCCCCAACTCATCCGCCACGAGAGGAAACGCGGTTCCCCGCATGAGCATGCATGGCGCCGGATTCGTGGAGACTCCCGGGGGCCCGGGGGCGCACAACCACGCCCCCGGCACGGAATAAACTGGGGGGGCGTGCGTTTGGCGCGCATCTCATAGAATGGCGGGGGCGTGTTCGGGGAAGGCGGAGAGCCTTGGCTCCGGCGCGTGCGCCTGGGACGATCGATGCCGACCACGAGTGATCCCGCGGGGCGGGGCCAAGCCGATGGGGGTGCTCCGTCTCACGAGAGTGTTTCGCCGTCGCTCCGGCGCGATGTGCCGGCGTCGATCCCGCTGGCGTTCGAGCTGAAGTTCCTGCTGGACGAGGAGCGGGCCCGCGGCGTGGAGGAGCACTTGTCGCGGGCGCTCCTGCCCGACCCGCACTCGGACCCGACGCTGGGGGGCATGTACGCGATCTCGAACCTCGCCCTCGACAGCCCGGAGCTGGGCGTCTACCACCGCGACTGGCGGATGAAGAACCGCAAGTGCCGGGTGCGGCAGTACGGCTCGTCGCCCGTGCTCTTCCTCGAGCGCAAGTGGTCGCGGCGTCGGCGCGTGCGCAAGCGGCGCGTCGAGGCGACGCTGGACGACATGCCCCGGCTGTCGGAGGGCGACGCGGGCAACCTGGCGCAGGCGTGGTTCCTCCGCGAGGTGCGGGCCCACGACCTGGCGCCGGTGTGCCGCGTGCGGTACCTTCGGCGGGCGCTCTTCGGCGTGTGCTCGGAGGGCCCGATGCGGGTGACGTTCGACCGCAACATCCGCGGGTCGCTGGCGCCGGGCTGGTCGCTGGGCTTCGACGCCGAGGAACGCCGGCTGCTCGACGGGGCCGTGGTCTGCGAGTTCAAGTACTACGGGTCGATCCCGTCGCCATTGAAGGCGGCGATCGCGGCGATGCGGCTGCACCCGACGGGCGTCTCCAAGTACCGCACCTGCGTGCGGGCCTTCGCCCGGGAGCTGGGCGTCGAGGTCCCGGCCCTGCCCCCCGCGGGGGTGGAGCGTGCCTGACTGGCTCCGCGACGCCGCGATGATGGAGACCCCGCTGTCGGCGTCGACGATGGGGTTTCGCCTCGTGGTCGCGTCGGCGTTCGGCGTGGTCGTGTCCGTGCTGTACAGGCTCTCGCACGGGCGACTGGCCCGCGACTCGCGCACGCTCATGGGCACGCTCGTCCTCCTCACCATCCTGCTGGCGATGGTGACGATGGTCATCGGCGAGAGCGTGGCCCGGGCCTTCGGGCTGGTCGGGGCCCTGTCGATCGTCCGCTTCCGCACGGTGGTCGAGGACACGCGCGACACGGCGTTCGTCATCTTCGCCGTGGTCGTCGGCATGGCGATCGGCACCGGGCTGCTGCTGGTGGCGGCGATCGGGACGCCGATCGTGGGGGTGGCGGCCCTGGCGGCGTCGGCGCGGCTGCGGCGCGCGATCCAGCCCGGCGCCCCGGGGGCCGGGTCGCTCTACTCGCTGACGGTGCGCCTGGGGGCGGGGCACTCGGCCGAGTCGGTGGGCGCGTTCCTCAGGCCGCGGGCACGCACGTCGAGGCTGGCGGGGGTCTCGACGGCGCGGCAGGGGGCCTCGCTGGACCTGACCTACGCGGTCGAGCTGGCCTCGGAGGACGAGGGCCCGGCCCTGGTGCTGGCGATGAACTCCGTGGCGGGTGTACAGGGGGTTGACCTGCAGCGCGGCACGCCGCCGAGCTGACGGATCGACCCGCGGAGTGTTCCATGGGCTCGCGCGCGCGGACAACCCGCCCGGGCTTCACGCTCATCGAGCTGCTGGTGGTGATCAGCATCGTCGCCCTGCTCATGGCGATCGTGCTGCCGGCGCTGGGCAAGGCCCGCAAGACGGCGGCCCAGGTGCGCGAGGCGGCGGCCCTGCGCCAGTTCGCCATCGCCTACAGCGTCTACGCCATGGACAACCGCGGCGCCCTGCTCCCGGGGTACACCCCCTCGGAGTGGGTCGCGCCGGGCGCCGACCCCGCCCGCGAGATCAAGGTCTACTTCAGCGACTCGGGCGACGCCGGGCGGCTGTACGGCAGCGCCGCGAGGCGGTACACCTGGCGCCTGGCCCCCTACCTCGGCTTCGCGCACGAGGCGCTCGTGGTCGACAAGCGCCTGCGCTCGGAGTTCGACGCCCTCCCCGACCAGCCCCTCACGCGCACGGGCTTCCAGTGGGCCTTCGCCTCCAGCCCGAGCTTCGGGCTCAACTCGACCTACGTCGGCGGCGACGCACGCCGCGGCGGCTTCTACCAGCCGGCGCTCGGACGCTGGGGCAAGTTCTACGTCACGAGCCTCGACGAGCCCCAGTTCCCCGACCGCCTCCTGATCTTCGCGACCTCGCGCGGGTACCACCCGATCCAGCGAGAGCGGGTGATCCCAGGGCGGCACCGGATCGAGGGCCCGTGGCAGGCCAGCCGCGAGACCGGGCAGGTGCCGACGTTCACGCCCTGGGAGGCGCCCGCGGGCCCCTTCGACGCGGGGCGCACGCCCTCCACCTACGGTCACCTCGACTTGCGGCACTTCGGCAAGGCCCTGGTCGCCATGTTCGACGGGCACGTCGACCCGCTCGGGCTCGACGACCTGCGCGACATGCGCCGGTGGTCGAACCAGGCGACGGCGCCCGACTGGCGCCCGCGGTGAAAGGGAGGCAGCCATGCGGACGATCCGACGTGCGGCCGTCGCCGCCCTGTGCCTCGCGGCCCTCACCGCGTGCGACGGCTCGGGCGCGGCCCAGAAGCAGCGGGCCAGGAAGGCGCGGGACGTGGAGCTGCTCGCGCTGCCCTACCCCGCGCCGACCGGGGCCGAACCCGGGTCGATCACGACGACCTACGACGGCCCGCGCGACCGCACGACGACCACGCTGCGCCTGGGCGACCTGGGCGTGAGCGGGGCGTCGCCCCGCCAGGTCGCGGGGGCGACGCTGCTCCTGACGTCGAGCCACAAGGGGCGCGTGCGGGCCGCGGACAACCCCGAGGGGTCGGTCGATGGCTCGTTCAGCGTGAGCACGTCGCAGCCGGGCGTGCTGGCGTTCTCGGGGCCGCCGGGCAGCGTCGTCATCGGCGAGGAGTCCAGGCCGCTGCGGGCCGCGTCCGGCCCGGCGCCCTACACGAGCGCCAAGGCGACGGGCGGGCGGGAGGAGACCGTGCGCTTCCGGTTCCCGACCGAGGACCTGGTCGCCGCCGCCAACGCCGATCGCTTCGCGCTCACCTTCGGCACGGTGCGAGCCGAGGTGTCGGGCCCGCACCTGGCGGACTTCCGCGAGTTCGTGTCGGGGCTGAACCCGAAGCGGTGAGGCCGCGTCAGCGCGGCTTGCGGAGAGCGTCGGGGCAGGGCAAGCCCCACGTGCGGCATCGCGTCTACGACGCGGGGGTCGGAGGCCCGTCCGGACGCCGGCACGGGCGATCCGCAAGGCGGATCGCCCGTGGCACCCGCGGCGCCCGCCCGCGCCTTGGTGCACGTTCTTCCGACTCGCACCGCAAGCCGCCCATCGGCCGAGGGTGTCCCAAGGGGCGACCGGCGCGCATGAGGGCGACGACCCCGCCTGGGCATCCGCGCCCAAGCCAATGACCGATGCTCCGGCGGAGGCGGTCCAGCGCGCGCCGCCCCGCGCCCTCGCGGGCGCGCGGTTATTGGACCCCCCCGAGCCGCGACCCGTCCCCCGCGAGCCCCGTCGAAGACGCCCGTCGCGCCCAAGGGTGTCAACCCCATGCCGACTCCCCACACAGACCCACGCCGACCCGTCGGCGTCCTCGATGTTCCCCCGACCATCCGCCGACTCCGCGGCGGCGAACGTCTGCTCATCTCCGGTAGCGCCGTCGATCCGAACGATCGACACCTGCCCCATCGCAGGCCACGGGACCGGCGAGACGGCGAGAACACAGCGGGACAGGGCCGATTCGGCGCTCACGCCCCCCTGAGCGGGCCGCGGTTTCGCTCGCTTGACACCGGCAGGGTCGGAGGACGCGGAGACGGAAGCGCGCCCCGCGGCGGGCTTGCCGGGGGATCTCCCGAGGGAGAGTCGCCGACCCCCTGACAATCAACGAATACGGATGGTGGGTACACCCGAACCGGCTTGGCGCAGAAATGGCGGGACTTCCTGGAAACCCCGAAGTTTGGCGCGCCCACCGCCGCGGATCTGTGTTACGCTGTCCGCCAGGGCGGAAGCGCCCCGTGGGCGCATGGTGCGTCCTTTGCGAGGAAGGGTGTTCAAGCCATTAGCAGAAGGAGATCGGAGATGAACGCACGAATCGTGGGAACGATCAGCGCCGCGCTGCTGTGCAGCGCCGCGGGGATGGCGTCGGCACAGGTCCTGTGGGCCAATGCCCTGCGCGGGCCCGGCACGCCCGCGGACACCGGGCTCAACGAGGTCGCCACGACGAGGAGCGGGGCAGCGCATGGTCTGGGCGGCGTGTGGTCGGAGTGCCAGCCGCTGAGTTGTCCCGCGCCATGGGGAAGCAACGCCAACACGGTCGCCGGGTTCGGCTGGCAGGGAGGGAGCGAGGGCAACAACGCCGTCGCCGACGACTTTGTCGTTCCGGCGGGCCAGACGTGGACCATCGACGGGATCGACTTCTTCGCGTATGAGACCGGCGCCCCCGCCGGCCCCACCAGCTACACCGGCATCGTGATCCAGGTCTACAACGGCGTCCCGGGCGCGGGCGGCACCGTGGTGTGGGGCGACCTGACCACCAATCGCCTCGCGGCGGGCTCGAGCTACGCCGCGCACCGCGTCTTCTCCACCGTGGTCGCGCCGACCAGCGGCGGCACGCCCACCCCCCCGGGCTTCACCCGCGTGGTGAACCGCCTGCGCGCCAACACGCCGGGGCTGAGCCTCGGCGAGGGCACATACTGGTTCGAGGCGCAGGGCATGGGCAGCGCGTCCTTCTCCGGCCCGTGGATCGCGCCGCTCACTCGCGATTGCGCCCGCCAGTACCACGCCGACCCGGCGCTCAACAACGCCCGCCAGCGCCAGACCGCGACGTGGGTCAACATCGTCGACGCGGGGCAGCCGGCCGGGACCGGTCCCTCCGTGCCGATGGAGGTCGCCTTCCAGGTGTACGGCACCGCCACGGGCGGCTGCCCGGGCACGGGCGCCGGCGCCTGCTCCCGCGCCGACTGGAACGAGGACGGCGTCATCGACTTCAACGACTTCCTCGCCTTCCTCAACGACTTCAACAACCAGGACCCCTGCGCCGACCTGAACGGCGACGGCGTCGTCGACTTCAACGACCTCCTCGAGTTCCTCAACCTCTACAACGCCGGCTGCTGATCGACACCTCCGCGCCGGGCTGTCCCCGGCGCTGTTCAACCGCAAGGGGCGGGGGTCGGGACACCGGCCCCCGCCTTGTTTTCCGCACGGGCGAGTACTCCGAGCCGGCGCACTCCAGGTCGATGATCTGCATCCAGTGCCGCCCCTCGCCGGGGTCGCGCAGGCGGTAGCCGACGAGGCGCACGCCCGGGCCGACGAACGCCTGGTCCAGGTGCCACAGGGGCAGTTCGCGCGGGAACGTGCCGAGCAGCCCGCGCCCCGCGGCCCCGAAGGCGCTGGGGAGCCCGCGCGTCAGGCGGGCGATCGACGCCGCGCCGCGGTGGGTGTTGAAGTCGCCCACGATCAGGTCGGGCTCCGGGAAGCCGGCGTGGGATTGCTCCTCGGGCACATCGCGCCCCTCGGGCGAGCGCCGGTACGACGGGCCGCGCCACGAGCGGATGGCCTCGTCGGCGCGGCGGCCTACGTACGCCCGGTCCAGGAGCGGGTCCGAGGGCAGGTCGATGAGCCACATCACGATGGGGCGTCCGAACGCCTCCGTCGTCTCGACCTCGATCCACACCGCCCGCCCGCGCTGTCGGGTGATGCGCGGGCTGCCGTCGGGGTTCGTGCGGGCCTGCTCCCACGCGCCGTCGATCTCCAGCGACGTGCAGCCCCAGCGCACCAGCGGGTGCCTCGACAGCACCACCGAGTTCATCGCCCACAGGGCCGAGCCGCGCTCCCCCAGGTGCGAGCGCACGCGCTGCCAGGGCACGTCGGTCGGCTGGTCGCCGATCACGAACACGTCGGCCCCCGAGAGCCGCACCTCTTCCTCGAGCCCCGGCGTCGATCCCCACGACGGGTTCCAGTAGACGACTCGCAGCGTGGGGCCCGTGGGGGCGGGCGGCCCGTCCGCCAGCAGGCGCCCCTCGGCCGTCGCGTGCACGACGACCGCCAGCAGCGACAGCGCCGCCAGCCAACGCGTCCGCCGCGCGGCGACCCGCCCGCGTGCAGCGCGGGGCGCGATCGCCCGCGACGCCGCCACCAGGCCGGCGCCGACCACCGCTACGGCGGCAGCGGGCATCCAGAACAGGAACTGCGAGGGGTACGCGCCATCCGTGAGCACGCGCCCCACCGCCCAGAGC
>VGXM01000028.1 GCA_016873295.1 Phycisphaerae bacterium
ACGTCGCCGGCGCGATCACCGTCGCGGGGACGCCCCCGGCGTCGCAGTTCCGGTTCTACCTCGACGCGGCGGGCAGCAGCCAGATCCCGAGCTCTACCGAGAGCCGGGGCGCGTCGGTGACGATCGTCCCCGCCCCCGCTTCGCTGGCCCTCCTGGGCCTGGGCGGCCTGATCGCCGGGCGTCGGCGTCGGTAATCCCTCTCGCGTCACGGACGGACGCGTACTCACGCTTGACAGTGTGACTCCACCCGGCCCCGCTTCGGCGGGGCCGGGTCGCTTTCTGGCGCCGCTCGTGGCGCGAGTCGGAAGTCCGTGGACGGATGCGCCGCGGGTGCCACGGGTCATCGGGCGCTTCGCCCGATGACCCGTGCGGCTGTTCGACGCCCGTCCGAACACCGGCACGGGCGATCCGCAAGGCGGATCGCCCGTGGCACCCGCAGGGCGCCTTGGTGCACGTTCTTCGGACTCGCGCCGCTAGTACTGAAGGACCGCGTGGACCTCGCCGTGCGGGGCCAGGCGCCTGCGGCCCTGGAGAGCGGTCAGTTCGATCAGGACGGTGATGCCGACGATCGTGCCGCCGGCGCGGCGGATGAGTTCGGAGCAGGCCACGAGTGTTCCGCCGGTCGCCAGGAGGTCGTCGACCAGGAGGACCTTGTCGCCGGGCCCGATGGCGTCGGCGTGGATCTCGAGGCGGTCCCTGCCGTACTCGAGTTCGTACTCCACGGCGTGGGTGGCGCGGGGGAGCTTGCCGGGCTTGCGCACGGGGATGAACCCGGCGGAGAGTTCGCGGCTGATGGCGGTGCCGAAGATGAACCCGCGGCTCTCGGCGCCGACCACCAGGTCGACGTCCTGGACGCGGTAGGGGTTCACCATCAGTTCGACGGCGAGGGCGAGCCCGGCGGGGTCGGCAAGGAGCGGCGTGAAGTCCTTGAAGACGATCCCCTTCCTGGGGAAGTCCTGGACGTCGTGAATGAGCGGTTCGAGCGGCTTCATGGAGGGATTCCGGCGTGGCTGGCGGGAGCATAGCGGTGGGGGGGCGGGCGTAGAGTTGGTCGATGTCCGCCGAGCCCACCAGGCGCCGCGTCCGCCCTTCCCTCGAGGTCGTCGAGCCCGTGGGGAAGCGGATCCTCATCCGCAAGGACGAGGACCGGAAGCAGACCCGGACGGGGATCCACCTGCCGGACAAGATCGAGATCCCGACGATCACGGGGCGCGTCGTGGCGGTGTCGGCGCAGGTGGGGCGTGACGAGGATTACCCGATCAAGGACTACGACCGCGTGCTCTTCAACCCCAAGCACGCGATCCCGGTGGACCTGGAGGGTGACAACCGCCTGTTCGTCATCCCGATCGAGGACGTGGTCGCGGTGTTCCGGCGGGGCGGGGACGCCGACGGGCGATGATCGCGGTGGGGTGTGCGTGCGGGCAGGAGACCGGGCGGTGTGTGAGTGGCTGAGGCAGCCGCGGGCGCAGTGGCCGGACCCGGCGCCCGTCGCTCCCGCCCCCCCGGGGTTTGGGATCGAGGTGACGCCGCCGGGCTCCAAGAGCCTGACGAACCGGGCGCTGCTGCTGGCGGCGCTGGCGCGCGGTCGGAGCACGCTGCGGGGCGCGTTGACCGAGGCGGACGACGCGCGGCGGATGATGGCGGCGCTTCGCAGGCTGGGGGCCGGCGTCGAGGCCTCGATGGGCCAGGTCCGCGTGGAGGGGGTGGGCGGGCGGTGGCGCGTGGGGGCGGAGGGGGTGGCGCTGGACCTGGGGAACGCCGGCACCGCGACCAGGTTCCTGGCGGCGGCGGCCCTGCTGTCGCCCGGGCCCGTGGTGATCGACGGCAACGCGCGCATGCGGCAGCGCCCGATCGACGAGCTGGTGGAGTCGCTGGAGCGGCTGGGCGCGAGCGTGGAGTACCTCGGATCGGCGGGGAACCCCCCGGTGCGGATCGTGGCGCCGACCGACCCGGCGCGGTCGCCGGCGGACGCGCACTTCGAGGCGACGCGGTCGAGCCAGTTCATCTCGGCGCTGTTGCTGGTGGCGCCGTGGCTCCCGCGCGGGCTGACGGTGAGACTGCTCGGCGGCGTGACGAGCGCCTCGTACATCGACATGACCGTCCGCCTGCTCGATCGACTGGGCGCGTCGGTGCGCACGAGCGCGGACATGCGGGTCATCCGCGTCGGGCCGGCCCGCGGGCGGGCGCCCGGCGACGGGCTGGCGCCCTTCGAGCACGACATCGAGCCCGACGCCAGCGGGGCGACCTACTTCTGGGCGGCGGCGGCGATGTCGCCCGGCTCGACCTGCCGCGTGCGGGGCCTCGACGCCCGCTCGATCCAAGGGGACGCCCGGTTCCCGCGCCTGCTCGGCGAGGCGGGGGCCCAGGTCCGGGAGGGCGACGGCTGGATCGAGGTCCGGGGCGCGGGGCTGGCTCCGATCGTCGCGGACATGGCGGACATGCCCGACGCCACCATGACCATGGCGGCGGTGGCGGCGCTGGCGGAGGGGTCGAGCGTCCTGCGCGGCGTGCGCACGCTGCGGGTGAAGGAGACGGACCGGATCGAGGCGTTGCGCACGGAACTGGGCAGGATCGGGGTCGGGGTCGAGTGCCCGCTGGACGGCGACGAGGGCGCGATGCGGATCACGCCCCCGGCGGGCGGGATCGACCGCTCGGGGGCCGCCCCCGCGGTGGTGTTCGACACCTACGACGATCACCGGATGGCGATGAGCCTGGCGCTGATCGGGCTGGTACGTCCGAACGTGTTCATCCGCGATCCCGGGTGCGTGGCCAAGACCTATCCGGGGTTCTGGGCGGACCTGGCGGGCGTGTACGGGCGTTGAGGCGGGGGCCGGAGCGCGGGCTCCGGGGTGGTCGTCTAGACTGGACACGGGCGCCGGCGGCGGCGCCGCGATCGCTCTTGACGCACGCCGAACGGAGTGGCCTCGATGTCCAAGCAGAACACGCCCCGAACCGTGACCCTGATCCCCGGCGACGGTGTCGGGCCCGAGTGCATCAACGCCTCCCGTCGGATCATCGAGGCGGCGGGGGTGAGCCTGGCGTTCGAGGTGTGCGAGGCGGGGGAGAGCGTGTTCAAGAAGGGGATCCCGTCGGGGGTGCCGCAGGAGACGATCGACTCGATCAACCGGACGCGGCTGGTGTTCAAGGGCCCGCTGGGGACGCCGGTGGGGTACGGGGAGAAGTCGGCGAACGTGACGCTGCGGAAGCTGTTCGAGACGTACGCGAACATCCGCCCGGTGCGGGAGCTGCCGGGCGTGCGGACGCCGTACTCGGGGCGGAACCTGGACCTGGTGGTGGTGCGTGAGAACGTGGAGGACCTGTACGCGGGGATCGAGCACATGCAGACGCCCGGGGTGGCGCAGTGCCTGAAGCTCATCAGCGCCAAGGGGTGCGAGAAGATCGTTCGGACGGCGTTCGAGTTCGCGCGGTCGGAGGGCCGCAAGAGCGTGGCGTGCGCGACCAAGAGCAACATCATGAAGCTGACGGAGGGGCTGCTCAAGCGCACCTTCGAGCGGATCGCGCCGGAGTACCCGGACCTTCAGGCCTGGCACGTGATCGTGGACAACTGCGCCCACCAGCTGGTGAAGAAGCCCGAGCAGTTCGACGTGATCGTGACGACGAACATGAACGGGGACATCCTGAGCGACCTGACCAGCGCGCTGATCGGCGGGCTGGGGTTCGCGCCGTCGGCGAACCTGGGGAACGAGGTGGCGATCTTCGAGGCGGTGCACGGGTCGGCCCCCAAGTACGCCGGTAAGAACTGCATCAACCCGACGGCGGTGCTGCTGTCGGGCGTGTTGATGCTGCGGTACATCGGGGAGTTCGACGCGGCCCAGAAGATCGAGCACGCGGTGCTCTACACGCTGGAGCAGAACGCCGCCGCCGGCAAGGGCACCGGCGACGTGGTGGGCTACGACCGACCCAACACGCTCTCGACGTCGGCGTTCACCGACCTGATCATCGCGAACCTGGGCAGGCGGGCGGAGAAGTTCAAGGTCCGCGACTGCAAGCAGATCAAGCTGCCTCGGCTTTCCTCTGCGCCGGAGTACGTCAAGCCCAAGTCGCTGGAGCTGGCCGGGGTGGACGTGTTCCTGCACTCGCCGTTGCTGCCGGCGGAGCTGGGCCCCCGGCTCGAGGCCCTGGCCGAGGGCACGCCCATGAAACTCAAGATCATCTCCAGCCGGGGCACGAAGGTGTACCCGGCGACGGGGACGATCACCGACTGCGTGGACCACTACCGCTGCCGATTCATGCCCCGGCAGGGCCGGGACGTGGGCGACGCGGTGCTGCTGGAGCTGCTGGGCAAGCTCGGCGCGGGCGGGCACCGCTGGGTGCACGTCGAGAAGCTGCACCGGATCGACGGAGCCGACGGGTTCACCAAGGCGCAGGGCGAGGACTGAGCTTCCGGCTCGGGCGCGACGGCGTGGTCGTCGCGGGCGGTTGTTCCGCCCAAGGGACCACCGCGTCCCTTTCCGTCAACCCGATAACTTGTCCGAACCGGCCGCCGCCCGCGGGCGAAGCACCAAGCGGGGGATTCGCCCCGGGCGGGGTGGTGCGCCCGCCCGGCTTCGGGCCGATATTGGAAGGGTCCGGAGCGTCGCCGGAGCGAGCAGGAGGTTTGTTCCAAGTGGCATGGAGGCATCGGATGGACCGGGGGACCCAGGGATGGCGGATTCATCGCGCGCGGGCCGGGGTGGCGATCGCGCTGCTCGGCGTCATGAGCCACGGCGTGCCCGCGGCGCCGCCCCCCGACCGGGGCCCGGACCCGCTCAAGAGCGAGCTGCCCGCGCCCGAGCTCGCGGGGGCGGTCACGGCGCTGCTGAACGCCGACTACCTGACCGCCGAGGAGAAGCGCGACCTGCGGCTGCGTCACGGGGCGTGGACGCCCGCCGACCTCGGCACGCCGGCGCGCCGGGCCCAGGCCGCGCTCATCGTCGGCGACGTCGATGAGCCCGCGCTGAAGGACCCGGCGTCGCCCCCGATGGCCCGCGGCGAATGGCTCGTGACCGTGGGGGAGTACGAGGCGGCGCTGTCGCTGCTCGCCGCCGAGACTTCGCTCCGCGCCGGCGTGCTGCGGGCCGAGGCCCTGGCCGGGCTGGGGCGGGTCGAGGAAGCGGTGGGGGCGCTGGCTCCGATCGAGGGGGCGGTGCGCGCCGGCGATCCGGCGAGCGCCGACGACGCCGTGGCGATCGCCCAGGGCCTGGCGCTCCGGTTCGACCTTGCGGGCGCCGGGGACGCGGCGGGGGACTTCAAGTTCCTGATGTCGATGCTGGGCCGGGCCCGCGAGCGTCTCGATCCGTTGGATTGGCGGATCCCGCTGGCGGAGGCGCGTCTGCTTCTCAGCCGCGGCAACGCGCCCGAGGCGGGCGAGGCCATCGAGCGGGTCCTGAGCCTCAACCCGCGCTGCGCCGAGGCGTGGTCCATCATGGGTCGGCTGGCGGCGGCGAACTTCGACGCCGCCCGCGCCGAGCAGATCGCGGCCCGCCTGGACGAACTGGTGCGGCTGACGGAGGACGCGCGTCGGTCGGTGTGGGGCACGCTGGTGCTGGCGCAGTCGCGACTGCGTGTCATCGACGCCGACGGGGCCCTGGAGCTCCTGGGCCCCGCCGCGGACGCCTATCCGCGCCTCCGCGCCGTGCTGGCCCTCCGCGTGGCCGCGGCCCACGCGGGGTTCCGACCGGACGACGCCGCCCGCTGGAGCGCCGAGTTCGACGCACTCTCTCCCGGCTCGCCCCTCGCCGTGCTGGAGGCGGGCAAGGCGTTGTCGGACCGGAGGCAGTACGACGCGGCGGCGTCGCTGCTGGGCGAGGCCGCCCGCCGCGCCCCCTTCCTCCCCGAGCCCTGGATCGAACTGGGGCTGCTCGAGGTGCAGTCCGGGCGGGATGCGCTGGCGCTGCGGGCGCTGGAGAAGGCGGCGGCGCTGGATCCGTTCAACATCCGCGTCGCCAACAGCCTGACGCTCGTGCGGGAGCTGACGGCCTACGCCCAGCTCGAAACGCCGAACTTCATCGTGCGTCACCGCCCGGGCGTCGACGAGGTGCTCGCCCGCGAGATGCTCGCGGACCTTGAGGCCATGCACGCCCGCGTCACCGGCGCCGATCGCGACGGGCTGGACTACGCCATGCCGCGGTCGGCGGACCTGCCCAACGGGGGCAAGACGGTCATCGAGCTGATGCCCGACCACCGCTGGTTCAGCGTGCGGATCACGGGCATGCCGCGGGTGCACACGGTGGCGGCGTCGACGGGCCCGGTCATCGCGATGGAGGCGCCGCGTTCCGGGCCCAATCACCTGCTCGGGCCGTACGACTGGCTGCGGGTGGTGCGGCACGAGTACGTGCACACGGTGTCGCTGTCGCGATCGAAGAACCGCCTGCCGCACTGGTTCACGGAGGCCGCCGCCGTCCACCTCGAGGACGCGCCCCGCGACTGGAACACCGTGCAGCTCCTGGCGCGGGCGCACGACACGGGCGGGCTGTTTGACCTGGACCGGATCAACCTCGCGTTCGTGCGTCCGCGCACGCCCACGGACCGGGCCCAGGCCTACGCCCAGGGCGCCTGGATGTACGCCTTCATCGTCCAGACGTGGGGTCCGGCGGCGCCGCTCTCGCTCATGGACCGCTACGGCGCGGGCGACACCGAGGCCCGCGCCTTCCAGGGCGTGCTGGGCGTCGGGCGCGACGAGTTCCTCGATCGCTTCACGACCTGGGCGGGCGCGCAGATGGTCGCCTGGGGCATGCGTCCCGGCGCGGGGACGCCCACGCTGACGGAGTTGATGGAGAAGGACAGCGGCGGCCCGGCGGGCGAGACGCGAGCCCCGACGCCGGAGAATCTCCAGCGCTGGCTCGCCGATCACCCGGACCACCCCGAGGTGCTGGCGCTGGCGGTGAAGGAGGGGCTTGCGGCGAACGCGGGCGAGCCGAACGAATCCATGGCGGGGTTGCTGGAGCGGTACGCCAGGGCCAGGCCCGTGGACCCGCTGCCGCACCGCATGCTGGCGCGCCTGCACCTGGACGGGGGCCGCACCGCCGCGGCCCTGCCGCACCTGGAGTACCTGGACGCGCGGGAGCAGAACTCGCCGGCCCTGGCCCTGGAGCTGTCCAGGCGATACGCGGCGCTGGGGCGCTGGGACCAGTCGTGGGAGAAGGCGCTGCGGGCGGTGCGGGTCGCGCCCTACGAGGCGGGCGGGCGCGAGTGGGCGGCGACCGTGGCGATCAAGCGCCGCGACTGGGACGCCGCGGAGTGGCAGATCCGGGCGCTCATCCGGCTCGAGCCCGGGCGCGCGGTCCACGCGCAGCGGCTCGAGGCGCTGCTGAGGCTGCGCGAGTCGGGCAAGTAGTCACATCCAGGCGCGGTAGCGGGCTTCGAGGTCGGCGACGATCTCGGGGGGCGTGCCGGGAAGGGCCGAGGCCGGGATGGGCTCGTGGAAGGTGACTCGCGAGCGCGAGGGGGTGAACAGGCTCCCCCAGGCGGTGACGGCGCGTGGAGTCCCATCGACGACGACGGGCAGGGTCGTGGCGCCGGTGCGCGCGATGAGCAGGCCCAGCCCGGGCTCGAAGGGCCGCGGCGTCCCGGGCGGCGTCTCGATGCCGCCCTCGGGGAAGACGCCCAGGACGCCGCCGGCGCGGAGGTGCCGGATGGCGTCGCGGAGCGCGGCGGAGTCGCCGCGGGCGCGATCCACCGGGATGACGCGGGCGTGCTCCCACAGGGCCCGCCCGGCGGGGACCATCATGTCGGCGCCCATCATCCAGCGGACCTCGAAGGGGCAGGCGGCCTGGATGAGCAGCGGGTCGACCCCGGCGGTGTGGTTGGAGACGACGATGAGCGGACCGGGGTCGCTGGGCAGGTGGCGCGCGCCCGCCACGCGGAGCCGGTGGATCGCGCGGGCGTGGAGTCGGATGAGGTGGTAGAGCACGCCGGTGGTGAAGTCGCCCCGCGGGTTGTCGCGGATGACGGCGCAGAGCACGGCCCAGGCCGTCCACAGGGCGAGGATCACGGCGGCCACGGTCATGGCGTGGATGCTACGGTCGGGGCGAGATGCTGACGCTCAGGATCAAGCGGGTCGCGGCGCGGGCGGAGGTTCCCCGCTTCCAGACGGAGGGAAGCGCCGGCCTGGACCTGGCCGCGTGCCTGCCCGAGGGGCAGGACGCCATGCGGGTCGAGCCCGGCCAGATCGTGCGGGTGCCGACGGGATGGGCGGTCGCGATCCCCGAGGGATACGAGGGCCAGGTCAGGCCGCGCTCGGGGCTGGCGACCAGGTTCGGCGTCACGGTCGTGAACGCACCCGGGACGATCGACAGCGACTACCGGGGCGAGGTGATGGTGGCGCTGATCAACCTGGGGTCCGAGGCGTACGAGATCGTGCACGGGACGCGGGTCGCCCAACTGGTCGTCGGGCCGGTCGCCCGGGTCGCGGTGGAGGAGGTCGCGGACCTCGGGGCGACGGGGCGCGGGAGCGGGGGGTTCGGTTCGACCGGCGGGCACTGAACGAGCGCGGTCGAACCCTCGGCGCCACCCCGATCCCGCGGAAGGTCCGCCCGTCCGTGGGCGAGCAGGCTCCATCCTGTGCCAGAGGCCTCGCGGCGGCGACGAGGGCTCAGCCCAGGCCGCCCTTGAACTGGGAGCCCTTGAACTTCTCGCGAAGCCGGCGCAGGGCGGGCGTTTCCTTGAGGATCTCGTCGGCGGATCGTCCGGGCTCGCCGCGGCGGCCCCGGGGCGCGTGCCCGGAGCCGGCGCCGATCTGGACGTCGGGGAGGGGCTTGAGGGCCTTGAGGGAGAGGCTGATGCGGCGGGAGCCGGGGTCGATCTTGAGAACCTTGGCGCGGACGACCTCGTCCTTCTTGACGGCGTCCTCGACCCTGGCGATGCGGCGGTGGTCGAGCTCGGAGATGTGGGCCAGGCCCTGGACGCCCGGGGCGATCTCGATGAACGCGCCGAACTCGGTGGTGCTGGTGACGCGGCCCGTGACCTCGGCGCCCTCGGCGATGGCATTGACGGCGGTGGCGAAGGGATCGCCCTGCACCTGCTTGACGCCGAGCGAGAGCCGGTGGTTCTCCCAGTCGAGCTTGAGGATGCGGACGTTGAGGCGCTGGCCCTCCTGGACGTACTTGCGGACGAAGGTCTCGCCGAAGCCGGCCCGGTCGTAGGTGAGGTCGGAGATGTGGACCAGCCCGTCGACGCCGCCCACGTCGACGAAGGCGCCGAAAGGGGCGATGCGCTTGACGGTGCCCTCGAGGGTCTGTCCCTCCTGCAGTGAGGCCTTGAGCTTCTCAGCCTGCTCCTGGCGCTCGCGCTCGATCACGTCGCGGCGCGAGAGGATGATGTTGCCCTTGCCCGAGCGGTCGACGCGGACGACCTGGGCGGACAGCTTCTCGCCGACGAAGACGGAGAGGTCCTTGATGTGCTCGTGGGAGATCTGGCTGGCGGGCATGAAGGCGTTGTGCCCGGCGACTTCGAGCTCGAGCCCGGCGGCGGCGCCGGCCTTGTTCTGGACCACGCCCGTCACGCGGGCCTCGATGACCTGTCCGGGCTCGAGGAGCTCCCACTGGGCCTTCTGGACGGCGCCGGGGCGGGAGCAGATGTAGATGTTGTCGGAAGCCTCGTAGCGGTCGATGACGGCCTCGACCTGGTCGCCCTTGGCGGGGACCTGATCCTCGGGGAACTGGGCCCGGGGGAGCACGCCCAGCTCCTTGGGCCCGAACTCGAGGAAGAGGTCGGTGGGCCCGACGGAGACGACGGTGCCGGTGCGGTGTTCCCGTCCGGCCTGGACGACGCGCGGGCCCCGGAACCCGGGCTTGGCGGCAGGGGCGGCGGGCGCGCCCGGGGCGTGCAGGGCGGCCATGGCGGCGTCGATGGCGGACTTGTCCTCGGCGGAGAGGGCGTGGTGTTCCTTGGGCGCGGGGGCGCCCTCGGACGGCGTGGTGGGGTGGTTCTCGGCGGACATGCGGGTAGAGAAGTCGGTGCGAGCGGCGATCCGAGCCGGGATGACCCCACCCCGCGGCGTCACGAACGCGACGCGCGCGGCGGCCGGCCCACAAGGCCGGTCCGTCCGAAGCAGGAACGCAAGTGTACCCGGTCGAGGGGCGGTCGCGGGGGCCTCACGACATCCCCCGGGCGATGGCGTCGGCGATCCGCTGGGCGGTGCGGACGTTGGCGAACCCGGCCTCGGCGTCGATGGGCGGACGCTCGCCCGAGCGGACGGCGCCGAGGAAGGCGTCGATCTCGGCGACGATGGGCTCGCTGTCGTCCACCTCCAATGGCTCGATGTTGACCAGCTCGTGCCACTTCAGGCTCGTCAGGTCGGCGCCCTGCCGGATCTGCTCGCGCACCTCGGC
The DNA here is from genome assembly GCA_016873295.1 of Phycisphaerae bacterium. GTDB lineage: Bacteria > Planctomycetota > Phycisphaerae > Phycisphaerales > UBA1924 > VGXM01. The sequence goes on from VGXM01000028.1 coordinate 10,332, forward strand.
CATCTGGATCTCGTTGGCCAGGCGCCGGATGATGATGCCCTGCTTGGCGGCGTAGTCGATCTTGATGTAGGCGTTCTCGCCGGTGATCCGCGTGACGCGCTCGGTCTTGAGGGCCAGGCGCGAGCAGGTGATGTTGACCACGCACGTCTTGCCGCCCGTGGACCGCGGTCGGCGGAAGGTCAGGCGGGCGTTGCACAGATCCTCGTGGTCGGTGATGACGCCCACGCCGGCGGCCTCGACCTCGTCGGGCTCCTGCCCGCCCATGAGCATCAGCACCACGTCGATGTCGTGGATCATCATGTCCATGACCACGCCCACGTCCACGGAACGGAAGGTCATGGGGCTGACGCGGCTGACCTCCATGAACCGCGGCACCACCGGCGCCCCGCTCGCGGTCGCCTTCCGCATGGCCCGCATCACGGGGTTGAACCGCTCGATGTGCCCGACCATCAGGCAAGCGCCGGTCTTCTCCGCCAGGCTCTTGATCGCCGTGGCGCTGGCGACGTCCTTGGCCAGCGGCTTCTCGATCAGGCACGCCACGCCCGCCTCCAGCAGCGGGCGGGCCGAGTCCTCGTGGTGGACCGTGGGGACGGCGATGGACACCGCGTCGACGCCCGCGGCGACAAGGTCCTGGGGCGTCTCGAACCCCCGCGTCTTGAACTTGGCGGCGATCTCGGCCCGCCGGGCCGGGTTGGCGTCGACCACGCCCACGAGCTGGCACCCCGCCATGTTGGCGTAGACGCGGGCGTGGTGCTGCCCCATGCGGCCCACGCCCACCACGCCGCAGCGGATGGGGCGGCCCTCGAAGCGGTCGATGGCCACGGGGCGGGCGCCGGTCGTCGGTCGGAGCGAGGTGCTCATGGTGGGATCAGCCGGCGAGCAGGGCGTTGATCGCGGCGGCGATGTCGTCCTTCTTGGCCAGCCCCACGAACTTCCTGGCGGGCTGCCCGCCCTTGAACAGGATGAGGGTGGGGATGGCGGTGATCCCGAACTTCATGGACACGCCGCGGTTCGAGTCGGTGTCGACCTTGCCGATCCTGGCCTTCCCCGCGAACTCGGCCGCGAGGGCGTCGATGGTCGGGGCGAGCATCCTGCACGGGGTGCACCACTCGGCCCAGAAGTCGACCAGCACAGGCTGGCTGGACTTGAGCACCTCGGTCTCGAAGTTCGCATCCGTGAACTCAACGACGTTCTGGCTGGCCATCGGCGGGACTCTCCTGGTCGCGGCGGCCGCGGTCGGCCGCGAGGCGCACTCGTGGGACGGGGACCCCCCTCGCCTCCGACGGGGGCGGAGCCAAGTCTATTCCGAGGGGCCCGCGGCGGGAGGATCGGACCCCATGTTCGGAGTCCGTTGTCGTCAGGGTGCCAGGACCGCCCACGCGGCCCCAAGGGCGGCGACGTGCTCGGCGACGTCGTGCACCCGGAAGAGCCGCGCCCCCGACGCCAGATGCAGCACGCTTAGGGCCAGCGACGGCGCAAGACGCTCCGAGGGGTCCGACTCGCGCCCAAGGGCGGCCCGGCCGGCGAAGCTCTTGCGGCTCACCCCGGACAGGACCGGTCGCCCCAGCGACAGCAGCCGGGGTGTGCCGCGGATCAGGGCCAGGTTCTGCTCGACCGACTTGCCGAACCCCAGGCCCGGGTCGAGCACGAGGGCGTCGGGGTCCACGCCCGCGTTGATCGCGGCGGCGAGGCGATCCGCCAGGAACATGCGCACGGACTCGACCACGTCGGGGTACTCGGGCGGGGCCTCGTAGCGGTCGGAGTAGCGGTCGCGGTCCGGGGGCGCGAGGCGGTGCATGAGGATGAGGCCGCAGGATCGCTCCGCGGCGAGGGGGAGCATCCCGGCGTCTTCGAGCCCCGCCGAGACGTCGTTGATGGCGTCGGCGCCGGCGTCGAGGGCGGCCCGGGCGACGGCGGCGAGGGTGGTGTCGATGCTGATGGGGCCGGGGAAGAGGGCACGCTCGCGGATGGCGCGGATGATGGGGACGACCCGGGCGGTCTGCTCGTCGGCGGGCATGCGGGCGGCGCCGGGGCGGGTGGACTCGCCGCCCACGTCGAGGAGGTCGGCGCCCTGGTCGGCGGCGGCGCGGGCCCGGGCGAGGGCGGCGTCGAGGGTGGGGTGGCGGTCGGCGAAGGAGTCGGGCGTGGCGTTGAGGATGGCCATGACCCGCGGACGGCCGAGGTCGAGGGACAGGCGCGGGCTGAGGCGCCAGGCGGGCATGGGGGGTTGTAGGAGGGATCCCGGGATTCGCTCGGCGGCTCGCTCGGCCCGGGCGGGCGCGGGTGGAGAGGCCCCGGCCCTCCCCTGAAGGGGAGGGAGTGGGCGCGACTTAGGATCGGGGCATGGCGGACCTGTGGGCCCAGTCTCGGGCGGCGGCGCATCGGGCGGTGGAGCCGCTGGCGGTGCGGATGCGGCCTCGGACGCTGGACCAGTTCGCCGGGCAGCGGCACATCCTGGGCGAGGGGAAGCTGCTGCGGCGGATGCTCAAGGCCGACGCGATCACGTCGCTGATCCTGCACGGCCCGCCCGGGACCGGCAAGACGACGCTGGCGGAGCTGATCGCGGGGTTCACGCGTCGGCGCTTCGTGGGGGAGAACGCGGCGAGCGTGGGGGTCAAGCGCATCCGCGAGATCATCGACGGGGCCGCGGCGGAGCTGGAGCGGACGGGTCGGCGGACGATCCTGTTCCTGGACGAGGCGCACCGGTTCACGCGGGCCCAGCAGGACGTGCTGCTGGCGGACGTGGAGTCGGGGCTGCTGACGTTCATCGGGGCGACGACGGAGAACCCGACGTTCGCGGTGATCTCGGCCCTGGTGAGCCGCAGCACGCTCTTCAGGCTGGAGCCCCTGGGCGAGGCGGACATCGTGGGGGTGCTGCGGCGCGCGATCGAGGACCCGGAGCGCGGGTACGGACGCCTGGACCTGCGCGTGAGCGACGAGGCCCTGCGGGTGTGGGCCGCCAAGTGCGAGGGCGACGCCCGGCGGGCCCTGACGGCGCTGGAGGTTGCCGTGCTCAGCGGGGGAAAGGGCCGGGTGGGCAGAGGGCCGAATGGTCAAGGGGGAGAGGGGGCGGTCGGCCCGATCGAGATCGATCGGGCGACGGCGGAGGACAGCATCCAGCAGAAGGCGGCGGTGTACGACGTCACGGGCGACCAGCACTACGACACCATCAGCGCGTTCATCAAGAGCGTGCGGGGCGGGGACCCGGACGCCGCGGTCTACTGGCTCGCGGTGATGCTCGAGGCGGGGGAGGACCCGCGGTTCATCGCGCGGCGTCTGGCGATCCTGGCGAGCGAGGACATCGGGAACGCCGACCCGCGCGGGATCATGGTGGCCCAGGCGGCGTGGGAGCTGACGGAGCGCGTGGGCATGCCCGAGTGCCGCATCATCCTGAGCCAGGCGACGACGTACCTGGCCCTCTGCCCCAAGAGCAACGCGGCGTACCTGGCGATCGACGAGGCGGTGGGGGACGTCCGCGAGGGGCGGACGGCGCCCGTGCCCATGTACCTGCGGGACCCGCACAGCGCGCCCAACTCCAAGGGAGACGAGGGGCCCCGGCCCGGCGAGGGGTACCGCTACGCCCACGACCTGCCGGGGGCGGTCGGCGACCAGGACTACCTTGGCGTGGACCGGACGTACTACCGACCCCTGGACCAGGGAGCGGAGAAGGCGATGCGGGAACGGCTGGAGGAGTTCCGGCGCCGGCGGCGGGAGCGGTAGGCAGTAGGCATCAAGGGGGATTCCGCGTCGAGGTCGTTGACGGAACCAACCCCACCCCAGCCCTCCCCAGGAGGGGAGGGGGCACGCCCGGGATGAGCAGGTCCGTGAGCGAATCCCGGGATGGCTCGGGTCCCCTCGCAGAGCACGATCCGATGACGATCCGCGACGACAAGGCCCGGATCCGCGCGGAGGCGAGGGCCCGGGTCGCGGGTCTGTCGCCGGCGGAGAAGTCGCGCCGCTCGGCCCAGGCGGTGGAGCGGTTCCTGGCGCTCCCGACGGTGGCTGGCGCCGCAACGTTGCTGGCGTATTGGCCCCTGGCGGAGGAGGTCGACGTGCTGCCGGTGTGCCGGCGTTGGTTGGCGGATGGGCGGCGGTTGGCGGCGGTTCGGGTGGACTGGGGGCGGCGGGTGTTGGACCCGGCGTGGGTGGAGAGCCTGGAGCGGGGGTGGGTGACCGGGGCCAAGGGCGTGCGGGAGCCGTGGGGTGAAGCGCCGCGGGCGGAGCGAGCCGATATCGGCATGGTGCTGGTGCCCGGGGTGGCGTTCGACGCCGAGTGCCGTCGATTGGGGCACGGGGCCGGGTTCTATGATCGGTTGCTGGTGATGGAGGGTTTGTCGGCGCCGCGCGTGGCGCTGGCCTTCGAGGCGCAGTTGATGGATCAACTGCCCGTGGAGGCGCACGACGAGCCCGTGGACGCGGTGGTGACCGAGTCGCGGGTGCTCGTGCGAGCGGGAGGGCGGCTGGCGCCGCCCGAGTGTTGACGAAGGAAGGAGCCGCCATGGCGTTGCCGTCGCAGCAGGAGAGGGGCGGGGGGAACCGGTCGAGCATCCACGCCCAGCCGCGGGAGAAGGCGGTCCGGCCCCGGGCGGTGATCGGGCTGGCGGCGGTGGTCGTGATGGGGGGCGTGGTGACCTGGGGGGTCTACAAGATCGCCTCGGGGGGCGGGTCGGATGAGCCCAAGTCCGGCGAGCCGGCGGCGACGGCGAGCGGGCCGAACGTGGACGTGCCGGTGCGGTTCGGCGCGGTCGAGCCGCCCGAGACGACGCCGCCGGCGTCGAACCTGGACACCCCGAGGCCCGCGCCGGTGGACGTGCTGAGCACCACGCCGCAGAGTCCCGAGGGCACGACCCCGCCCACGCCGCCGCCGGGGACGCTTGACGGCGCTCCCACTCCGTTGGCGCCGACGGCGAGCATCAGCGAGGTCCGCACGCTGATCGACCAGGGCGACCGGGCCCTGGCCCAGAACGAGCCGGTGCAGGCCCGGGAGTTCTACAGCAAGGCCCTGCTGGATCCGAGCGCCGCGAGGGCGGACCAGGAATCGCTGCGGTCCAAGCTGCAGTCGATCAACCAGCAGCTGGTGTTCTCGGCGACGATCACGCCGGGCGACCCGTTCGTGGAGGCGTACACCGTCCAGCCCGGGGACAGCCTGGTGCGGATCGCGCGTCGGCGCGAGCTGACGAGCGACTGGCGGCTGATCCAGCGGCTGAACGGGATCGGGGATCCGAACTCGATCCGCGTGGGGCAGAAGCTCAAGCTGGTGCGCGGGCCGTTCAACGCGATCGTGAACAAGAGCGACTTCCGGCTGGACGTGTTCATGGGCCCGCCCGACGTGCCCGCGCAGTGGGTGTACGTGCGCTCGTTCCGCGTGGGGTTGGGGGCCGAGAACGGCACGCCCGCCGGGACGTTCGTGGTCAGGAAGAACTCCAAGCTGGCCGACCCCGCGTGGACCAACCCGCTGACGGGCGAGCGCTTTGCGTCGGACGACCCGAAGAACCCGGTGGGCGAGCACTGGATCGGGTGGCAAGGCGTGGGCGATTCGGCGGTCTACACGGGCTTTGGCATCCACGGGACCATCGATCCGGACTCGGTCGGGCAGCAGCGCTCGATGGGGTGCGTGCGGATGCTGGCGGACGACGTGGCGCTCGTGTTCGAACTGCTGGCGGAAGAGATCAGCGTGGTGAAGGTCGTTCCGTAGGGCCCCGGGCGCTCGAGCATCCCGGGATTGGCGGGGCGGATCCGCTCATCCCGGGCGTGGGCGGCGCGGATCAGTAGCCCGCGGCGTGCCCGTCCTTGCGCGACTCGGAGGCGGCGGTGAACACCCCCGTGGCGGGGTCGCGCATGATGGCCTGGTAGCCGCCGAAGATGCCCGGGCTGGCCTGGACACGGTGCCCCTTGGCGACGAGGGCGCGGACGGTGGCGTGGGGGATGCCGGACTCGAGGTGGACGACGCCGCCGTCGGCCATGGGGGCGACGCGCCCCTCGGGCTCGGTGGATCCCTCGTGGTGGATGCGGGGTGCGTCGCCGGCCTCCTGGAGGTTCATGGCGAAGTCGACGAGGTTGACGACGATCTGGGCGTGCCCCTGGGGCTGCATGTCGCCGCCCATGACGCCGAAGGAGATCCAGGGCTTCCCGTCGCGGGTGATGAAGGCGGGGATGATGGTGTGGAAGGGCCGCTTGTTGGGGGCGAGGGCGTTGGGGTGGGCGGGGTCGAGCGCGAACTGCTCGCCGCGGTTCTGGAGCATGAACCCGAGGCCCGGCGGGGTCATGCCCGAGCCCATGCCGCGGTAGTTGGACTGGATGAGGGAGACCATCATGCCGTCGCGGTCGGCGACGGCGAGGTAGATGGTGTCGGCGCCGGCGGGATCGCCGGGCGGCACGGCGAGGGCGGCGCGGTTCGGATTGATGAGGGCGCGGCGGCGGGAGGCGTAGTCCTTGGAGAGCAACTGGGCGACGGGGACCCTGGCGAAGGACTGGTCGGCGTAGAAGCGGGCCCGGTCCTCGAAGGCCAGCTTCTTGGCCTCGATGAAGTGGTGGACGTACTCGGGGCTGCCGAAGCCCATGGCGCGGAGGTCGAAGCCCTCGAGGATGTTGAGGATCTGGAGGGCGGCGATGCCCTGCCCGTTGGGCGGGATCTCCCACACGTCCACGCCGCGGTAGTTGGTGGAGACGGGCTCGACCCATTCGCCCTTGTGGCGTGCGAAGTCGGCGGCGGCGAGGAAGCCGCCCTGCGAGGCGACGTACTGCTCGATGGTCTGGGGGATGCGCCCCGTGTAGAAGGCGTCGCGGCCGCCGGCGGCGAGGGCGTCGTAGGTGTCGGCGAGGTTGGGGTTGCGCCAGATCTGCCCCTTGGCGGGCGGGTGGCCCTGGAGCGTGAACTGCTCGAGGAAGCCCGGGAAGCCGCGGTATCGCCGGACGGAGACCTCCCACCCCTGGGCGATGACCTCGGTGACGGGGAAGCCGTCGCGGGCGTAGCGCGCGGCGGGCGCGAGCACGTCCTGGATCGGCAAGCGCCCGAAGCGTTCGTGGAGGGCGAACCAGCCATCGACGGCGCCGGGGACGGTGAGGGGGAGTGGTCCGAAGGAGGGGATGCGGTCGTGCCCGAGCTGCTTGACGGCGTCGATGGAGATGGCGGCGGGGGCGCGGCCGGAGCCGTTGTAGGCGTGGAGCCTGTTGGTCTTGGGATCCCAGACGATGGCGAAGAGGTCGCCGCCGATGCCGCAGCCCGTGGGCTCCATGAGCCCGAGAGCGGCGTTGGCGGCGAGTGCGGCGTCGAGGGCGGAGCCGCCGGCCTTGAGGGTGTCGAGGGCGATCTGGGTGGCGAGCGGGTGGGAGGTGGCGGCGACGCCGTTGACGGCGAGGACCTCGGAGCGCGTGGCGAAGGGGAGGCCTGTGGTGCGGTCGGGTCCCATGGGGGGACCGTATTGCGCGATCAGGGCGGCGCCGAGGAGTGTGTTGACGAGCATGGGGCAGGGTACCCCGTGGGATCGAGGGGTCCGCAGGCGGGTTTGGTGGACCCGGGCGTGGGGATCCCGGGATTCGCGGGGGGACGCGCTCGTCGCGGGCGCGGGTCGCGCGGATGGTCCGAGCGACGGTTGGGGCTTATCCTTTGGGTCCGTCGGGGGTTGGGTCCCTCGGCGTCGACGGCGGCCATAGCTCAACTGGTTAGAGCGCGGGATTGTGATTCCCGAGGTTGCGGGTTCGAGCCCCGTTGGTCGCCCTTCTAGGCGGCGCCGCGCATCGGTCCGGCGTCGGTCCGAGCGGCGCGGGCGAGGTGGAAGAGGACCCGGAAGAGGCGTCCCTGGGCGATGGGCTTGACGAGCACGGCGTTGGGCTGGACCACGCGGACCAGCTCCTGGGACCTGGCGCTGTTGCCCGGGGCGAGCAGGACGAGCTTGGCGGTGAAGTTGGCCCGCACGTCCTTGGCGATGGCGGCGGGCCGCCGCCCCGCGCCGGCGACGCTCAGGAAGACGGTGTGGATCGCGAGGGGGTCGGCGCCCGAGGCGTCGCGGACGGCTTCCTCGACGCTGCCGGCGCCGATGACGGTGAGGCCGGTGGGTCGCAGGAGCTCGACGACGTGCCTGCGGTCGAGCGCCGACGCGTCGATGCAGACGATGGTGCCGGTGAGGGTGGCGGGGTCGGGCTGCTCGCGCGTGTCGGCGGCTTCGAGGTCGGCGGCGGCGATGAACATGCGGACGTCGGTGGGCTCGGCGAAGGCGAGCCCGATCTCGTGCACGACGTCGCCCAGGTGGCGGCAGTGGGCCACGCGCGCGGGGATGGTCTGGCGTCGGCGTTCGAGGTCGACGAGGAGGACGAGGCAGGGGGAGTCGGCGTGGAGGTACCCGCAGTGGAGGACGGAGATGCCGCCGTTGGAGAGGCTGCGTGCGGCGACGCGGACCGTGACCTGGCTGCCGCCGGGGTGCGTGAGCGACAGGCCCACGCCGGTGTGGCGGTAGGGGAAGCGCTTGTGGGCGCGGGCGAAGGCGAGTGTGGCGGAGGCGGCCTCGTCGAGGCGTTCGCACAGGGCGAGGAGGGTCGCGGCGTTGAGGCCCAGCGTGTTCTCGCGGGTGACCTGCGCCTCCCACGCTTCCCAGTTGGGCCCGGATGGGTTCTCGGACGCGATCATCCCGCTCGGCCTCCGTCGTGTGCGCCGGGATGCTGTTCGGAAGGCGCTGGAGCGGGCTGAGTCGGAAGGGCGCAAGGGCCGGGTTTCGGCCTCCGGTCGTCCGGGTGGGGCACCGGGTTGGGGGGGGGCCCGGGCCCGTCGGGGCCGCGGTCAGGCGGCGGAGCGTTCGGCCCGCCTGCACGCGACGATCAGGTCCTCGATCGGGCGGGCGGATTCCTGGGCGTCGGCGGTGGCGGCGAGGCTCTGGGAGGCGGCGGCGGCGAGCTCGGCGAGGCCCTGGAATCCGAGCACGGGGGCCGTGCCCTTGATCTGGGCGCAGAGGGCGAGACACTTGACGCCGTCGGAGGTGCGGAGGGCGGCGGTCAACTCGTCGGCGTACCTGGTGAGTTCCTCAAGGAACCCGCGCACGAGCGCGATGTCCGCGATGGCGCCGGCGCCCGCGGAGGGCGTGACCGCCTTGTCGTCGCAGAGGAGGAACTCGGCGACGGCCTGCAGGACCTTGCCCTCGGTGAGCGGCTTGGCGAGGATGGCGTTGACGCGGGCCTCGGCGAGCCTGGCGCGTGTCTCGGCGGTGCCGTCGGTGGTGATCGCGAGCACGGGCGTCAGGAGCCCGCGCTCGCGCAGGCGTGCCATGAACCCCGGGAAGTCGGCGCCGTCGGCGCTGATGTCGGCGGCGACCAGGTCGCAGCCCTCGGCGACGACGGGCAGGGCGGCGTCGGTGGAGGAAACGGCGCGGATGCGCAGCTCGGTGTTCCGGAGGAGGTGGCGGAAGATCTTCTGGTCGAGCCCGCCCGGGTCGATCAGGACGACGCACCCGCGGACCTTGGCCGGGTCGACCTTCTCGAGGCTGAAGAAGGCCGACTGCTTGTCGGCCCGCATGAACTGGCGGGCGTCGATCTTCTTCTCGAACTGCACCCCGATCTCGTGGACGATGGTGGAGAGGTGGATGCAGCGTCGGACCACGCCGCGCACCTCGATGGACCCCGAGTCCTGGAGGGGGAGCACCACGACGACCGGGGTCCCCAGGTGGACGAAGCGGTTGTGCAGGAGGGAGATCCCGCCCGAGGAGAGGTTGCGCGACGCGAGCTTGAGGTCGCTGATCGACCCGCCCGGGTGCGTCAGCCGCACCGAGACGCTCTCGAGGCGGAAGGGCATGCGCACGTAGCTCCGCCGGAAGCTCGCGTGCCGGTTCCCCCGCCCCGAGTTGGCCGCCTGGTCGATCCTCGAGGTGAGCCGCTCGACGCCCGCGGCCTGGAGGTTGAGCGTGTTGGGGCGGTCGGTGCTCGTCCTGGGTTTGCGCTTGGAGGGCTGGTTGGCCAAGGGGGGTTCCCGCGTGGAGCTTCTCGGACGGCGCGAACACCGGCGCTCACGCCGCGTGGGATCGGCACGCGCGGCGTGGAAGGTCATGGGTGAGACGATGTCCTCGGGCGGCCCGTCGCGACGGTAGCGGCTGCGCCACCTGCGCCTCCCCCTCGCCCCCCCGGGGGGGGCCCGGGCCGCCGCGGCTCACACGTCCAGGTTCTTGACCTCGAGGGCGTGGTCCTCGATGAAGCGTCGGCGGGGCTCGACCTCCTCGCCCATGAGGATCGAGAAGAGCGAGTCGGCCTCGGAAGCCACGTCCCAGCTCACGCGCAGGAGCGTGCGGCGGTCCGGGTCCATGGTGGTCTCCCAGAGCTGCTCGGCGTCCATCTCGCCCAGGCCCTTGAAGCGCTGGATGACGAGCCCGCGGCGGCCGATCTGCTCCAGGCCGTCGATGATCGCCGGGGTGTTGGGGCAGTCGACCACCCTGTTGGCGCGGGCGGCGTCGCCCTCGTCGGGCGCGTTGCCCGTGATCACCCAGGCGTACTTGGAGGGCATGCGTTCACCCGCCGGCGACTCCTCCTGCACCAGGGCGTAGTCCTCGATGGACAGCCCGAGCTGGGCCAGCTCGGCGAAGAGGCGTTCGAGCTCGCGGTTCTCGTGGAGTTCGCGGAGGCTGGCGGTGGGGCCGGAGGCGGTCGTTTCGTCGCCGTTGCCGTTGGCGGGTGCATCGGCGAGGGCGAGGCCCTTCCTGGAGATGAGGGCGAGGGCGTCGGCCTCGGACCAGCACCAGGCGTCCCCGCCGCGCCACGTGACGCGGTACTCGGGGAGGCGGCCCCGGCCCGCGGAGTCCTGGGCGCGGGCGGCGAGGAGGTCGGGGAACTTGACGCCGCGGCGTTCGGCGACGGTGACGAGCTCCTGGAGCCTTCGGAGCAGGAAGACGGCGCGTCGGAGGGCGTCGCCGCGGAGCGTGCGCTCGACCGCGGGCCGGCCCGGGCGCTCCTCGCCGGGCACGAGCGAGCGGACCTCGAGGACGGCCGAGTCGAGCCCGATCTGTTCGAGGCGCTGCTGGAGGGCGCGGTCGTTGAGGACGTACTGCCCGCTCTTGCCCTTGCTGACCTTGTAGAGGGGTGGCTGGGCGATGTAGATGAGGCCTCGGCGGACCAGCTCGGGCATCTGGCGGAAGAAGAAGGTGAGGAGGAGGGTGCGGATGTGGCTGCCGTCGACGTCGGCGTCGGTCATGATGATGACCTTGCCGTAGCGGAGCTTGGAGGCGTCGAACTCCTCGCCGATGCCGCAGCGCAGGGCCTGGATGAGGGTGCGGACCTCCTCGAACTCCAGCACCTTGTCGAGGCGGGCCTTCTCGACGTTGATGATCTTGCCCTTGAGGGGGAGGATGGCCTGCGTGTCGACGTCGCGGCCCTGGGTGGCCGAGCCGCCGGCCGAGTCGCCCTCGACGATGAACATCTCGCTCTCGGGCCCGCGGGTCTTGCAGTCGCGGAGCTTGTGGGGCATGGAGCCCGACTCGAGGGCGGTCTTGCGGCGCGTGAGCTCGCGTGCCTTGCGGGCGGCCTCGCGGGCCTGGGCGGCGACGATGGCCTTGAGGCACAGGCGCTTGGCGTCGCCCGGGTGCTCCTCGAGCCAGGCGTCGAGGCCGGCGCTCACCGCGGCGCCAACGAAGCCCTCAACCTCGGGGTTGAGGAGCTTCTCCTTGGGCTGGTTGTTGAAGGCGGGGGTGGGGAGCTTGACGCTGACGATGGCGACGATCCCCTCGCGGAGGTCCTCGCCCGAGGGGGTGGGGTCGTTGGGCTTGATGATGCCGTTCTTGCGTGCGTAGGTGTTGATGGCGCGGGTCAGGGCGTTCTTGAAGCCCTGGGCGTGGGTCCCGCCGTCGACGTTGTTGATGTTGTTGGCGAAGGTGAGGAGGGTCTCGTTGTAGCCGTCGTGGTACTGGAGGGCGATCTCGCAGACGAGCGATTCCGCGGGCTCGTCCCTGCGGAAGTAGACGACGGGCCCCATGGCGCGCTTGCCGACCATGAGGTGCTCGATGTACTCGGGGAGACCCGCCTGGGCGTGGAAGGTCTCGGAGCGGATCTTGCCGTCGGGCCCGACGCGCTCGTCGACGAACCGGATCTGCACGCCCGGGTTGAGGTAGGAGAGCTCGCGCAGGCGCGTGGCGAGCACGGCGGGGCTGAAGGTCGTGTCGGGGAAGATCCGCGGGTCGGGGCGGAACGTGACCATGGTGCCCGTGGTGCGGGCGCTGTTGGCGGGGATGGGCCCGACGGCGTGGAGGGGCTCGCCCACCCGTCCGCGCTCGAACTCGATGGCGTGCACCATGCCGTTGCGATAGACCTCGCAGCGGAGGTACTCGGAGAGGGCGTTGACGCAGGAGACGCCCACGCCGTGGAGCCCGCCCGAGACCTTGTACGCGCTCCCCTCCTGCCCGAACTTGCCGCCGGAGTGGAGGACGGTCATGACGACCTCGACGGCGGGCTTGCCGTTGAACTCGGGCTTCTCGTGCTTGATGGGGTCGACGGGGATGCCCCGGCCGTCGTCGATGACCGAGCACGAGCCGTCGGCGTGGATGGTGACGGAGACTGTCTTGGCGAAGCCGGCCATGGCCTCGTCGATGGAGTTGTCGACGACCTCGTAGACAAGGTGGTGGAGGGCGTTGAGCCCTGTGCCGCCGATGTACATGCCCGGGCGCTGGCGGACCGCTTCGAGCCCCTCGAGGACCTTGATCTGGTCGGCCGAGTACTGGCCCTCGGGCGCGGGCACGCGGACGGGCTGGGGGGAGGCGAGGGGTGCGGGTCGGGCCGACTCGTTCATGGGGGCTCGCGGGAGAGGGGGGCTCGACTGACCCGTTCGGGGGCCGGTGGATGGTACGGGGCGTGGTTCGGGTATCACGAGGCCCGATCGGCGGGCCCAGGAGCCCGGCGATCGGTCGATCGGGGGGCCGATTCGGGCAGGCTGATGGTAGGAGGACCGCCCCTTCAAGATCGGGCTTCTTCACGCGCCGGGGCCGGTTTTTGCGGGAGTTCGGCGGGGCTGCGCGGGGGCTGCGCGGAGGCGGTCGAGAGCGCCGCCCGTGCCCGGTGGCCCGCCGACGACGGCGGGGTGCATGTGCCGATCAAAGACCGATCAAATACCATTCAGACTTGCGGTGCGGGGAGGGGGTGATGGTGTGGGAAGACGAAGACAGGAACCGCCCGGAGGGCGGTCCCACTTCACACCGGTCGGAGGCCGGTCCCACCGGCTGTTGTGTGGGACCGCCCCTTGGGCGGTTGGGCGGGCGATCGCGGGCGCGCACGGGCTGTAGACTGCCCGGATGCTGACTCAGCGCGTGTCGTGCGTGGCGGCCCTGGCCGCGGCGCTTGTCCATCCGTTCATCTCGGGGTGCGCGGCCCAGTCGGCGCCGACGCCCGTGGCGGGGCCGATCGAGGCGGCGCCGGCGATGCCGCCCAACGGGTACTACCGCCAGCCGGCGATCCACGGGGACCTGCTGGTGTTCGTCGCGGAGGGGGACCTGTGGAAGGCGTCGGTGAAGGGGGGCGTGGCGACGCGCCTGACGAGCCACCCGGGTGACGAGGGGTCGCCCGCGATCTCGCCGGACGGCTCGATGGTGGCGTTCACGGCCCAGTACGAGGGTCCGACGGAGGTGTACGTCATGCCGGTGTCGGGCGGGCTGCCGACGCGTCTGACGTGGGACGGATCGCGGTCGGACGTGAGCGGGTGGACCCCCGGCGGGCGCGTGGTCGCCGCCACGGAGCGCTTCAGCACGCTCCCCAACTGGCAACTCACCACGATCGACCCCAAGTCGGGGGACCGGTCGCTCATCGGGCTGGCCCAAGCGGCGGACGGGTGCTTCGACGACAGGGGCACGCTCTACTTCACGCGCCTGGCGTTCCAGGGGTCGTCGACCAAGCGCTACAAGGGGGGCACGGCCCAGCAGCTGTGGCGCTTCGCGCCCGGCGCGGGCGAGGCGACGCCCCTGAGCAAGGACTTCGACGGCACGTCGAAGCGCTCCATGTGGTGGGACGGGCGCGTGTACTTCGTGTCGGATCGCGACGGCACGATGAACGTGTGGTCGATGAAGCCCGACGCGTCGGACCTCAAGCAGCACACGACGCACGCGGGGTTCGACGTGCAGGGCGGCTCGCTCTCCGGCGGGCGGATCGCGTACCAGGTCGGGGCGGACGTGTGGGTGCTGGACCTGGCGTCGGGGCGGTCGGCGGCGGTGGCCCTGACGCTCGACACCGACCTGGACCAGATGCGCGAGCGCTGGGTCGAGAAGCCCATGGACTACCTCACCTCGGCGCACGCGTCGGCGAACGGCGACCGCGTGGTGATGGTCGCCCGCGGGCGCGTCTTCGTGGCGCCGCACCGCCAGGGCCGGCTGGTGGACGTGGCGCGGGACGACGGCGTGCGCTACCGGGCCGCCCGCTTCATGCCCGACGGCAAGTCCATCGTCGCCCTCTCCGACAAGACCGGCGAGATCGAGCTGTGGAGGCTGCCCGCCAACGGCGTGGGCGAGCCCGAGCCCCTGACGAGCGACGGCGTGGTGTTGCGCTGGGACGCGCTCCCCTCGCCGGACGGCACGCTCATTGCCCACCACGACAAGAACCTCGAGCTCTGGATCTACGACGTCGAGAAGAAGACCAGCACGCGGATCGACCGGTCGGAGATCGAGGAGTTCAGCGACCTGGCGTGGTCGCCCGACGGGCGATGGCTGGCGTACACGGGGTGGGCGGCCAACTCGTTCAAGGTGGTGAAGCTCTTCGGCGTCGAGTCGGGGGCGGTGACGACGGTGACGACGGACCGGTACGACAGCTACTCGCCCGCGTGGGGCGGGCAGTGGCTGTACTTCCTGTCGGACCGCACGCTGCGGACGGTGGTGCCGGCCCCGTGGGGCCCCAACCAGCCCGACCCGTTCCTGGACCAGACGACCGGGCTCTACGCCCTGGCGCTCAAGCCCGGACAGAAGTGGCCCTTCGCACCGGCGACGGAGCTCGACGCTCCGAAGAAGGAGGAGAAGAAGCCCGAGCCCCAGAAGGAGGAGCCCACGCCGGAGGCGGCGCCCGGGGCGGGCCAGCCGGAGGCCAAGAAGGACGAGCCCAAGAAGGACGAGCCCAAGAAGGACGAGAAGCCCCGGGTGGAGATCGACCTGGAGGGGATCGCGGAGCGCCTGTTCGGGGTGCCGATCCCCGCGGGGAACTACTCGGGCCTGTCGGCGGCGGAGAAGGCGCTGTTCTTCGTGTCGACGCCGTCGGGGTTCGATCGAGAGGGCGACCTGCGCGCGGTGGAGATCAAGAACGAGCACGTCGAGGCCAAGACGGTGCTGGCGGGCATCGGGTCGTACGAGCTGACGGAGGACGGCAAGAAGCTGCTGGTGCGTCGGCGCGACACGTTCTACATCGTGGAGGCGTCGGCGTCGGCGCCGTCGGACCTGGAGAAGAAGGCGGTGGACCTGTCGGGCTGGTCGCTGTCGGTGGTGCCGCGGCGGCAGTGGCGCCAGATGTTCATCGATTCGTGGCGGCTGATGCGCGACTACTTCTACGACAAGGACATGCACGGCGTGAACTGGCGGGCGATGCTCGACAAGTACCTGCCGCTGGTGGACCGCGTGACGACGCGGGCGGAGCTTTCGGACCTGATGGCGCAGATGGTGGGTGAGCTCTCGGCGCTGCACATCTTCGTGCGGGGCGGGGACCGGCGCATCGCGCCCGACAACATCCCGGTCGCGGCGCTTGGGGGCGAACTGGTGCGGGACGCCGAGGCGGGCGGGTACCGCGTCGCGCGGATCTACCGCAGCGAGCCCGACGACCCGGGGCGCGTCAGCCCGCTGGCCAGGCCCGACGTGGGCGTCAGGGAGGGGGACGTCATCACGACGATCGACGGCGTGGCGACGCTCTCGGGGCCCGACCTCTCGGCCCACCTGCGGAAGAAGGCGGATCGGCAGGTGCTGATCCGCGTCAAGCCCAGGGCCGGGGACGGGTGGGGCGCGGAGCGCGACGCCATCGTGACGCCGATCACGCAGGGCTCGGAGCGCGACCTTCGCTACACGGACTGGGAGTACACGCGTCGGCAGGAGGTCGAGAGGCGGGGCGAGGGGAAGATCGGCTACCTGCACCTGCGGGCGATGGGCGGCGGCAACTACGCCGAATGGGTCAAGGGGTTCTACCCGGTCTTCAACCGCGACGGGCTCATCCTCGACGTGCGCCACAACTCGGGCGGGAACATCGACTCGTGGCTGCTCTCCAAGCTCATGCGCAAGGCGTGGTTCTACTGGAGCCCGCGCGTCGGCAACCCGCCGTCGTGGAACATGCAGTACGCCTTCCGCGGGCACATGGTGGTGCTGTGCAACGAGCGGACGGCGAGCGACGGCGAGGCCTTCGCCGAGGGTTTCCGCAGGCTGGGGCTGGGCAAGGTCATCGGCACGCGGACCTGGGGCGGCGAGATCTGGCTCAGTTCGAGCAACGTGCTGGTGGACAAGGGCATCGCCTCGGCGGCGGAGTTCGGCGTCTACGGGCCCGAGGGCGAATGGCTCATCGAGGGCTGGGGGGTCGTGCCCGACATCGTCGTCGACAACCCGCCGCACGCGACGTTCAAGGGCGAGGACGCGCAGCTGGAGGCGGCGGTGGCGCACCTCAAGGCCCTGATCAAGGAGAAGCCGATCCCGCCGGTCGTGCCGCCCAAAAAGCCGGACCTGTCGTTCGAGAACAAGTAGCGAGGCCGGGCTATTCGGCTTGGGTGGAACGGGCGTCCCGCCCGTCCTCCGGCTTGGGTGGAACGGGCGTCCCGCCCGTCCTCCTCGATCCACGTCGGTGGCGGCGACGCGCCGGTGGCCGCTTCACGCCACCGTGAGGATCCGGCGGCCGCCCGGCGCACATCGCTCGCCGAACAGGCGGGGCGCCTGTCCCACCCAGGCCACGAGGCTGAGGGTGTCGCGGGGCGGTGGCGGCACCTAAACTCCCTTCCCCCGTCGGAGGGGGATTGGGGGGCGTGCGCGGCCTATCGCGCGCGGGTGTCCGGGGTTTGAGAGTCGCCACTTCGAGGGTCATCGCGCCATGCCGCAGCTCGATCTGTCGTCCAACCGCACGCACGTGAACTTGTCGCCCGCCGAGCTGGTGGAGCGGGCCGTGGCCGCCGGGGAGGGCAGGTTGGCCTCCAACGGGGCGCTGGTGTGCATGACCGGGGACCGGACGGGCCGGAGCCCCAAGGACAAGTTCCTGGAGGACGGGTCGGCGGTGCACGCCAAGATCGCGTGGGGCAAGGTGAACATGCCGGTGAGGGCGGAGGCGTTTGAGAAGGCGTACGCCATCGCGGTGGAGCACCTGAACAGCCGACCGAAGCTGTACGTCTTCGAGGGGTTCGCGGGGGCCGACCCGGCGTACCGCCTTGGCGTGCGGGTGGTGACGGAGCAGGCGTGGCACGCGCTCTTTGCGAGCACGCTGTTCATCCGCCAGGGCTCGAAGGGGGCGGGGGCGGGCGCGGCGTTCAAGAAGGACTGGACGATCCTGAACGCGGGCAAGCGGCGCCTGACGCCCGAGGAGGCCAAGGCCCTGGGCGTGCCCGGGCCGGTGGCGATCGTGCAGTCGCTGGAGAAGCGGACGGTGGTGATTCTCGGGAGCGAGTACGCCGGGGAGATGAAGAAGAGCATCTTCTACGCGCTCAACTACGAGCTGCCCGACAAGGGCGTCTTCCCGATGCACTGCTCGTGCAACGTGGACAAGAAGGACCCGACGAACGTGGCGTTGTTCTTCGGGCTGTCGGGCACGGGGAAGACGACGCTGTCGGCGGACCCGAACCGGGCCCTGATCGGCGACGACGAGCACGGATGGACGGACAAGGGCGTGTACAACTTCGAGGGCGGGTGCTACGCCAAGTGCATCAAGCTGTCGAAGGAGGGCGAGCCGGAGATCTGGAACGCGATCCGCTTCGGGAGCGTGCTTGAGAACACGGTGGTCGACCCGGCGACGCGCGTCCCCGACTACGACAGCGCCCAGATCACCGAGAACACGCGCGTGACCTACCCGCTCGACTACATCGCCGACGCGCTGATCCCGTCGGTGGGGGCGCACCCCAAGCACGTGGTGTTCCTGACGGCGGACGCCTACGGGGTGCTGCCGCCCATCTCGCGCCTGAGCCCGGAGCAGGCCATGTACTACTTCATCAACGGGTACACGAGCAAGCTGGCGGGGACGGAGGCGGGGGTGACGGAGCCCCAGCCCAACTTCTCGACCTGCTTCGGGGCCCCGTTCATGCCCCGCCCCCCGGCGGTCTACGCCCAACTCCTGGCCGACAGGATCAAGAGGCACGGGGCCCGCGTGTGGCTGCTCAACACCGGCTGGACGGGCGGGCCCTACGGCACCGGCGCCCGCTTCAAGCTCGCCTACACCCGCGCCATGGTCCACGCCATCACCAGCGGCGCCCTCAACGACGTGGCGTGCACCCCCGACCCCATCTTCGGGCTCCCCATCCCCGCGACGGTCCCCGGCGTGCCCGCCGAGGTCCTCCAGCCCCGCAACACCTGGGACGACGCCTCGGCGTACGACACGGCGGCCAAGAGGCTCGCCAAGGGCTTCCGCGACAACGACAAGTCCTTCGACATGCCCGACGCGGTCCGCAACGCGGGCCCGAAGGGGTGAGCCCCGTCCGGGACGGGCAATCGTGAAGTGTGGAGCGCACTCCTGACACGCCGAGGCTGAGGCCCTGCGAAGCCTCGGATCGAATCGCGCCCCGTCGCGGCGCCCATCCGAGGCTTCGCTCCGCGGACTGCGCTCAGCCTCGGCGTGGGTGGGGGGCGAATCGGGATGGACGAGGCACTCCGAGGCTGATGCCCTGCGAAGCCTCGGGTCGATCGGCGCGGGGCTCGGGGCCCATCCGAGGCTTCGCTCCGCGGACTGCGCTCAGCCTCGGCGTGGGTGGGGGGCGGATCGGGATGGACGAGGCACGCCGAGGCTGAGGCCCTGCGAAGCCTCGGATCGAATCGCGCCCCGTCGCGGCGCCCATCCGAGGCTTCGCTCCGCGGACTGCGCTCAGCCTCGGCGTGGGGCACTGCCCCCTGGCGCACGGTGCCCGAGCAGGGCCGCGAAGCGATCGTTGATCCAGACGAACGCGCCGCGGCGCCCGTGGTCCGCGATGTAGCCAAGGGCGTCGACGAAGTGCTCCTGGGTCCGGACTTCGCGACCGCCGCTGGAGGCGCCCCAGAGCTTGCCGGGGACCTCGATCCGCAAGCGGTGCGACGCGAACTGCTTGGCGCGACCGAACAGGACGCGGGGCGCTCTGTCGCCCGCGTTGAACAGGGCGTGGCAATGCGTCGCGTCGGCGGCGAGGATCGCCACCGCGACGTCCATGGCTTCGAGCTTCTCGCCCAGGGATCGGACCAGGATCGCGACCTGTTCGGGTGACAGCCGCACGGGCTCGTCCATGATGCCCAAGACGTGCCGGCGCAGGCCCGCGTGCTCGTCCTCCGGCGGCGGGCGCCGGTAGTCGCCCGACGAATGGACGCGATGCCCGCGGCTACGGAAGCCGCGCCGATCACCCGGGATCCACTGCCCGCGGTAGGAGCTCATCATGTGGACCCAGCGCGTCATCGGGGCAGGATACCAGGCACGCCGAGGCTGAGGCCCTGCGAAGCCTCGGATCGATCGGCGCGGGGCTCGGGGCCTATCCGAGGCTTCGCTCCGCGGACTGCGCTCAGCCTCGGCGTGGGTGGGGCGTGTCGCGGGAGGGTCGTGGGCGCTGCGTCGCGCGTCCGCGGGGCTCCGTCGGCGCGCCGCGGGCTATGCTGTCGCATGGCGGACCGCAAGCCCTTCGTCGGCGGCAACTGGAAGATGAACACCAACCGCTCGTCGGCCTCGGACCTGTGCCGGGGCGTCGCCGACGCGCTGCTGCGGGTCGACACGGCCGACATCGCCGTCTTCCCGCCCTTCCCCTACCTGCTGCTCGTCCGCTCGATCCTGCGCGACCGCGGCTCGTCGATCCGCCTTGGGGCCCAGGACGTGTATTCGCGACCCGACGGGGCCTACACGGGCGAGGTCTCGGTCGAGATGCTCAAGGACTGCGGCGTGGAGGTCGTGATCTGCGGGCACTCCGAGCGACGGCACGTCCTGGGCGAGAAGGACGACCTGGTCAATCAGAAGCTGCGGGCCGTGCTCGAGGGCGGGCTGTGGGGGATCCTGTGCGTGGGCGAGCGGCTGGAGGAGCGCGAGGCCGGGCACACCGACGTGGTCGTCCAGCGCCAGATGAAGAACGGGCTGACCGACATCGCCGGGCAGCACCTCGCCCGCCTGATCGTCGCCTACGAGCCGGTGTGGGCCATCGGCACGGGCAAGAACGCCACGCCCCAGGACGTGGTTGAAGTGCACACGAAGATCCGCGGGCTGCTGACCGGGCTCTTCGGCGCCGAGAACGCCGCCAGGGTCCGCATCATCTACGGCGGGTCCGTCAAGCCCGACAACGCCGGGCCCCTCTTCGCCCCGCCCGAGGTCGACGGCGGGCTGATCGGCGGCGCCTCACTGGTCGCGGGTGACTTTGCCGCAGTTGTGCGGGCGACGACCAGGAAGCACTGACGCCCGGTCAGCGCCCGTCCGTCTTCCGACGCCGGCGCTCCTCGAGCACGAGCCCCACGGCCCGGGCGATCGACGCGTCCAGATCCGAGTTGACCAGGAAGTGGTCGTAGACGCCGCTGGCGCGGGCGGCGGCGATCTCGCGCTGGGCCTCGCCGAAGCGCTTCTGGATGGCCGTCTCGTCCTCCCGCTTGCGATCACGGAGGCGCTGGAGCAGCGTCTCTTCGCTGGGCGGCAGGACGAAGATCGAAAAGGCTTCGGGGATCTGGCCCTTGACCTGGACCGCGCCCGCCACGTCGATTTCGAGGATCACCAGCCTCCCGCGCCGGACCTGCTCCCGGACCCACGCCTTGGGCGTGCCGTACCTCTTGCCGTAGATGCCCGCTGTTTCGAGGAACGCGCCGGCGGCCTTCATGGATTCAAACGTGGCGTCGTCGACGAAGCGGTAGTCGACGCCCTCGACGTCGGCGGCGGTCCTGGGGCGGGTGGTGCAGGAGACGCTGAAGACGGCGTCGGGGATGGAGCGCTCCACGCCGCGGGTGATGGTGGTCTTGCCCACGCCCGAGGGCCCGCTGATGATGAGCAGCATGCCGTCGGCGGTGTCGGTGGGCAGGCGTCGCTCGGGCTGGCTCATGGGGCGATCGTTGGGGGGGAGGGGTCGGGGGGCCAGTCAGAAGCGGAAGGTGAGCAGCGCCTTGGCCGCCAGCTCCGTGCGGGTCAGCGTCAAGGACCGCCCCTCCACGTCCGCCCCCTGGTTGACGACGAAGATGAACTCGCGCCCGGGGGCCCACTCCCAGCGGAAGCGGCTGTTGAGCCCCGCGGTGTTCGACTCGCTGTCGTACTGCGCGAAGTTGCTCCACGACAGGTCGGGCGTGAAGAGAAAGTTGAGCCGCAGCCGCAGGATGCGCACGACAAAGTCCCCCTCCGGCAGGTCGGCGTCGTTGATCTCGTGCTCGACCGACGCCACGAACCCGGGGCCGGGGCGCCACGTCAGCCCCAGCGTGGCCTCGCGCATCGTGCCGGTGTAGAAGCCTCCCGCGGTGGCGGCGACACTGCCGGAGAGCACGCGCCCCGGGCTCGTGTCGAACTCGATCGTGCCGCTGGTCCACGAGTAGTCGTCCAGAGGGATCACCACGCCGTCGGCGATCTCAAAGGGCTCGCCGAGGTTCTCCTGGACGAGGTTCAAGGCCAGCGCCAGCGAGTCTCCCGCGGCGTTCTCGAACTCGATCTTGGGAAGCTCGGTCTGGCTGCTCTGGATGCGCCCGTCGAGGTCCGTGAAGGCGCTGGGGCGGACCTCGATCTCGAACATGCGCACGAGCCCGTCGTCCCAGCGCCAGCGTCGGCGGGCGTGGGTGTTGAACTCGTACACGCCGCGGCGCTGGACGAACCCCAGCGCGGGGTTGAAGTCCTCCCCGATCCGGGCGGCGAAGAGGCTGAAGGACCAGTCGTCGTTGGGGTAGCTGAGGCGGCCGCCGACGGCGGAGGCGTCGGAGTTGTCGCGGTCGTCGGACTGGGTGCCCATGGCCCAGGCGTGGGCCTCGACCGTGCGTCCGCCTTCGAGTCGGCTGTTGCGGAGGTGCAGGTCGCCGCCCACGAGCGTGTTGTCGCCTGTGGCGGAGGGGTGCCCGTACGTGGCGATGAGTCCGACGCTGGACTCGCCGAGGATGTCGAGGGCCGCGCGGGCGACGCCGAGGTTCTTCTGCCCGAGCGTGCCGTCCTCGGCCATGAGGGCGTTGAGGACGCCGAAGCGGAGGCGGCCCTGTCTGCCGGTGACGCGGGCGCCGGCGAGGATGTCGCGGGGCTCGCCTCGGACCAGCCCGATGCGCCGGGAGTGGAAGGGGAGGGGCGAGCGCATGATCCCGCCGAAGGAGAAGACCTGGGAGTCGCGCAGGAAGAACTCGCGCTTCTCGGGGAAGAAGAGGGGGAAGCGCGTGAGGTTGACGCGCCGATCGTCCACCTCCGCCTCGGCGAAATCGGTGTTGATCGTCAGGGCCGCCGAGACCTTCGTGCTGAGGTTGTAGTACACGTCGAAGCCGGGCTTGAGCTCCGTGCCGCCCGCGTCGGCGTCGTGCTTGAGCGAGGCGTAGGGGCGGAAGGTCAGGCCCAGCCCCTGCTCCAGGTCGGCCAGCCCTTCGAGCCGCCCCGCGTCGCTCATGGCGGTGAGCGAGGCGTTGCGTCGCGGCGCGGCCCAGCGGACGCGCTCGTTGCTCCGCCGGGTGACGCGCTCGACGTTGAGCCCCCACGCGGGCGAGGCCGCATCGAAGTTGAGGCTGCGCGTGGGGATCGCGGCCTCGACGATCCAACCCATGAAGCCGTCCTCGTCAGGGTCTGAGACGATTCGGGCGTGGGCGTGCCAGAGCGGATCCCACTCGGTGCGGAGGCGGCGTCCGGAATCGACCAGCCCGTCGCGCCGGGCCCCGGCGGCGCTGACGGCGAAGAAGTACCCGGTGCGCCGGTCGAGGAAGGTGTCGAGCACGATGGCGACACGGTCGTCCCCGTCCTGGTCGCCGTCGCGGGCCCGCTGGCGGGCGACGATCCCCGCGGGATCGTTGTCGGAGCAGCGGACGGCGACGTAGAGGTGCTCGCGGTCGAAAAGGAACCGGACCTCGGTGCGCTGCGAGGGCGGGGCGCCCTCCTTGGGCTCGACCTGCGTGAAGGCGTCGAACGCCGCGGCGTGGCTCCAGGCCGCGTCGCCGAGGCGGCCGTCGATCTTGGGCGGTTCGTCGGTGCGCGTGGCGACGGCGATGGGCTCGCCGCGCGCGCAAGGCGCGACGGCCCAGAGCACCGATGCGACAATGGCGACGCTCGCGCGGCGGAGCAAGGAACCTCCCTTGCTCGCTCAGGCCCTGTACGCGCCCGCGACCTTCTTCAGAGCCTCGCCCACCGTCCGGAGGTGGTCCTCTGAAAGGTCGTGGTGAATCGGGAGTGCGAAGACCCGCGTCGAGAGGTCAAGCGAGACGGGCGTGTCGTTCTTGTCGAAGCGGGCCAGCGCGGGCTGCCTGGGGAGGGCACGGGGGTAGTGGATCGCGGTGGGCACGCCCTCGGCCTTCAGGGCCGCGCAGAACTCGTCGCGCGTGCGGCGGAACTTCTTCAGGTCCATCTTGACGACGTAGAGGTGGTACACGGCCTCGCCGCCGGGCGTGGTCGCCGGGGCCTCCAGCCCGTCGATGCCGCCGAGGACCGCGTCGTACCGGCGTGCGACGGCGCGGCGGGCGTCGGTCTGGGCCGCGAGGCGGTCGAGGCGCGAGCACCCGATCGCCGCGGTGATGTCGTTCATGCGGTAGTTGTACCCCACGCGCTCGTGCAGGTACTTGTCCGTCTCGCCGTGGCTGCGGAGCAGCCCGATCGTGCGGGCCAGGGCCGGGTCGTTGACGGTGACCATGCCGCCCTCGCCCGTCGCGAGGTTCTTGGTGGCGTAGAAGGAATAGGTGACGGCGTCGCCGAAGGCGCCGATGCCCTTGCCCTTGTACGTCGCCAGATGGGCCTGGGCCGCGTCGTAGATGACCTTGAGCCCGTGCCTGCCGGCGAGGGCCTGGAGGGCGTCGATGTCGACCGGCCCGCCGTAGAGGTGCGTCGCGGCGATGGCCCGGGCGCGGGGCGTGACCTTGCGGGCCGCGTCCGCCGGGTCGATCTGGAAGGTGTCGGGCAGGGCGTCGACGAACACGGGAACGGCCCCGCGGGCGACGACCATCGAGACGGTCGCGATGTAGCTCCACGCGGGCACGAGCACCTCGTCGCCCGGCTCGAAGAGGGCCTCGTAGGCCAGTTGCAGGGCGCAGGTGCCGTTGGCGCAGGTCAGGGCGTGGGCCGCGCCGCTCATGGCCCCGAACCGCTTCTCCAGCTCCTCGCAGCGGGCCGCCTGGCGGAGCATGCCCGAGCGGAGCACCGCGGTGGCGGCGTCGATGTCGGCGGGCGTCAGGGCCGTCGACATGAAGGGAACGGCGGAGCGCGAGACGGGCGTGCCGCCCTCGACGGCGAGCGCGGTCCCCGGGGGGGCGATTGTGCGCGTTGTCACTGCGGACCCTCCTTGAACCCGCCCCCGAGCCTCGCCCCCGGCGGAGCGCCCGGGCCCGATCGAGCGGGTCGGAAGTTTAGACCTCCGCGCGAATCTCCGGGCCCGCGTGGAACAGGAGCCGAACGCGCCCCCATATAGTCCGGTATCTCGCGGGACAGGAGCGCACGATGCGAAACCTGGGACGGGTCGGCGCGGCGGTGATCATCGCGGCGGTGGCGCTCGCGGCCCTGGCGGGCACCCTTCGGGCCCAGCCGGGCGCGCCGGGCACCCCCCAGCTCATCGCCGAGTTCGCGGGCGTCAAGGCCGTCACCCGCCCCAGCCGCGATGCGATCATGGGCTTTGCCCTCCCCACCGAGGTGCGCGAGATCCTGGTCCGCGGCGGGGAAAGCGTCAAGAAGGGTCAGCTCCTGGTCCGCGGCGACGACGCCGAGCCCGTCGCCGGGCTCGAGCTGCAGCGCCTCACCGCGGCGAGCGACTTCGAAATCCAGAAGGCGATGAAGGTCGCCGAGCTGACCGAGTTGACTTTCGCGCGCACGGAGCAGGCCCGGGCCGGGGGCGGCGCCAACCAGCAGGAGCTGGACCGCGACCGCCTGGCCCGCGACGCCGCCAGGATCGACGTGGAGTTCGAGCGTCTGCGCCACGCCCAGCAGCAGATCCGGGTGCGGCAGTTCGAGGCCGCGGTCGACCGTGTGCGCCTCACCGCGCCCTTTGACGGGCAGGTCGACCAGGTGATGGTGGACGTGGGGCAGATCGTGCGCGAGACGGAGAAGATCCTGCGGATCGTGCAGGTCGACCCGGTGTGGATCGACGTCGCCGCCCCCACCGACGTGACCGTCGCCC
>VGXM01000029.1 GCA_016873295.1 Phycisphaerae bacterium
CAGGCAGGCTCCTCCGCTCGGACTCGCTTCGCTCGCCCTCGCTCCGTCGCCCGCCTGCACGCGGGGAGAGGGGTTGGTAGACTCAGTTGCCCTCACTCAACCTGGTACATGAATCCCAGGCAGGTCATGGCGCAGCATGTCCGCGTGGGAGAGGTCCGACGGATAGATCGTCAGGAGGTGTAGATGATCGGCGGTGCCGTTGATGGCGACCGGGATGCAGCGGAGGTCCTTGAGGATGCCGCCGACAAAGGGGTGCAGGCGCTCCTCGACCTCGGGGGTGATCGTCGGCTCGCGCCTCTTGGTGCTGAACACGGCGTGGTAGATGTTCTGGGTCCAGGAGGCCGGCATGGGCGCAGCGTACCCCGCTTTGTCGTCCCGGAGGGATGAACGGTCTCACCACACACCTCCCTGCCCCGGAGGGGCCGGTGGGGGTCGCTTACCCCGCTGGGGTAAGGAGGAGAAGAGGGGTTTGGAGGGGGTTACCAGGGGTGCGGAGCCACCCCTGGTGTGGGGCCATAGCTTGCACCTTCTTCTTGTCCATGCCCCGGAGGGGCCGGTGAGGCTCGCTTACCCCGCTGGGGTAAGGAGGAGGAGAGGGGTTTGGAGGCGGTTACCAGGGCTGCAGAGCCACCCCTGGTGTGGGGCCATAGCTTGCACCTTCTTCTTGTCCATGCCCCGGAGGGGCCGGTGGGGGTCGCTTACCCCGCTGGGGTAAGGAGGAGGAGAGGGAGAGGGGTTTGGAGGCGGTTACCAGGGGTGCGGAGCCACCCCTGGCAACCTTCGGACATCCCTCCGGGATGAAAGGCCCCTACCAGGGGTGCGGGGCCACACCTGGCGACCTTTGGGTATTCATCCGGGATGAAAGACCCCTACCAGGGGTGCGGGGCCACACCTGGCGACCTTTGGGTATTCATCCGGGATGAAAGACCTCTACCAGGGGTGCGGGGCCACACCTGGCGACCTTTGGGCATTCATCCGGGGTGCGAGATCTTGGCGGCGGCTTGGTTTCGGGGGTCTGCGGTGGGGCTCCCGTGCCGGGGGTGCCATCGGAGCCGTGGCTCGAGCGGCACCTAGGCTGGGGGCATGGTCCGCGGGGCGCTTTTGACGGTGCTGGTGTGCGTGCCGGCGGCGGCGCTCGGGCAGGGGCGCGATCCGGCGCCCGTCGGCGAGCCCGCGTGGCGGGCCCTGGGGCGGTCGGAGGCGGAGTGGGCCCGGGCCGGGTGGTGGAACAGCGCGGTGTTCTACGAGGTGTTCGTGCGCTCGTTCGCGGACTCGACGGCGGGGCCGCTGGCGGGCGACGGCGTGGGTGACCTGCGGGGCCTGATCGAGCGGCTGGACTACCTGAACGACGGCGACGCGGCGACGGGCACGGACCTGGGGGTCACGGGGCTGTGGCTGATGCCGATCCACCCTTCGTCGAAGTACCACGGGTACGACGTGAAGGACTTCAAGGGGGTGCACCCCGAGCTGGGAACGATGGAGGACTTCCGGGGTCTGCTTGGGGCGTGCCACGCGCGGGGGATCCGGGTGGTGCTGGACCTGGTGGTCAACCACGTGTCGTGGGAGCACCCGTGGTTCGTCGAGGCGTCG
Source organism: Phycisphaerae bacterium (assembly GCA_016873295.1). Lineage (GTDB taxonomy): Bacteria > Planctomycetota > Phycisphaerae > Phycisphaerales > UBA1924 > VGXM01. The sequence continues at coordinate 1,591 of VGXM01000029.1, forward strand.
CGCGGGGCGGAGAGCCCGTTCCGCGACTGGTTCATCTGGACGGAGCGGGTGCCGGACTGGCGGGGGCTGTGGGATCAGGCGGTGTGGTGGCGGGTGGGGACGGGTCCGGGGCGGGTCGTGCCGGCGAGACCGGGGGACTCGGCGGGGCCGTTTTATTTCGGGATGTTCCACTGGACGATGCCGGACCTGAACTACCGGACGGAGGCGGTGACGGAGGCGATGGTTGACGTGTCGCGGTTCTGGCTGTCGGAGGTTGGGGTGGACGGGTTCCGGCTGGACGCGATCCGGCACCTGATCGAGGAGGGTCGGGTGCAGGAGAACACGCCCGCGACGCACGGGTGGCTGGAGCGGTTCCGGGGCGAGTGCAGGCGGGCGCGTGGCGACGCGTTCACGATCGGGGAGGTGTGGTCGCCGACGGAGCGCGTGGCGGAGTACGTGGGGCGCGGGCTGGACGCGGCGTTCGAGTTCGACCTGTCGTTCGCGATGGTGGAGGCGGCGCGGACGGGGAACGCGGAGCGGTTCGTGGCGGCGCAGCGGCGGACGCTGGACCTGCTGCCGCCCGGGCAGTACGGGCGGTTCCTGACGAATCACGACCAGGCGCGGGTGATGACGGCGCTGAGGGGGGACGAGGGCGCGACGCGGGTGGCGGCGATGCTGCTGCTGCTGGGGCCGGGGGTTCCGTTCGTGTACTACGGCGAGGAGATCGGGATGTCGGGCGACAAGCCGGACGAGCGGATCCGCACGCCCATGCAGTGGAGCGGGGGGCCCGGGGGCGGGTTCACGACGGGCACGGCGTGGCAGGCGCCGCAAGCGGACGCGGGGTCGCGGCACGTTGCGGCGCAGGACGGGGATCCGGGGTCGCTGTTGTCGCTGTATCGGCGGCTGATCCGGCTGCGGAGCGGGTCGGCGGCGCTGTCGTGGGGGCCGACGGCGTTGCTGGCGTGCGACCACCCGTCGGTCGTGGCGTTCGTGCGCACGATCCCGTCTCACCCGGATCGGGGCACGCTCGTGCTCGTCAACCTTGGGCGGGAGGCGGTCGAGGGGTACTCGCTCTCCGGGTCGGCGTCGATCGCGGGGACGATGCGGGGGGTCGAGCGCCTGGTGGGTCTGGGGCCCGTGGCCGAGCTGCGGTGCGGGGCGGACGGGTCGATCGCGGGGTACCGCCCGATCGGACGGCTGGAGGCGCGGAGCGGGTACGTGATCGAGTGGTCAGGGCATGAGCGTTGAGCGGAAGAAGGCCTCGATGGCGTCCTGAGCGTCGGGGTGGTCGGCGATGATGGCGTTGTGGTCGGCGTCCGGGATCAGGGCCTTGGTGACGCGCACGCCGGCGGCCCTGGCCGCGGACTCGATGAGGTCGGAGTGGCGCGGGAGGATGATGGAGTCGTTGACGCCGTGGACCAGGAGGAGGGGTCGGTGGGCGAGGCGCGGGGCGAGGTTGACGGGGTCCATGCCGCGGGCGATGAGGAGTGGCCCGAGGAGGGGGACGTGGTCGGCGGCGACGGCGCGCCAGGTGGAGAAGGGTGAGACGAGGGCGGCGGCCTTGATCTCGGGCCTGCGGGCGGCGACGTCGAGGGCGGGTGCGGCGCCGAGACTCACGGCGTAGATCCCGATGTTGGCGCGGTCGACGTCGGGGCGCTGAAGGAGGGCGTCGAGGGCGGCCTCGGTGTCGATGGCGAGGAGGGATCGGCGGAGGAAGGGGGCCGAGGAGGAACGCCCGTAGCCGCGGTAGTCGAAGAGGAGGACGTGGAAGCCGCGGTTGACGAGGAAGGCGCTGAAGACCTCGTGCCCGAGGATGTTGCCGGCGTTGCCGTGGGCGTGGAGGATGGCGGGTCGGACCTCTCCCGGGGCGGCGTCGCGCGCGGGGATGAACCAGGCGTGGAGGGTGGCGCCGTCGGGGGTGGGGATCGCGACGTCGGAGTAGACGTCGGGGGTGGCGAAGGGCTCGCGCGTGGGGAAGTAGAAGGTGAGGCTCTCGGCGATGTGGGTGAGTCGGACCACGGCGAGGGCGGCGGCGAGGATGAGCAGGCGGAATGCCAGCCCGCGGGCCAGTCGGGCGCGGAGCGGGCGTTTGGGTCGGTCCGCGGCGTCCTGGGCCATGGGGGCAGTGTAACCGGGGGGCGTCTGGTACACTGGGGCGATGAGGCGTTGGCTTTTTCTCGGAGTCGCCATGGCGGCCGCACTGTTGACGGGTTGTCAGTCGAACCGGGTGACGTGGGCGATCGCGGTGCACGGGGGCGCGGGGACGATCGACCCGAACACGCCGGCGGAGCAGGCGGCGTCGTACCGGGCGTCGCTGGCGCGGGCGCTGGAGGAGGGTCGGGCCCGGCTGGCGCGTGGGGACGGGGCCCTCGACACCTGCGAGGCGGTGGTGCGGATCCTGGAGGACGACCCGAACTTCAACGCGGGCAAGGGGGCGACGCTGACGGAGGCGGGGCGCGCGGAACTGGACGCGTCGATCATGGACGGCTCGACGCTGCGGTGCGGGGCGGTGGGTGGCGTGACGACGGTGAAGAACCCGATCTCGCTGGCGCGGCTGGTGATGGAGCGGACGGAGCACGTGCTGCTGGTGGCGGAGGGCGCGGAGCGTTTCGCGGACGCGACGGGCGTCGAGCGGGTGGAGAACGCGTACTTTGTGACGCCGCGGCGGAAGGAGGCGCTTGAGAAGGCGCTGCGCGAGCGGAAGGTGGGGATGGGGGCGGGTGCGGCGAGCGCGTACGGGACGGTGGGGTGCGTGGCGCTGGACTCGAACGGGCGGCTGGCGGCGGCGACGAGCACGGGCGGGCGGACGGGGAAGATGCCGGGTCGGATCGGGGACACGCCGCTGCCGGGCGCGGGGAACTACGCGGACGGCGTGGCGGCGGTGAGCGGGACGGGGACGGGTGAGGAGTTCATCCGTCACGCGGTGGCGCGGACGATCCCGGCGCGGATGGAGTTGGCGGGGGAGACGCTGGCGCAGGCCGCGGACCACGTGGTGTTCCGGACGCTCCGGGAGGGCGACGGCGGGGTGATCGCGGTGGACGGCAAGGGGCGGATCGCGATGGCGTACAACAGCCTGGGGATGTACCGGGGGGCGGCGGACAGCGCGGGGCGGTTCGAGGTGCGGATCTGGAAAGACTGAGGCTCAGGCGAAGATGGACTTCATGCCCAGTGCCCGGCGCAGGTCGGCGATCTGCCCGCAGTGGTCGCCGTTGTGGAAGACCATGCGGAGGGCGACGGCCCGGACGGTGAGGGTGTTGGAGCCGTAGGGGATGGTCGCGTCGAGGCGGTCGGGGTCGAGGGAGCGGAGGGCGGCGGCGAGGCGGTCGCAGGCGGCGTCGTAGGCGGCGACGCAGCGGGCCATGGTGGGGAAGTTGGCGGCGTCGGGGGCGGGGGTGGAGCCGAAGGCGATGGACTCGGCGCCGAAGCGTTCGGAGTCGCCGCGTGGGCCGGGGGTGAAGTCCTGGGCGCAGAGGGGGCCGGGGGAGTCGGTGGGGGTGCGTCCGGCGGCCACGGCCTCGACGCGCTCGGCGACGCGGTGCATGGTGAGGGCGCAGTGCCCCAGGCTCCAGGCGACGTGGTTGGGGAGGCCCGGGGCCTGGGCGGCGCGCGTCGAGTCGGCGAAGCCGGCGAGGTAGCGGACCATGAGCGGCTTGCAGAGATCGATCCCTTCGGCGAGCGCCTGGCTTGCGTTCATCGCGGGCTCCTTTCGGCCTCGACCGCCAGCCCGGCACGGCGGAGGTGGTCGAGCATCTGGGGGTGGATGGCGGCGGCTTGGGGGCTGCGCAGGATGCTCTCGTGGTCGCGGGCGGGGAGGATGGTGATGGAGCCGTGGTCGCCCTCGGGGAGGAGGAGGAAACTGAGGCGGTCGACCTCGTCCTTGACGAGGGCGACGGCACGGTCGAGGTAGAAGGAGTCGAGGGAGCCGCAGAGGATGCGGATGCGCTGCTTGAAGATGGGGCCGAAGCGGCCCGGGTCGTCGCGGAGGAGTCGGCCGATGTCGTAGGCGCGGTAGTGGCTCGCGACTTCGGGGTCGAGGGCGCCGGTTCGGGGGTCGAAGAGGTGGGCGGGGTGGGCGAAGCCCTTGGCGGGGGCGTCCGGGGCGCGTGGGCCGAAGACGGCCTGCCAGGAGTCCCACTGGCCGGCGGAGGTGTTTCCGGGTCCGAGCACCTCCTCCATGGCGTTCTCCTGGGCGACGCTCATGCGTTCGCGGCCGTCGCGGCGGTAGGAGGCGACGTCGCCGGGGAGTGGTTCGAGCGGGGTGATGCGGGGGCGGTCGGGGCGCGGGCCGAACATGTTGCCGGGCGTGGTGATGTCGCCCTGCTGGAAGGCGCGGAAGTCGATGGGGTCCGGGGCGGAGGCCCAGGCGGCGCCGAAGACGCCGGGGCAGGTGAGGGCGAGCCAGACGGCGCTCCAGCCGCCCGAGGAATGCCCGCGGAGGAGCCTTGCGGCGGGGCGAGGTTCGAGGGGGTATCGGGCCTCGAGTGCGGGGACGAGCTCGGTGGTGAGCGCGGCGGCCCAGGGGCCGTTGCAGGCCGAGTCGGCGAAGAGGGTGTGCCCGTTGGGGGACTCGGGGTTGAGGGTGATGAGGAAGGCGGAGTCGGCGAGGGCGGCGGCCTGGGGGGAGGTGTGGGCGAGGATGCGCTGGGGTTCGGCGGTGTGGGCGTGGTCGCCGCCGAAGCCGGGGATGAAGTAGATGGCGGCGTAGCGTCGCCCGGGCTGGACGGATCGTGGCGGGGCGACGGAGGCGACGAGGTCGATGGGAGTTCCTGCGAAGTCGGAGAGGAGGGACGAGCGGACGCGCACCTCCTCGAAGCCGGGCGGGAGCGAGGGGGGGACGGGCTCGACGCGGCGGGTCAGGTCGAGGCGGACGGTCTGGGTTGCTTCGCCGGGCGCCAACACGGTGGCCTGGACGGCGTCGGACCAGAGGTTGCCGGGCTCGCGGCGCCAGTTGCTGCCGAGGCGGTGTCGGTCGAGGCGTGCCTGGAAGCGGTAGACGCCGGGGGGGAGGGCGGAGGGCGCCGATCCGAAGGAAGTGGCGGCGTCGTCGAGGCGGAGGGTGGCGCCGGGGGGCAGGTCCCGAACGTCGATGCCCCAGATGGGCTGCGGGCAGTCCCAGAAGGGTGCGTCGATGGGCTCGGTGCTGGGCGGGAGGGGGGCGTTGGTGCGGAGGGCAAAGACGACGAGGCGGCCGGTGACGGGCTCGTCGGAGGCGGCGAGCGTGACCTCGAAGACGACGCCGGCGGAGACGAGGGGCGCGGCGATGGGGGGGATGAGCGCGAGCGTCCAGAGCGAACGGATCGGCATGGGGCAAGGATAAGCGAGGCATGCCCAGGGCCGCCCCAACCCAGGATCGATCGGCGCGGTTCGGCGCGCGCGGGCGGCCCGAGGGGGACCTGTACGCGGTGCCGATGCTGTACGACGTGCTGCACACGCCGGGGACGGCGGAGGAGGTGGCGGGTCTGGCGCGGATCGCGCGGCGGTTCGTGGTGGGCGGGGGCGACCCGATGGGGACGTGGCTGGAGCCGGCGTGCGGGACGGGGCGGTACCTGCGGGTGGCGTCGCGTCGGGTGCGGTCGGCGGTGGGGTTCGACATGAGCGCGGAGATGGTCGAGTATGCGCGTGGGCGGTCGCGCCGGGGCGCGAACCCCCCCCGCTACTTCGTGGCGCGGATGGAGGACTTCGCGGGCGGTGTGAGGGCTGGGAGCGTGGACTTTGCGTTCAACCCGATCAACACGATCCGGCACCTGGAGAGCGACGCGGCGCTGCTGGCGCACCTGTCGGCGGTGGCGCGGGTGCTGCGGCCCGGGGGCGTGTACGCGGTGGGGATCAGCCTGTGCGCCTATGGGCGCGAGGGGCCGACGGAGGACGTGTGGCGCGGGGTGCGCGGGCGCCTGCGGGTGACGCAGACGGTCCAGTACCTGCCGGCGAGCGCGGGTTCGAGGGCGACGCGGAACGAGGGTGGGCGGTTCGAGCGGGTGATCAGCCACCTGCACGTGGTGCGTGGCGGCGTGGAGCAGCACGTCGACAGCACGTACCGGCTGCGGGGGTACAGCGCGCGGCAGTGGGAGGAGGTGGTGTCGAGGTCTCGCTTGCGGATCGTGGGGGCGGTGGACGATCGGGGGCGGGACGCGGTCCCGACGGAGCCTGGGTACGGGGTGTACGTGCTGGGGCGGGCTACTCGATGACGATGGTGCGCATGAGGCGGCCGCCGGAGCGTGGGTCGGTGAGCACGACGACGAGGCGGTGCCCCCGGAGCGCCTTGGGGTCGGCGAAGCGGAAGTTGCGGCTGGCGGAGGATCCGGGGAGGAGGCCGGCGACGGAGGCCTTGGCGCGGGGGCGGTCCGGGGCGAAGGCGGTGAGTTCGGCGTCGAGGGGGTCGGATCCGGTGTTGGCCACGGAGGCCTCGACGACGAGGGCGTCGGCGGTGGCGAGGGCGCGGAGGTCGAGCTGCATGGAGTCGAGTCCGACGTCGACGCGGGTCCAGACGCGGACGGGCTCGTAGGCGCGTCCGGCGGCGATCTCGAAGTCGATGACGAAGTCGCGTGGGCCGGCTTCATCGGCGGCGCCGTAGGCGACGGTGATGGGGAGGGAGGCGGGCTGGCCGGCGGGGACCTGGAAGGGCGCGGCGCGCGGGGTGATGCGCCAAGTCCGGTCGCGCTGCCGGCTCTCGGGGTCGAAGCCGCCGGGCTCGACGATGACGTAGCGTCCGGAGAGGGTGGTGGGCCAGGGGTTGTCGAAGAGGAGGCGGTGCTCGCGGAGGCGGGAGGTGGTTTCGAGGATGGGCGGGTCGAGGCGGAAGGAGGCGACGAAGCGGACGAGGTCGACGTCGATGCCCTCGATGAAGACGGGCGCGTCGGTGAGGGGGATCTCGGAGACGGCGCGGGGGGCGGCGCCCGCGGCGGTGATGGCGGTCTGGGCGCGCATGGGCACGGGGGCGCGGTTGCCGAAGAGATCGACGACGTGGGCCGAGTCGGTGCCGAGGGCGAGGCGGAGGACGCTGTGGTCGGGGTCCGCGGACCTGTTCCACGCGACGAGGGCGCCGCCGATGGAAGGGGGCGCACCCGGGGCCGGGGCGAGGACGTAACAGACGATCCCCGGGGCGATGGGGAGGCGTCCTGCGACGACGCGGCCCGCGAAGCGATCGCCGAGGTTTCGCCAGGCGGCGAGTTCGGGTTGGGGGACGACGGCGGGGCGACGGTCGCCGATGGAGCGCCAGGGGGCGGGGATGGCGGAGTCGACGGGGGCGCCTTCGAGGTCGCTCAGGGCCCTGACCTCGACGGCCCTGCGGACGATCTGGGCGCCGATGGTGTGGGGCGAGAACTGGAGGGCGGGGGGCGGTTCGAGGACGAAGGTGACCTGGGCGTGGGCGAGGCGGTCAGCGCGTCCGACGGACCAGACCGACACGAGCTCGCCGAGCGCGGCCTCGGGGAGTTGCCAGGGCACGAGGACGGTCATGGCCCTGGGGGCGGTGCTCGAGGGGGTGGTCCAGGCGGCTGGGGGCGAGTGCTCGGCGTGCCAGGGGATGACGAGCGTGGCGCCGGTGACGAGCTTGAGGAGTGAGGAGCGGAGGCGTTCGAGGTCGTGGTCGAGGGCGCGGCCGAGGGCGAGGGGCGTGGGGGCGAGCGGCCCGATCTGCCATCGTTCGACGCGCTGTCCGAGGCGATCGACGAAGGGATCGACGAGGGCGTTCCGCGCGCTGCCCGGCGCGGCGTCGGCGAGGGCCCAGACGTTGGCGTGGGACGTGGACAGCGCCTCGGCCAGGGCGTGGGGGAGTGTGGGAATGGTGAGCGTGACCTGTCGCCAAGCGGCGGCGGCGACGAGGGGGGCGAGGTCCTTGGCGCGGTCGACGGCGTCGGCCTGGGTGACGGCGGCGTCCCACAGGGGCATCCAGACGGCGCCGGCGCCGGTGGCGTCGAGCAGCGGGGCCAGGGCCGCGGCGACCTCGGGGGGGAGGGTGTCGATGACCACGCCGAATCGGCGGCGTTCACGGCGCGCGGCGTCGAAGGCGCGGCGCCGGGCCGGGTCGTCTGGGACGGCGGCGTCGGGCCCGAGCCAGGCGAAGGGAGCGAGGGCGGCTCCGACGGCGGCATGGTCGTTGGAGACGACCATGCGTGCGGCATACCAGCCCAGTGCGGGGAGGTCCGGGGTCCACTCGACGCGGGCGCGTCCGACGCCGACGGGTCGGGAGTGCCGGGCGACCACGGCGCCGCGGGCGTCGGTGACGTCGATGGAGACGGTGAGGGATTCGCCGGTGAGGTCGCGGATGTCGGCGACGAGGCGGGGGCGGTCGGGGAGCGACCAGACGGCGCCCGGGGCCGGGGCGGTCAGTTCGATGCGCGGGAGCTGGAGCACGGTGAGGTCGTCGAAGCGCGCGGAGCCGGCGACGTCGGAGGGCCAGACCTGGAAGGCGCCGTGGGCGCGTGGGGCGAAGTGCTCGGGCTGGAGGAGGAGGAGTTCGAGCTGGAGGAAGGCGGCGGCGTGGTGGGCGCCGAGCATCTCGACGCGGATAGGGGTCCAGCCGTCCGGGGAGCGGACGAGCTCGCTGCGTCGCGCGCTGGCGGCGATGGGCGCGCCCGCGGCGTCGAGGAAGCGGGCGAGGAGGGCGGCGCGGGCGTGGGTGAGCCCGTCGGTGCGGACCATGGCGCGGACCTCGTAGTCGACGTCTGGGAAGACGGCGATGACGCCCGGGTCGAGGAGGAGGCTGGTGCTGCCGCCGAAGGTGGGGAGGCGGACGGCGCCCTCGCCGATGGCGCCCGGGGAGTAATCGAGCGCGGCGGCGTTGAAGGTCGGGAACCCGGGGCGGGTCTCTCCGGCGGGGTCGGACTGGGCGCGCGACCAGTAGCGGGGCACGGGGTCGGGGTTGATGTCGCGTTCCTCGAAGTCGAAGGCGCGGACGATGCGCTGGGCGGACTCGGGTCGCTGGCCCGGGGGCGTGGCGGTGGGCTGTCGGGCCGCGGCGGCGGGCGCGGCGAGGCAGGCGGCGAGCGCGAGGGACGGGATGGTGGGGGCGCGCAACATCTCCACGCCCAGTATCGGCCCTGTGCGGACCCGTCCTGCACGCCTAGACGTGGACCTTGCGGTTGTAGACGAACCACTCGATCATGAGGAGGCCCAGGGCCGCGAGGATGAGCCAGGGCCAGAGCTTGCGGTCGAGGGTGGCCTGGGCGGTGGTGGCGCCGACGGCGGCGGTGGCGAGGGCGAGCTCGGCGGACGCCGCGACGTCGGACTCGGCGGAGTCGAGGAGGTTGGCGGCGAAGAGCCTGGCGGCGGGCGTCTCGGCGGGGCCCGACCAGGCGAGGCGGTAGGGACCGACGGTGGTGATGGGGCCGAAGACGACCTGGCCGTCGGCGGCGGGCTGGACCTTGTGGGTGAGGCCGGCGGGAGTGGTGACTTCGACCTCGGGCACGCCGGGCGGCACGCGGTCGCGGATGATCTCGCCGGGCTGGACCAGGCGCGGGGTCTGCCCCGCGCCGGTGATGGCCTGGTCGTCGCCGAGGTAGGTGACGGCCTGTGCGAGGAAGACGATGAAGGACCAGTTGAGGGGCCAGTTGGAGTCGGTGGGGACGAAGGTGACGACGAGGGCGCGGGAACGTTCGTCGGCGACTTCGAGCATGGCGGGGCCGTGGTCGGCGGAGGCGATGACGGCGACGCCGGCGCCCTCGGCGGGGGCGACGGCGCGGGCCTGGGCGATGGCGACGGCGTCGAGGAGGAGGCCGCGGAGGACGGGGTGGTCGCGGCGCCAGTCGAGGAGCGACTGGGCGCCGGTGGGCTCTCGTTCGACGAGCTGGTAGCCGTCGGCGCCGCCCGGGACGGCGCCCAGGACGAGGAAGCGTCCGGGCGGGAGCCCTGTGGGGGGGAGGGCGCCTTGGATGGGAGCGCGTGCGGGATCGAGGGGCGGCGCCCAGGCGTCGAGGATGACGACGTCGTGGTCGGCGGACTTGCCCAGGGCGATGGCGGCCTGGTACTGGGCGGGCGTGAGGACGGTGAGGCGGGCCAGGGGCATGCCCTCGAGCGCGGTCTTGAGGAAGAGGTTGTCGCGGGTGACGAGTGCGACGGCGAGGCGCTTGGCCGGGGGCACGACCAGCCAGGCGCGGTTGTCGACGTCGAGGGGGTCGTCGGCGAGATCGCCGCCGGCGGTGCGGAGGCGGACCTGGGCCAGGGCGCCCTGCTCGCGCTCGAGGGTGAAGACGACGCCGCCGACCGAGGGAGTGACGGGGCGGGCCGGGTCGGCGCCGATCGCGGTCCGGGCGGCGGGGAGGGTGACGGGTCGGATCATGGCGACCTGCCCGTCGAGGAGGAGTTCGACGTCGAGGGCGCGGTCGGCGGGTTCGGTGCTCTCGATGCCGGCGTAGACGGAGAGGCGCGCGGGCAGATCGAAGGCGCGTTCGGAGCGGAGGCCCACGAGGGCGACGTTGCCGGTCTCGGGCTTGCCCACGCGGTTGAAGACGATCTGCTCTCCGGGGCCCGGGTTGGCTTCGGCGACGTCGGCGATGCGGCCGTCGGTCCAGACGTGGATGACGCTGGTGGGCCCCTCGGTGAGCCCTTCGACGCGGGTGACGGAGCCGTCGCGGTCGACGTGCATGCGGGTGGGGCTCTGGGCCTTGGCGAGCTGGATGGCGAGGGCGATGGAGGTCGGGGTGTCGGCGGGTTCGATGGCGTTGATGGCGGCGCGGAGGAGCCCCTTGTCGCTTGTGAAGTTCTGGACGACGCGGGCCGAGGCGTCGAAACTGATCACCATGGCCTGGTCGGCGCGGTCCTTCTGGAGGATCGTGGGCTCGCGCAGGCTCTCGACCAGGGCCAGGGCCTGCTTGCGGGCGGCGTCGAGGCGCGAGACGGGGGGGGTGCCCTCCTCGTCGCGGGTCTGCATGCTCGCGGAACGGTCGATGAGGATGATGTGGCGCGAGCCGACCTGGGTGTCGCCCCTGGTCTGCGGCTGACCGAGGGCCGCCAGGGCCGCCCCGAGCACGATGAGCTGGAGGATGAGCAGGATGTTGCGGCGGATGCGCTGGAAGGGGGCGTTGGCCTGGAGGTCCTGGATGGCCCTCTTCCACAGGAGCGTGGTGGAGACCTCGACGTCGCGCCGGCGGAGCTTGAGGAAATAGAGCAGGAGCAGCGTCGGGACGGCGATCGCGGCGGCGATGGTGGCGAGGGTGGGAGTAAGCCAGGTCATGGGAGGAGGGGGGAGCGGGACGGCGAGGGAGCGAGACAGGGGAAGAGGGCGACAGGAACGGAGCGGGGCGGGGGGGTGGTCATCGGGGCTGATCCGTGGGTTTGCGTTCGAGGCTTCGGATCAGGGCCTGCGGGATCCGTGCCTGCCCGGCGATGAGGTCCGTCAACCGCGGATCGTCGGGGAGCGGTTCCAGGCGCCGGGCCGGTTCCACCTGCGTGGACACCTCGGCGAGCGAGCCGCGGGCCTGGCGGAGGAACCGGGTGCAGTCGGCGCGGCGCTGGCGGGCGTGACCCTCGGCGATGTTCGAAGGAACCGACACGGCGGCCCGGCGCATCCGCGGAACGAGCCCGAAGCGTCCGGCGTCGGGCGTGCGGTCGGAGGCCCCGCAGATCGCCCGCGTCAACTCCGTGCCGCGCCGGCGCGCGACCGGTTCGCGGAACGAGCGCACGGCCCGTGGCGCTCGGCCCCCTGTCTCGCTGATTCGCGGTCTGGCCGGCGTGCTCATGTCAGCAGCCCCCGCTTGCGCATGAAGTCGAGGAGGAGCGTCTCGACGGGCAGGTCGCTCTGGACGGTGATGAGGTTGATCTCGCGGCGTGCGCAGAACAACCCGAGTTCGGCGGCGTAGGCGGCGAGGTTGGCCTTGTAGCGTTTGAGGAGGGGGGCGGAGATGGTGACCTCGGCCTGGTCGGCGTCTTCGACGTCCTTGAGGCGGAGGTCGCCCGTGAGGGGCGGGTTGACCTCCTGGGGGCTGAGGACCTGGACGACGAAGAGGTCGAAGCCGCGTCCGACGAGGAGCTTGAGGCCGGCCTCGAAGCCCTCCTTGAAGAAGCAGTCGCTGAAGAGGACCATGACGCCGCGGCCCCGGCGTGCGAGGGCGATGCGTTGGGCGGCCTGTCGGAAGGAGAAGGCGCCGCGGGGCTGGAGGGAGCAGATCCACTGGGCGAGCTCGTGGAGGCGTCGGCGGCCGCGGAGGTCGCGGATGGCGGACCAGATGGAGCCCTCGCGCGGGCCCATGGCGGTGGCGGCGACGCGGTTGAGGTTGACGAGGCCGACGTATCCCAGGGCCATGGCGGCCTTCTGCATGAAGAGGAACTTGCCGGGCTGGCCTGTGTCGTGGCTCTCGGAGCAGTCGAGGACGAGGTGGAGGGCGAGGTCCTCCTCTTCGAGGAAGAGTTTGACGAAGAGGCGGTCGAGCCGGCCGTAGATGTTCCAGTCGATGTGCCGGATGTCGTCGCCCTCGCCGTACTGCCGGTGGTCGGCGAACTCGACGGACTGTCCGCGTCGCTTGCTGCGTCGCTCGCCGCGGAGCTTGCCGGTGAAGACGCGGCGGCTGGCGAGGTCGAGGCGGTCGATGTGGGCGATGAGGGCGGAGTCGAGGAGGTCGTCGAGCGACTGGGGGCGGGGCTGTGGGGGCGTGCGGAGCATCGGGGTTTCAACTCAAGGGGCTCGAGGGGCTCGGAGGGGTCGGATGGGGCGGGCGCGTGAGGGCGGAGGATCGCTCGGCGCAGACGCGCCGGATCCCCTCGCGGAGCCACGGGAGGTTGACGAGGAGCCCGAGGGGCAGGCCCGTGGCCCGCAGGCAGGACAGGAGCGGCGCTCCGTGCACGTCCCGCGGCTTGGCGACCGGCCTGACCCCGACTACCCCCACCCGCGGCTCGGCCAGATCGAGGCGCCGCCCGCGCGGGACGATCTGGCGGTACGGGACGGCGATCTCCGGCTGGCGCTCGAACGGAAGGCCCGCCCGTCCGAGCTCGTGGCACAGGGCCCCCTCGTCCAGCGACTCGAGCGGGCCGGGTCCCGGCCGACGGTGGGCCTCGATGGCGCAGCCGATGACCGCGTACCCCGCCCGCTCGACCTCGGGAGGCGGATCGAGATTCGGCTTGTCACGCGGCATCGTCATCGGGTCGCGCCCTTGGAGTCGTTGGAGCCCTTGGAGTTCGTTCCGGAGGGGCCCTCAGCCGGGCACCCTGACCGGCTCGGTGGGGGTGAGGTCGAGGACCTGGCGGACGAGGTCGTCGGCGGTGACCTTGTCGGCGTCGGCCTCGAAGTTGAGGAGGACGCGGTGGCGGAGGGAGGTGAGGGCCAGGGCCTTGACGTCGGCGTAGGAGACGTGGTAGCGCCCGTCGATGAGGGCCCTGACCTTGCCGCCCAGGAGGAGGGCCTGGGCGGCGCGGGGGCTGGCCCCGCAGCGGACGTACTTGTTGACCGGTCCGGTCGGCCCGCCCGCGGCCATGTCGCCGCCGCCGTAGGGGCCCGCCGGGTGAGTGGCGAGCGTGAGTCGGGCGACGTATTCCTTGACGTGTGGGGCGACGACGACGCCGCGGACGAGGCGTTGCCAATCGAGGATGGTGGGTCCGTCCATGACGGTGGCGGGCTGAGGGGTGTCCTGCCCGGTGGTTCGGTCGAGGATGGTGAGCAGGTCGTCCATGTTGGAGTAGCCGACGTTGAGCTTGAAGATGAAGCGGTCGAGTTGGGCCTCTGGGAGGGGGTAGGTGCCTTCCTGCTCGATGGGGTTCTGGGTGGCGAGGACGATGAAGGGGGCATCGAGGCGGTGGGTGAGGCCCGCGACGGTGACGCTGCGCTCCTGCATGGCCTCGAGCAGGGCGGACTGGGTCTTGGGGGTGGCGCGGTTGATCTCGTCGGCGAGGATCATCTGGGCGAAGATGGGGCCCTTCTGGAACTCGAAGCGGCGCCGCCCGGTCTGGGGGTCCTCCATGACGACGTTGGTGCCGATGACGTCGGCGGGCATGAGGTCTGGGGTGAACTGGATTCGGCTGAAGGGGAGGGAGAGGGCCTGGGCGAGCGTGCGGACGAGCAGGGTCTTGCCCAGGCCTGGGACGCCCTCGAGGAGGACGTTGCCGCCGGCGAAGAGGGCGATGAGCACGCCGTCGACCACCTCGCGGTGGCCCACCACGACCTTGCCGATCTCGTCGCGGAGGGACTGGAACTGGGCGCGGAAGCGGTCGCAGTGTTCCTTGACCTCGGCGGGGGTTTTCATGTCGGTGGATGGGCTTGCCATGGGTGAGACTCCTGACCGGCGCGGGGCCGGTTACTCCTCGGTTTCCTCGCGGGCCCGCTGCTTGGCCTTGAGCAGGCGCGACATGCCTTCTTCCTTGGACGGTTCGGACTTGGGTTCCTCGGGGCGGGGCGGGGGCCGGAGGGGCTCGGCGCGGGCGGTCAGGACCTCGCCGGGCCTGGCGTCCGGGGCGGCCTCGAACTTGCGCGAGGCGGTCTGGGGGGACGGGAGGTAGACGCGCTGATCGGGCCCGGCGGCGGCCTGCTCTTCGAGCCTGGCCTTGGCCTGTGCCCGGGCCTGGCGGAGCGACTCGGTCTGGGCGGCCCTGGCCTTGCCGGGGACGAGGACTCGGCGGGCGGCGCGGGCGATGGCGGCGGGGTCGATGCGGACGCGGCGGACGCCGACGTCGGCGAGGAAGAGCCCGACGGCGCCCAGGGCGACGGCGAGCCAGATGGGGGTGGTGGTGACGGGCATCTTGAGGCCCTCGCGTGCCCAGAGGTCGGCGCGCTGGGGGTCGGGCCCGATGAGGCGTCCGCCCGTAAGGGCGCGGGCCTGTTCGAGGAGGCCGGCGTTGTCCTTGAGGGCGCGGAACTCGTCGGCGAAGGGACGGTTGATGGCGGCCTGAACGGCGCCCTCCATGGGGCGCCCGTCCTGCGAGGCGGCGCGGTACCGGAGCGAGGTGAGGTAGGAGCCGGGTTGCTCGGTTTTGACGAGGCCCTGGTAGCGTCCGGGGCCGACCTGGCGGAGCTGGAGGTGTTCGCCCGAGCCGTCGGGGAGGGCGACGCGTCCGACGAAGGTGGCGAAGTTGAGCCGCTCGCCGTGGGCGTCGAGGACGTCGACGGTGAGGATGGTCTGGTCGCCGCGGACGTCGGTGGTGACACGGATGTTGGCCGAGCCTGTGGGTCGCATGACCCACCGGACCTGCTGCTCCCAGAAGGCGCGGTACTGGGGCCAGGCGAGCCAGGCCTGTGCCCAGCGGGGACTGGCGTCGCTGGTGAAGGCGATGGCGCGTCCCAGGCCGTACTGCCACTGGGCGAGGATGGGGTCGTTCTCCTTGCCGCGCATGCTGACGAGGGAGAGCCCCTCGCGGTCGGCGGTGACGACGTACCCGGCGATGGGGGGCACGGGGAGCCCGATTCCGCGGAGCTGCTCGGCGGCGCCGAGGGAGGCGGAGGGGGAGAAGGGGGTGCCCTCCCAGAGGAGGGAGCGGCGGACGGTCTGGGCCTCCTTGAAGAAGATCTGTGGGAGCGTGGCGACGGCGGCCTGCTGGACGTTGTAGAAGCGTCCGCCGGTGCGCTCGGCGATGGTCTGCATGGTCGTCTGGTCGGTGATGCCGTGGACGCCGATGGCGACGGTGGTGATGCTGACGCCGGCGTCGCGGAAGGAGCGGAGGAGGGCGTTGCCGGGGGGGCTGGGGTCGCCGTCGGAGATGACGATCGTGAGCTTCTGCCCGGCGTCGCTCTTTTTGAGGCCGGCCAGGGCGAGCTCGAAGGAAGGGGTGAAGTCGGGCATGTCGCCGAAGGTGAGGTTCTGGATGGCGCGCTTGGTGGCGGTGCCGTCGCCCACGGGGCCCAGGGGGTGGACCCAGCGCGTGCCGCGCTGCCAATCGAACTCGACGATGCCGACGTCGTCGAGTCGTGAGAGGGCGTTGACGGCGGCCTCGCTGACCTTCTTGCCGTAGTAGACGCCGTCGGGGATCTCGACGGAGTGGACGATGAGGGCGAGGGCGCCCTTGGGCATCTGTCGCTTCTGGGGCGGGTCGAGCCGGACGGGGAGGGCGTCTTCGACGGGGGAGCCGATCCAGCCGCCGGCGCCGAAGGCGTCTGGGCCTCCGATCATGATGAGCCCGCCCCCGCCGTCGTGCACGTACTGGCGGAGGTCCTCCTGCTGCTTCTGGGTGTAGTCGTACGCCGACTGGTTGACCATGACCACGGCGTCGAAGGCGTTGAGCTCGGCGAGGGTCGCGGGCATGTGATCGGCGGCGCGCACGTCGCAGTCGATTCGGGCCTCGGTGAGGGCCTGGACGAGCGTCTGGGCCTCGTCGGTTCGGGCGCGGAGGACGAGCACCTTGCTCTCGCCGGAGACGAAGGTGACGGCCTGCTGGCGGTTGTTCTCGAGTCGGGCGTCGCCGACGGCGACGCCGGCGCGGACCTCGGGCTCGAAGACGGCCTCGAAGCGCTGGGCGCCGGGTCGGGGGACCTTGATGGGGAGCTGGAGGACGTTGGGGCCGGGCTGGAGCGAGACCGGGGTGCCCAGGGCGGGGGAGTCGGGGTCGAGGTCGATGGCCTCGTCGTTGAGGAGGATGTTGAGGCGTCCGTCGGCGGGCTGGGTGGCGTTGACGACGACGCGCAGGTTGATGACCTCGCCCATGCGGGCGGTGGCGGGGGCGACGACGCGGTCGACCATGACCTCGGACTCGTAGGTGTAGGTGAGGGGGATGACGTCGATGGGGACGCCGACGGCCTTGGCGCGCTGGGCCTCGTCGAGCAGGTTGCCGGTGGTCTGGTTGCCGTCGCTGGCGATGACGATGCGGTTGGCGGCGTCCTGTGAGGCGACGGCCATGGCGAGGCGCAGGCCCGAGGCCAGGTCGGTTCCGTCGGTGGCGCCGATGGTGGAGGTTTCGAGGGTGGTGTTGAGGGCGCGGGGGAGGGACTGGACGTAGGAGTTGCGGGCGATGGTGACCATGCCCAGGCGGTCCTCGCGGCGCGGGTTGACGGCGCGGGCCTCCTCGGCGAAGCGGATGACGCGCTGCTGGAGGCTTGCGGGGACGGACTGGCTCATGTCGAGGACGAGCGTGACGGAGACGTCCTTGCCTTCCTTGCGCCACTGGGGCTCGGCCAGGGCGCCGGCCAGGAACGTGATGACGAACAGGCGAGCCAGGAGGGCCGCCCACCTGGTGACCCGCCCCAGGCCCGAGAGACTGCGCATGGCCATGAGCACCGTGAGCACGCCCAGGGCGGGGATGAGGAGGAGCCAGACGGGGGTCTGGAACTCGACGGGCCCGAGGCGGATCGACGCCAGGAGCATCATGCGCCGCCCCCGCGGCGGGCGGGCGCCTCGATGGTCAGGACGCGGCTGTGCCCGCTGTCGAGCACGAAGAGCCGTCGGCCGATGAGCGCGACGCCCCATGGGCTGGCGGCCTGGGCGTCGCCCCTCCCGGAGCGCCCGAAGAGGCCCAGGGACCGCCCGGTCTCCAGGTCGATGCGCTGGATTCGTCCGTTGCCGTACTCGCAGACGAGGGCGGTGCCGTCGCCCGGGAGCGCCAGGCCGTAGGGGTACTTGAACCGGCCCGGGGCGTCGCCCGCCGAGTCGGGCGAGCCGATCCAGGCGAGCAGGTCGCCGCCGAGGGTGAAGCGTCCGAGGCGGTGGTTTGCGGCGTCGCAGACGATCAGTTCGCGGCGCGCGCGGTCGATGGCGATGGACTGGGGGCGGTTGAAGTAGATGCCGGCGGGGTCGTCGCCCACGCCCTCGGGTCCGAAGGCGCCGAAGGCGAAGAGGAAGCGGCCCTCGGGGTCGAAGGCGCTGACGCGGTCGTGCCCGCCGTACTCGGCGACGTAGAGGCGCTCGACGCGCGTGCCGTCGGGGGTGGGGAGGACGGCGACGTCGGTGGGGAAGATGAACTGTCCCGGCCCCTCGCCGTACTCGCCGAAGCGGAGGAGGAGGTCGGGGGGATGGCCCATGGCGTCTGGGAGTCGGAAGACGGAGACGCGGAAGTAGTGGGTCTCGGGGACGTAGAGGACGGTGGAGCCGTCGACCCAGGGGCCGACGCTCAGACCGACGGGCCGCCCGAACTCGAAGTCGGGGAGTTGCCACCAGGCGGTGCATCGGCCCGAGTCGGGGTCGAGGCGCTGGACCCGGGCGGTCATGTCGACGACGTAGAGGGAGCGGGCGTCGGCGTCGATGGCGCGGGGCTTGACGAACTGGCCCGGGGAGCGTCCGACCTCGCCGAAGCGGGCGAGGACGTCGAAGTCGGCGGCGTGCTCCGGATCGTGCTCGGCGCACGCGGCCAAGGCGGCGACGACCAGACAGGCCGGGACGAATCCGCCCCGCGACCCCCTCCGAGCCTGCGACTTGCCTGCGTGCGTCACGGCCTTGTCTCACCCCGCGAGGCCCGGCCCAGCCGGTGCGTCCGGGGCATCATACAGGTTGCCCGCCGGGAGGGTTCCGTCGGGAGTGGTCGATGACGAAGAGTCGTCGCGCGGCGGCGGCCGCGACAGCGAGGGCGATCAGGAGGCCGCCGCCCACGATCCACACGCCGGCGGCGCTGAGCTCCTCGCTGCGGTTGAAGTGCAGGAGCGCGAGGACGGTGCGGGCCAGGCTGCCCACGCCCGGGGGCTGCACGAAGATGGAGGCCTCGATCTCGTGCAGGCTGAGGAGGCCGACGGCGACCCCGGTCGCGGGGATGACGGCGGCCCGCCCGGCGACCGCCGCCCCCCACCAGCCGCGCAGCCCCTCGGCGCCGTCGAGCCGGCGCATGTCGCGGCACTCGCGGGGCTCGGCGAGGGCCATCCAGGCGCCGGCGGCGGCGGCGGCGGCGCCGAAGCGGGCCAGGTGGGCCAGCACGAGGATCAGCGGGCCGTCGGCGAGCGCGGGGCACCACGACCAGGCGCGATGGATCGCGGCCCCGACGAGCACGCCGGGGACGAGGGCCCCGATGAGCCAGATCGCCAGCGACGCGCCCGCGGCGGCGCGGACGCTCCGCGAGCGGGCGCTCAGCCCGGCCCAGGCGCAGAGTGTGATCGCGGCGGCGGCGAGGGCGGTCATCGCGGCGACCGCGAGGCTCGACGCCACGTCGTCGCGGCTGACGGTCCAGAAGCGGGCCAGCGACTCGGCCCGGCGCAGGCCCAGGGCCATGATCGCCAGGGGCGCCCCCACCGCGGCGGCGACGATCAGGCACGCCAGCCAGCGCGATGGGCCGGGGCCCGCGACGGGGAGGGGCGGGAGCGTGTCGTCGCGCCGGCGCATCAGGGCCCGGCTCAGGAGGGCGGCGCCGAGCAACCCGGCGGCCAGCACGGGTCCGGCTGCACCCCAGGCCCGCGCCCGCCCGGCGGCGCCCGACTCGTCCATGGCGCGCCAGACGACGACGGCCCAGGTCTCGACCTGGGCGACGTGCAGGGGGATCGCCGAGCCGAGCATGACCAGCGTGACAAGCCCGCAGGCGGCGAGCAGGCCCGCGCCGCTCAGGCGCGCCTCCAGCCATCGGCGGCGGATCGAGCCCATGGGGTCGAGGCGGGACGCGTCGAGCACGTGCTGGTCGATCGCCAGAACCCTGGGGAGGAGGGCCAGCATCGCCAGCGGGGCCGCCCACAGCGACAGGCCCAGGACGGCCAATCCGCGACCGACGGCCATCGGGAGCCAGGGTCGCGGGCCCTGGCCCTGGCGCGCCAGCCAATCGCCCAGCATCGTGCCCGGCGCCCGGGCCATGCCCCAGCCGGCGTAGGCGAGGTAGGGCGGCATGAGGAGGGCCGCCAAGACCAGCGCGAGCATCCACCACCGCCCCGGTCGGATGGCCCAGGCCAGCGGGCAGGCCCAGAGCGTGGCGAGCAGCCCGATCGCGCCGGCCCAGGCCAGCGTTCGGGCCAGCAGCGCCGGGTCGGGCGCCGGGCCAACCGCACCGTCGGAAGCGCGCACGCCTTCGAGGATGGCGGCCCCGATCGGATAGGCGACGACAAGCAGCGAGGCGAGGGCGCCGGCGGAGGCGAGCGCCGCGATGGCGGTCGGCGTCTCCGTGCGTGGGCCGCGGGCGGTCACGGGGTTGGCACCAGCGAAACCGGCGACCGGAGCCAACGCCACGCCACCCCTCCCCTGAAGTGGAGGGGGCCGACCTCGGGGGTGGCGTTGACCCTACCGGCTTCCGAATGCGGGGTGAAGATCGCTCTGTGTATCATCGTCCCCACATGGCACGTCGCCCTGCCGTTACCCGTTCGCGCCCGCTCAAGCGAGCCGCTCGCCCCAAGGCGGAGGGGACGCCGAACGGGACGGTCGAGGCGCCAGTGTACCGTCGGCGGCTGGAGCGGCTGCGGGGGCTTGTGCACGCCCAGGGGCTGGACGCCCTGCTGGTGACGAACCCGATCGACGTGGGGTACCTCACGGGGTTCCTGGGCGGCGATTCGTACCTGCTGGTTCACGGGCCGACGGGGCCGGGCAGGCCCACGGTCCTGAGCGACTTCCGGTACGAGGAGGAGCTGGCGTCGGTCAAGCCGCTGTGCGAGGTGGTGATCCGGGCGCGGGCCATGGCGGAGGCGGCGGTGGAGCTGGTCGGGGCGGTGCGTGGTCGCACGGGGGTGCAGAGCGAGCAGATCACGCTGGCGGATTACGGGGCGCTGGCGGCGAGCCTGGGCCCGCGGCGGGTGGTGCCGACGACGGGGCTGGTCGCGGGGCTGCGGGCCGTGAAGGACTCGGTGGAGGTGGGGCTGATCCGCGGGGCGATCCGGGTTCAGGAGGCGGCGCTCAAGGCGGTGCTGCCGACGCTCAAGCCTGGGCAGTCGGAGCTGGAGGTGGCGGCGCGGCTGGAATCGGAGATGAAGGTCCGGGGGGCGTCGGCGGCGAGCTTCAACACGATCGTGGCGGCGCGGGCCAACGGGTCGCTCCCCCACTACCACCCCGGGACGGTGACACTGGCGGCGGGGCAGCCGCTGCTCATCGACTGGGGCGCGGTGGTCAGCGGCTACCGGGGCGACATGACGCGGACGTTCGCGCTGCGCAAGTGGCCCCGGCGGGTCAAGGAGATCTACGCGATCGTGCTCGGGGCGTTCGAGGCGGCGGCGGCGGCGGTGAGGCCCGGGCGGACGACGCTGGAGATCGACCGCATCGCCCGCGACCTGATCGGCAAGGCCGGGTTCGGCGAACGGTTCGGGCACGGGCTGGGGCACGGCCTGGGGATGAACGGGCACGAGGACCCGCGTGTGAGCCACATGGCCCCGCCCAGGCCTCTGGAGCCCGGGAACGTGATCACGATCGAGCCGGGGATCTACCTTCCCGGCGTGGGCGGCGTGCGCATCGAGGACGACTTCCTCGTCACCGCGGACGGCGCCGAGAACCTGTGCACCCTTCCGAGAGACATCGAGTGGGCGACGCTCGAGTGAAGCCGGCGAGCGGCGGGCGTTCGGCCCGGCGCTCCCGGCAAGGGCGAGCGTCTCCAAGAGGATCCACGCCATGATCGACCCCGCCAGGCTCAAGCAGTTGGTTCAGTTGATGGTGGACAACGACCTGACGGAGCTCGACCTGCGCGAGGGCGAGGCGACGGTGACGATCAAGCGGGGCGGCGCGGCCCCCGTGCCGGCGGCGCCGGTGGTGGTGCACGCGCCGGCGCCGGTCCACGCGGGGGCGGCGAACGGGAGCGTGCCGGCCGCCGACGCCGGGCTGCTGGCGATCGAGTCGCCCATGGTCGGCACGTTCTACTCGGCGCCGAACCCCGACTCGCCCGCGTTCGTGAAGCCCGGTTCGAAGATCGCGCCCGACTCGGTGGTCTGCCTGATCGAGGCGATGAAGGTGTTCAACGAGATCAAGGCCGACAAGGGGGGCGTGATCGAGCAGGTGCTGGCCAAGAACGGGCAGGCGGTGGAGTTCGGTCAGAAGCTCTTTCTGGTGAGGCCGGCGTAGGCGGGGGGACCCGAAGAGACCAAGGTCGTGGCGGTGTCGTTGCGGCCTTCCGCGGGTGAAAGGAGGGGAGTCGTGGCCGGTGTTCGGACGTTCCGGGGCCTGGTGCCCTGCCAGAAGCCGCGCTGCTCGGTTGCGATCCCCTCACCAACCACGCCGAGCCTGAGGAGGCCCGGCGACGGAGGCTCGGACGGGAGCCCGGCGACCCGCGCCTTCGCTCGAAGACTCGCCCAGATCCGGCGTGGGGTTGAGGCGGCGGGCCGCGTGCCCCAGGGGCTGATCCGAGGCATGGCCAGGGAGCAGCACCCGGCCGAGCGCCCGCCTCCGTCTCTGCGTCTCTCCGTCAGGTGACCCTCCATTCCAACGCCCTTACGCCGAGCCCCCGCATGTTCAAGAGAGTCCTGATCGCCAACCGCGGCGAGATCGCCCTCCGCATCATCCGCGCGTGCCGCGAGCTCTCCATCGAGGCGGTGTGCGTGTACTCGACGGCGGACAGGGAGGCGCCCTACCTGCGGCTGGCGGACCGGGCGATCTGCATCGGGGCGGCGCCGGCGAAGGAGAGCTACATCAACATCGCGCGGATCATCGCGGCGGCGGAGATCGCCGACGCCGACGCGATCCATCCGGGGTACGGGTTCCTGGCCGAGCGGGCCGACTTCAGCCAGGTGTGCCGCGACTGCAAGATCGAGTTCATCGGTCCGACGCCCGAGGCGATGGGGAAGCTGGGGGACAAGATCGCGTGCAAGCAGACGGCCAAGGCGGCCCGCGTGCCGACGTTCCCCGGGTCCGACGGGGCGGTGACGGAGGAGGAGGAGGCGGTCGAGGTCGCGGGGAAGATCGGGTACCCGGTGATCATCAAGGCGGCGGCGGGCGGGGGCGGGCGGGGCATGCGCGTCTGCCGCACCGAGGCGAGCCTGCGGATGAACCTGCGGGCGGCGTCGCAGGAGGCCCAGGCGGCGTTCGGCGACGGGTCGGTCTTCATCGAGAAGTTCCTGGAGCACGCGCGGCACGTCGAGGTGCAGGTGCTGGGCGACAAGCACGGGCACGCCATCCACCTGTACGAGCGCGACTGCTCCATGCAGCGGCGGCACCAGAAGGTGATCGAGGAGGCCCCGGGCCCGGACATCGAGCGGCGCAAGCGCGACGCGGTGTGCGAGGCCGCCGCACGCCTCGTCAAGGCCGCCAACTACCACGGAGCCGCGACCGTGGAGTTTCTGATGGACGAGAAGCAGAACTTCTACATGCTCGAGGTGAACACGCGCGTGCAGGTGGAGCACCCGGTCACGGAGCTGATCACGGGGATCGACATCGTGAAGGCGACGATCCGTGTGGCGGCGGGGGAGAGGCTGCCCTGGAAGCAGAGCGACATCCACGTGCGCGGGCACGCCATGGAGTGCCGCATCAACGCCGAGGACCCCGAGCACGGGTTCCGCCCCAGCCCGGGGCGGATCGCGGTCTTCGAGCCGCCGGGCGGGCCGGGGGTGCGGATGGACACGCACGCGGTGGCGGGGTACACGGTGCCGCCCAACTACGACAGCATGATCGGCAAGCTGATCGTGCACGCCGACGACCGCGGGCAGTGCATCGACCGCATGGCCCGGGCCCTGGCCGAGTTCCGGGTGGAGCCGATCAAGACGACGATCCCGCTGCACCAGCGCCTGATGCAGGACGCGGGCTTCCGCGCGGGGGGCGTGGACATCCACTACCTGGAGCGGCTGCTGAAGTAGGGCATGAAAAAGGGGCCCGGCGCGAGCGCCGAGCCCCTTGAGTTCGAAGCAGGTCGAGCGATCAGCGGCGGCGGCGCCCGGCGACCAGCCCGCCCAGGCCCAGCAGGGCGAGGGACGCGGGGGCCGGAACCAGCGTCACGGTGGAGCCGATCGCGCCCGCGGGGGCGCCGGCGAGCCAGGTGTGCGAGCCGCCGCCGCCCGGCACCTCGTTGGTGACCTCCATGCGGACGGTGTACATGCCGCCCACGTGGGCGACCGCGGCGTGGTTGAGGACGTGGGTCACGGGACCCAGGAAGCCCTGGGCGACGCTGAACGATCCGATCAGCGTGCCGTTGAGAAGCACGTCCCAGTTCACGGAGTTGCCCGAGTTCAGGACGTTCTGAATCACGTTGAGGTCGAGGCGCGTCTGGGTGACGAAGGGGAGCCCATCGGCGAAGGTCTCGGTGACGCTGTCGCCGCGGCTGACGGACCAGAAGTACCCGACCTCGTTGGGGTTGATGTACCCGATCGAGCCCACGACCGCCGCCGAACCGTTGGCGCCGGGGTAGGAATGGACGGCGCCGAGAGCCGTGCCCGCGACGGCGAGGGCGGCCATGCCAACAAGAAGATTCCTCATTTCAAACTCCTCTCGCTTGGGGCCGGCAATAACCGGCGTGGAGCACTCCACGCCCAACCTCCTCGGGCGCCCACGCGGCGCGCCAAAGCCGACCGAGGTCACGTGAAATGGCTCACGCCCATTCACAATACCACGGCGACTGGAAAAAAACCACTGAAATGCGCGAAAACACCTGTAATGGGCCAACCCGATTGGTGGGTTGGGGCTCGCGTTCTGATCGATGTCGGCGGTTGTTCGGTGCGGATCAGGCCGCCCGCGTGCCCCGGAGCAGGGCGTCGTACTTTTTGCGGACCGCCTCGTCCTTGAGGATGGCGTAGGCCTTGTTGACGCGGACCATGCGCTCGCCCGCGTCCGCGTGCTTGCAGACGTCCGGGTGATAGACGTGGGCGAGGCGGCGGTAGGCGGCGTGGATCTCATCGGGGGCGGCGCGGCGACCGACGCCGAGGATCTCGTAGAGGTCCTCGATTTCCTCTCGGCGGGCGTGGGTGTTGGAGGGCGGGCGGGGCTGATCCTGGGGCTGCTCGGTTTCGAAGTAGCCGTAGCGGGCGAGGCGAGCCATGAGGTCGCCGATGCCGGCGCGGGTGTCGGCGAAGGCCAGGCCGATCCAGTAGCGCCCCTCGGCGCCCTTGCGGACCCAGGCGACGCGGGCGCGGACGACGATCTTGTGCTGCCCGTTGCTGACCGGAAGATCGAGGAGATGGCCGGCCTTGAAGTCCGGCTTGCTGTCGGCCCGCACCCGCATGCCGCTCGCCGAGAGGTCGGCGATCAGGCCCAGGGCGCAGCGGAGATCGGTGGTCCGGTAACGCTCGCAGCGGCGGGCGACCTTCTGCTTGGTGGGCTTCACGAGGTCAACAAGCCAGTCCATGGCCCGAGTGATCGGCAGGGCGGGCGGGAGTGAAGAGCGTGCTCCGCCGGGCCGCACGCCGGGAGCGCAGCCGCCGCCGCACAATCAGCACAACCCCGAGCCCGATGAGCGAGGCGGCGATGACGGGCATGATGATGGAAGCCGCGGAGAGTCCGGCGGCGGCGACGTTCTCGGCCGTGGAAACGACAGGGTTCCCCATGCCCGCGGTGGTCGCGGTGGACGCGCCGCGGACGGACGCGGCGCCCAGGTGCACGCCGGTGGCGAGGCCACCGCCGGCGATGGCCGCAAGGACCCACGCCACGGCGGGCGGGAGCGAGACCGCCTCCACGCCCGTGAGCTGCGAGGCGGCGACCAGCGTTCCCGCGATGGCGGCTGCCGGCGCGGCGAGCGCATCGAGCGCGTTGTCGACAAACGGGATGTAGAACGCGATCAACTCAACCAGCGCCGCCGCCGAGAGCCCCGCGACCGCGGGCCACGACCCCACCCAGGCCCACGCCGGACCGAGCTCGACAACGCCCAGGCGCGATGCCAGCGCGAGGGCAAGCACGGGCAGGAACACGCGGAACCCGCACGCCGCCGCCAACCCCAGCCCCAGGCACACCGATCCGATCAGTTCCATGGGCGAACCTCCGGGGAGTTACTCGGAACCGGGGGGCGGGGATTGCCGCCCGAGGGCAGGGGCCGAGGCGCCCCCGAGCGCACGAAAGAGGGCCCGCTCCGAGCGGAGCGGGCCCTTGGTGTCACGGCTGCCGGCGTTACCGGAGGCGGATCTTGTCGGTGCCCATGGCGTCGTGGTCGTCCATGCCGCCGCGGGTGGGCGAGGGCCCGCCCGAGTAGGAGCGGTCGCTCGCCCCGGAGCCGACATCGCGGGTCTCGCCCCACTGGGCGCGTTTGAGGGAGAGGCCGATCTTGCGGTCGGAGCGGTCGACGCGGAGGATCTTGACGTCGATCTCGTCGCCGGCCTTGACGACGTCCTGGGGGTTCTCGACCTTGTGGTCGGCGAGCTCGGAGATGTGGAGGAGGCCTTCGAGGTCCTGTTCGAGTTCGACGAAGACGCCGAAGTTGGTGATCTTGGTGACCTTCCCGCGGACGACCATCCCGGGCTTGTAGTGCTCTGGGATGGCGGAGATCCAGGGGTCCTCGGTGAGCTGCTTGATGCCGAGGCTGATGCGTTGCTTGTCGCGGTCGACCTCGAGGATGACGCACTTGACGGAGTCGTTCTTTTTGAGGACCTCGTTGGCGTGGGTGATCTTCTTGGTCCAGGACATGTCGGAGACGTGGAGGAGGCCGTCGATGCCGGGCTCGATCTCGACGAAGGCGCCGTAGTTGGTGAGGTTGCGGACCTTGCCCTCGATGACGGAGCCGACGGGGTACTTCTCGCCGACCAGTTCCCAGGGGTTGATCTCGGTCTGCTTCATGCCGAGGCTGATTTCCTTCTTGTCCTTGTTGATGTCGAGGACGACGACGTCGACCTCCTGCCCGGGCTGGAGGACCTCGGAGGGGTGGTTGATGCGTCGGGTCCAGGACATCTCGGAGATGTGGACGAGGCCCTCGATGCCGTCCTCGAGGCGCACGAAGGCGCCGTAGGGGACGACGTTGACGACGGTGCCGCGGACGCGGGAGTTGATGGGGTACTTCTTCTCGAGGTCGGACCAGGGGCTGGCCTCCTTCTGCTTGAGGCCCAGGGCGATCTTCTCCTTCTCGCGGTCGATGTTGAGGACCTTGACCTCGACGCGCTGCCCGATCTTGACCAGCTCGGAGGGGTGGTTGATGCGGCTCCAGGACATGTCGGTGATGTGCAGCAGGCCGTCGATCCCGCCCAGGTCGATGAAGGCGCCGAAGTCGGCGATGTTCTTGACCTCGCCGGTGACCAGGTCGCCCTCCTTGAGGGTCTCCATGAGGCGCTTCTTGGCGGCGGCCCGCTCCTCCTCGATGAGCTTGCGGCGGCTGATGACGATGTTGCGGGTGTCGGTGTCGATCTTGAGGATGGTGGCGCGGATGCGTCGCCCCATGTACTCGCCGATGTCGGCGGGTCGGCGGACGTCGACCTGGCTGGCGGGGAGGAAGACCTGCACGCCGATGTCGACGAGCAAGCCGCCCTTGATCTTGCGGGTGACCAGGCCCTCGACGACGTCGCCCTCCCTGGTGGTGTCCATGATGCGCTGCCAGTTGAGCATGCGGTCGGCCTTGCGCTTGCTCAGCTGGACGAGCCCGCCGTCGCCCTCGAGGCGTTCGAGCAGGACGGTGATCTCCTCGCCCACCTTGGGCTCGACGCCCTCGAACTCCTCCTTGGCGATCAGGCCCTCGGACTTGAGGCCGACCTCGACGAGGACGTCGTTGCCGGCAAACCCGATCACCTTGCCGGTGATGAGCTTGCCGGGGACCAGGGCCTCGGCCTGCTTGCCCAGGAAGGACTCCATGGAGCCCTGGCCTGTGCGGCCGCCGAGGACGTCCTTGAGCATGGCGTCGACGTCGGCGTCGACCAACCCGAGGGAACGGATCAGTGCTTCATCGATCATGAGTGGAGATTCCGAGTTCGGGCGCGGGACCCATGCATCGCACACGGGCGGGCGTCGCGCGAGGCGACGGCGATGCGGGGTGCCGACAACCCGGGGCCGCGCGGGACACACGTCCGACGCCGCCCCGCCCCCGAGGGGCAGACTTGGGTTCACGATTCACCGCCCCGCGCCCCACCGGCGCGAGGTCTCACGGCCGCCCGTGCCACCAAGGGAGCAAGGATAGGCGCGGGGGAGGATTGTCGGCGCGGCGGCGCGCCATCGTCGTCGGCGCGCGGCTCAGCCGCCGCCCTGGTTGGCCGCCGACAGCACCGTGAAGCGGTACTCGTCGTCGCGCACGGGGGCGACGCGCAGGAGCGTCGGCGGCGAGGCGTACGGGTTGACGACGGTCGAGCGGAGATACGCCCAGACCGGCTCGATGCGGTACTCGTACTCGGCGTCGAGCCACCAAGTTGAGTTGATTCGCCGTGAACGGCGGGTTGGTCTGGGGCACGATGCGGATGCGCTCGATCGCGTCGTTGGGACCATCGGCTTCGACAATGACGACGCCGCTTGGGTTGCCGTAGGCGCTGACGGTTACGATCGCCCCCAGCGCGCCGGGGACAATCGTGGGCGATCCGACGGGTGTCGCGCCGCCGGTCACTCGCACCGTGATCGTGCCATCAGCTCGCTTGGGCGCGCTCGAGAGGCCGATCCCGACCGCGAGGCACAGG
Source organism: Phycisphaerae bacterium (assembly GCA_016873295.1). Classification (GTDB taxonomy): domain Bacteria; phylum Planctomycetota; class Phycisphaerae; order Phycisphaerales; family UBA1924; genus VGXM01. The sequence goes on from VGXM01000029.1 coordinate 29,792, forward strand.
GCAAAGAGCCGGTTCATTGCTGCTTCTCCTTCTGTAGGCCAATGACCCAAGGACGATCATCATGACCGCCAGAGTTCCCGAGGGGGCCGGTACCAAGGATGCCACGCGGAATCCGATGGCGCCGACGGATGGATGGGAGGATGGATGCCAAGTGTAATCGATGCGGTCGCGAAACTGGACGAAACCAGGATCGCCGCCGAACCTTGACCCTCGCGTCATGCGCTCGCGGCTGGCCGTGTAGGCCAGCGTCTCCAGAACCTCGTCCATGCCCCCCGAGGCGTCGAGCAGGCCCCAGGGCGAGCGGGCGTGGGGGTACGAGCCGACGGGCATGCCGGAGGTGTTGAGTCCCGCGTTGGTGGTTACGCCCGGGATCGGCGGCGAGTCGCTCATGTTGGGGTAGAGCCAGTACCCATCCAGCCCCGGGCCGTTCCTGTCGGGGTCGTAGTAGACGGCCTTGATCCACTCGTCCTCGGTGGGGATCCAGAAGCGGGCCCCGGGGTGGCGGGCGATCTGGTCGTTGCGCGAGCCGTCGGGGTTCACGGTGAAGGTCGAGGTGTCGTACACGCCGTCCTCGAAGGCCCAGCGCTCGGGGCGCTTGCCGTTGTGGAGCCAGTTGCAGTAGCGGGCGGCGTAGCGCCAGCCCAACTCCGCGGGCAGGTCCGCTGGGCCGGAGTAGATGCCCGTGCCCGGGTCGCGGAAGACGAAGCGGCCGTGCATCTCGAACCAGCCCCCCGGCGCCACCCACTGCCCGTAGGCGTTGCAGAACTCGACCCACTGCCCGGTCGTGACTTCGGTGCGCGAGATGCGGTACTCGTAGGCGACGGCCCCGAGGGGAAAGTAGGGAAACTTCGGGGCCTCGTCGGGGTTGGCGGGACGGTTCCCCGCGTGCGTGATGGTGACGAACTCAAACCCGTAACTGGGCGGCGGGGTCTGCGCGGGCGCGAACCCGCCGCCCAAGCCAAGCGTCAGCACCGACAGGATGGTTCCCTGATGTTGCATCCAAGCCTCCTTGCGACGCAGCGTACGCCCCACCGGCGCGAGGCCCCACGCCCGCCCGTGCCGCCAAGGAAGGCAGGTTCGATAGAGGGGAAGGTCCGGTGCCTGGTGGCGCGAGTCGGAAGTCCGTGGACGGAGCGCTCCGGGTGCCACGGGTCATCGGGCGCTTCGCCCGATGACCCGTGCGGCTGTTCGAGGCCGGTCCTGGCGCCGGCACGGGCGAGCCGCCGGGCGGCTCGCCCGTGGCACCCGCGGCGTCCGCCGGCGCCTTGGTGCGCGTTCTTCCGAACCGCCGGCGGGGAGCCGGCTGCCAGAGTTGCCCGCTGGGACGGCTCGGCGTGGTCGGGGGTGGGCTTGGGCGTGGACGGCGAGGTTTTCGACGCCACGGTGCTCCCCAACGGTGACCTCGTCGTCGTGGGCGAGTTCGCCAGAGCCGCGGGAGTTTCGGTCGGAGGAATCGCCCGTTGGGGGTGCGCCTGCCTGGCTGATTATACGGCTTCGGCGTGAGTTCCGCGCGCTGTACGGCGCATGGTCGGTGGCGTCAGCGAGTGGGGTGTGGCACAATGCTGTCGGCACCGGAGGCCGACGATGGACATCCCCGAACGCGAGGCTGGTGA
>VGXM01000030.1 GCA_016873295.1 Phycisphaerae bacterium
CGACCCGACCCCCGACCCGATCGTCGCGGCGGCTCCGCGCGAGCCCAGCCCGCCCGTGGTGCCGGTCCCGGTGCCCGCCGAGGCGCCGAGCGCCGGCAACGACAACGGCGTCTTCTGGGATTCGCTGCCCGCCGTGCTGGGCGAGGGGGCCGTCGCCGCGGCGTGGCGGCGGGGCGTCGAGCAGATCCGAGCGGAGGGCGGCCCCGTCCCACGCGCCCGGGAGCAGGTCGAAGCGTGGAAGTCGTTGCTCGCCATCCTGGCCGAGGCGCCCCGGCGGGAGGTGGCGAGCGCCGGCGATCGGGCCGTGCTCGACGCCGCGCGCGAGCGCGCGTGGGAGTCGGCGATCGAAGTCGTCGGCGACGCCCGGGCCGCGACCGCGCTCGCCAGCGCCCAGGCCCGCGTCCGGGCGGGGCTGGTCGAGGCGGTTCGTCGGCACGCCGAGCTTGAATCCGCCGCCGCGGACGCCGCGACGGCACTGGCCGCCCTGACCCAGGCCGGCGCGGGTGCGGCCGAGGGCGTTCCCGACGCCGTCGCTTCGGCGGGCGACCGGCTCGGGATGGCCGCGGCCGCCGCGCTCCCCAGCGCGCTGCGGGTCTCGGAGGAACTCAAGCTCTGGGCCGCCCAGCCCGCCCGCTCGCCCGACGAACTCGCCGCGGAGGCCCGCGATTCCAACGCCAGCCCGTGGCGGCGCGTGTGGGCGTGGCGCCGGCTGGGCGAGAAGGGCTGGCCCGCCGGCCCGGCCCAGTTGCGGGCCGAGGCGGAGATCCAGGCCTCGCTCGCCGCGCTCCCCGGGGCGGCGGCCCTCGAAGCGCTGCGCCGGTCCGAGTCGGAATCCCGCTGGTTGCGGGGGGCCGGGGCCACGGGGCTCGACGCCGACGCCCTTCGCGCCACGATCGCAACCATCGGGCCCCTGGGGCTGCCGCCGGGGATCGTCTCCAAGGCGCCGCGTGCCTTCCAGGTCGCCAAGGCCGCCCTCGACCTGCGCGACGCGATCGCGCGCCCGGGGATCGACGACGCCGCGACGCGCGTCGCCGTCGACACCTTCCTTTCGGCAAGCGCGGCCGCCGGCGGGAGCCACTGGGATGAGGGGCTCCGCGCCGTGATCACGCCGCCCAAGGTCGCGCCCCCCCTGGCGGGCGTCGGGCCCGCATCCGTGGGCTGGAAGGCCGAGGTCAGCGCCGACGGCACGCGCGTGACCTACGCCTCGCCCCGCGGCGGGGCTTCCATCGAGTTCATCAGGCTCGAAGGCGTGGGCGGGCCCGACGCCGCGACGTTCCTGTCCGCCTCGGAAGTTTCGCTCGCCCAGTTCATCGAGGTCGCGGCGCCGGGCTGGGACTCGATCCGACCGCTCCTGAGGGCGTTCGACGAGTTCGACCCCAGGCTCGGGCCCCGCGTGTGGACCTGGTCGGCGGGTCCGGGTGACCCGATCCGGCGAGCGGCGAACCTGCGCGATCCGACACTGGGCTGGATCGCCACCATGGGCCGGGACCCCAGCTATTACGCCGAGGACCCGCCGGCAGGGCCGGACCTCAACCATCCCATGCAACAGGTCTCGGCGCGAGCGGCGATCGCGGCGGCGAGGCTCGTGGGGTGCCGACTCCCCACCAGCGCCGAGTGGCGCGCCGCCCACGCCGCGGGACCCGCGACGGTGCAGAACCTGCGCGACGCCAGATGGGAGCGCCAGTGGCGGTTCCTCCAGACTCGCGGCCGCGTCGAGGAGTCGGAATGGCCCGGTGCCGGCGTCTTCCGCCCCGCGGACCTCCCGGCCCTGCGCCCCGCGGAGGACAGCAGCCCCGCGGTGACTCACGACGACGGCATCCTCTGGTTCGCACCCGCCTCGGGGCCCCCGGCGGCGAGGAGTGCCGCGGGCTACTTCCACCTCGTCGGAAACGTCGCCGAATGGGTCTTCGAGGCCCCCGAAGCGATCGAGCGCCTGACCGACGTCTCTCCCAAGTCGCTCACGGACCTCATCGGCGACGGTGCGGCCCTTCGGGTCATTGGTGCGTCGGCGCTCTCGCCCGGAGACATGGAGGCGACGAGGCCGGCCGCGGTGGATCACCGCCGAGCCCGCGACGGATTCAGCGACATCGGGTTCCGCCTGGCGTTCGTAATCCGTGGGGTATCGCCACCGACGGAGGTTCGGAGTCTGCGCGAGCGGGTCGAGGAGGTCGTTCGGTCATTTCGGTAGGGAAAGGTTCTATCGGGGACTTGACGGGGGAACGTTGGGCTAGCTAACTTGGGGGGCTTGGCGATGGATGATCGCCCGGAGCCCGAACGGCTGGTTCGGGCTCCTTGACGTTGGACTTCGACCTTGCCGGGGTCCTACCGGCGAGCAGGAAAGGGGATGAACGGGCATGTGGACTGCTGACCTGTCGTGGCGATCAGCGTTTGGGGTGATCGCGCTCCTTTCAGCGGCGGGCCTCGCCGCGGCCCAGGAGCCCGCAGGACAACAGGGGAAGCCCCCGGAGCCGGCGCAGGCCCGCGACGCGTCTCCCCCCGAGGGGAAGCCCGGCGCCCCGCCCGTGGCGACCCGCGAGGATGAGCGGCTGGTCCCCGTGAGCCGATTCGTGCTCTTCTATCTGAACGAGCACGCCGACCAGCCGTCCATCGACGAGTTCAACGCGCTGACCGTGTCCCTCGAGAAGACGGACAAGGGGTACGAGCGGCCCGGGCGCGGCGGGACGCCCGTCGAGGTCAGGATCGGCGACGTCTTCGACGCCGAGGCCCCCATGTTCAGCGCCGCGGCGATCGTGCGGGTCGGCGAGGCGATCGTCCGGGAGTTCAACCGGCGCGGGTTCATCGGCATCTTCGTGACGCCCGACCCCACCGAGATCAACGAGGCGGGCGACGACCTGCGCGAAGGGCGGACGGCCCTGCGCCTGGCGGTGATCACGGGGCGCATCGCCGAGCTGCGCACGGTGGGCGCCGGCGGGCGCGTCAAGAACGAGGAGCGGTTCGACCACCCCATGCACGACCGCATCGCGGACAAGTCGCCCGTGCAGGTGGGCGACCTGATCCGCCGCGACCGGCTCGATCGCTACCTCTTCCGCCTGAACCGGCACGCGGGACGGCGCGTCGACGTGGCGACCGCGCCGGGCGGGGGCCAGCCCGACGAGCTGGCGCTCGACTTCCTCATCTACGAGCCCAAGCCCTGGACCCTCTACGCCCAGGTCTCGAACACCGGCACCGAGTTCACGAGCGACTGGCGTCAGCGTCTCGGGTTCACCCACAACCAGCTCACCGGGCGCGACGACGTCCTGCGCCTGGACTACCTCACCTCCGACTTCGAGGACTCGCACACGTTCATGGTGTCGTACGAGTTCCCGCTTCTGAACGGGCGCCTGCGCGTGCGCCCCTTCGGCACGTGGCAGCAGTACACCGCCTCCGACGTCGGGCTGGCCGACGAGCAGTTCGAGGGCGAGACCTGGCAACTGGGCATCGAGGCCGCGTACAACGTGCTCCACCGCCGGGCCCTCTTCATCGACATGGTCCTGGGCGCCCGCTGGGAGAACACGCAGGTCATCAACAGCTCGATCGAGTTGAGGGGCGAGGACGACCTGTTCATCCCCTACCTGGGCGCCAGGCTCGAGCGGTTCACCGACCGCGCCACCACGGTCGCCTCGGTGACCCTCGAAGGCAACGTGTCGGGCTTCGCCGGCACCGACGTCGAGCAGCTCGAGAAGATGGGCCGGCCCGACGTGGACGAGGACTGGACCGTCATCAAGTGGGACCTGGAGCACGCGTTCTACCTGGAGCCCGTGATCTTCCGCAAGGCCTGGCGCGAGAACCTGCCGCCCCCCGAGGGGAGGCTGCGGGCCCGGGGCCAGACGCTCGCCCACGAACTGGCCCTGGCGTTCCGCGGGCAGCAGGCGATGGGGAACCGCCTGATCCCGGCGGCCCAGACGGTGCTGGGCGGGATGTACTCGGTCCGCGGGTACGAGGAATCGCTGGCCGCGGGCGACTCCTCGGTGTTCGGGAGCATCGAGTATCGCTTCCACGTCCCGCGGGCCCTCAAGATCAACCCCTCGCCGGGACGCAAGTTGTTCGGCGAGCCCTTCCGCGTCACGCCGACGGCGCCCTACGGCGTGACGGACTGGGACCTGGTCCTCAAGGCCTTCTACGACGTGGGCAAGGTCACGCAGACCGACGGCATCGAGGCGATCGGGGAGAAGGACCAGACCCTCTCGTCGGTGGGCCTGGGCATTCAGTTCGACCTCAAACGGAACGTGCGCCTCCGCGCCGACTGGGGCTTCGCGCTCCAGGACGCGGAGTCCGGCTCGCGGCGCACGCACTCGGGCGATAGCCGGGTTCACTTCGAGGGCACGATCTTCTATTGAAGACCGGTGCGGCGGGGTTGTCGGGGATGGCGGGCGCGGGCCTCAAGGTCGAGGCCGGCCGTGGGACGGGTTCCTTTCACCGCCTAGGGGCGGGATGAGTGAGGGCTGGACGATGCGTCAGACCAAGAAGATCGGTTCGGCGGTTCGGAGCGGCGGGCTTCGGCAACTGGTGGCCGCGTGCGGGCTGCCCATCGGCATCGCCGCCCTGGCGGCGCCCGCCTTGGCCGGGCCCCAGGGCGAGCACGTCATCCGCGGCAACGTGCGCTTCGACCGCAACGGGTCCACCACCACCATCACCGCCAGCAATCGCTCCATCATCCGCTACAGCGGGTTCAACATCGGGGGGCACGAGACGGTCCGCTTCGTCCAGCCCTCGGCCCGTGCCCGCGTCCTCAACCGCATCGACTCCACGCTCCCCACGCGGATCGACGGCAGCCTGCTCGCCAACGGGCGCGTCTACCTGGTGAACCCCTCCGGCATCTTCTTCGGCGCCAACGCGGTCATCAACACGGGCGGCATCGTCGCCGCCGCCGGGCACCTCGCCGACGCCGACTTCCTCCGCGGCGTCGACCGCTTCACGGGCCTGGCCGGCACGGTCGAGAACCAGGGGCACATCAACGCCAGGCACGTCCTGCTCGCGGGCGGGTCCGTGCTCAACTCGGGCGTCGTGACCGCCCCGGGCGGCACCGTCGTCTTCGCCGCCGGCGACGAGGTCTACGTCGGCGAGCGCGGCGGGCGGATCTTCGCCCGCGTCAACGCCGACCCCGCCACCCCGGCGGCGTCGACGGGCGTCCAGAACACCGGAACCGTCAACGCCGAGGGCGGGCGTCTCAACATGTCCGCCAGCGACATGTACGGCGTGTCCATCCGCTCCGCGGGCCTGGCCCGCGCCCGCGACATCCGCCTCGAGGGGCAGGGCCGCGGGCCCGCCGCCGAGGGCCGCGGCGTCGTCGAGGTCACGGGCACGCTCGACGCGTCCCAGCCGCGGGGCTGCGGCGGCGAAGTCCGCGTCCTGGGCGACAAGGTCGCTCTTCACGGCGCCACCCTCGATGCCTCGGGCGCCCGCCGCGGCGGCACCGTCCTGGTCGGCGGAGGGGCCCTGGGCCGGGGCCCCGAACGCAACGCCACCGCCGTCTACGTCAGCGACGGCTCCACCCTGCGCGCCGACGCCTTGGCCCGGGGCGACGGCGGCAAGGTCGTCGTCTGGTCCGACGTCTCCACCAAGTACTACGGGCACTCCTCCGCCCGCGGCGCGGGCCGCGGCGGCGACGGCGGGTTCATCGAGACGTCCAGCAAGAACGTCCTGGACATGCGCGGCCACGCCGACGCCGGCGCCGCCTCGGGCAAGGGCGGGCTCTGGCTCCTCGATCCGCGCAACGTGACCCTCTCCAACGCCGCCACGAGCGGCGGCGCGTTCGGGGGCGGCAATCCGGACATCTTCACGCCCAACGCCGACGACGCCATCGTCAACGTCGGCGCCATCAACGCCGCCCTCGACCTGGGCACCAGCGTCACCATCACCACCAGCGACGCCGTGGGCACCCAGCCGGGCCACATCACCCAGCTCGCCAACGCGGACATCCTCAAGAGCGCCGGAGGCGACGCGACGCTCACCCTGCTCGCCGCCAGCGACATCACCCTCAACGGCACGATCACCTCAACGTCGGGGGCGCTCCACCTGGTGCTCACCGCCAACGACCCGGGCCAGGCCGCCCAGACCGGTCCGACCGGCACCGGCGGCATCACCATCGGCGACGTCATCACCACCCTGGGCGGCAACTTCACCGCCTCCGGCGTCTCCCTCGCCGTGAACGCCACGCTCGCCCTGAGCACCGGCGCGTTCAGCTTCACGCAGAACGGCGTCGCCGCCGGGGCGGTCTCCTTCGCCGGCGGCACCGCGACCGCGTCCTCGTTCAACCTCACGGCCACCAACGCGGGAACGACGATCGACCTGCGAGGACTGACGCTCGGGGGTGGCACGAGCCTGATCGATGGCGGAGCCAACACCGTCGAGTTCCGCGGCGCCAACAACCTGGGCTCGGGCGACGTCACCGTCCGCGCCGCCGGCATCGACTTCCGCAACATCACGGGCGGCACGACCGCCGTCACGGACCTGATCACCGGCACCGGCACCCTGCGCCTCCAGCCCGTCAACACGGGCGACGCCATCAGCCTCGGCGACGCGGTCGGGGGCCTCCGCCTCGACGGGTTCGACCTCGACGCCCTCGCCGGCTCGGGCGGGCTGCTCCAGATCGGGTACGACCAGGTCCCCGGCCTGGGCACCGTCTCGATCGACAACGCCACCTTCAAGCGGGCGACGCAGGTCTTCGGCAACGCCGTGACGGTCGCCGCCGGCGGCCTGCTCGGCAACCAGGTCACGGAGATCTTCGCCAGCGGCGCGCTGGCCGTCAACGGCAACGCCCAGTCATCGGCCACGCTCCTCCTCCACTCCGGGCGCTCCGGCGCCGGCGACCTCACGTTCGGCAACAACGTCAACGTGGTCGGCCTGACCGTGCGGCTCCGCGCGGGCGTGCTCGACGGCAGCGGCACCACCGCGGCGGTCGACCTCTCCGCGACCGGCCTCAAGGTCAGCGGCGACGTCGGCACCTTCACCGCCACGCCCACGACGTTCGAACTCCGCCAGGACGCTTCGATCGCCGCGCTCCCCGCCAACACGCTCTTCGGCGGATCGACCATCCCCGTCAACTACACCGCCCGCTCCGACGGGGGGTCGGTGACGGTCACCGCCCGCAACCAGCTCGAGAACACCAGCGCCAACATCACGCTCTTCGGCGTCACCGGCGTGACCATCTCGCCGTTCCTCACCGCCGATCCGCTCCTCGTGCAGTCGTTGCAGGCCAGCGCCGCCTCGGGCTCGATCTCCGTCGAGCAGCAGATCCGCGCGACGGCGGGCCTGAGCTTCACCGGCCCGGTCGTCGCCGGCTTTACCTCGGCGCCCGCCTCGAACTTCGAGCTCTCCGCCGGCACCGGCACGCTGACCTTCAGCGGCACGCTGACCGTGCGCGAAACCGGGACGTTCTCCCTCATCCTCGAGGGGGACGACCTCGCGCTGGGCGGGGACGTCGCCCGCCAGGGTGCCGTCACCGCGCGCCTGGTCATCCGCCCCGCCACCGCCTCGCGCAACGTCGTGCTGGGCGCGTCCACCGCGGGCACGCTCGCCCTCTCCACCGCCGAGGTCGCGTTCCTCCAGGACGGCTTCGCGCAGGTCACCATCGGGCGGGCCGACGGCACGGGCTCCCTCACCTTCGCCGGCGCCACCGCCTGGAGCGACCCCGTCCGATTCCTGCTGAGCAGCACCGATGCCTCGGCGATCATGACGGTCCTGTCGGCGTTCACCACCAGCGGCGACGCGCTCGTCGAGCTCACCGCCAACCAGGTCGCCATCGCCGCGGCCCTCAACCTGGGCGGCTTCGCCAGCCGCACGCTCTCGATCCCCAACACCTCCCCCGTCGAGAACATCACCGCCAACTGGTCGCTCATCGTCCGCGGGGCCCAGATCGGCGTGACGCAGGACGTCACCGCCGCCCGCGGCGTGTGGCTCGAGGGCACCGGCAACACCACCACCCTCAGCGGCACCATCCTCACCAACAACGCCCCCATCGTCATCGCCGACAACGTCATCCTCGCCTCCGCCGTCACCCTCGACTCGGCCAACGGCTCCAACGCCAACGTCGGCGGTCGCATCATCGTGACCGGCACGGTCAACTCCGAGGCCGGCGAGTTCAACACGCTCTCGCTCCGCGGCGGCCAGCTCGGCGACGTGGAACTCCGCGGCGCCCTGGGCAACCTCGGCGCCACTCAGCGCGTCGGCAACGTCGACGTCCTGATCGGCAACCGCGTGATGTTCGGCTCCACCGTCGCGACGGGCGGCGGCGGCTTCGTCCGCGTCAACAACCAGGGCGTCCTCGACATCTTCGGCGCCATGACCCTCGCCGGGTCCTTCGAGCAGACCGCCGGCGCCATCGGCGGCACCAACCTCCGCGCCAACATCACCACCGACAACGCCGACATCACCTTCCGCCGCGCCGTCGACCTGCTCATCGGCGACATCACGCTCTCCACGGGCGACTCCGGCGGCGGCGACATCATCTTCGACGCCGCCGCCACCATCGACAGCAGCGACGCCCGCGGCCTCACCCTCACCGCCGGCACCGGCAGCGTCAGCGTCGGCGCCAACGTCGGCACGCTCGCCGGGCTCTCCTTCTTCCACGTCGTCGGCGCCGGCGGCGTCGGCACGAGCGGCGCCAACAACGTCACCCTGGGCGGCCAGGTCAACGCCACCACCGGCGCGGCCATCGTCAACGCCGACGGCAACATCATCGCCAACGCCGGCGTCCGCGGCGACACGCTCGTCAGCCTCCACGCCGGCCGCGACGGCACCGGCGACCTCACCTTCGCTGCCGCCCTCGAGGTCCGCTCCGCCGATGTCCGCCTCCGCGCGGGCGACGGCACGGGCGGCGCCGCCGCCGCCACCGTCGCCGGCATCGCCAACGCCACCTTCGCCGGCGCCGGCGCGATCGGCTCGGGCGCGGCCGCGCTCGACGCCTTCCTCCTGCGCCAGGACGCCTCGATCGTCGACGCCGCCATCCCCCTGGCCTCCCAGTTCACGGGCGGCTTCAACGACCCCTCGCCCGGCGGGTTCAACTACACGCTCACCTCCGACGACGGCGACGTGACCGTCTCCACGGGCGCCAAGGTCGCCGGGCGCTTCCTCTCGCTCAACGCCGCCACCGGCACCGTCACCATCGCCGGCGCCATCGCGCCCAACACGCTGAGCATCAACGCCGCCGCCGCCACCATCGGCTCCTCGGTCACCACCACCGGCGCCGCCTCCATCACCTCCGCCAACACCCAGGTCAACGCCGACCTCAGCGCCGGCACCACGCTCGCCTTCGTCGGGTCGATCCCGACCGCCGCCGCGACCATCGCCGCCAACCTCACCGCCGGAACCGGCATGTCCTTCGACTACACCGTCGCCACGGGCTCGGTCACCATCCAGGGCGACCGCACCCTCCGGGTCGACGACGGCATCCTCGACTTCATGGCCTCCCCCGTCACCATCAGCTCGGGCACCGTCGTCTTTGAGGCCAACGACATCGACTGGACCGGCGAAATCTCCCCCTCCGGCACCGCCTCCCTGGTCATCCGCCCGGTCACCACCACCAACAACATCCAGCTCAACTCGACCGCCGGCAACGAGACCACCCTCGCCCTCAGCCTCGCCCAGCTCCAGGGCATCCAGGACGGGTTCGCCAGCCTCACATTCGGAGGCAACTACCTCACCGGCGTCCTCACCGTCTTCGGCGCGGACGCCAGCGACATCATGTTCCACGATCAGACCATCTTCCTGATGGGCGGCGCGGGCGGCCGCGTCGCGTTCCGCGCCACCGGCGATGTCGGCGGCGGAGGCCGGACCATCCGCGGCGACGGCAACGCCAGCTTCATCGCCGACGTCGGCGCCAACGGGCAGATCCTCCTCTCCGCCGACCTCGTCACCGCTGGCGGCCTCGTCCAGTTCCAGGACGTCGTCGCCGTCGCGGGCGCCTCCTCGATCACCACCAGCGGCGGCGACATCGTCTTCCTCGACACCATCGACAGCGAGACCGACACGCCCCAGAACCTCACCCTCGACGCCGGCTCGGGCCTCGTCGACCTCCAGGGCGCCGTCGGCTCCACCGGCAACCTCCTCCGCAACCTCGTCGCCAGCGGCGCCCGCATCAACCTCCGGGCCGTCAGCACCTCCGAGGACCAGACCTACACCACCACCGGCGACGGCGTGTTCGTCTTCGGCAACCTCATCGGTCGGAACCTCGCCTTCGCCACGGGCGGCTCCGGCGCCGTCGTCATCGAAGAGGCCGGTCTCACCATCCGCGGCGAGGGCAGCATCGACTTCGGCGGCGCCCTCCGCAGCGCCGACGGCGAGAACAACTCCCTCGACGTCCGCGGCACCAACCTCGTGTTCAACGGCGCCGTCGGCGCGGGCGCGGGCAAGTTCGGCGCCTTCCGGGTTCTCCCCGCGGACAGTCTCGTCGGCGCCACCGCCACCCTCAACACCGGCGTCTTCAACGCCCAGTCCATCCTCTTCGACGTCAACGTCCTGCTCGGCGTCGACGCCGAGGACCTCGTCGCCGACGACAGCATCGAGTTCCGCAAGCGCATCAACAGCGCTGGCGAGAGCGGCGGGTACCGGCTCCGCGTCTCCTCCGCCCTCGTCGTCTTCCTGGGCGACATCGGCACCAGCACCGCGCTCACGGGCCTCGAAGTCGTCGCCGTCCCCGACGCCACCGTCCAGCTCAACCTCGCCCGGATCGTCACCACGGGCGACATCACCTTCGGCCCCGCGGTCGACATCATGGGCGCGGGCGGGTCAGACCCCGTCCAGCTCCGCATCGAGTCGGGCAACGGCAACGTCTCCTTCATCAACGACGTCCGCAGCTTCGAGGACGTCGGCGCCAACCGTGTCGCCACCGGCCTCCGCATCGACCACGGCAGCGGCGCGGTCCGCTTCTTCGCCCGCGTCGGCACCGACCAGGCCTTCGGCACCGACACCGGGCCGGCCCTCGTCCTCAGCGGCTCGGGTCTCACCCGCTTCGACGGCTCCATCAACCTCGCCTCCCACATGACCGCCGACGGCCCCGTCCGCTTCGGCAACACCGCCTCCGTCGCCGGCACCACCCGCTCCGAGTTCCGCGGCGACCTCGAGGTCGCCGGCGACGCCACCCGCCTCTTCTTCTCCGGCGGCGTCCTCCTGGGCGACGGCAACGAGGACACCTTCACCGTCGGACGCGACGTCGTCGTCAGCACCTCGGGCACCGGCGAAGTCACCGTCATGGCACGGACCGTCGGACCCTCCTCCCTCACCATCGGCGAGGCCGGGTTCCTGCCCTCCGTCGTGCGCCTCCAGAACCACGTCGGTCTCACCACCGGCGGCGCCGAGAGCCGCCTGAGCAGCCTCGTCGTCCGCGGCGGACGCATCGAGATCGGCGCCGCCGCCGGCGACCCCCTCTCCATCCGCACCTCGAGCGGCGGTGTCGAGTTCGCCGGGCCCGTCGCCCTCGTCCAGGACCTCGCGATCGACAGCGATGGCATGGGCCGCGTCACCTTCGCCGGCACCGTCGATTCCGCCGACGTCGGCGCCCTCCGCCGCCTCTCGGTCGACGTCGAGGACGAGTCCATCGTCGTCAACGGGAGCATCGGCGCCACCGTCGCCCTCAGCGAGCTCTCGCTCACCACCCCCGACGCCGACGGCCGCGCCATCAACCTCAACGGCGCCGTCGTGCGGGCCGCCGCGCAGTCCTACAACGGCCGCACCGTCCTGGGCAGCAACGTCACCATGTCGGGCAACGCCGTCGCCTTCGCCCGCACGCTCCGGGGCGACGCCGACGGGACACGCTCCCTCACCATCAACCCGCTCACGCTCGGCACGGCGCGCGTGGTCAGCTTCGGCGGCGTCGTCGGCGGCGGAAGCCTCCGCCTCAGCTCCCTCAGCGTCCACATGCCCACGGGCGCCGCCGGAACCCGCATCTCCACCCTCTCCGGCGGCGGCACCACCACCATCGCCGCCGACGTCCTCACCTCCGCCGGCGCCAGCTTCGGCGACGCCGTACGCGTCTCCGGCTCCGACGTCACCATCGACTCCGGCGGCGGAGCGCTCTGGTTCCTCAGCACGCTCGACTCCGCCACCGCCGGCGTCGGCGCCCTGCGTCTCCGCTCCTCCCTCCTCCCGGGCATCAACCCCGGGGCCTCCATCATCTCCGGCGGCCTGCTCGGGATCTCCCCAGGCGCCGACGGACGGGCCGCGTTCCGGTTCGGCGGCAACGTCGGCGTCAACGCCGCCTTCCAGTCCCTCGAGATCGGCGCCGCCACCGCCGACCCCCTCGCCGCCAGCGTCGTCTTCACCAACAACTGGGACTCGGGCGGGCGGATCATCCGCGCGGGCCTGAACCCCGATTCCACCACCTTCCGCGTCGTGGCCGACGGCACCCTCAGCTTCGGCGCGGGGCACCGCGTCCTGGCCATCGGCAACCTCATCCTCGAAGGCGGGTCGCGCGTCGTCATGGGCGACGTGGTCGCCGTCAGCGACCTCGTCGTCCGGGCCCCCGTCGCCGAGATCCGGCTCCGCGACACCATCCCGATCGCCAGCCGCGAACTGAAGTTCACCTTCGACCGCACCACCAGCCTCGTCGCCGGCCGGCGCCTCGACTTCCGCTCGGTCGGCGCCGTCGAGACCTCGGGCGCCGGCGACCGCCCCGTCTTCGCGAGCCGGCTCGCCTCCCAGAACCGGTTGGGGACCGGCGAGAACAGCCCCGGGTCGGCCCTCTCCACCTTCGTCATCCGCGACGCCGAAGGGTTCTTCGGCGACGACAGCATCCGCCTCAACGCGCTCATCGTCGACGCCCTCGCCCTCCCCAACGCCCAGGACTTCCTCCTCCAGATCGACCTCCCGGCCGAGGGCATCAGCAACACGCGGCCCTTCGACGCCGGCGCGCTCCCGCAGCTGGCCGAGGTCCGCCAGGTCACGCTCCCCGCCGCCGTCCTCGACGACCAGACCAGGGCCGACCTCCAGAACCTGGCCCTCTCCATCCGCGACCTGAGCCTCGACGAAATGGTCCGCTTCCTCATCGGGCGCTCCTTCTACGACGACGCCGAGGCCCGCGGCACCTCCCAGTTCCAGATCGTCACCAAGGATCGCGTCAACCTCGACGCCGCCAAGAGCGCCCTCGAAACCTGGTACGAACTCGTCGGCGCCAAGGGACCCGACGACGCCCAGCCCAAGCGCGACGCCTCCGGCGGCGTCGTGCAGAACTACGACGGCGTCCGCCTCGCCCTCGAGATCGCCTGGGAGAACTACACCGCCACCGAGACCGGAACCCCCGCAGGCGCCGGCCTCGTCCGCTACCTCACCGAGAAGCGCCAACGCGAGGAGCTCGGCGGCGATGAGCTCGAAGCCCTCCGCGCCGTCGTCCGGCTCTACAACCTCTCCGTCGACCTCGCCGCGACCAACCTGTCGACGTTCGAGGTGACCCACACCATGAACGCCGTCGTCAGCCGCTGCGTCCCCCAGGGCACCATGACCCGCGAGCACCTGCTCGAAGCCGTCCGAGCCGCTCCCGCGTCCATGCAGGGAGAACCCACCGGCGTCCGCGGCGAGTAGCCGCCCCGGACCCCGCGCCCACGAGAACCCCGACGTGGCTGAACTCAGCGCCGAGATGTTGCTGAAGCCCGTGAGCGACGAGTCGCCCTGCGGGGACGATCTGCGCCAGGACGGCCGCTACCTCGAGGTCCTCCGCCTGGCCGAGGGCACGCCGGAGCGGGTCATGGGCGACAAGACCATCCCCGCCGCCGATCCCGAATGGCGCCCGGTCAAGGACGGCTGCGCCGAGCTCTTCGCCCGCACCAAGGACCTCCGCCTCTGCGTCGTCCTGTGCTTGACCCAGTGCAAGCTGGGCGGCTACACCGCGCTCACCGAGGGGCTCGAGACCGTCAAGACCCTCCTCGACCAGCAGTGGGAGGGCGTCCACCCCCGCCTCGACCCCGAGGACAACAACGACCCCACCGAACGCTGCAACATCGTCGCCCAACTCGCCACGCCCGTCGGCAGCTTCGGCGACCCCTACAGGTTCCTCGAACGCCTCCGCGATGCCCCCCTCATCGAGTCCAGGAGCGTCGGCCGGATCGCGTTTACGGACATCCTGGTCGCCATGGGGCAGCTCCCCCCGATCCCGCAGCCCGACGGCACCCCGGGCCGCAAGCTCGAAATCGCCCTCATCGACGCCGCCTTCGAGGACGTCGAGATGGGGCCCCTCGAGGCCGCCGCGTCCGCGATCGAAGGATGTTTGGAACACGTGCGGGGGATCGACGCGGCGTTCGCAAAGTGGGTGGGTCCGGGCAAGGGTCCCGACCTGTCGAAACTGCGCAACCAGCTCGCGGACGCCTCGCAGCAGGTGCGCAAACGCCTGGTCAAACGCGGCGGGGCCCCGGCGCCCTCGGCGGACGGGGCGACGGCCCCCGAGGCCGGGCGGGCCGTCGACGGAATCAGCGGCGAAGTTCGCTCCAACGACGACGCCACGCTCGCGTTGGACCGCGTGTGTCAGTATTATGAGCGGGTGGAACCGTCCAGCCCGGTCCCCTTGGCGGTGCGTGCCGCCAAGCGCCTGATCGGTCTGAAGTTCGAACAGATCGCGATCGTGCTCACGCCCGACGTGGTCGCGACGTTGCAGCGGATGGCAAGCCCCGACGGCGAGCGGCAGGGATAGGGGCCCCGTCGGGGGCGGAAAGGAAACGGGACATGGCCAAGGCAAGCAGTCAGAAGTTCATCGCCCGCAATCGCGCCCCGCGCGTCCAGATCGAGTACGACGTGGAGCTCTACGGCGCCGAGAAGAAGGTCAACCTGCCCTTCGTGGTGGGCGTCATGGCCGACCTCTCGGGCAAGCCCGCCGACCCGCTCGCCCCCGTCTCCGACCGCAAGTTCCTCGAGATCGACGTCGACAGCTTCGACGACCGCATGAAGGCCGCCAAGCCCCGCGCGGCGTTCCAGGTGCCCAACACTCTCACCGGCGAGGGCAACCTCAGCGTCGACGTCACCTTCGAGAGCATGGACGACTTCTCGCCCGCCGCGGTCGCCCGCCGCATCGAGCCCCTCGCCAAGCTCCTGGAGGCCCGCACCCAGCTCTCCAACCTGCTCACGCACATGGACGGCAAGAGCGGCGCCGAGAACCTCATCGGGAAAGTGCTCAACGACCCGGCGCTGCTCAAGACGCTCGCCGTGGCCCCCAAGCCCCAGGACAAGAAGGAATGATCGCGGCGGTCGCCCGCCCGCCCCCGCGCGGCGCGGACGGGTCGCCGCCATGGGAGGTGTGAACGCATGAGCCAGGCCAACGCAAGCGGACAGCCGTCCGGCGCTCCCTCGATGGAGATGACCGAGTTCGAGTCGCTCCTCAAGAAGGAGTTCAAGCCCAAGACGTCGGCGGCCACGGAGGCGATCAACTCCGCCGTGCGCACCCTCGCCGAGCAGGCCCTCGGGGCCACCGCCCTTGTCAGCGACGACGCCGTCAAGAGCATCGAGGCCATGATCGCCGGCATCGACCGCGTGCTCACCCAGCAGCTCAACCAGATCCTGCACCACCCCGACTTCCAGCAGCTGGAGTCCACCTGGCGCGGGCTCTACCACCTCGTCAGCAACACCGAGACCGACGAGACCCTCAAGATCCGCGTCCTCAACGTCTCCAAGAAGGAACTCGGCAAGACCCTCGGCAAGTTCAAGGGCGCCGCCTGGGACCAGAGCCCCCTCTTCAAGAAGCTCTACGAAGAGGAATACGGCATGCCCGGCGGGTCTCCCTACGGCATGCTCGTGGGCGACTACTCCTTCGACCACACCCCCCCCGACGTCGAACTCCTCCAGGGCATGGCCCAGGTCGCCGCCGCCGGCTTCGCCCCCTTCGTCGCCGCCGCCAGCCCCACCCTCATGGGCATGGATTCGTGGCAGGAACTCTCCAACCCCCGCGACCTCACCAAGATCTTCCAGACCCCCGAGTACGCCGCCTGGCGCAGCCTCCGCGAGAGCGAGGATTCCCGCTACCTCGGGCTGGCCATGCCCCGCTTCCTGGCCCGCCTCCCCTACGGCGCCAAGACCAACCCCGTCGACGAGTTCGCCTTCGAGGAAGACACCGAGGGCGCCCGCCACGACAAGTACGTCTGGGCCAACGCCGCATTCGCCATGGCCACCAACGTCACCCGCGCCTTCAAGCTCTACGGATGGTGCGCCCGTATCCGCGGCGTGGAGTCCGGCGGCATGGTCGAGGGCCTGCCCTGCCACACCTTCCCCACCGACGACGGCGGGGTTGACATGAAGTGCCCCACCGAGATCGCCATCACCGACCGCCGCGAGGCCGAACTGGCCAAGAACGGGCTCATGCCCCTCTCCCACTGGAAGAACACCGACTACGCCGTCTTCATGGGCGCCCAGAGCCTCCAGAAGCCCGCTGAGTACGACGACCCCGACGCCACCGCCAACGCCAAGCTCAGCGCCAACATGACCTACCTGTTCGCCACCTGCCGCTTCGCCCACTTCCTCAAGTGCATCGTCCGCGACAAGATCGGCTCGTTCAAGGAACGGGAGGACATGCTCAAGTGGCTCAACAAGTGGATCATGCAGTACGTCGAGCCCGACCCCGCCAACGCCAGTGAAGAGGCCAAGGCCCGTCGCCCCCTCGCCGCCGCCGAGGTCCAGGTCGAGGAGATCGCCGGCAACCCGGGCTACTACTCCGCCAAGTTCTTCCTCAGGCCCCACTACCAGCTCGAGGGGCTCACCGTCTCGCTCCGACTGGTCAGCAAGCTGCCTTCCGCCAAGAAGGCTTGACGACGCCGCGCCGGGGGGGGCGTGGGAGGATTGGATCCGTGCAACGGCCCGAAGCGCATCCCCGCTCAGCGGCGCTGCGACCTCGGGCTTGGTCCGCCGAACGTTGACGCCCCGCCCCCGCGACGCGTGTGGCGGCGCGCGGGCACGCCGACGATCGGCCGAAGGGAGTGAACACCATGGCCTTTGACGGCTTCCTCAAGATCGACACGATCACCGGCGAGTGCACCGACAGCAAACACACCGGCGGCTGGATGGAAGTCCTCTCCTACAGCTGGGGCGTCGCCCAGGCGGGCAGCGGCTCCATCAGCGCCGTCGGCGGCATGAGCAGGGGCAAGGCCGACTTCGCCGACCTCGCCGTCGTCAAGATGATCGACAAGGCCAGCCCCGCCCTCTACAAGGCCTGCGCCGAGGGCAAGCACATCAAGTCCGCCATCCTCGAGCTCTGCCAGGCCTCCGGGCAGAAGCACTGCTTCATGAAGTACACCATCAGCGACGTCATCATCCGCTCGGCGCGACCGGGCGGATCGTGCCAGGGCAGCGAGGGGCGCCCCTTGGAGGAACTCTGCCTGGACTACAGCAAGATCGAGTTCGAGTACACCCCCCTCAAGCAGGACGGCACCCCCGACGCCGCCACCAAGTCCTCGTGGAACCTCAAGGACAACACGGGCACCTGATGCCCGGCCCTGTGGTGTGACATTCCTCGGGCCCGGGGGCGATCGCCCCCGGGCCTGCATTGTTCGGATGCGCGGGAGGTGCTCGCCATGAACGCCGATGAACTCGTCGCCCAGGGCAAGCCCGACGAGGCCCTCGCCGCCCTCCAGGCCCAGATCCGCGCCAAGCCCCAGAACGCCAAGCTCCGCGTCTTCCTCTTCCAGCTCCTCTGCATCCAGGGCGACTGGAAACGGGCCCTCGACCAGCTCGAAGTCGCCGCCCAGCTCGACGCCGCCAACCTCCTCATGGCCAAGGTCTGCGGCCCCGCCATCCGCTGCGAACTCCTCCGCGCCGAGGTCTTCGATGGCAAGCGCTCCCCACTCATCCTGGGCGAGCCCACCGAGTGGATCGGCTACCTCGTCCAGGCCTGCCAGCTCGCCGGGCAGGGCAAGCTCGCCGAGGCCGCCCCACTCCGCGAGAAGGCCTTCGAACTGGCGCCCCCCACCCTGGGCCGCATTCGCGTCGGCGACGACCCCCAGGGCGCCGCCTTCGACTGGATCGCCGACATGGACACCCGCCTCGGGCCCGTCCTCGAGGCCATCGTCGACGGCAAGTACTACTGGATCCCCTGGTCCCGCGTCAAGGACGTCCGCATCGAGGCCCCCACCGACCTGCGCGACCTCATCTGGCTCCCCGCCCACTTCCGCTGGTCCGCCGGCGGCGAGGGCGTCGGGTTCGTCCCTGTCCGCTACCCCGGCTCCGAAGCCTCCCCCGACCCCGGCGTCCGCATGTCACGCAAGACCGACTGGGAGGAGCCGTCGCCGGGCCTGTTCGTCGGGTTCGGGCAGCGCATGCTGGCCACCGACAAGGGCGAGTTCGCCCTCCTCGACGTGCGGGCCGTCACCATCCTGGAGGCCGGAGCCGCCTGATGCCCGAGACACGCCCCACCGAGCGCCTCCAGCCGGCCCTGCTCGATCGATTGATCGACGACGAGCCCGAGTCGCGCGTCGAGAGCCGCGATCGCCGCGTCATGTCCATGCGCCAGCTCCGCGGCGCCGTCATCCGCGACCTGGCCTGGCTCCTCAACTCCTCCCGCAAGCCCCTCGCCGACTCCATCAACGACCTCCCCCAGGCCTCCGGCAGCGTGCTCAACTTCGGGCTCCCCGACCTCACGGGTCTCACCGCCTCCGGCGTCACCCCCGAGCAGATGGAGGCCATGGTCCTCGAAACCCTCGCCCGCTTCGAGCCCCGCATCGTGTCGGGAACCCTCGCCGCCCGCGTCATCATGGAGGAGGCCGATACCCCGGGCCGCGGGCCCGCCGTCGTCGCCCTCGAAATCCGCGGCGAACTCTGCCCGCTCCCCATGCCCGAGGCCCTCTTCCTCAAGACCGAGGTCGACCTCGAGACCGGACACTGCACCGTCCGCGAGGACAAGTAGACCGCCGGCGACCAACCGGCCAGGACCAGCGCGATGCACCGAGGCCGGCAACGCCATTACGAGTACTTCGAACGCGAGCTGGCCCACCTCCGCAGCGCCGCCCGCGAGTTCGCCGACGAGTTCCCCAAGGTCGGCGTCGGGCGCCTGGGCCTCGACCGCGAGCCCTGCCCCGACCCCTACGTCGAGCGCCTCCTCGAGGGCTTCGCCTACCTCGCCGCCCGCGTCCAGCTCAAGATCGACGCCGAGTTCCCGCGCTTCACCCAGAACCTCCTCGAAACCGTCTACCCCCACTACCTCGCCCCCACCCCCTCCATGCTCGTCGCCCGATTCCACCCCGACCGCGCCCAGCCCGCCCTCGCCTCGGGACACCTCATCCCCCGCGGCACCGCCCTCCGAGGCCACGTCGGCAAGGGCGAACGAACCGCCTGCGAGTACCGCACCGGCGCTCCCCTCACCCTCTGGCCCATCGAGGCCGAGGAGGCCAGGTACTACGGCTCCGAGGTCCGCGTCCTCGGGCTCGAAGCCTTCGCCGGCCCCCTCGCCCGCACCCGCTCCGCCGTCCGCCTCCGCCTCCGCGCCCTCGCCGACCTCTCCTTCGACGCCATCAACCTCGACACCCTCCGCCTCTTCGTCGGCGGGCTGGGCTCCGTCGGCGGGCGCCTCTACGCCGGGCTCCTCGGGCGGTGCTGCGGCGTCGTCGTCCGCGCCGCGGGCGACGAGCCCGACGTCGGCGCGGCCCCGCCCGCCGCCCGGGTCCGCCCCGCGGGCTTCGACGCCGCCGAGGCCCTCATCCCCTACGACGAGCGCAGCTTCCAGGGCTACCGCCTCCTCCACGAGTACTTCGCCTTCCCCCAGCGCTTCATGTTCGTCGAGCTCACGGGCCTGCGCGCCGGGCTGGCCCGCTGCAAGACCCAGGCCGTCGACCTCATCATCGCCATGGACGCCGAGGACCCCGCCCTCGAGGGCGCCGTCGACGCCTCCTGCCTCACCCCCGGCTGCGTCCCCGCCGTCAACCTCTTCCCCAGGCGCGCCGACCGCATCTTCGTCTCCGAACGCTCCAGCGAGTTCCACGTCATGGTCGACCGCACGCGACCGGCCGACTTCGAGGTCTACCGCGTGCTGGGCGTCACGGGCTACGAGGCCGGCGGGCAGGAAACCGCCTTCCGCCCCTTCTACTCCTCCCTCGACCAGGACTCCGACGCCGCCTCCGGCGCCTACTTCTCCGCCTACCGCACGCCCCGCGTCGTCTCCGAGCAGGAGAAGCGTTCGGGACGCCGCTCCACCTACGCCGGCAGCGAGGTGTACGTCTCGCTCGTCGATGCCTCCAGCGCGCCCTGCTCCATGGACCTCAAGCAGCTGGGCGTCGAGACCCTCTGCTCCAACCGCGACCTCCCCCTCCTCATGCCCCTGGGCCTCGGCGCCACCGACTTCACCCTCGAGATCGGCGCGCCCGTCTCCTCCGTCCGCGTCGTCGCCGGCCCCACCCCGCCCCGCGCCAGCCACGCCGAAGGCGAGATCTCCTGGCGGCTCATCAGCCACCTCTCCCTCAACCACCTCTCGCTCTCGGACGGCGCCGACCGCGCCGGGTCCGGCGCCGTCGCCCTCCGCGAGATGCTCCGCCTCTATTCCGACTGGTCCGACCCCGCCGTCCGCAAGCAGGTCGAGGGCGTCCGCTCCGTGCGCCCGGCCCAGGTGGTCCGCCGCGTGCCCACCCCCGGACCCATCGCCTTCGCCCGCGGGCTCGAGGTCGCCGTCACCCTCGACGAGTCGTCCTTCGAGGGCGTCGGGTGTTTCCTCCTGGGCAAGGTCCTCGAGCAGTTCTTCGCCCGCTACGTCTCGCTCAACTCGTTCACCGAAACCGTCGTGCGCTCCACGGAGCGCGGGGAGATCATGCGATGGTCCGCAAGGGTGGGGCAGCGCCCGATCTTCTGACGCCGCCCCGCGCCCAGCCCGCCCAGCCGCCACCCCCGCCCGACGCCGGGCGCCGTGACCATCTGGCCCAGCTCCGCGTCCGCCTCGAAGCCGAGCCCTGGGGCTTCGACTTCTACGCCGCCGTGCGCGCCCTCGAGGCCCTCGAGCCCGACCGCAAGCGCCTGGGCACCAGCGTCCGCGTGGGGGAGGACGCCGTCCGCTTCGGGCAGGAGCCCTCCCTGGCCTTCGCCCCGGCGACGGTCTGGAAGTTCGAGCCCTCGCGCGTCACGCCCTGGGGGGCCTCGGTCCCGGACCGCCTGCTGGTGAACTTCCTGGGGCTCCTGGGCCCGCAGGGCCCGATGCCGCTCCACCTGACCGAGTTCATCCGCGACCGTGCGCGCAACCACCGCGATCCGACCCTGTCGCGCTTCCTCGACCTCTTCAACCACCGCATCGTCAGCCTCTTCTACCGCGCCTGGGCCCAGGCCCAGCAGACCGTCGCCTACGACCGGGCGGCGACCGGCGACGAGGGGCGCTGGGTGTCGTACGTCGGCAGCACCATGGGGCTGGGGCTGGAGGGCGTCCGCCGACGCGACGCCGTGCCCGACCGGGCCAAGCTCCACTTCGCCGGGCGGCTCGCGCCCCAGGTCCGCAACGCCGAGGGGCTCCGCGCCATCGTCGAGAAGTACTTCGGCGTGCGCACGGCGCTCGAGGAGTTCGTGGGGCGGTGGCTGGACCTGCCCGAGCAGCACCGATGCCGCTTGGGGTCGTCGCACGAGTGCGCGGGCCTGGGGACCACGGCGATCCTGGGGGCCCGGGCCTGGGACTGCCAGGGCGTGTTCCGCCTCCACCTGGGCCCCATGAGGCTCGCCGACTACGAGCGACTGCTCCCCGGCTTCCAGAGCGAGCGGCGCCTGCGCGACTGGATCCGCCTGTACCTGTGCGACGAGCTGGCGTGGGAGGCCAGGCTTGTGCTGCTGGAGCGCGAGGTGCCGAAGCTGGCCCTGGGGCGCGCCGGCCGCCTGGGGTGGACCACGTGGCTGGCGACCGGACCGCTGGGGCGCGACCCGGCGGACCTGTCGCTCCGCAGCGCGGAGTAGGCGCTCGAGATCGGGTCGGGTTCGGGTAGATTGGGTGGGATCGAACTGAAGGGAGATCGACATGGGCGAGATCAGCCGCACCAGGCTCTTCGGCAAACTCAACAGCCTGGGTTACAAGGCTCTGGAGGGCGCAACGGTCTTCTGCAAGCTCCGCGGCAACCCGTACGTCGAGCTGGTGCACTGGTTCAGCCAGGTCCTCAACAACCAGGACAGCGACCTCCACCGCATCCTGCGGCACTTTGACGTCAACTCCGGCAAGGTCGCGGCGGACCTGACCGCGGCCCTGGACCGGCTCCCGCGCGGCGCCACCGCCATCTCCGACATCTCCAGCCACCTCGACGAGGCCGTGGAGCGCGGGTGGGTGTACGGGTCGCTGCTCTTCGGCGAGGGGGCCGTGCGCACGGGGCACATGCTGGTGGGCATCCGCAAGACGACCAACCTGAACAACGTGCTCCTGTCGATCTCCAAGGAGTTCGACAAGGTCAAGCCCGAGGCCCTCACCGACAACCTCGCCAAGATCGTCGCGGGCAGCCCGGAGGACGCGCTCGTGGCGATGGACGGATCGGCGATCGGGCAGCATTCGGGGGTCGCGGCCCCGGGCGAGGCCAGCGGCGCCATGGCCCCCGCCCAGATGGGCAAGCAGGAGGCCCTCAAGAAGTTCTGCGTCGACCTCACCGAGCGGGCCGCCAAGGGCGAGATGGACCCGATCGTGGGGCGCGACGAGGAGATCCGCCAGATCGTGGACATCCTCATGCGACGGCGCCAGAACAACCCGATCCTGACGGGCGAGGCGGGCGTGGGCAAGACGGCGGTGGTGGAGGGGTTCGCCCAGCGGATCGCCAAGGGCGACCTGCCGCCCAGCCTGCGCGACGTGCGGCTCATGTCGCTGGACCTGGGGCTCCTCCAGGCCGGCGCCAGCATGAAGGGCGAGTTCGAGAACCGCCTGCGCCAGGTCATCGACGAGGTGCAGGCCTCGCCCAAGCCCATCATCGTGTTCATCGACGAGGCCCACACGCTGATCGGGGCGGGGGGCGCGGCGGGCCAGAACGACGCCGCCAACCTCCTCAAGCCCGCCCTGGCCCGCGGCACGCTCCGCACCATCGCCGCCACGACCTGGGCCGAGTACAAGAAGTACTTCGAGAAGGACCCGGCTCTCACCCGTCGCTTCCAGGTCGTCAAGGTGGACGAGCCCGACGAGCGCAAGGCCCTGCTCATGGTGCGGGGGCTCTCGTCGACGCTGGAGAAGCACCACCGCGTGCAGATCCTGGACGAGGGGCTGGAGGAGGCGGTGCGGCTCTCGAAGCGGTACATCCCGGCGCGGCAGCTCCCGGACAAGGCGATCAGCCTGCTGGACACCGCCGCCGCCCGCGTCGCCGTCAGCCAGCACGCCGACCCGCCCGCCGTCGAGGACACGCGACGCCGCATCGAGGGATTGACCACGGAGCTGGAGATCCTCGACCGCGAGTCGGCGGTGGGGCTGGAGCACACCAGGCGCCGCGCCGACGTGACCGCCCAGCTCGACAAGGAGAAGGCCCGCCTGGCGGAACTGACCGAGCACTGGCGGCGCGAGAAGAAGCTCGTGGACCGGATCCTGGAGATCCGCGGCAGGCTCCGCGCCGCGGGCAGGGCGATCGAGTCGCCGGAGAAGCCCGCCCCTGAGGCCGCGGCGAAGCCGGCCCCCAAGGGCGACAAGCCCGCGGCCGAGCCCGCCATGTCCGAGGACGGGCGCCTCAGGCTGCTGGAGGAGCTCAAGAAGCTCCAGTCGGACCTGGAGGCGACGCAGGGCGAGGATCCGCTCATCCTGCCCAGCGTCGACGCCCAGGCGGTGTCGGCGGTGGTCGCCGACTGGACCGGCATCCCCGTCGGGCGGATGGTCAAGAACGAGATCCAGGGAACGCTGCGCCTGGCGGACGTGCTGGAGCGGCGCGTGATCGGGCAGCGTCACGGGCTGGACGAGATCGCCCGACGCATCATGGTCTCCAAGGCCAGGCTCGAGAACCCCGGGCGGCCCGTGGGCGTGTTCCTCCTGGCCGGGCCCAGCGGCGTGGGCAAGACCGAGACGGCGATCGCGCTGGCGGAGGCGATGTTCGGCGGCACTCAGGCCCTCATCACCATCAACATGAGCGAGTACCAGGAGGCCCACAAGGTCGCCACGCTCATGGGCTCGCCCCCCGGCTACGTCGGGTACGGGCAGGGCGGCGTGCTCACCGAGGCCGTCCGGCGACGCCCCTACTCCGTGGTCCTGCTCGACGAGGTCGAGAAGGCCCACCCCGACGTGCACGAGGTCTTCTTCCAGGTCTTCGACAAGGGCATGATGAAGGACAGCGAGGGCGTCGAGATCGACTTCAAGAACACGATCATCATCCTGACCAGCAACGCCGGGACCGACCTCGTCATGAAGATGTGCAAGGACCCGGAGCTGGCCCCGGACATGGCCGGGCTCACCAAGGCCCTGCACGCGGAGCTGCTCAAGGTCTTCCCGGCGGCGCTCCTGGGGCGCCTCACGGTCGTGCCGTACAACCCCATCAGCGACAGAATGCTCCGGGCCATCATCGACCTGCAGCTCTCGCGGATCGTCGCCCGCGTGACGTCGGCCTACAACGTGCCCATGACCACGGACAAGCCGGTCGTGGACCTGATCGTCGGCAGGTGCACGGAGGTGGAGTCCGGGGCCCGCGCGGTGGACGCGATCATCACGCGGACGCTCCTCCCCGAGATCGGGCGGGCGTTCCTGGAGCGGCTGGCCGAGGGCAAGCCCATCGCGGGCGTGCACGTGGGCGTGAAGGACGGCGACTTCGAGTACCGGTTCGATTGAACGACGGAGCCATGGGCGACGAATGCAGGTCCATCGAGGGCGTGATCAACGCGAAGGTCGCGGTGTTCGTGCGCCTGGTCGAAAGCTCGCCCCAGACGGCGATGGAGATCGCCCGCAAGACGCTCGACGACAGGAGGTTCCAGGAGGCCCTCGCCAAGCTCCTCAAGGGCCAGGCCGAGATGCTCGTCCAGCGCCAGGCCGAGGCGCTGGCCAAGGATGGCCAGGCAACCCCCACCCTCGGGCTGCCGACCCAGCTCACGCCCGTGACCATCTCGGGGAAGGACGCCGAGGAGATCGCCAAGAAGATCGGGACCGAGGGCCTCAAGCTCTTCAAGACCGAGGCGATCAAGAAGCTGGAGGAGACGCCCGAGGTCAAGTCGCTCAAGAAGACGGGCGAGGAACTGGCGGCGGCGTTCAAGTGCACCACCGTCGGCGCCTGGGTGGACGAGAACAAGGGCGTGCTCAAGGTCGTCGGGGCCGTGTTCGCCGTGGGGGGCGCGGTCGGCATGTATCTGGCCAAGGCGGGCGACCCCATCGCCAAGATGGTCGAGGGCGAGGACTTCGAGTTCCAGCTCAAGCCCGTGACGATCTCGGGAC
Source organism: Phycisphaerae bacterium (assembly GCA_016873295.1). Taxonomy (GTDB): domain Bacteria; phylum Planctomycetota; class Phycisphaerae; order Phycisphaerales; family UBA1924; genus VGXM01. The sequence goes on from VGXM01000030.1 coordinate 25,229, forward strand.
AGGTCGTGCGTTTCGAGCCCTCCACGCAGTCCATCGGCGCCAGCCTCAAGGCCAGCCTCAAGACCGATCCCGTCACCGCCTCGCTGAAGATCTGGGGCGACTTCAAGGGCCCGGAGGCCAAGGTCGGCGGCGAGGGCACGGTCGTGCTCTCCCTGGGCAAGCAGGTGTCGCTGACGGCCCGCGGCAGCGCCGAGTACGCGGGCCTGAGGCTCGATACCTGGGACCGCCTCGCGCCCCCGGGGCACCCCGCGCCGGGTTGGAGGCCCACCACCTACACCGCCGCCCTGGGCCTGAAGGTCAAGGAGGGCGGCTTCTCCTTCGACCTCCTGGCCCAGGTGAAGGACGACAAGCCCAGCGCGACCGCGATCGGGATCTACGGCTGGAACAACGCCGCGTTCCGCTACGGGCTGGGCGCCTCCGTCGACGCCACGCCCGACAAGGTGACGGGCAGGACGTGGCTCGACGTCAACGGCAAGCTCTCCAATGTGCCGGTGACCGCCAAGCCGGCCTTCCAGATCGACTCCCACGGCGTGTGGCAACTGACCTTCTCCGCCGGGGTCCTCTTCTAGGCCAACCATGATCGACGGCGGGCGGGCGGATCGGAGCAGGCGATGAGCGACCAGGAGAAGCCAACCAAGCCCACGCAGGCCAACCAGGAGCTGCGGATCCACACCGCCCTGGGCGAGGACGCGGTGCTCCTGGCCAGCTTCCGCTACGCCGAGGAGCTGGGGCGCCCCTTCCGGCTCGACGTGGTGGTCGAGGCGGCCAGGCCCGGGCTCAAGCCCGAGGACCTCGTCGGCACCTCGGTCACGCTGACCATCGTCCGGGGCGACGGCAAGTCGCGGTTCATCAACGGCGTGGTGTGCAGGGTGAGCCAGTCCGCAGAGGCCCGCACCGACCTGTTCTACGAGCTCGCCATCCACCCGCGGCTGTGGCTGCTCTCGCGGACGAGCGACTGCCGCATCTTCCAGCCCGCCACCGCCAAGACCAAGCCCGTGACGCCCCTCTCCATCGTCAAGGACGTGCTCGAGGAGCACCTGGTCGACGTGGAGGACCGCACCAAGGGCACGTACCCCGAGACCAAGTTCACCGTGCAGTACCGCGAGACCGACCTGAACTTCGTCTCCCGCCTCATGGAAAAGCACGGGATCTACTACTTCTTCGAGCACGAGAACGGGCGGCACGTGATGGTGCTGGTCGACGAGATGGCCCAGCACAAGGAGCTCGACGGGCACAAGGAGCTGGTGTACCACCACGGCGCGGGCATGGTGGAGGACTCCGTGTACGAGTGGCGCGTCGACAGCGAGATCCAGACCGAGGCCGTCGCCCTCAACGACTTCGATATGAAGGCCCCGGGCAAGAACCTCCGCGTCTCGCGCGACCTGACCACCAAGCGCGTCGACAAGACCTCGGAGCTCTACGACTACCCGGGCGAGTACTACGAGACGGCCCACGGCGAGACCCTGGTCAAGGTCCGGGCCGAGGAGCTCGGGTCCCACGGCAAGGTCTACTCGGCCCGCACCGACGTCCGCGGCGTGGTCGCCGGCGGCACCTTCGAGCTCAAGGACCCCACGCAGGCCCTCCGCAAGGACGGGAAGAAGTCGTTCCTGGTCGTCGCGACCAGCGTCGAGGCCTCGGTTGCCGGCTACGGCAGCGCAGGGGAACGCGGCACGGAGTTCTCGTGCGTCTTCCGGTGCATCTCGACCGACCGCTCGTTCCGCCCGGCGCGCATCACGCCGCGCCCGATCGTGACGGGACCGCAGAGCGCCATCGTCGTGGGCCCGCAGGACGAGGAGATCCACACCGACGAGCTGGGCCGCGTCAAGGTCCGCTTCCACTGGGACCGCGACCACGAGGCCGACGACAAGGCCTCGTGCTTCATCCGCGTGTCGCAGGCCTGGGCCGGCAAGGGCTGGGGCGCGGTGTTCCTTCCGCGCGTGGGGCACGAGGTCGTGGTCGAGTTCTACGAGGGCGACCCGGACCGCCCCGTCATCACCGGGCGCGTGTACAACGAGGACCACAAGCCGCCCTACGACCTGCCCGCCAACAAGACGATGAGCACGATCAAGTCGCTCTCGTCGAAGGACGCGGCGGGGTTCAACGAGCTGCGCTTCGAGGACAAGAAGGACGCCGAACAGATCTTCGTGCACGCGCAGCGGAACCTCGACGTCCGCGTGCGGGCCACGGAGAAGGAGACCACCTACGGCAACCGCGAGGTCCGCGTGGGATGGGAGAAGGACGGGAAGAAGGGCGGCAGCTTCAACACGCTCGTTCGATTGGACCAGAACACCATCGTCCAGACCGGGCGGTACGAGCAGATCGACGACGTGCGGCACGAAACCGTCAAGAAGGACGTGATCGTCGATCACCAGGCCAACCAGACCACGACCGTGAAGGAGACCGCCCAGCTCAACGCCAAGAAGGTCATCGTCGAGACGAGCGACGAAATCAGCCATACCACCAACAAGTCGCTGGTGAAAGCGTCGTCGGCGATCGACCACAAGGCCGGGCAGACCTACGTGGTCGAGGGAGGACAGACCTTCAGCGCCAAGGGCGGGATGGACAGCCACCTCGAAGGCGGCATGAACGTCCACATCAAGGCGGGCATGAAGGTCAACATCGAGGCTCCCCTGGGGATCAGCCTCAAGTGCGGCGGCAACGCCGTCGTCCTCGATCCGTCCGGCGTCTCGATCCAGGGGATCATGGTCAAGATCAACATGGGGGCCGCCGCGGGCCCCGCCCAGGCCGCCAAGAGCGCCAAGGACGCCTCGCCCTTCCAGGCCAAGGAGATCGAGGAGCCGATCGAAGCGCTGGTCGCCGACGACGGCAAGCCGGGGAAGAAGGGCACGGGCAAGGCCAAGCCGCGCACGCGCAAGAAGCGGACTCCCGACACCCAGAAGCCGCCCCCCTATCCGCCGCCGCCGCCCCCTCCCAAGACCGAGACACAGGCCCCACCCCCGGCCACAGGCCCGACGCCGCCGACGAGCGACAAGCCCTGCGGGATCAAGGAGCTGGAACTCCAGTGCGAGCACAAGCGCAAGCACGGGCCCTCCAACGTGCTCCAGGTCGTGGCGGGCGCGAGCGTCACCGACAAGCTGGAGAAGAAGTTCGCGGGGATTACGGTCTCGCTCGAACGCAAGACCAAGGGCAAGGACGGCTGCACCGCCAAGGTGACCGTGGTCGAGGAGAAGAACGCCAAGCGCAAGCAGATCGCCGTGCGCGAGCCGGACGGGGCCCCCCCCGAATCCGCCTGGGTTTCCACCGGCGAGCACAAGTTCGAAGCCCGGCCGCCGGCCGACGACGACTACTTCCCGATCAACGGCAAGCCCAAGGTCTACCGCGTTCACGGACGCGGCTGCGACGACGTGTCGCAGATGTTCACCGTGGAGAGCTACCCGAGTCAGCAGGTCTCGGTCAAGCTCAAACGCGAGTTCTTCGAGGGCTGGGGGAATGAAGTCACCAGGGGCTGGGAAGAGTGGGGCACGGGGGTCATGAAGGCCCTGGGCGTCAGCCTCAAGCCCAAGCTCACCCCGCCGACCGGATCGCTGGAAGCGTCGTGGGGATGGGCGGAGGACAAGGACTGGCAGGCGTACTTCGAGATCGCGGTGACCGCCGCGCTCGACCCGGTGATCGGCGTGGGCATCGAGCTCAAGGTGAGCATCGGCACGCTCATCTACAACGGACTGGGCGTACCGCCCCCGCTCTCCTCGCTGCTCGCCGACCACGTCGCGGACATCTTCTTCACCACGGGCGCCGAGGCCAAGGCGACGCTCAAGGGAGGGCCCAAGGCCCGCTTCTACGCCGCCGGGCACGAGCGAATCGTCGGAGAGCTGACGCTCGGGGGCGAAGGCAAGCTCTATGCCAAGCTCACGGCGAAAGTCGGCAGCGACTACGTGCTGTCCGCCGCGGTCACCGCGGGGGGCGAGACCGAGATCGTCGCACAGGCCAAGGGCGAGTTCGAGCGCTCCGGCGTCTACGTGACTCCCAAGGTCACGCTCAAGCCGCTCACGGTCTCCATCGTCGTGGAGTGCAAAGCCTTCAAGGTCTACACCAAGGAGAAGAAGGTCGGCGAGTGGACGCCATGGGACGATGTCGATCTGTACAAGGGCGCGCGCACAAGGCTGCTCCCGGGCGACGATAAGTGAGGCTCACAGTGAACGGCCCCGTCTACTACCTATCCGTCCGATGGACCCACGCCGCGTCGAGCGTGGCGGTGAACGGCGTTCCGCTCGTGGTCGACGCCGCGGGCGGGGGCATCGCCACCGACGTCCCCATCAACCTCTGGTTGCCTCCGGGGGAGAACGAGCTGAGCGTCTTCCTGCGGTGGCCCACCCATGCCCCCTACGAGGCGGGTGTCGCCGCGGGCGAGGCCCACGCCTACCTCCACGATCCCTCGGCGGACGTGCCCACGCCGGCGCTCACGCTCGCCCGCTTCGAGTGGCCCCCGCCCGTGGGCCCGGAGGTCTACCCGTTCACGATCCGGCTTCCGATGCCGATCAAGGAGCCGCCGCCGAGCGAGGTGTGGGACCAGGCCGAGGTGCTGAAGGAACTGAGCGAGGCCGACCGCGGCGCCCTGGAGTCCCTCGCCGCGGACCTGATCGGCGCCCTGCGCGCGGGCGACGCCCCCCGCGCCTTCGATCTGCAGGAGTACAAGTGGCGTGAGACCGCACGCGCCGAGTACAAGGACTTCGAGCGCGTGCGCAAGGCCGGCCTCGAGCAGCTCGAGTGGCTCGCGCAGCGCCCCGGGCTGAGGGCCGAGCCGCTCAGCACGGAAGACCTGGTCTTCGACCTGGCCGCGGGCGGGCGCGTGGCGCTCGTGACCAGGAGCGACGCCAGGAGCCCCGTCCTCCTCGAAGACGACGAGGGCCTCGTCTTCGAGCTCCCCATCTACGCCGCACGCCTCAAGGGACGCTGGACGCTGGTTCGATAGGATCGGGAATGAAGGGAGACTGGCTCATCTGGATCGGGATCGGGCTCGCCGTTCTCGGCGTCGCGGGGGTCACCGTCGCCGTGCTGGTCAAGAGCCGCGCCTGGCCCAGCGTGCCCGGCGTCATGACCGAGTCGGAGGTCGTCGAGGTCCAACGCACGCGCCGGCCCTCGGAGATCGGCCCCCTCGCCGTAACCGAGTACGAGGCCAGGATCCGCTACACCTACTCCGTCGATGGCGTGGCCCTGGAGGGCACCAGGCTCATGCCCCTCATGCCCTCCGTCTTCCCGGACCGCGACCGGGCGCTCGCTGTGATCGCCCAACGCCCGCCCGGCGCTCCCGTCGAGGTGTACTACGATCCGAACCAGCCTTCCCGATCCGCGCTCGTCACCATGGCGGCGATTCCGACGCGAGCGGTCGTGGCCCTCGGAGTCGTCTTCAGCCTCGCCGCCGCCGCCCTCATCACCGTCGGATACGTCTTCCGCGACCGATTCACCGGCTGACACCCCCAAGGAGCCCCCCGTGAGCATGGCCGCCTGCGTCGGAGACATGCACACCTGCCCCATGGTCACCCCCGGCACACCGCCGATCCCCCACGTCGGCGGGCCGATCCTCCCGCCGGGCTGCCCCACGGTCCTGATCGCCGGCCGGCCCGCCGCGGTCGCCACGGGAATGTGCACCTGCGTCGGGCCACCCGATGTCATCGCCAAGGGCTCAACCACGGTCTTCTTGGGCGGCCTGCCCGCCGCACGCGTCGGCGACACCACCGCCCACGGCGGCACCATCATGCCCCCGGGCTGCCCCACCGTCCTCATCGGCGGTTAGCCTCGCCGATCATCGCCAGCCGCGCCAGCTCCGAAAGCCACTCCGCCTGCCTCGACGACAGGTGCTCGCTCAGCCGGTGTCGGCGGCGCCCCTCCACGAACCACACGCGCCACCATCCCACTCGCGCCTTGCGCTCCTCTGACCTGCCTTGGGGAATCTGATCCGGGTTGAGTGAGAGCTTTCGGGTACAAGGTACCCAGGAGGTTCTCGATGAAGCGGAAGCGTCACAGGACGGACGAGGTGGTTCGGAAGCTCCGTGAGGCGGA
>VGXM01000031.1 GCA_016873295.1 Phycisphaerae bacterium
GTGCGCGTTCTTCCAACCACGCCGGGTGCCACGACTGTGCCGCTCGGGGCACAGTCGTGCTGGTGGGGAGAGCACGACTGTTCGCCGAGCCGAACAGTCGTGGCACGGCGGGTGCCACGGGTCATCGGGCGCTTCGCCCGTGACCCGTGCGGCTGTTCGACGCCGGTCCGGACGCCGGCACGGGCGATCCGCAAGGCGGATCGCCCGTGGCACCCGCGGCGCCCGCCCGCGCCTCTGGGCGCGTTCTTCCGACTCACGCCACGAACGACAGGGCGAGGATGGGGGCGCGCGGGGCGTCGGAGACGGCTCGGCGCTCGATCCGGGCCTTCGCGGGCTCGGCGTGCCCTCACGCGCGCTCGGCGCGGGGGGCCCCCGGGGCCCCTACCCGTTCTTCTTCTCGAAGTCGCGCATGAACTGGGCCAGGGCCACGCAGCCGTCGCGCGGGAAGGCGTTGTAGATGCTCGCGCGCATGCCGCCCGTGGAGCGGTGCCCCTTGAGCTGGTCCATGCCGTTCTTCAGGGCTTCCTTGACGAACTGCTCGTCGAGCTGCTGGGCGTTCTTGACGTCGGGGGCGACGCGGAAGGTGAGGTTCATGAGGCTTCGGCTGTCGGCGCGGGCGTGCCCCTTCCAGAACTTCGAGCCCTCCAGCACGGCGTAGATCAGCGACGCCTTCTCCAGATTCCGCTTATGGATCTCGGGCAGCCCGCCCTGCTTCAGGATCCACTTGAAGACCAGGCCCGAGAGGTAGATGGCGAAGGCCGGGGGCGTGTTGTGCCGGCTCTGGTCCCTGGCCTGGACGTCGTACCGCAGCATCGTGGGGAGCGTGCGCACGGGCTTGAGCAGGTCGTCGCGGACAATTGCCAGCGTCGTGCCGGCGATGCCCACGTTCTTCTGGGCCCCGGCGTAGATGATCCCGAACCTCGATACGTCGATGGGCCGGCTGAAGATGTCGCTGGACGCGTCGCACACGAGGGTGTCGCACGCCTCGGGCATCTTGGGGTAGCGCACGCCGCCGTCCGCGGTCCGCCACTGCGTGCCGTAGATGGTGTTGTTGGAGCACATGTGGACGTAGACAGGCCTGGCGGCGTACTTGAGCTCGGCGTCGCCCGGGCAGTGGGCGTGCTTGCTCGCCCGTCCGTCCCACGCCTCGTAGCACTTGCTCGAATAGACCTTGACCTCGTCCCAGGTCTTCTCGGCCCAGTAGCCCGTGGTGAGGAACGCCGCGACCCCGTCGTCGGGAAGGATGTTCGCCGGCACCATGAAGTTCTGGCTCGTCGCCCCGCCCGTGAGGAACAGCACCTTGTAGCTGGCGGGGACGTCGCCGACCTTGCGGCAGGCCTCCTCGGCCTCGGCGAGCACCCTGTCGAAGAGCTTGCCGCGGTGGCTGTGCTCCATGATCCCGATGCCCGTGCCGTCGATGTTCCAGATGTCCTGCTGGGCCTGCCTGATCACCTCCTCCGGCAGGGCCCCGGGGCCCGCGGAGAAGTTGAAGATCCGCCCGGAGGGCGTGTGCTTGACGGCGGACGACGCGGAAGTCGCGGTGGCGGTGCTCATGCCCGAACTGTACGCGGGGATCGCGCGGCGCCGCATCAACCGCGAATATGCAGGGGGCCCGGTCCGCGGGTCCGGCGAAGCGGTCAGGCGTTCACGCAGTTCTCGATCCGCCCCGACTCCTTGAAGAGCTTGACGAGGCGGACGGTCTCGGCGGCGACGGCCTGCTGGGCCTGGTCGGTGCTGGCGCCGACGTGGCAGGTGCCGCAGACGCCGGGGAGCTTGGCGGTCGGCGAGTCCCACGGGGCGTCGGGCTCGCCGGGCTGGGCGTCCCAGACATCCAGGCCCGCGCGGATGCCCTTGGCCTGGACGGCCTCTCGCAGCGCCGCCTCGTCGACCACGCCGCCGCGGCTGGTGTTGACGAAGTACGACCCGGGCTTCATCGCGTCGAAGAAGGACTTGTTGAACAGTTTCCTGGTCGTGTCCGTCAGGGGCAGGTGCACGCTGACGGCGTCGGCGCGGTTGGCCAGGGCGAGGAGGGCGGGCGTGTCCGTCCCGCCGAACTCGCACCCCAGGGCCGCGGCGTGCTGGGGAGTGATGCCGCGGCTCCAGGCGACGACGTCCATGCCGAAGGCGACGGCCCGCTTGATGACCTCCTGACCGATCGCCCCCACGCCCACCACGCCCAGGGTCATGCCCTTGAGCCCGCGGGCCCCGCCGGCGCCCGTCCTGCCGAACTCCTTCTTGCTCCAGCGCCCGCCGCGGACCAGCGCCGTCTGGTCCGGGATGCGCCGATCGCAGCAGAGGAGCAGGCCCATGGCCAGCTCGGCGACGGCGACGGCGTTGGTGCCGGGGCAGTTGCACACGCGCACGCCCTTGGCCGACGCCGCCCCCACGTCGATGTTGTCCACGCCCGCCCCGGCCCGGATGATGATCTTGAGCCCCGAGGCCTTCTCCAGGGCCGCCGCCTGCACCTTCGTGGAGCGCACGATGAGGATGTCCGGCTTGTGGGCGGCGAGGCGGTCGGGGACGCCGGCGGCGCCCGCGTCGGGCTCGGAGACGACCTCGCAGCCCAGGGCCTTGAGCGCCTCCAGGCCGGACTTCTCGAACTTGTCGGCGACGAGGATCTTCATGGTGTCTCCCGGAGCGAGCGGGCGCGGCTCCCTCCCGAGCATACCCGTCGGCGCGGGGCACCGTCGCGCCGGAATGAAAAGCCCCGACCGAGGGGCCGGGGCCTTGGGGAACACGCGACGCGGGCTCGGGCTTACGGATAGACCTCGGTGGGGACGCGCATGCCGAAGGTCCAGCTCACCGGGCCGCCCGGGAAGTCGACGCCCTTGAGGCCCATCCGCGTCCAGCGGAAGTGACCCACGACGCCGAAGTCATAGAAGAACGGCGTGTAGCCGCCCTGGCGCGTCGGGGCCTCCCAGCGCTCGGGCTCGTAGGAGTAGAGCGTGATCGAACTGGGGTTGGAGGGGCTGCGGGGATCGGCGCCGGGGTTGCTGTGGGTCGTCGGGCGCTGCACGACCGACTGGTCGAAGAAGAGCAGCGGCTGGCGTGCCTCGGGGTACGCCGAGTGCCACCAGCGCTTGCCGAAGTGGCGTGCGATCGTGTCGTTCACCTGGGTCTTCTGCGAGGGGAACTCGACCTCGGTGATCTTGCGGCGGCCGATGGCGCTCTTGGTGGTCTGCCCGATGAGGGAGTAGAAGCGGTGGCTGTCGGCCTGGACGACGACGGTCGCGCCGGTGTCGCCGCGGTCGTTGGAATAGGAGAACACGTTGTACTCATAGCTGGAGCTGTAGGGCCAGCGCCAGCCCACGCCCGTGCCGCTGGGCTGGAAGGGCGCGAAGATGCCGGCGCGGAACCCCTGCGGATCGGTCTGCCACTGGAGGCGGTACTTGTCCTCCGTGCAGGCGACGACGCGGTCGGGGAGCTGGGCCGCCACGTAGTCCTGCAGCACCAGGTGGGTGTACAGCACGTGGGGGATCCATCCCGTGATGATGGGGCCGCTGGAGGCGTCGAGCCCGCCGCGGCGACGGATGATGTCCACCGCCTGGAGGGCGGACGCCTGGAGGTCGTTGTTGCCGGGCGCGAACCCGCGGATGTCCCCGAACTCGCTCTGGAACTGCGACCCGTTGGTCCAGGTGAAGCTGAACACCTTGTCCTGGTAGTCGGCGCCGTAGCTGTGCGTGGCCATGCCGAACTGCTTCGTGTTCGACATGCAGATCGCCAGCCGTCCGGCCTTGCGGGCCTCCGCCAACGCCGGCAGGAGGATCCCGATCAGGAGCGCGATGATCGCGATGACCACCAGCAGCTCGATCAGCGTGAACGCCGCGGCGCGGGACCGATGCGCGTTGACCATCATGTGTGGTCTCCTTTCTGTTCTGACCCGAGGCCTCCGCGAACGCGGGATTCAGATTGAGCCTCGGGATGTCCCGTTGATCAGTCTACCCCATCGGCGTTCGTCCGCAAGCCGGACTTCCAATCTTGGTGCAAAACTCGGGGAATGCAAACGGATTGCGAACAACGCCGCACCGGGGCGGTGAGGACACGCGACGCCCGCGGGGATCGTGGGGTGGGTTACGGGTAGACCTCGGTCGGGACGCGCTGTCCAAAGGTCCAGGTCACCGGACCGCCCGGGAAATCGACGCCCTTGAGGCCCATGCGGGTCCAGCGGAAGTGCCCGACGACGCCGGCATCGGTGAAGGTCGGGGCGTAGCCCCCCACGCGAGTCGGCGCCTCCCACCGCTCGGGCTGGTAGGAGTAGACGGTCAACGACCCGGGAACGGCGGGGTTGCGCGGATCGCCGCCGGGGTTGCTGTGGGTCGTCGGACGCTGCACGACCGACTGATCGAAGCAGAGCAGCGGCTGGCGTGCCTCCGGGTACGCCGAGTGCCACCAGCGCTTGCCGAAGTGGCGCGCGATGGTGTCGTTGACCTGCACCTTCTGCGAGGGGAAGCCGACCTCGGAGATCTTGCGCCGTCCGATGGCGCTCTTGGCGGTCTGCCCGATGAGTGAGTAGTAGCGGTGGCTGCCGGCCTGGACGACCACGGTCGCCCCCCGGTCGCCCCGGTCGTTGGAGTAGGAAGAGACGTTGAACTCGAAGCTGGAGCTGAAGGGCCAGCGCCAGCCCACGCCCGTGCCGCTGGGCTGGAAGGGCGCGAACCGCCCGGCCTTGAATCCCTGCGGATCGGTCTGCCACTGGAGGCGCCACTTGTCCTCCGTGCACGCCACGACGCGGTCGGGGAGTTGGGCCGCCACGTAGTCCTGGAGCACCAGGTGCGTGTAGAGCACCTGCGGGATCCAGCCCGTGATGATCGGGCCCAGCGAGGGTTCCAGCCCGGCCCTGCGGCGGATGATGTCCACCGCCTGGAGGGCCGCCGCCTGGAGGTCGTTGTTGCCGGGCGCGAACCCGCGGATGTCCGCGTAGGAACTCTGCAACTGCGACCCGTTGGTCCACGTGAAACTGAAGATCTTGTCCTGGTAGTCGGCGGCGTAGCTGTGCGTGGCGGTCCCGAACTGCTTGGCGTGCGACATGCAGATCGACAGGCGCCCGGCCTTCCGCGCCTGGGCCAGCGCCGGCAGCAGAATCCCGATCAGCAGTGCGATGATCGCGATCACCACGAGCAGCTCGATCAGCGTGAACGCGTACGCCCGGGAGTCCCGCCCACGGCTGCCCATCGTGTGACCTCCTGGCCCCGCCGGCGCCCCCGCGAACGCGGGGCCTGGGCGGCGGAGTCGCGCCCAGTCTACACGGGGGCATCGGTCGGCGGAGCGCGATCTCCGCAACCGGCGGCGGGTGCCGGGGCGGCGCGGGGCTCGGGCGGGCGGGAACACGAAAAGACCCCGGCCGTCGGCCGGGGTCTGGATCGATCGGAGAACCGCGAGCGGTGTTACGGGTAGACCTCGGTCGGCACGCGCTGCCCGAAGGTCCAGGTCACCGGGCCGCCCGGGAAGTCGACGCCCTTGAGGCCCATCCGCGTCCAGCGGAAGTGCCCGACCACGCCGAAGTCGTAGAACTGCGGCGAGTAGCCGCCCTGGCGCGTGGGGGCCTCCCAGCGCTCGGGCTCGTAGGAGTAGAGGGTGAGCGAGCTGGCGTTGGAGGGGCTCCGCGGGTCGGCGCCGGGGTTGCTGTGGTTTGTCTGACGCTGCACGACCGACTGGTCGAAGAAGAGCAGCGGCTGGCGCGCCTCGGGATAGGCGGCGTTCCACCACCGCTTGCCGAAGTGGCGTGCGATCGTGTCGTTCACCTGGGTCTTCTGCGAGGGGAACTCGACCTCGGTGATCTTGCGGCGGCCGATGGCGCCCTTGGCGGTCTGCCCGATGAGCTGGTAGGTCCGGTGGGTGTCCGCCTGGACCACGACGGCGGCGCCCGTGTCGCCGCGGTCGTTGCCGTAGGAGAACGGGGTGTACTCGTAGCTGGAGCTGTAGGGCCAGCGCCAGCCGGTGCCCGAGCCGGTGGGCTGGAAGGGCGCAAAGATGCCGGTGCGGAACCCCTGCGGATCGGTCTGCCACTGCAGGCGGTACTTGTCCTCGGGGCACACGACGACGCGGTCGGGGAGCTGGGCCGCCACGTAGTCCTGCAGCACCAGATGGGTGTACAGCACGTGGGGGATCCAGCCGGTCACGATCGGGGCCAGGCCCGGGTCAAGCCCGCCGCGGCGACGGATGATGTCCACCGCCTGGAGGGCGGACGCCTGGAGGTCGTTGTTGCCGGGCGCGGCCGCGCGGATGTCCCCGAACTCGCTCTGCATCTCCGACCCGTTGGTCCAGGTGAAGCTGAACACCTTGTCCTGGTAGTCGGCGCCGTAGCTGTGCGTCGCGATGCCGAACTGCTTGGTGTTCGACATGCAGATCGCCAGGCGACCGGCCTTGCGGGCCTCCGCCAGCGCCGGCAGCAGGATGCCGATCAGGAGCGCGATGATCGCGATGACCACCAGCAACTCGATCAGCGTGAACGCGGACCTCTGTGTTCGACCGTGTCGCATCATGAATCAACTCCTTCGAACCCCCACCGGCGCCGCAAGAAAGTGGACTCGGAGAGGACCCCCGAGGGGCGCGTGTTCGCCCATTGTACCGGATACCCGCCGACGCCGCGCAGGGTTGCGGCGGTTTCCCACATCTTCGCGCTTCGGCGCCGACGCCACGATCTCCTCGGGGAACCACCCGATAAACCCCCGCCGTCACCGGCCCGCGTCGGCCGACGAGGGATGCCCGGGCACCGGGATCACCGGGCCTAGCCCTAACATTTGCCGATCATCGGGGAGGCCCAGCCCGGCCCCGCAGCCGGGGCAGGCGCTGGTGCGGGGTTCGACGCCGGCCTGGCAGTTGTGGCAGACCCCCAGCAGCGTGGCTACGCCGGGCGTCCGCCGGGCGGGCATCCAGAACTGTCGCGTGGAGGGCCCCCGGATGACCGTGTCGGGCCTGATCTTCCCCGAGGTCACCCAGGCGCGGACCACGCGGGCGCAGACGCCGGAGCGGAAGGGCCGCTCCGGGTCGCGCACGAACCACGGCCCCATGTCGTTCTGCGTCGCCTGCCTGGAGAGCGGGTCGAGCGGGCCGCGGCAGCGCTCGCAGCGGGCGCCGGCGATGGTCGGGCCGCCGCAGTAGGGACAGATGAACCGCTCGACGGGCTGGGGCTCTGGCACGGGGTCGCCTCGTGGGTCGGGGGGTCGGGAGGGGTACGCTGCCGGCGCCCCTCGGCGATCGTAGAAGGGAGGATGGCCCACATGCACCGAGTTGGAATCCGACGGACCCGCGCGGCGGCACCGAGCGCGCTCCTGGTCGTGGTGGCGTGGGTGGGCGCCGTGATCGCCCAGCCGCCACGGGACCTGGCGGGCGTCGAGCGCGCCGAGCAGGCCGCCCGCGACGCCGGGCCCGGGCGCGAGGGCGATCGTCCGGCGCTGGTGGTCAACGGCGAGGCGATCGACTGGGCCGACCTGCGCGGAGCGCTCGCGGAGGGCGCGGGGCGGCGGATCGTCGAGGAGGTCGTGCTCGACCGGCTCCTGAGCGCCGAGATGGACCGGCGGGGGCTGACGCTCACCCAGGACGCGCTCGACGCCGAGGGGCGGCTGCTGGTCGAATCGCTGGACCAGTCGTCCGACCCCTCCGGGCGCGACGAGCTCCTGCGGCGCGTGCGCCGGGCCCGGGGGCTGGGACCGGAGCGGCTCAACGCGCTGGTCGTGCGCTCGGCTCGGCTGCGCGCGCTCGTGGGCGACGCCTTCAGCGTGTCGCGCGAGGAGGTCGAGCTGGGCGCGGCGCTGCGGTTCGGCCCGGCGTCACGCTGCCGCGTCCTCGCCGTGCCCACCGACCGCGACGCGGCCCGGATCCGCGCGGCCCTGATCGAGCGGGCCGGGGGCGAGGGGCGCCCCATCGACCCCGTCGCGTTCTCGCTCGAAGCGATCCGCGCCTCGACGCACCCCTCCGGGAACGTGGGCGGGCTGGTGGCGCGGCTCAGCCCGCACGACCCGGCGTACCCCATCGCGATCCGCCAGGCCGCCGAGAGCCTCGCGCCCGGCGGGCTCAGCCCGGTGGTCCTCATCGACGACGGCGCGGCCCTGATCATGGTCGAGGAGCGCCTGCCCGAGCGTGGGCGCCCGGACGAGGGCGACCTGGCGCGGATCGAGCGCGAGCTGGGCGAGGGCAAGCAGCGGTCGGCGATGGATGCGCTCGCCAACCGCCTGCTCGACGAGGCCCGGGTCACCGTCTTGGACGCCAGCCTGCGCTGGGCGTGGGAGGCGAGATAGCGCCGCTACCGCCCGCCCGCCTTCAGCCCGGGGTGCAGCGTGAAGAGCAGGTCGTAGGTCTCCGCCCTCGAGTTCACCACGCGGTACGCCGCGGGGTTCGACCGGGCCAGTTCGCTCACGCGGTAGGCCTCGAGGTCCGCCCGGCTGCGGAACACGAGGACCCCGCAGTAATCGCCCGAGACGGGGTCCACGCCGTAGATCTTCTGCACCAGCCCGGGCAGGTCGCGGAACCCGGGGGCGCGCTCCTCCATCGTCCGCTCGACGGTCGCACGGTTGAGTTCGCTCGTGAGCCGCAGGACCAGGACGGCGAGCCCCTCGCCCCGCCCGTCGGTCGCGGGCGCGGCGCAGGAGGCGGCAAGGAGCGTCAGGGCCAATGGGAGCGTGGCGCGCATGGCGCATGACGATACGCGCCGTCGTGGCCCGCGCCGGGTGCGCGCGAGACGAGCCCCACCGCTACCGCGAGGCGAGGTAGAAGAAGAGGATCGCGCCGTTGCCCAGGAACGTCAGGCTCCCGAGCGCGATCGCGACCCAGGCGTGGGCCCGACCCCGGGCGTGCGCGCACGCCCGCGCGTGCCGCAGCCCCGCGATCCCCAGGAGAACCGCGATGGGCCCGGCCACGAGCCCCACGCCCGGGATGAGCGCGAGCACGCCCACGTAATAGCCGGTGAGGGCGGCGGGGTTGCGGTAGGGGATCAGCGTCGAGATGGCGTCGGGGCGGGCGTCGGAGATCGCGCCGGGCATGGTCGGCGGCGCGGTGAGCAGGGGCCTGAGGGCCGGGTGGTCGATCGCGGGGATCGCCTCGCCGCCGGATTCCGGGACGAGGTGGGCCCCGGGCGGGATGCGGCGTTCGACGGCCCATTGCCTGAGGAGGTCGGGGTCCGCGGGCCCGAACTGGCGACCGTCGGCGAGTCGGACGTGGAACCTCTCACCCGCATCGCTCATGGCCCCAGTATCGCGTCGGTCGCGGGCGGACGCAAGCCGGGCGGCGATCCCGCGATTCGCCCGCGGGCCGGCTCATCCCCGGCGTGGCGACCCGTACGATCCCGGGTCATGGCACGGCACCAGCACCTGTCCGCCCACCAGCAGGGCATCGTCAAGCGATACTACCACCACCTGGACGCCATCACGCTGGCCAAGCTGCAGGAGCTTGTGTCGGAGCTGGCGGTCGCCGAGGGGAACGCCAAGGCGCAGGACCGGCTTTGGAAGCGGGTCGAGCGGGCGCTGGCCAAGGCGGACGCCGACCCTCGGCAATCGGAGCGGGTGCTTTCGACGCGGGACGTGTCGGCCCTGGCGCGGCTGGTGGGCGCACTCTCGGCCCGATAGCGCGGGCCCCGCCCCTATCGAACGGCGGATTGGCCTCAACCCGGGTGGTTTGGCGGACTCGATTCGGTTATTCTGAAGCGGATGCGGCAGGGCCCCCCAAAGTCGTCGCGCGCGTTCACGCTCATCGAGCTGCTGGTGGTCATCGCGCTCATCGCGGTCTTGATTGGGATCCTGCTCCCCGCGCTGAGCAGGGCGCGCGAGGCGGGGCGGCAGGCGGTGTGTTTGTCGAATCAGCGTCAGCTGGGTCTGGCGCTCACGCTCTACGCGGCGGATTGGAAGGAGTTCATCCCTCGCGAGAGCGGCGCCAGTGAAGCCGGCGGGCAGATCGGGCTCAACCCGCCGTGGGCCTACGCGCTCCGACCCTACGCGGACCCGATCGCGACGGCATCGACGGAGGCGGCCGACCCGGGGGGCGGCTACGGCGATCAGTACCGCAGCGCCCCCTATTACCGCTGCCCGAGCCGACCGAAGGACGCGCATCGGATTCACTATGTGGTCAACGGGCTCTCGTTCCGGCTGGTTTCGGGGGGGCTGGTCTCCAACGAGCGGGGCAAGCCGCCGACTCCGATGCGGAAGTACCAGAGACCGCACGAGACGGTGTACCTCGCGGACTTCACCGACGATTCGGACCGCGTGCACGCCGCCGCGTGGCTGACGCCCGGGGCGACCAACTTCCGCATCGGCGTCTACTACGACTTGTGGCGGGCCAACAACGTTCAGGGCCAGCCCACCACCGATCCGACGGCAACTCAGCGCATCGCGCCCAAGCGCCATGCCGGCGGATCGAACGCGATGTTCCTGGACGGGCACGCGCAGATCATCCCCGCGACGGACCTGGTGCGGCTGCGGCGGTGGGACGATTATGACTACACGTCGGTCACGCCGTGATCGTGCGCGAAGCGTGGGCGGGGGGAGCGGATTCCAACCCCCCCTTTCCCCCCCTGAAGGGGGGGTTAGCGGCCCGCGCCGTAGAGGCCGTGTTTGAGGATGTAGCGGGCGACGTTGGTCGTCACGGTGTCGAGCGGGGGCTTCTTCCACCGGCCGGGCCTGGAGGGGGCGCTCTTGATCGCGGCGCGGAGGTCGGTGCTGGAGGCCGGGAGCGGGAACGTCGGCGCGATCCACGACGCCCAAAGTGCCAGCTCCTGCCATGTCCACCGCCCCGACGCGGCCAGCGCCTGGTAGACCCCCGCGGGGGTCGAGGCCCAGGGCTCGCGGAGCATGACGGCGGGCGTCGCCAAGCGCAGGAGCCTGCGGTAGTCCTTCCACTCGTGAAAGTGCGCGGCCTGATCGGCGCCGATGAGCAGGCGGACGGGCACGTCGCGGCCGAGGCGGCGCCGCAACGCCGAGCGGAGGCGCCGGAGGGTGTCGATCGTGTAGCTGGGGGCCGCCTCGCCGCGCGTGGCCAGCCACGCGGCCCGGTCGATCTCGTCGGTCCAGATGCTGCGCCGGCCCGGGATGTCGAGGGCGAGGCGCAGCATGTTGAGGCGGTGCTTGGCGGCGGCGCTCGGGCCCGGTTTCTTCAGCGGATTGCGGGCGGCAGGGACGTACAGCAGCCAGCCCTTGGGCCCGAGGAGGCGGGTGCAGGCGATCCATGGGCCGACGGTGTGGTAGAAGTGAGGCGGGTCGAAGGTGCCTCCCAGCACCATGACGCCCGTGACGTCCCGGGGGATCTGTAATGGGGAGATGGGCGCGCGGCTAGCCATGCACCTTCTCCGATCCGCGCTTCCCGGCGAACCCGGGCCGTCGTTGAGAGGCGGGCGAAGCAACCCACCCCCCGGCCCCCGCCCACGGGGCGGGGGTGACAAGAGCGTGCCCGAGATTCACCCGCGAGTGGTGTGAGACCCGCGGGGCATGCTCAGGATGGGCATCGAGGACCGCTCGGGATCCTCGGTGTCCATGGCAGGCCACGCCCCGCTCGGCACCGAGGAACCGCCGAGCCGGTACCTCGGTGGAACGCCGGGCCGAGACCTGCGCCAGTGGCCCGTGCCACCGAGGACCGCTGGGGGTCCTCGGTGATTGGCCCCGAGCTTCCGAGGATGCGAGAGAGGCTCTAGTCATTGCCGCGCCGGTGGTCCTTCTTGCGCCTGTCGCGCGACTTGCTGCGCGCGGAGCGCTTCTGAGAGCCGGAGCGACCGTCGAAGTCTCCCCAGCCCGCGCGGCGTCCGCCCGGCGGCTCGCCCTTGCCCGTGCGCACGTGCCCGAGCCCGCCCGCGGGGCCCCCGAACTTGTCGGTGAGCGTCTTGACTTTGCCGACCGCCCGCGAGCCGGGGTCGGCGATGACGAGCTCGAGCTGGCGCTTGGGGAGGTCGACGGCGGCGACGGCGACGCGGACCAGGTCGCCCATGTTGAAGGAGCGTCCGCTGCGGGCGTCCACGAGCGCGCCCGTGCGCTGGTCCACGCGCCACTGGGGCGTGGACCCGGAGCGCGTCACGTCGCCCGGCAGGTCCTCGGCCTTGACGAACCCGTCGATCATGTATTTGTCGATCTGGACGAAGACGCCGCGGTGCGTCACGCCCGTCACCACGCCCGGAAGCTCCTCGCCGATCTTGGTCTCCAGGAGCTGGAGCACGAGGAACTCGCGGAGGTGGCGTTCGGCCTGCTCGGCGTTGTTCTCGCGGAGGGAGCAGTGCTGCCCGATCTGGGCCAGCACCTGCTCGTCCGGGCACATGGGCGACTGCTGGAGCTTGTCGCCGAGCTTGTGGCGCTCGCCCTCGGTCCTGGGGCGGTGCTCGCCGTTGGCGGTGTGCCGGAGGTACTCGGCCAGGGCCCGGTGCACGGTGAGGTCGGCGTAGCGGCGGATGGGGCTGGTGAAGTGGGCGTAGGCCTCGCTGGCGAGCGCAAAGTGCCCGATGGGGGCGGGGCTGTACTCGGCCTTGGAGAGCGTGCGCAGGAGGGCCATGTGGACGGCCCGGGCCGCCGGCGTGCCCCGCGTCGCGTCCAGGAGCTTCTGCATCTCCTCGCGATCGGGGTTCCTGGGGACGCGGTATCCCGCGACCATGGCCGCCTTGCGCAGGTTGTCGGTGTCGCCCGGCGTGGGCTCCGGGTGCACGCGGCGCAGCAGCGGCACCTCCATGTTCTCGAAGAGGCGGGCCAGCACCTCGTTGGCCTCGACCATGAACATCTCGATGAGCGTGTGCGTGAAGGCGTCGTCCTCGCGCTCGGCGTCGACGACCCGCCCGCTCTCGTCGTAGATCAGCACGCACTCGGGCAGTTCGAGGCTGATCATGCCCTGGCGCTTGCGCCGCCCCTGGATGGCCTTGGCGCACTTGTCCATCTCGGCGAGGGTCTCGAGGAGCTGGTCGGTGTATTGGGGCGTGGTCTTGGCGTGGGCGCGGGCCTCCTCGATGTTGCCGTCGATCAGGGCCTGGGCCTCGAGGTAGGTCAGGCGCTTGGCGCTCCTGATGAGGGTCTGACCGACGCCCTCGGCCCGGATCTCGCCCTCGTGGTCGTAGACCATGAACGCCGACTTGCAGTAGCGGTAGACCCCTTCCTGAAGCGAGCAGATGCCGTTGGAGAGGATCTCCGGGAGCATGGGGATGACGTGTCGCGGCAGGTAGACGCTGTTGCAGCGGTCCCTGGCCTCCTCGTCCAGGGGCGAGCCCGGGGGGATGAAGTGGGCCACGTCGGCGATGTGGACGGCGAGTTTCCACGCGGGCCTGCCGTTCCATTCCGCGCGCTCGATGCTGATGGCGTCGTCGTAGTCCTTGGCGTCGGGCGGGTCGATGGTGATGATGAAGGAGTTGGTGAGGTCGAGACGCCCGACGCCGTCGATCGCCTTGAACGCCTCCGGGCCCTGCTCCTTGTAGCGGGCGATCTCCAGCTCGTAGCGGGCGGAGGCCTCGCGGGCCTGCTCGTGACACTCCTCGGGGTGCTCGCCCGGCAGGTCGAATGCCGCGATGGTCGCCTCGGTCTCGACGTCGGGACGCCCCGCCTCGCCCAGGACGCGGAGGATGACGCCCTCGGCGAGCATGTCGCCCTCCGGGTAGGTCGTGAGCTCGACGATGACCTTTGCGCCCTCGCGGGCGTTCTTGCTCTCGGCGTCGCGGACGACGACGGGGGTGGTGAGCTCGCGCCCGTCGGGGAAGACGAGCCACTGCCCGCCGCGCTTCACGACCTCGCCGGCGAAGCTGGAGCGCTTGCGCTTGACGACCTCGACGACGGCGCCGGTCCACTGCGGGCCGGGTGTGGTGCGCTCGCGGGCGCGGTCGCGTCGGACGGCGACCTTGACGGTGTCGCCGGTGAGGGCGTCGGCGGTCTGGTCGGGGGGGATGAAGACGGAGCCCTCGCGGACGGGCTCGTCGGGGGTGAAGAAGCCGAAGCCGCGGGGGTTCTTGCTGAAGCGCCCGACCAGTTCGTCGCCGCGGCTGGCCAGGGAGGGGAGCTGGATGACGCCCGTAGGGCCCACCTCGATGGTCTTGGACTCGGCCAGGTCCTTGATCTCGGCCTCGAAGCGGGGGCGCTCGTCGGCGTCGATGCCGAGCTCCTGGGCCAGCTCGCCCAGCCTGCAGGGGGCGTAGGAGTCGTGCCGCAGGTGCTCCAGCAGCCGACGCTTGAAGTGGTGGATCATGCGGGAGCGTACGGGGCCCGGGGCGGGGGCAACCCGCCGTACCATCCGCCTGCATGACGACCGCGTTGAACGTGCCCACCACGGAGTTCGAGAAGAAGGACCGGTGCGCCGGGATGCCGCACAGGCCGCGGGTGCTGTTAGGGAAGATGGGCCTGGACGGGCACGACCGCGGCGTGAAGGTGATTGCCCGAGCCCTGCGCGACTCGGGGGTGCACGTGATCTACTCGGGGCTGTGGCAAACGCCGCGGAGCCTGGCGATCTCGGCCCGGGACGAGGACTGCGACTGCCAGGCGGCGAGCATGATGTCCAACTCGCACCTGGTGCTGGGCCCGCGCCTGGTGGAGGATCAGACGAAGATGGGTCGTCCCGACATCCCGATCTTCATGGGGGGGATCCTGCCGCAGGAAGACCTGCCCAGGCTGATCGAGGGCGGGATTGCCCGGTGCTTCACGACGGGCGTGGGGCTGCTGGAGATCGTCGAGGCGGTCAAGGGGTCCGTGAAGCCGCGCGAGCAGCGCGTGCCGGGCCCGCACCCCACGGCTCAACTGGCCCGCGACATCTCGCTCCTGCACGACGGCAAGCCCATCCGCCCCGACGCCCGCCGACGCCGCCCGGCCCGAGTCATCGGCGTGACGGGCTCGCCCGGCGCGGGCAAGAGCACGCTGGTGGCGCAACTGGCGGCGGAGTACACGCGGCGGGCGCAGGCCGGCACGGGCAAGGGCCGGGCCGCGGTCGTCGCCTTCGACCCCATGAGCCCCATCACGGGCGGGGCGCTGCTGGGCGACCGCCTGCGCGTCGACTTCAACGCCCTGGGCGAGGCGGTCTACTACCGCAGCCTGGCGATCAGCGGCGAGGACTACCACGCCCTGCCCGAGATCGTCGAGCTGATCGGCGGGGCCCACGAGGCCGGAACGCCCGAGGCCTTCGACCTGCTCTTCGTCGAGACCGTCGGGGCGGGGCAGAACGAGACGCGGATCCGCTCGTACGTGGACCGGACGGTGGTGGTGCTCACGCCGGGCATGGGCGACGCGGTGCAGATGGACAAGGCGGGGATCCTGGAGATCGCCGACGTGTTCGCCTGCAACAAGAGCGACTACCCGGGGCACCACGAACTGGTGCGGGATCTCAAGGACATCGCGGGTCGTCGGCCGATCGTGGAGACGGTCGCGAGCAAGGGCGAGGGCGTGCCGGCCCTGCTGGACGCGATCCTGGCCTGAACCTTGGAACGGACGCCGGGGAGACCGAATGCCCAGAGCCAAGAGCAGCACGACGGAGGCGGGCGTGGACCCGACCGCGCCGGCGGGGCCCGAGAGCGGGCCGTCGGCGGGCGAGATCGCCCCGGCCGTCGAGGCCGTGCTGCTGACGCTGGGGCGCGCGGTGCCCCCGTCGCGGCTGGGCGTGGCCCTCGGGCTGCTGGCGGAGGACGCCGACGAGGAGGAGACCGGGGCCCGGGCCGGGATCCTGACCAGGGGCCAGGCCGACCGCCTGATCGCCGACGCGGTGGACGGGCTGAACGAGCAGTACGAGCGCACGGGGCGCAGCTTCCGCATCGAGCAGATCGCGGGCGGGTACCGGATGATCACGCGCCCCGAGTTCGCGGGCGTGGTGTCGGCGGTGGTGAAGGCCCAGCAGCCCTCGAAGCTGAGCAAGCCCGCCGTGGAGACCCTCGCCATCGTCGCCTATCGCCAGCCGATCACGCGGGCGGAGCTGGAGGCGATCCGCGGCGTGTCGTGCGGCGAGGTGCTCAAGACGCTGATGGACAAGCGCCTCGTGACGATCAAGGGGCGGGCCGAGGAGGTCGGGCGGCCCATCCTCTACGGCACGACCAAGCAGTTCCTCGACCAGTTCGGGTTCTCGTCGGTGAAGGACCTTCCCACGCCGGGCGAAGCGCCCGTCGGGTGATTCACGTCTCGCAAGGAGGCCGCATGGTGGCACGCGCACTCATCGGGATCGGGTTGGCCGCGGCCCTGGGCGGGTGCGCCGGGGGGCTGGCGATCGAAGGGCGGGCGGTCGAGGGCCCCGCGAGCGTCGTCGTCCCCGTCGACGCGGGCGACGCGCGGCTGGGCTCGGCGGGGGCGCCCGTCGAGGGCGCGACGGTCACCGTGCGCGTGCGCAAGCCCGACGGGCCGGTCGTCGCGACCGCCACCACGGGCCCCGACGGACGCTTTTGCGCCAAGCTGCCGAACCCGAGCCTGGCCCGGAGCGAACTGGCGGTGATCGCGGCCGCGACCGGGCACCTCCCGGCCCGCTCGGTCATCTTCCTCCCCGAGCGGGGGCGCGAGGTGCTGGTGGTTCTGGAGCGAATCGGCGGGGCGGGCGGATCGGCGGCGTCGGCCCCGACGAATCGATAGGCGATGGCACGAGGCCCCACGCCGCGACCTTCCCACGACGGACCGACCCCGGACGACGCCGGCGTCATGCGCGTCGTCGGGCGACGCTACCACTTCAACGTGGGTGGCGGGATCTACGTCTTCACGACGCTCCTGCTCATGACCGGCGCCATCAACAGCCAGAACAACCTGCTGTTCCTGGCGTTCGGGCTGGCCCTGGGCGGGCTCTTCGTCTCGGGCGTGATGTCCGGCGGGGCCATGATGGGGCTGCGCGTCGCCCGCCTAGCGATCGCGCCGGCAAGCGTGGGCGAACGCGTCGCCATCCGCTACCGCCTCAGCAACCGAAACCGGTTCATCCCCGCCATGGGGCTCACCGTCGAGGAGCTCCACCCGGGGGAGCGCGGCCCGGGCCGGGGCGGACGCGCGTCGCCGCCGGACTGGGGGCGCTTCATCTCCAGGCCCATCGCCCTGTGCGTGGGCCTGGGGCCCAGGCGGACCGAGGAGGCGTCGACCGAGGTCGTCGCGTGCCGTCGCGGCGAGGTGGTGCTCGACCGGGTCCGCGTCCGCTCGTCGTTCCCCTTCGGGTTGATGGGCAAGTCGGTGATCTTCGCCCGCGAGCAGCGCGTGCTGATCCGCCCCGCCCGCCTCGTGCTCGAGGACCGGTTCATCGACTCGCTCATGCAGGGCCCCCGCGGGCTGGCCGGCGCCGCCGCCCGGGCCCGGGCCCCGGGCACCGACGAGTTCGTCGGCCTCCGGCACTACGTCCCCGGCGACCCCATGTCGCACATCGCCTGGAAGCCCTCCGCGCGCAGCCTGGCGTCGGGCGGCTCGCTGATCGTCCGGCGGCGGGCCGCCGCCGGGTCCGCGAGGCTGTGGGTGGTCCTCGACCTGGGCCAGGCCGGCGATCCGCTCCCCGACGGCACGGACGCCCGGGAGTTGGCGATCGCGCTGGCGGCGGCGATCATCTCGGAGTCGGGTCGGCGTCCCGCGACGCGCTCGGCGCACGTGGGGCTGTGCGTGCCGGCCCTGGGCCTGAACGCCCCGCCGCGCCCCCGCCGCCTCTTCGCCGAGTTCCTCCTCGACGACCTGGCCCGCCTGGACAGCGGGCTGATCGACGAGGCCAAGCGGGCCCTGCTCCCGCCCAGGATCGGCGCGGGCGCCGACGCGCTCGTGGTGGTCCACGTGGGCGGCGAGTCCGGCCTGGGGCGCCTGCCGGCCCGGCACGTCCACGCGACGCAGCCGCGGGGCGTGGTTGCCGGCCCCGTGCCGCCGCTGGCCCTCGACCCGGCACGCCCGGGCCCGCCGCCGGAGCCTCTGCCGTGACGCTCGCCCGTGTCTTCCGAGGCGTCGTGGTCGCCCACGCCGGGCTGGCGGGGCTCGCCTACGCCCTCGCCGAGCGGGAGTCGGCGATCGCCTGGCTGATCCCGCTGATGGCGGCGGTCAACCACGTCGCGCACGAGCGCGGCGCCTCGCGCAACCTGCCGCGGTGGCAGGTGTACGCCGCCGCGACCCTGGCCTTGTCGTTCAGCATCGCGCAGTTCTGGTCGGTGGGGCTGAACGTGACGACCTTCTGCGAGTTCCTCGGGCTGATCCTGCTCGTCAAGCTGTGGGACCGCCGCCAGGCCCGCGACTACTCGCAGCTCATCACCCTGGGGGTGTTCCTGCAGATCGGTTCGATCCTGCAGAGCCAGTCGCTGGTGTCGGGCGTGCTGGCGATGCTGCAGGTGCCGCTGCTGATCGCGGCGGTGATGCTCTACCAGGTCTACGCCGCCGCCGAGCGGGTGCGGGTCGTCCGCACGTCGGAGGCCGGCGAGCCGCCCGACGAGCTGCCCCGACGCGCGCAGCGCGACTTGGCCGCCGCCACGCTCGGCGTGCTCGTGGTCGGCGCGGTGGTGAGCGCCGCCGTCTTTCTCGCCATGCCGCGCGGGGTGGGCGCCGGGGCCTTCGGGCCGGTCATCGCCCCCGCGGCGCGCGCGGTCACGGGGTTCACGGAGCGCGTCGAGCTCCGCCGCGGCGGGTTCATCTCCGAGTCGCGCGAGCCCGTCCTGGACCTGGAGGTCCGTGACGGACAGGGCCAGAACGTGGGCGGTCCCGGCACCTTCTACTACCTCCGCGGGCTCACGCTCAGCGAGTACCAGGGGGGGACGTGGCGCGCGGCCCCCGTCCCCGAGGTCCGGACGCAGCAGGAGTTCGTCGGCGCGCCGATCGAGCTGCCCAAGCCGCCCGCGGGCCGCCCCCTGATCCAGCACGTCCGCCTGCGCACCGCCGGCACGGGCGAGTTCGCGCTCTTCGCGGCCCTGTCCCCGACGTCCCTGCGCTTCGAGGAGCCGATCCGCCTGTCGTTCCGGGCCCACGACATGACCCTGGCGGTCCGAGGCCGCAACAGGGCCGGGCCGCTCGCCTACACCGCCATCTCGGTCGAGCCGGCCCCGCGTCCGGGGCAGCAGGGGCGGACGCCGGGCGTGTTCTTCGAGTCGACGGCGGTGCGCCGCCTGGCGCAGGAGATCGTCCGGGGGGCCGGGCTGGAGCCCGACCCGGACCGGCGCGACGTCGACGACGACCGCCTGGCCGCGGGCGCCATCGAATCCCACCTGCGCCGGCGCTTCGCCTACACGCTCGAGAAGTCCGCCCCGCCGCCCAGCGTCGATCCCATCGAGTGGTTCCTCACGCAGCACCGCCGCGGCAACTGCGAGTACTTCGCGTCGGCGCACGCCGCCCTGTGCCGCAGCATCGGGATCAACGCCCGCGTCGTCGCCGGGTACCTCGCCGCCGAGTTCGACCCGGAGGCCGGGCTGTACCGGGTGCGGCAGGCCAACGCCCACGCCTGGACCGAGGTCGAGGCGGCGCCCGGGTTGTGGCGGACCTACGACCCCACGCCGCCCTCCGACCTGGCGACCCAGCACCAGCCGCCCCGCTCGCTGCTGGCCCGCATCGGCATGCTCTTCGACTCCATTGAGTACGCGTGGGCCGACTCGGTGGTGGGCTTCGACCGCTCGCGGCAGGCGCGCGTCTTCGACCCCACGCCCTCGCTCCTCCGCGTGCGAGGGCGGATGGGCAACCTGGTCGATCGGCTTCGGACCGGGACCGACCCGGCCCTGTCGCGGCGCGTGGGGATCGTCGCCTGGGCGATGGGCGGCGCCGTCCTCGTCGCCGGGGCCCTCATGATCCTGCGCCGGGCCGGGCCCGCGCGGCGCCGCGTCCGCGGCCGGCGACGCGCCCCTCGCGCGCCCATGCCGCGCTTCTACCGCGATCTGCTGCGCACCCTGGCGCGGCGCGGCCACCCCAAGCCCGACGAATCGCCGCCCCTGGCCCACGTCCGCGGCGCCTTCGCCGACCACGCCGACGCCGGCGCCGCCGCCGAGCGAATCGTCGGCGTCCTCTATCGGCATCGGTTCGGAGGCGAGCCGCCCTCGGAGGCCGAACGGCGCCGCATCAAGGCCGACCTCAGGGCCGTCAGACGGGCTCGATAACGGGCGGCCCCGCCGGCACGGTCGGCGGGCCCGCGTCGTCCCCCGCCCCGGGAGCGGCGGCGCCACTCCCCGATCGGCGGCCCTCGGCGCGCCCCGGATCAAGCCGACGCCCCCCCTCGCCGATGCACCATTGGCCCGGTCCCTCGGGCGAGGAGCGCCATGCCCGCACATCGATCCAGAACGGAGCGGTGGCTCGACAGCCTGTGGCAGATCTACGAGCGCGGCGGGGGCATCGAGTTCTCCGTCGCCCACGATCCCGCGGCACCGTCGCCCACGCCCCCGGTCGACCTCGTCTGGCGCGTCCGCGTCCTGGGGATCAGCGAACGTGACCTCACCGTCGAGTCCCCCGTGACCCTGGGCCGACCCGTCAGGCTCGTCCCGGGGAGCGCCGTCGTCGTCGTCATCTCCGTGGGGCAGAACCGCTGGATGTTCCGCTCCCAGATCCTGTCGGCGGCCCCGCCCAGGCCGGGCGTGCACGCGTCGCTGCGGCTGGCAATGCCCGACGTCGTGGAGCGCTGCGCCCGCCGCAACTTCCTGCGCGTGTCCATGGCGGCCATCAACCCTCCGACGGTCGAGTGCTTCCCCCTCCTCGACCCCGGTTCCGGGGCCATGCCGGAACTCGCCGCCAAGGCCCTCATCGAGGACCTGCACGCGGGGCGACTCCCCCCCAGCGCCGCCTCCCACCAGCTCCCGGCCCCCCAGGTGGGCCCGGCCTTCGCGGCCAGGCTGGTCAACCTGGGCGGCGGCGGCGCCGGGCTGCTCGTCGCCCACGCCGAGTCCGCCGCGCTCGACCGCCACCGGAGCCTGTGGCTCAGGATCGACCTTCGCCCCTGCGTGCCCGCGCCACTCCCGATCACGGCCCGGGTCGCCCACCTGCACGTGGACAGCGAGCAGAACACCTACGCCGGCATCGCCTTCGACTTTGCGCACAACCCGCCCTACCGCGACTTCGTGGTGCAGGAGGTGCTCCGGACGGTGGCCCTCGCCCAGCAGGCCCCGTCCGCCGACGCTGCCTGACGCGCGGGCCGCCGCCGGGGTCGGCGGGCCAAGCGCCACCGTTCTCGGACCCGGCTCCTCCACGACCGGCCGTCATTCATCATCCATCCGTCCGAATTGACCGCGCCCGCGTGGGGCGTCCGCCGATACGGGTGCGTCGCACGAAGCCGGAGCGTCCCGTCGCGCGCGACGACCCTCTGCGGGAGCATCAAGATGAGGTTCACGGTCGGTCGCAAGATCACGTTCGGGTTCGCGGCGGTGCTGGCGCTCTTCGGGGGCAGCACGCTCCTGACGTTCCGCCTGCTCGACGGACTCGAAAAGGACCAGGTTCGGGTGGTGGACGTGCGCTATCCGACCGCGTTGACGTCCACGGAGCTCCTCGGGGCCGTCGATTCGTCGCTGGTCGCCACCCGGGGCTACCTCCTGCTCGGGGCCGACGCCGCGCGGGGCGAGGCGATCAAGAAGGACCGTCTGGCGGCGTGGGCGAACATCTCGGAGCGGCTCGAGTCGCTGCGCACGCTGTCGGCATCGTGGACGGTGAAGGAGAACATCGAGCGTCTGAGGACGGCGGAGGCGGCGCTCGCCGGGCTGCGGCAGGCGCAGGACGAGGTCGAGGCCATCGCCCACACGCCCGCGAACATCCCCTCGTACGACCTCCTGCTCACCGAGGCCGCGCCCCGCGCCGCCAAGATCACGCAGGCGATCACGGACATGATGAACGAGGAAGGCACGCTCGAGGCGACGCCGGAGCGCAAGCAGCTCCTGCTGGCGATGGCGGACGCCCGGGCCTCGTTCGCGCTGGGGCTGGCCAGCATCCGCGCCTTCCTGCTCTCGGGCGACGAGGCGTTCAAGAACGACTTCGACGCCCGCTGGAAGACGAACCAGTCCGGCGTGGAGCGAGTGACCGCCTCGCAGTCGATGCTCTCCGCGAGCCAGCGTGAGAAGTGGAGCGACTATCTCGCGCTGCGGGCCGAGTTCGCCCCGCTGCCGGGGCGGATGTTCCAGCTGCGGGCCGCGCCCGACTGGAACCGCGCCACCGCCTGGCTGGGCAGCAAGGCCGCCCCGCGGGCCGGCGAGGTGCGCCAGGCCCTCACCGCGATGATCGATTCGCAGCGGCAACTCGTCGCGACCGATCGCGAGCGCCTGGCGTCGACGAGAGAGTCGGTGCGGCTCACGATGATCGTCGCGGGCGGGGCCGCCCTGGCCCTGGGCGTGGGCATCGCGCTCCTGCTCAGCCGCCAGATTGTCCGGTCCATTCGCCCGCTCGTGGCGCGGTCGAAGCAGATCGCCGAGGGCGACCTGAGCGGTGAACCCCTGCCGTCGCGGACCCGCGACGAAGTGGGTGAACTCGTGACCGCGGTCAACACGATGGGCGACTCACTGCGCGGGCTGGTGAAGGAACTCGGGGAATCCGCGGTCGAAGTCGCGAGCGCCGCCACGGAGATCGCCGCCTCCAGCGACGAGATGGCCCGCGGGCTCGAGCAGCAGACGGGGCAGGTCGCGCAGATCTCCGCCGCGACGCAGGAGATGAGCGCCTCCATCGCCGAGGTGGCCACGAAGTCGGGCCAGGCCGCGGAGAGCGCGCGTCGCTCGGGCGAGAGCGCCGAGGCCGGCGGGCGGGCGGTCGGGAAGACCATCGAGGACATGCGCGCCATCGAGACGGACGTCTCCGCCGCCACCGCCGGCGTGACCCAGCTCGGCGGACGGAGCGAGGAGATCGGGCGCATCATCGGCGTCATCAACGACATCGCCGACCAGACCAACCTCCTCGCGCTGAACGCCGCGATCGAGGCCGCGCGGGCCGGCGAGCACGGACGGGGATTCGCCGTCGTCGCCGACGAGGTCCGCAAGCTCGCCGAGCGGACGACACGGTCGACCGAGGAGGTCGCGGGGTCCATCCGCGCGATCCAGACCGACACCACCGCCGTGGTCGAGCGCATGACCGCCGGCAAGGCCCAGGTGCAGGCGAGCGTGGAGCGGGCCGGCGTCGCCGGCGGCAGCCTCGATTCGATCGTCGAGGGGGCTCGCGGCGTCGCGACCATGGTCGGGCAGATCGCCGAGGCGGCGGAGCAGCAGGCGGCGGCCAGCGAGCAGATCAGCCGCACCGTTGAGTCCATCAACGCGCTGACCCGCGAGTCGAGCCAGGGGGCCAATCAGGCCGCCTCCGCGGCGACTCAGCTGTCGAGCAAGGCGGAGAAGCTCCGCGCCCTCGCCTCGCGATTCAACCTCAACCCGCCCAGGCCAACCGGCCACCCGGGGGCCGGCGGGGCACCAACGCACCCCAAGGCCCGGGCCGCCTGACCAGTCCCGGCAATCCGCCGGGCGTCCGTGCTGTCGCTCTTCGCACCCCGGCCACCCGGGGTGTTCTCCTCGGTGGGCGGAGCACGCGCGTTCATTGCGGACCGAGGGGTCCATGCAATCGCGTGCGCCGTCGCTCGACGGTATGATCTCGGTGATCCGCGACACCGGTTGCATGACCGCCGGACGCGCCACACAAGGAGACGCCCATGCCCCGCTGCCTCACGTGCAAACCCGTCTGTGTGCTCGCCATCGGACTGATCGCCGGACTCGCCGTCGTCGGCGGGGCCATCGCCCAGCCCGCCAAGGAACCCAGGCCCGGCACGCCCCCCGCCAAGGAGAAGGCGCCGGCGACGCAGGAGGGCATGAAGCTCCCGCCCGGCTGGACCGAGGCCGACATGAAGGCCTGCATGGACGCCGGCACGCCCGGGCCCATGCACCAGTGGCTCGCCGAGGGCGCGGGCACCTGGACCGGCAAGGTCAAGCACTGGATGGCCCCCAACACCGAGCCCGAGACCAGCGAGTGCACCTCCACCGTCACCGCGCTGATGGACGGGCGCTTCACCCGCTGCGAGGTCAACGGCGACATGCCCGGCATGGGCCCGTTCCACGGCGTCGGCGTCTACGGGTTCGACAACGTCTCGCAGAAGTTCCAGGGCACCTGGTTCGACAACTGCGGCACCGGCATGATGATCGGCACGGGCGACCTGTCGACCGACGGGAAGACGCTCACCTGGTCCTACACCTACAACTGCCCCATCACCAAGAAGCCCACGATCATGCGCGAGATCGAGCGCCGCACCGGCAAGGACTCCTTCACGCTCGAGATGTTCGGGCCCGAGATCAAGACCGGCAAGGAGTTCAAGATGATGGAGATCCAGTTCACGCGCCAGGCCGCCACGGCGACCGCGCCCGCCGCGCACTGACCCTCCGTCCCCCTCCGTCGATCGCGCCCCCGCCGATGCCCGGCCCGCGCCGTGCCTCGACGGGGGCTTTCGCGCTCAGGCGACCGGGCGTTCGTACC
The DNA here is from genome assembly GCA_016873295.1 of Phycisphaerae bacterium. Classification (GTDB taxonomy): domain Bacteria; phylum Planctomycetota; class Phycisphaerae; order Phycisphaerales; family UBA1924; genus VGXM01. The sequence goes on from VGXM01000031.1 coordinate 24,246, forward strand.
CGGGCCGACGGGGCAGGTCCATCCAGGCGTCCGCCTCGGCGTCGTCCACGAACCGCCACGCCGCGGGGTCCCACCGCATGGCCCGTCCGTGCCAGTACGCCAGGTTCATCAGGTGGCAGCACGCGGCGCTCCGTGCCCCGACCTCGACGTCGCACACCGGGCGCCGCCCCGTCTCGATCGCCTCCAGCCAGTCGGCGTGGTGATCCGCGGGACGGGGCAGGCGGACCGTCGCGTCCTCGCCCAGTTCCTTGAGCACGTCGTCCCGGCTGGCGACGAGTCTGTCGCGGGCGACGAACAGCCACTCGCGCTCGCCCGTGAACATCACGCCGTTGGCCCCCGCGTGCGAGACCTCCACGCCGTGGTCGTAGACGAGGCTCGCCCCGTAGTGCCCGTGCTGGACGCGGGGCGGCTCGACGAGGACGGGGCCGGAGTCGTCGCGGTCCAGCCCCCACTGGGCGATGTCGAGGTTGTGCGCACCCCAGTCGGTGACCATGCCGCCCGAGTACTCGCGGTAGAGGCGCCACTCGGGGTAGTGGTCGTGCACGCCGCGCGGGCTCAGGACGCTGTGGTAGGGTCGCGCGGGCGCCGGCCCGAGCCAGCGGTCCCAGTCCAGCCCGGGCTCGACGGGCTCCTCGGGCAGGTCGCACGCCACCGCCGACGGGCCCACGCGCGAGGTCGGCAGGCCGACCTGCACGCTCACCAGCGTGCCGAGCCGCCCGTTGCGCACGAACTCGACGGCCTGGATGAACCGGCGCGAGAACTCGGTGCGCTGCTGGCTGCCCACCTGGCACGTCACGCCGTGGGCCCTCACCGCATCGGCCATGGCCCGCGCGTCGCGCAGCGTGTGCGACAGCGGCTTCTCGACGTAGATGTGCTTGCGGGCCCGGGCCGCGTCGATGACCTGGTGGGCGTGCCAGTGGTCGGGCGTCACGATGAACACCGCGTCGAGCCCGGGCGCCGCCAGCAGGTCGCGGTGGTCGACGAACGCCCGCGTGCCCGTGTAGCCGGGGGTCTCCTTGGCGTAATGCTCGTCGGCGGTGGCTCTCGCGGCGTCGCGGCGCGTCGTGTCCACGTCGCACACGCCGACGACCTGCATCCCGGGGTTCTTCAGGGCCCGCTTGAGGTGCCCGCGCCCGTGGATCCCCACGCCGATGATCCCCACGCCCAGCCGCCCGTTGGCGCCCCGCCGCGATGCTCCGCCCAGGGCCGCGCGTGGAAGCACAAGGGGAGCGACGCCCCCGGCCAGGATCGCCGCGAGCCCCGCTCGGGCCGACCCCAGGATCACCCGTCGCCGCGTCACCGATGCCGTCGTCATATCCGGACCTCCGCCCCGGAGTCTACGGGAAGCCTGCAATGCCCCGCTTGCCCGGTCGTTCTGCCCCTGCCGCGGCCCGCTGGACGCGGCGTGACAAGGAACGACCATGCGATCACTGACCCAACTGGTGACGGTCCTGGTTCTCGGATTGCCCCTCTCGGCCGCGTGGGCCCAGCCCGACGCGGGCCGGCGCCCCATGCCCCCGATGGGCGACCGCGAGACTAACCGCGAAGTCGAACGATTCCGCCCGGAGGCGGGGCGCGAGGGCCCCAGGGCCCGCGACGAACAGCGCGGCGAGGCACGCGGGCGCGGCAGGGACCGCGGGCCGCACATGCCGCCGGAACGACGCGACCAGATCCGCGAGCGCGTCAAGGAGCGGCTGTCTCAGGTGCCGCCCGAGCGCCGCGCCGAGGTCCGCGAGCGCATCGTCGAGCGGCTTAGGCAGTTCCACCAGGGCCGCGGCGGCCCGCAGGCCGGTCAGCGCAGACCGCAGTTCAACCAGCGCGGACCGAAGTTCAACCAGCGCGGACCGCAGTTCGACCGGCGCGGACCGCAGTTCAACCAGCGCGGGCCGCAGTTCAACCAGCGCGGACCGCAGTTCAACCAGCGCGGACCGCAGTTCGACCGGCGCGGGCCTCGGTTCGACCAGCGCGGGCCTCAGTTCGACCGGCGCGGGCCTCAGTTCGACCAGCGCGGGCCTCAGTTCGACCAGCGCGGACCGCAGTTCGACCGGCGCGGGCCTCAGTTCAACCAGCGCGGACCTCAGTTCGACCAGCGCGGGCCGCAGTCCGACCGGCGCGGGCCCGGGCCGCACATGGACCGGGGCCGCGGGCAGCAGTCGCCACCCCGCCCCTGACCGCGAACCGCGCCGACCAGGCGGCATCGCGCCACGAGACCCGTGGGCACATGCCCCGCGGTCCTTCTCGCTGCGCGGCGGAGGCCTGATCAGACGATCAGGAGATCGACGTCGACGAGCGTGCCGCCCAGGGCGGGGCGCTCCACGCCCGTCCGGCGCAGGGCCCCGACGAGTTGGGCCATGTCGCCCCGCAGCGGCGCGGTGAAGCGCAGGGCCTCGCCCGTGACGGGGTGCTGGAACGCCAGCAGGGCCGCGTGCAGCGCCTGGCGCTGGATGATCACGCGCCCGTCGGGCCCGGCGAAGGCCCGCCCGCCGTACATGTCGTCCCCCACGATCGGGTACCCCAGGTGCGAGAGGTGCACGCGGATCTGGTGGGTGCGACCGGTCCGCAGTTCGAGCTCGACCAGCGTGAACGCGGCACGCCGGGCGGGCGCGGCCGCGGGCCGGGTCCCCCACCCCTTCGGCTCCTCGCGTCCGTCGGCGTTCCCCGATTCCGCGGTTCCGGGCCCGTACCACTCCAGCACGCGGTAGAGCGTGAGGCTGGGCTTGCCCAGCTGGTCGTGGCGCACGACGTACTTCTCGCGGTAGCCCTTTTCGCGCGAGGGGTGAGGGCCGATGGGCAGCTCGATGAGATCGGAGGGGGGCTCGAGCCCGCCGTGCACGACCGCCAGGTACCGCTTCTCGACGCGGCGGTGCTCGAACTGGTGCCCGAGCTTCCAGTGGGCCTCCTCGGTCTTGGCGAAGACGATGCACCCCGAGGTGTGCCGGTCGAGGCGGTGGACGACGCCGGGGCGGGCCAGGTCCCTGCCCACGGCGCTGAGCCCGCCCCCGACGCGTGAGCGGTGCTTGAAGTGGTACGCCAGGGCCGAGAGCATCGTGCCCCTGAGGTGGCTCCGGGCCGGGTGGACGATGATGTCCGGGCTCTTGTTGAGCACGACGAGGTGCTCGTCCTCGAAGAGCACGTCGAGGGGGATGTCCTCGGGCTGGATGTCCTTGCTGGGCGGGGGCGGGACGACGACCTCGACGACGTCGCCGGCGCGCAGCACCGTGCTCGCCTTGGGGAGCCTCTCGTTGACCAGCACGCCGCCGCCCTCGATGAGCCGCTGGAGCTGGCTGCGGCTCATGAAGGTGATGCGGTCGCACAGGTACTTGTCGAGGCGCTTGCGGACGTCGGTCTTGAGGGTGAAGGCGACGCGGGTGAGCAGGGCGTCGTCGCCCCCCGGCTCGATCGCCTCGCCGGCCTCGTTCTCGCGCTCGGCCTGGGCCGCGCGCACGACCGCCTGCGGATCGACCTTGCCGTCGCGCCCCAGGAGCGGCCCGGCGCCGGGCTCGGCGTTCAGGAGCGTGACATCCTCGCCGGCGCGCGCCTGCTCCTCCCCCGGCGACTGGTCGCGCGCGCTTGTCATCGTTCGCTCACCGCCTTCAGACCGAGGGCGGCGGCGCGGGCGGAGTGGTCGGCTCCGGCGCGGGCGCCGCCGGCGGAACCTCGGGGCCCGCGGGCGGCGTCGGCACGGGCGGCGCCGGCGGCGTGGGCAACGCCGGCAACTGCGACTGCGACAGCAGGGCGGGCGCGTTCGCCAGCGACTCCAGGTCGCCCAAGCGCTTGCGGGCCAGCCCCGCGTGGGCCGCGAACCCGGCCCGTTCCGCCACCCCTGCCAGCATGCCGTAGATCTCGCGGGCCCGGTCGAACGACCCGGCGCACTCCTCCACCGCCGCCAGCCCATACAGCCCGTTGAGGTGCAGCGTGTCCCGCCCCGGCTTGCCCGACGAGAGCTCGACCACCTTCTGATACAGCTCGCGCGCCTGCGTGAGGTACAGCGCTCGCTCGTCCGGCGTCACGAGGTCTCCCGCGTCGTGCGAGCCGTCGGGCTTGGGCGAGGCCCCGGGCTTGAGCCCCGTGCGGAGCGTGGCCAGGTGGATGTCCGCCGCGGTCAGCCTCGCGAGCACGCCGACGGCCCGCACGCCGTCGTAGTCCTCCGCCAGGCGCCGGAGCGACTCGGGGCTGGGCGTCTGCGACCCCGCCGCCGCCGCCAGCTCCGCGAACGCCTCCTCCATCTTGTCGTTGGCCCGCTGCTTGAAATGGGCGTTGGCGGCGTAGGCCACCGAGGCCAGGGCAATGATGAGCAGGATCGGCGTCCCCCACTTGCGGAGGAAGTCGATCAACTCCTCGTTGACCTTCGATTCATCGAGGCCCGCCTGCTCGCGGATCTGACGCTGCCGTTCATCCATAGGGGGCAACTGTAGCCGCCGCGCCGCGGACCCCCTCCGAGGACGATCCCTCAGCACAGGGACCAGGGAGCGGTGTCGGTGAGCGCCGCGGGCGGCACGAGCGCGTCCCGGACCCGCTCGACGAGCCCCCGGACGCCCTCCCCGCTCGCGGCCGAGACCTCGGCGTCCGCCCGCCAGGCGGGCGGCCCCAGGTCGCGGCGGAGGCAGACGCGCAGGCCGACCGGTCGCTCGGGGGCCGGCGAGCGGGGGTCGCCGCACAGAACCGCCAGGTCGGCCGCCGACACGACCATGGCGGCCACGTCGGCCGCCTCTCGCTCCTCCGGCCCCGCCGCCGCACGGATCCCCGGCGTGTCGACCCATCGCACCACGAGCCCCGCCAGATCGAGCAGCACGCCCACGTGGTCGCGGGTCGTCCCAGGCTCGTCGCCCACGATCGAGACGCTCCGCCCGGCGAGGCGGTTGACCAGCGTGGACTTGCCGACGTTGGCGGGCCCGATCGCGGCGACCAGGGGCGGATCCACCAGCCGCCGCCGCCACCGCTCCAGCGATCCATCGAAGGCGAGGCCCGAGGGGTCGGCGTCCGGGTCGAGCCCGGCCCTCGCCCACAGCCGCGGCTGCGAGAGGACCAGGTCGATCGCCAGCGGGCTGGCCGCCCGCGCCAGCGCCGCGAGCATCCGCGCCTCGAGCCGTGATCGAGCCTCGGGGAAGGCGGCGGCGTCGATCGCCCGAGCCGGCTCCGGGGCCACGCCCGCGCGCGACAGCGCGGCGCCCACCGCGCGGACCACGCCGACCCCGCCGTGGGGCATCACGTGCGCCAGGTCCGGGGCCCAGCGCGCGATCACGCCGCGGTCGATCCCGAAGAGGTCGGCCAGGCGCACGCCGCCGACCGGCAGCGCGGGCATCCGCGCGGCGGCGAGGGCGGCGTCGATGTCGCCGTGGACCTGGATCAGGGCCAGGGCCCCGGCGACGCCCGCGGGCGAGGCCAGGCGCCACGTGGCGGGCGCGGGGACGGTCATGGCCTCACCCCGCCCGCTCATCATCGGCGAGCAGGGCCCCCAGGCTGTCGCGCAGCCCGAGCAGTTGCAGCTCGGGCACGATGCGTTCGACGAGCGGGTCGCCCTCGAAGAGCGTCGCCGCGTCGCCGCCCGTGCCGATCACCGCCGGGTACGCGCCGTAGGACTCGGCGAAGTTCTCGACCGCGAGGCGCACGAGCCCACGGGCCGCCGTGGTGACGCCCAGCAGCATCGCGTGCGCGGTGTCCTTCCCGAACGCGCCCCGGGCCGGATCCGGGGCGGCATAGTCGAGCGCGGGGAGGGCGGCGGTGCCCCCGTGGAGCGAGCGGAGCATCATCCGCAGGCCCGGGGCGATCAGCCCGCCCTGGAAGACGCCCGTGCCGTCCACGAAATCGACCGTGATCGCCGTGCCCGCATCCACCACCGCGCAGGCTTGCCCAAGCCGGTTGAACGCGGCCAGGGCGCACAGCAGCCGATCCTGCCCCACCGTGCTGTCGTCATCCAGGGCCCGCTCGATGGGGACCTCGAAGTCCGTCCCGGCCCACCGCGGCCTGACGCCCGTCCGCGCCTGCACCCAGTCCGCCAGGGCCCGCCCCCGCGGGGCGTTCACCGACGAGATCAGGACCTCGGGCGATTCGGCCCCGA
>VGXM01000032.1 GCA_016873295.1 Phycisphaerae bacterium
CCCCGCCCCGCCCGCCGAGCCGCCTCCCGCGCCCGACCTGATCGCCGAGGCCCGCCGCATCGAGGCCCAGGCGACGCTGGCCGAGGCCGACCGCGCCTTCTCGGAGAATCGTCTGAACGAGGCCCTCGCCGGGTTCCAGCGCCTGAAGGACGCCCTCTTCGACGTGCTCCAGCCCGACCAGCAGGTCCAGGTGGAGGAGCGCCTCGCCGAGACGCGCCTCAAGCTCCGCGCGGGGGGCCCGGGCGTCAACCTGCTGGGCGACGTCATCCAACGCGACACGCTGCAGAGGCAGCAGACCCTTGCGGAGTTCCGCAGCGAGCTGAACCAGGCCCGCGCCAAGCTCGGCGAGGGCGATGCCGACGCCGCCCTCCAGCGGATCGCCCGCGCCGGCCTCATCCTCAACAACGGCCGCAACGCCTTCTCCGAGACCGACTTCCGCCAGCTCCAGAGCGAGGCCGATCAGCTCCGCCTCGAGGTCGAGGCGACGCGGGACCGCATCCGCGCCGAGCAGAGGACGCGGCAGGAGGAGGAGCTCAAGACCGCCGCCGACGCCGCCCGCAGGACCCGCGAGTCCGACCGCGAACGCAAGATCTCGGAGAACGTGCAGCGGGTCGTTTCGCTCATGCGCGAGATGCGGTACGAGGAAGCCCGCCAGGTCGTCGACCAGATCCTCTTCCTGGACCCCATCAACCCGGCCGGGCTCATCCTCCGCGACTCGGTCGAGCTGACGCTCGCCACGGTGCAGCAGAACCGCATCCTCCGCGACCGCTACCGCAGCTACCTGAGCCACTCCGTGCAGAACCAGGAGGCCCTGATCGCGCCGGAGCGGCCCATCAACTACCCCGCCGACTGGCCCAGCATCAGCTTCCGGCGCGGGCAGCCGGTCCCTTTCAGCGAGGCCCCCGCCAACCGCCAGATCCTCGGGCTGCTGGACCAGCGCCGCATCCCCGTCGAGTTCACCGACCACACGCTGGCCCAGGCCATGGAGTACGTGCGCGGCGTGTCGGGCGTCAACGTCGACGTGAACTGGCGCTCGCTGGCCTCGCTGGGCGTCCAGAAGGACGCCGCCGTCTCGCTCAACCTCACCAACGTGCCCCTCCGGACCGTGCTCGACCGGCTCGCCGACCAGGTGAGCCCGAGCCCCGATTCCCGCGTCGGCTGGGCCGTGATCGACGGCATCCTCGTCGTCGCCTCCCAGCACGACCTGGACAGGGCCGACATGCCGGCCCACGTCTACGACATCCGCGACCTGCTCGTCGACGCGCCCAACTACAAGCGCAGCGTCGACTTCGACCTCGACTCGGTGCTGGCCAAGGTCCGGCGCGAGAGCGCCTTGGGCGCCTCCTCCCCCTTCTCCGATGCGACCGCCGAGGGCGCCGGCAAGCCCGGGCTCGGCGCCGAGGACAAGGCCCGCCAGATCATGGGCCTCATCCAGCAGCAGGTCGACGCCGAGGGCTGGTCCGACGTCGGCGGCGACCGCGGATTCGTCCAGCACCTCAGCGGCAGCCTGCTCATCACCACCACGCCGCGCAACCACCGCGCCATCACCGGGCTGCTCCAGCGCCTCCGCGAGGTCCGCAACCTGCAGATCAACGTCGAGGCCCGGTTCCTGCTCGTCGGGCAGGAGTTCCTCGAGCGCATCGGCTTCGACGTCGACGTCTACTTCAACGCCGAGAACAACCAGGTCCGCTTCGCCCGCGGGAACGACCCGACCATCCAGACCAGCGACTTCTTCGACTTCAGCGGGCAGAACCCCTCCGGACGGGGCCTGCTCCGCCAGATCCGCGGCTGGGGCCCGATCGGCGGGCAGCTGGGCGCCATCGCCGAGGGCGACCGCATCAACCAGGCCGTCATCCCGCCCGACCGCTGGAGCCCCATCGGCGCGGGCCAGAACTCCAGCACCATCACCAGCGCCCTGCTCCCGACCGCGGGCATCGCCAGCGACCTGGCCGGGCTGGCGCCGGCCCTGGGCGTCTCGGGCCAGTTCCTCGACGACGTCCAGGTCGACTTCCTGATCGAGGCGACCCAGGCCGACCGCCGCAGCGTCGCCCTCACCGCCCCGCGCCTCACCTTCACCAACGGACAGGTCGCCAACATCATCGTCGCGACCCAGCGCGGGTTCGTCGCCGACCTGACCCCCGTCGTCAGCGAGAGCGCCGCCGCGTTCGACCCGCAGCCAGCCACGGTCTCGGAGGGCGTCACCCTCGTCGTCGAGGGCTACGTCACCGCCGACCGCCGGTACGTGACCCTCAACGTCGACACCGCCATCGGGCAGATCCGCGGCTTCGAACAGATCCCGGTGTCCGCGGTCGCCGGCGGGCAGCTCGTCAGTTCCGCCGACACCCAGAGCTTCGTCCAGCTCCCCACCGTCACGGTCACCCGGGTTCAGACCACCGTGACCGTGCCCGACCAGGGCACCATCATGCTCGGCGGACAGCGGCTCGTCTCGGAGACCGAGGTCGAGAGCGGCGTCCCCGTACTCTCCAAGATCCCCATCCTCAACCGCTTCTTCAGCAACCGGGCCATGATCAAGGAGGAGCAGACCCTGCTCATCCTCCTCAAGCCCACCGTCCTCATCCAGAACGAGGAGGAGGAGCGGGCCTTCCCGGGCCTGCTCGACGGCATGGGCGCCTCCTTCAGCGGCAACTGACCCGGCCCGCCCAGGTCCGACCCAAGGCCCCGCCCGCGCGGGGCCTTGTTCATGCCCGGGCCCCCCTCACTTGCCGATCGCCCACCCTCCCGTATCATCGACGGTCCCGGGACGCGCCGCCGCCGGGGCCCGCAGGAGAACCCGCCGATGCCCGCCAACGACTCCCGCCTCCGGATCAAGCGCCAGGGCGACCTCCTCCACGTCGAGTTCGTCGACCGCAACATCCTCGACGAGGGCAACATCCAGTTGATCGGGGCCGAGATCTCCGCCCTGGTCGACGCGGCGCCCAAGCCCAAGGTCCTCATCGACTTCGCCAACGTCGATCACCTCTCGTCCGCCGCCCTCGGGACGCTCCTCACCATCAACACGCGCGTCAAGGCCAAGGGCGGGCAGCTGCGCCTGGCCAACATCGACCCGCAGATCTACGAGGTCTTCGTGATCACCCGCCTCAACAACCTGTTCCAGATCCACGAGACCGCCGACTCCGCCCTCAAGAGCTTCAAGTGACGCCCGCCGGGCCGCCGCCCCCGGTCGCCCCTGCCCCGCCGATGCCCGACCCGCCCCAGATCCCGCCCGATCGCGACGTCGTGACGCTGTGCTGCGAGCGGGCGGCGATCGACGCCATCCAGGACCGCGTGCTCGCCGTCGCCGAGCGACGCGGCTTCTCGAAGGAGTCGGTCTTCGCCATCCGCCTGGCCATGGAGGAGGCCATCTCCAACGCCTTCCGCCACGGTCACAAGGACCTCCCCTCCGACTCGCCCATCACCGTCGACTACGAGGTCGCCAACGACACCATCCGCATCGCCGTCCAGGACCAGGGGCCCGGCTTCCACCCCGAGGCCATCAAGGACCCCACCCTCGACGAGAACATCGAGGAGCCCAGCGGACGCGGCCTGATGCTCATGAAGGCCTTCATGGCCACCGTTCGGTACAACAAGGTGGGCAACCGAGTGGAACTGCTCTACCGCAAGCCCGCCACCCCCAAGTGACCGGCCCGCCGACGGCGCGAATCCGCCCGAATCGCCCCCCGGGGCCGAACCGTTCGGGTCTTGAACGGGTATCTTAATGAGCGGTGGTGTCTAGAATGAGTCTCAACTGCGCCGGCATGACGTCGGTGCGAGGAGGCGGCATGGCCCTGAAGCTCCCCATGTACCTCGATCACGCCGCGACCACGCCCTGCGACCCCCGCGTCGTCGAGGCGATGCTGCCCTACTTCACCAAGGTCTTCGGCAACCCCGGCTCGCGGAACCACGAGTTCGGGTGGGCCGCCGAGGAGGGCGTGGACACCTCCCGCGGGCACGTCGCCGAACTTCTCGGCGCCGACCCCAAGGAGATCGTCTTCACCTCGGGCTCGACCGAGGGAAACAACCTGGCGATCAAGGGCGCCGCCTACATGTACGAGAAGGCGCCCGCCGGCGCCGGCAAGCCCCGCGGGCACATCGTCACCTGCGCCATCGAGCACAAGGCCGTCCTCGACCCCTGCAAGCGCCTCCAGAAGGAGGGGTTCGAGGTCACGTTCCTCGAACCCGGCCCCGACGGGATCGTCACCGCCGAGATGGTCCAGGCCGCCCTGCGCGACGACACCATCCTCGTCACGATCATGTGGGCCAACAACGAGATCGGCACGGTCAACGAGGTCCCGCGGATCGGCGCCCTGTGCCACGAGCGGGGCGCGGTGTTCCACACCGACGCCACCCAGTGGGCCGGCAAGATGCCCGTCGACGTCGAGAAGGACCAGGTCGACCTCCTCTCCATGAGCGGGCACAAGATCTACGGGCCCAAGGGCGTCGGCGCCCTCTACGTCCGCCGGCGCAAGCCCCGCGTCCGCCTCCAGGCCCTGGTCGACGGCGGGGGGCAGGAGCGCGGCTTCCGCTCCGGCACGCTCAACGTCACGGGAATCGTCGGGCTCGGCAAGGCCGCCCAGATCGCCCGCGCCGAGATGGACGCCGACGCCCAGCGCCTGCTGGCCCTCCGCCGACGCCTCGAGTCCGCCGTCACCGGCAAGCTGGGCAGCACCCAGGTCAACGGGCACGCGGAGAAGCGCCTGCCCCACATCACGAACATCTCCTTCGGCTTCGTCGAGGGCGAGAGCCTGATGATGGCGGTCAAGGAGATCGCCTGCTCCTCCGGCTCGGCGTGCACCAGCGCCAGCCTCGAGCCCAGCTACGTCCTCAAGACCCTGGGCGTGGGGGACGAGCTGGCCCACAGCTCGCTCCGCCTGTCGCTGGGGCGCTGGACGACGCGGGAGGAAGTGGACTACGCCGCCGAGCGCATCGTCGAGTCGGTCCAGAAGCTCCGCTCGCTCTCGCCGCTCTACGACATGCACAACGAGGGCATCGACCTGTCGAAAGTCGTGTGGGGACAGCACTGACGGGAAGGGCGCCCGGCCCATCGGAGGATTCAGCATGGCATACGGCCCCAAGATCATCGAGCACTACGAGCATCCGCGCAACGTCGGCAACTTCGGCACCCAGGCCCAGGTCAAGGCCCGCAAGGACGTGGGCGTCGGCCTCGTCGGCGCCCCCGAGTGCGGCGACGTCATGCAGCTCCAGATCAAGGTCGACCCGTCGACCGGTAGAATCGAGGACGCCCGCTTCAAGACCTTCGGCTGCGGGTCGGCCATCGCCTCCTCCAGCCTCGCCACCGAGTGGCTCAAGGGACGCACCGTCGACCAGGCCATGGACATCAAGAACACCGACATCGTCCAGGAGCTCCAGCTCCCCCCCGTCAAGATCCACTGTTCGGTCCTCGCCGAGGACGCCATCCACGCGGCGATCAGCGACTACCGGGCCAAGAATGGCCTGCCGACCCGGCAACCCGCCGACGCCAAGACGGAGCAAGCCCCATGACCTCGACCCCAACCACCGCCGCCGACCAGACCGCCGATGCCACGGTCATCCTCACCCCCAACGCCGCACGCGAGGTCAAGGCCATCATCCAGCAGCAGGAGCTGGACCCCCACAAGGTCCGCCTCCGCGTCGGCGTCAAGGGCGGCGGGTGCTCCGGCTTCAGCTACCTCCTCGACCTCACCGAGACCCAGAAGCCCACCGACGAGGAGTTCGAGCAGCACGGCGTCAAGATCATCTGCGACCCCAAGAGCCTGCTCTACCTCCGCGGCACCACCATCGACTTCCGCGACGAGATCATGGGAAGGGGCTTCGTCTTCCAGAACCCCAATGCCACCAGCACCTGCGGCTGCGGGTCGTCCTTCACCGCCTGACCCCCTTGCCACCGAGACCGGCCCCGCGATCCCGGTGCCCGGCGTCAGGCCGGCGAGCGCCGACCGCGAGGCTTCGCCTGGAAGTCGATCCAGACGCCGCCGAGGCCCGTCGAAAGGCGCGCGGGCGCTCCGCCGCCGTTCACGGCCCCCTGCCACCGCAGCCGCTGCGTCAGGGCCCCGTCGATGACCTGGCGGCTGGCATCGACGCTGACCGTTCCGTACTGCGTCTGGGCGTCCACGGCGAGCGCCGACCCGTGCCCGAAGACGGCACGGACGTCGCCCCGCGGCGTGTTGAGCAACACGGGATCGGAGATCGCTCGGTCGGTCGTCAGCGTGACGTGCCCGCCGGGTCCGTTGCCCGCCCCGTTGTCCACGTCGATCGCGCCCTCCACGTTGACCAGCTCCACGGGCCCGCCGGTGTTGCGCACGCGGACGCCGTTGCACCGCGGCAGGCGGACCTCGATCTGCGTCGCCCAGTCGGCGTAGTCCTCGAAGGGCTGGTCGGCCAGGACCCGCAGGACCGCCCGCCCGTCGGCCGTCACCAGTTGCGCCGCCGCCACCGAATCCACCGGGCCGGGCGCCGGCGCCGCCCGCTTGCCACGCCGCGTCCGCTCGTCGCCCGGGGCAATGCGCACCGCCCGGACCATCGGCGCCTTGAGCTTCGGCTCCACCACCACCCGGACGGTCCCCATCCGGTTCTGCACGTCCACCCCCAGCGGCGTCGCCGGGTCGACCGGACCCACCATCCCCGCGATCGGCACCGATCGGTGCAGACCCAGGCTCTGGCAACCGGTGAGCAGCAACAGGACGGCGAGCAGCGGGCACGGCGATCGGAAGAGGCGGTTCGGCGTCATCGGCGCTCCTGGCGGGTCCCGGAAGGGGGCGAACCAATCACATCGGTCCGAACCCGACGCCAGTTGTAGCCTTGCGGGGCGGGGTCGGACGGACGCCCTGAGGCGCCCCTAACATCAACCCGGCGGGGCGCCGCCGTCCCCGGGGGGGGTGTTCCGTCAGTTCGGTGAGTGGTCGCGCATCGGCTTGATCGCGGCGCGACCGGTGTCCCATGAACCCACGAGTGCGGCGGCGGCAGGACGCGCGCCGACACCTCGACGCCAGGGAGCACGAGCCGTGGTCAGACCCACCTTGCCCGAACCCGAGGCCGCCGCGACAAGCGGCACGTCTTCCTGGTTCGTTCGGGGTGGGGCGGGCCGGGGCCGGTCCCGCGGCGAAACGCTGAGGGTGTGCGCATCATGCTTGACTTCTCGACCGTCGTCGGCGTCGCCGACGCGTTGGCCGTGGGGGTCGCGTCCGCGGCCCTGATCGTCGGGGCTGGCGCCGGGGTCGTGCTGTACCGCCTGGTGGGCTCGCGCACCATCGGCGCCGCGAGGACCGAGGCGGAGCAGATCAAGACGCGCGCCGAGGCCGACGCCCGGGCCGCGGCCGAGAAGGCCCGCCTCGACGCCGAACGGGCCCTCCTCGAAAGCCGCAAGGCCGCCGAGGCCGAGATCGAGAAGGAGCGGGCCGAGCTCCGCGAGGTCGAGCGCCGCCTGGCCAAGCGCGAGGACATCTTCGAGCGCAAGGAGGAGGCCCTTCAGCTCAAGGACCAGACCCTCGCCAAGCAGGCCGAGGGGTTCCGGGCCCGCGAGGAGCGGCTGGGCCAGAAGGATGCCGAACTGGCCCGCGTGATCGACGAGCAGAAGGAGAAGCTTCACCAGTTGGCAGGGCTCTCCCGCGACCAGGCCCGCGAGCTCCTGCTCAGCCGCATCGAGGACGACACCCGCCAGGAGGCCGGCAAGCTGACCCGCCAGATCATCGGGCAGGCCGAGCTGGACGCGCGGAACAAGGCGCGGGAGATCGTGCTGAACGCGATCCAGCGCACGGCGACGGAGGTGTCCAGCGAATCCACCGTCCGCACCGTCGCCATCCCCTCCGACGACATCAAGGGGCGGATCATCGGGCGCGAGGGGCGCAACATCCGGGCCATCGAGAAGGCCACGGGCGTGGACATCATCGTCGACGACACCCCGGGCGTCATCGTCGTCTCGTGCTTCGACAAGATCCGCCAGGCCGTCGCCGTCGAATCGCTGGAGCGCCTCGTGGCCGACGGGCGCGTCCACCCCTCGCGCATCGAGGAGGTCGTCGAGAAGGTGCGGGGCGAGATCGACGAGAAGGTGCTCAAGGCGGGCAAGGACGCGGTGCTGGAGGTGAACCTCCGGGGCGTGCACCCCAAGGTGGTGGAGGCCATGGGCAAGCTGCACTACCGCACCAGCTACGGACAGAACGTGCTGCGGCACTCGGTCGAGGTGGCGTTCCTGTGCCAGATCATCGCCGACCAGCTCGGGCTGGACGGGGCCGTGGCCCGGCGCTGCGGGTTCCTGCACGACATCGGCAAGGCCATGGACCACGAGATGGAGGGCGGGCACCCCAAGATCGGCATGGACTTCGCCCGCCAACTCGGGGAGAAGGAGCCGGTGCTCAACGCCATCGGCGGGCACCACGCCGACATCCCGTCCACGAGCTTCTACACGCCCATCGTGATGGCCGCCGACGCCGTCAGCAGCGCCCGCCCAGGCGCCCGGCGCGAGAGCATGGAGAAGTACGTCCAGCGCCTCAACGAGCTGCAGGACATCGCGCTCTCGTTCCGGGGCGTGACGGAGGCGTACGCGATCCAGGCCGGACGCGAGGTGCGCGTCATGATCGACGCCGCAAACGTCGACGACGACGAGGCGTACCTGATCGCGCACCAGATCGCCCGGCGCGTGAGCCAGGAGATGACCTTCCCCGGCGAGATCCGCGTCACGGTCCTGCGCGAGACCCGGGCCATCGAGTTCGCACGCTAGTGATGCGAGTCGGAAGAATGCGCACCAAGGCGCCGGCGGACGCCGCGGGTGCCACGGGCGATCCGCCTTGCGGATCGCCCGTGCCGGCCTCCGGACGGGCCTCGAACAGCCGCACGGGTCACGGGCGAAGCGCCCGATGACCCGTGGCACCCGGAGCGCTCCGTCCACGGACTTCCGACACACACCACTCGTCGTGCCGGGTGCCACGACTGTGCCGCTCGGGGCACAGTCGTGCCGGTGGGGCACAGTCGTGCCGGCGGGGAGAGCACGACTGTTCGCCAAGCCGAACAGTCGTGGCACGCCGGGCGCCACGGGCGAGCCGCCCGGCGGATCGCCCGTGCCGCCGTCAGGATGGGCCTCGAACAGCCGCACGGGTCACGGGCGAAGCGCCCGATGACCCGTGGCACCCGGAGCGCTCCGTCCGCGGACTTCCGACACACACCACTCGTCGTGCCGGGTGCCACGACTGTGCCGCTCGGGGCACAGTCGTGCCGGTGGGGCACAGTCGTGCCGGCGGGGAGAGCACGACTGTTCGCCAAGCCGAACAGTCGTGGCACGCCGGGCGCCACGGGCGAGCCGCCCGGCGGCTCGCCCGTGCCGGCCTCCGGACCGGCCTCGAACAGCCGCACGGGTCACGGGCGAAGCGCCCGATGACCCGTGGCACCCGGAGCGCTCCGTCCACGGACTTCCGACTCGCGCCACCGGGGCGGCACGCCTTCCACGCCGGGCATGCTCCGGGCGGCGCGCCGGTGAGGGGGGTGACATGCTTCCTGCCTTGAGGAAGCATGCGCTCGAACGGCGCTGGGGGCGGGCCCCATGCTTCCCCGGGGCGGGATGCGTGCCACCCCCGGGGCGTAGAAAAAGGGGAGGCCGACGTGTGTCGGCCTCCCCCGATCAGCGATCGGATGATGCGGGGTGGCTTACCAGCCGCCGCCGCGCTTCCCGCCTCCGAACCCGCCGCCGCCGCCGCCGCTGCGCTTCGGACCGCCGAACCCACCGCGGGAGCCGCCCTCGCGGGGCTTGGCCTCGTTGACGGTGAGGTCGCGCCCGTCAACGTTCTTGCCGTTGAGGGCGGTGATGGCGGCCCGGGCGTGCTCGTCGTTGGGGAACTCGACGAAGCCGAAGCCGCGGGGGCGGCCGGTCTCGCGGTCCATGACGAGCGACGCCGACGAGACCTCGCCGTGGGCGGCGAAGAGCTCGCGGAGCTGCGACTCGGACGTGTTGAAGGAGAGATTGCCAACGTAAAGCTTCATAAAGCTTCCTATCTGCCCGAAACGTGAACTGAAACCGGTGCTTGCTCGGGCGGCCAAAGCGTCGGGAAACCTGACGGGACTCGACCGACGCGGCCGGGGACCGGAGCAGAGAATCGGGAGAAGCGTAGGCATGCCCCCGGGCCCGGGCAACCCCCGCCGAGTCCGAGCCCCGCCGGCCCCGCGGCTACCCTCTCCTTCCCACGGAGAAGCCCGCGTTGACCCTCTCCTCCCGCGACATCCGGCGCACGTTCATCGACTTCTTCAAGGGCAAGCCGTCCGCCGCGCAGGGGCACGTCTTCGTCCCCGCCAACCCCGTCGTCCCCCACGACGACCCCACGCTCCTCTTCACCAACGCCGGGATGAACCAGTTCAAGCCCCTGTTCCTGGGGAGCGTCGCGCCGGGGAGCCCGCTCTTCGGCCTGAAGCGGGCCGTCAACAGCCAGAAGTGCATCCGCGCCGGCGGCAAGCACAACGACCTTGAGGACGTGGGGCGCGACACCTACCACCACACCTTCTTCGAGATGCTCGGGAACTGGTCCTTCGGCGACTACTTCAAGCCGGAGTCGATCGCCTGGGGCTTCGAGCTGCTGGTCAAGGTCTTCGGCATCGACCCCAACCGCCTCTACGCGACGTACTTCGGGGGCGAGCCCGCCGCGGGCCTGGAGCCCGACCTGGAATCCAAGGCCCTGTGGGAGGCCCTCCTGCCCCGGGGTCACGTCCTGCCCGGCACCATGAAGGACAACTTCTGGGAGATGGGCGAGACGGGGCCCTGCGGCCCGTGCTCGGAGATCCACTACGACCGCCTGGGCGAGCGCGACGCGGGCGGGCTGGTCAACACGGGCGACCCCGACGTCCTCGAGATCTGGAACCACGTCTTCATCCAGTTCAACCGCGATGAGTCCGGCGGGCTCAGGCCCCTCCCCGCCCGCCACGTCGACACCGGCATGGGGCTGGAGCGCCTGGTCAGCGTGCTCCAGAACGTGCGCAGCAACTACGACACCGACGTCTTCGCGCCCATCTTCGTGGCCATCGAACGCCTCACCAGGGCCCCGCGGTACGGGGGCCGGCTGGGCGGAGGCAAGGACGCCCAGGTCGACACCGCCTACCGCGTCATCGCCGACCACGTGCGCATGCTCACGTTCGCGATCAACGACGGCGGCACGCCCAGCAACGTGGGGCGCGGCTACGTCGTCCGCCGCGTCCTGCGGCGCGCCTCGCGATTCGCCCGCCAGCTTCTCAACGCCCCGCCCGGCCTCCTCTCCCAGCTCGTCCCCGTCGTCGTCGAGCACATGGGCGACGCCTTCCCGGAGCTGGGCGAGAAGCCCGAGCGCATCGTCGAGATCGTGCGCTCGGAGGAGGAGAGCTTCGGGCGCACGCTCGACCGCGGCATCAGGCTCTTCGAGCAGGTGGCGTCGGCGAGCGCCGGCGGGCGCATCGCGGGCGCCGACGCCTTCAAGCTGTACGACACCTTCGGGTTCCCCATCGACCTGACGGCGCTCATGGCCCAGGAGCGCGGGCTGGCGGTGGACATGGAGGGGTACGAGGCGGAGCGTGCCAGGGCCGAGGAGCTCAGCCGGGCCTCGGGCGCCAAGGGCCCGGGCGAGACGCTGGCCCTCGACGCCGACGCCATCGCGCGCCTGAACAAGATGGGCGTGGCCCCCACCCACGACTACGACAAGTTCGAGTCGCGGAACATCTCCGCCAAGGTCGAGGCCATCTGGAACGGCGCCAACTTCGACAACCACGTGCGGACCAACACCCGGGGCAACACGCTCATCGGCGTCGTGCTGGACAAGACCAACTTCTACGCCGAGATGGGCGGGCAGGTGGGCGACCACGGGCGGCTCATGCTGATCTCCGACGGGCGCGCCGAGGGCGCCCAGCACGCCGAGTTCAAGGTCGAGGACTGCCGCGCCTTCGGCGGCTACGTCCTCCACGTCGGGCACCTGCTGCGGGGCGAGATCAAGGTGGGCGAGCGCGTCATGGCCCACGTCGACCACGCCCGGCGGACGCCCATCGAGAACAACCACACCGCGACCCACCTGCTCAACCTCGCGCTCCGCACGGTCCTGGGCGACGAGGTGCACCAGAAGGGCTCCATGGTGGACCCGGATCGCGCCCGCTTCGACTTCTCCCACCCCGGGCCCGTCACCGCCGACGAGATCGCCCGCATCGAGGCGGTCATGCGCGACCAGGTGAACCGGGACCTCACCGTCTACTCCCAACTGACGGACCTGCCCAAGGCCCGGTCGATCCACGGCGTCCGCGCGGTCTTCGGCGAGGCCTACCCCGACCCCGTCCGCGTCGTCGCCATCGGCCAGCCCGTATCCGACCTCCTCGGGTCCCCCGCGAATCCCGCGTGGCGCGAGCTCTCCATCGAACTCTGCGGCGGGACCCACGCCCCGAGCACCGGGCGCATCGGCGCCGTCGCCGTCCTCTCCGAGGAGGCCATCGCCAAGGGCGTCCGGCGCGTCGGGATGGTCACGGGCGTGGCGGCGGAGGCGGCGAACAGGGCCGCCGACGGGATCGCCCGGCGGATCCACGCCGCCGAGTTCATGGCCCCCGACGCCCTCGTGGCCGAGGCCCACGCGGTCGCGCAGGCGATCGATCAGTTCCCCATGCCGATGTCGCGGCGGTCGCAGCTTCGCGCGGACCTGTCTGGCCTCCAGGAGCGGGCCCGCCAGTTCCAGAAGCAGCAGCAGGCCGCCGCCCGCGACGCCGCCGTCGCCGCCGCCCGCACCATCGCGCAGTCGTCGCTGACGTCCGCCGACGAGGTCATTGTCAACGTCGTGCCCGCGGGCGACGACCGCGCCGCGCTGCAAGCCGCCGTTCTGGCCGTCCGCCAGGCCTGCCCCCGCGCCGCCGTCATGCTCTTCTCCGTCGAGCAGCCCGAGGGCCCCGCGTCGAAGCTCTCGGTCGCCGCCGCCGTTCCGGACGTCATGATCCAGTCCGGCCTCAAGGCCGGCGACTGGGTCCGCGAGGCAACCGCCGCCTGCGGCGGGAAGGGCGGCGGCAAGCCCGACCAGGCCCAGGGCGGGGGCACCGACGCCTCCCGGATCAAGCCCGCGATCGCCGCGGCCCGGGCCCACGCGCTCCGCTTCCTCAAGTAGCACCGATGGGCCACCCCGACGATCCCACCACCGGCGACGAGCGGGCGCGTCCCGGGGACGACCACACCCTCCCCGAGCTGCCGACGCCCCCCGACATCCCCGAACTGCTCCTCCGCCCCACCCCCAGGGCCGACCCCCGCGTCGGGCAGCCCCAGCCCGTCCGCCCCGACATGATGGGGCAGTGGGGTCGCGTGTTTGTCATCGGGACCAACTTCGCCGCCGCCGTCATCGGCTTCTCCCTGATCGGGTACGTCCTCGACCGCTGGCTCAAGACGTCGCCCCTGTTCCTGCTGATCGGGGTTGGTATGGGTCTCGTCGGCGGCTTTGTCGGGTTCCTGCGAGAGGCCAGGAGGCTCAACCCCAAGCCGCCGGCCCGCTGACGCCACGGCGGCCCGGCCCCGTCGGGCTCGCCTCTCCCGCACTCGGCACCTACCCTTGGCCTCCCCAGGGGAACCGGCCCGGCGATGGCGTCGACGACGCCGAGCGGTCGCTCCTCCGGGCTCAGGGACCGACTCCCTCGATGATCGCCATGCCCGCCCAGCCCTCGCTCAAGCTGCCCGACGCCAGGCTCCCCGAGCGGGTCCTGGGCGCGTGCAAGGGCTTGGCGCTGGCCGCCACCGCCGCCACCATCGGCTTGGCGTTGTCCACCGCCGGGGCTCGCGACGCGGCGTTGGGGGCAGCGTGCGTGGTGTTGGCGGCGTGGGCGGGGATCGCGGTCCTCGCCGCCGCCCGATCCAAGCCCCCGCAGCACCTGGGCCTCTACGTCATGGCGTGCTCGTCCGTGCGCATGCTCGCCGCCCTCCTTCTCGCGGTGGGCGTGTACTTCGCGCTGCCCGCGGTGACCGGGCAAGCGATGGCGGGCGTGCCCTTCTGGGTCTCGTTCCTGATCACGGCCCTGGGCATGCTGGCGCTGGAGACGGCGCTGGTGCGTTCGACGATCCGCAGGCACAGCGCGGCGCGCGGCGACAGCCCGCCGGCCGCACAAGGGTGAAACCGCTCCCATGTTCGACCTGACCGTCCTCGCCTCCGTCAACCCCGTGCCCCACACGCTCAACCACCCCACGCCCATCGGGTGGGCCTGGTCGATGCACGCCAACACGCTGATCCTGGCCGGGCTGCTCACGGTGCTGGTGATGTGGTGGGCGGCGGCGCGCATCCGGACGGGCGACCCCGCCAGGGGCGCCGAGGCCTACGTCACGACCAACCCGTTCGCGCACGCGCTCGAGGTGATGTGCGTGTACCTCCGCGAGCAGACCTGCCGCCCGCTCCTGGGCGAACGCACCGACCGCTTCATGCCCTTCCTTTGGACGCTCTTCTTCTTCATCCTGTTCAACAACCTGCTCGGGCTGGTCCCCCTCCTGGACGCGCAGCACCTGGCCAGCGCCGAGCTCCGGGCCTCTCACAGCGCGTGGCTCGGCGGCACCGCCACGTCCAACATCTACGTGACGGGCCTGCTCGCCCTGATCGCGGCCCTGGTGATCAACATCGCCGGGGTCATGCAGCTCGGGCCGCTGGGCTACCTCAAGCACCTCACCGCCGGCACGCCGACGTACCTCTGGCCCCTGATGGTCCCCATCGAGATCATCGGCACGATCATCAAGCCCGTGGCGCTGGCCATCCGTCTCTTCGCCAACATGACCGCCGGGCACATCCTCGTCGCCACGCTCTTCATGTTCGCGGGCATGGGGGCCAAGCTGGGCGGGCTGGGGTACGCCATCACGCTGGTGTCCGGGGTCGCCGCGGTCGGCGTCTACTTCCTCGAGCTCTTCGTGGCGCTGCTCCAGGCGTTCGTGTTCATGTTCCTGACCACCGTGTTCATCGCACAACTTGCTCACCATGGCGAGCACGAGCACCATGGCGAGATCGGCCACGAGCACGCCCACGCGCACTAGCGCGTGCCCAGGCCCCCGGGCGGGGCCGGCGTGAATGACGGGCCGCCGGGATGTCCCGGCATCGATCCGAGACTCGTGAATCCATCGGAGAAGGCAACACCATGTCGAACATTCTGAAGAAGTCCGTGTTGGCCGCCGGGGCGCTCGCCCTGGCCGCCCCCGCCGCCGCGCTGGCCCAGGGCGGCGCGGGCGAGGCCGCCGCCGCCGGGGTCACCGTCGGCCAGGGCCTGGCCGCCGTCGGCGCCGGGCTGGCCATCGTCGGGGGCGGGATCGGCATCGGCCTGGTCGGCAAGGGCGCCGTGGAGTCCATCGCCCGACAGCCCGAGGCCGTCGGCCCCATCGGCACCAACATGATCCTGGCCGCGGCCCTCATCGAAGGCGCCACGCTCTTCGCGGTCGTCGTCGGCCTGCTGGTCGGCTTCGTCAAGTAACCCACACCCCGGCGGGAGCGACAGCCCCCGCCGAGGCTTGTCCGAACGCACCCGCGGAACACCCCCCCGCTCCCCGAGAGGCCCCCATGACGATCCCTCGATTCCTCGGTCTGGCCACGCCCTTCATGCTCGCGCCCCTGTGCCTCGCGGGCGGCGGGGGCGGGCACGAAGAGCCCAGCGTGCTCCCCAGCGCGGAACAGGGGATCACGCCCCTGGTCACGGCCCTGGTGGTCTTCGTCGCCGTCTTCGCCATCCTCAGCCTCAAGGTCTGGCCCAAGATCGTCAAGGGCCTCAAGGACCGCGAGAACAAGATCCGCGAGGAGATCGAGGCGGCGGAGATGGCCCGCACGCAGGCCAGGGACGCGCTGGAGCAGTACCAGCAGAGCCTGGCCCAGGCCCGGGCCGAGGCCCAGCGGATGCTCGAGCAGGCCAAGGCCCAGCAGCAGGCGGAGGTCGCGGCCCGCAAGCAGCAGATGGACGCGGACCTGGCCGAGCTCCGCGCCAAGGCCATGGCGGACATCGACGCCGCACGCCGCGCCGCCCTCAGCGACATCTACACCCAGACCGCCGAGCTGGCCGCGGCCGCCGCCTCCAGGATCCTCCGCCGCGAGGTCGGGGCCGGCGACCAGAAGAGGCTGATCGAAGAATCGCTCGCCCAGCTCGCCGGCGCCCGCAACTGAGCCAACGGAGCGCACGATGCCCCTCACCGAAGCCAAGCCCGACGCCCTCGCCACCACCTACGCCACCAGCCTCTTCGACCTGGCCATGGGCAAGGGCGGGCAGGCGCACGCGGAGTCGATCCTGGGCCAGCTCGAGGACATCCTCGAGCTGGCGCGGTCCGACGCGCGTTTCGGCGAGTTCATCGCCTCGCGCGTGGTCGCCACCGACCGCCGCGCCGCCTCCCTCGACCGCATCTTCAAGGGCCGCGCCGACGACCTGGTGGTCCGGTTCCTCCAGATCCTCAACGAGAAGGACCGACTCGGGCAGCTCCCCGCGATCGTGGCGGCCTACGACGCCGTCTGCCAGCACCGCTTCGGTCGCGTCGAGGTCGACGTCTTCACCGCCGAGCCCCTCGCCCCCGACGCCATCGCGGCCCTCCGCTCGCGCCTGGGCCAGACCCTGGGGCGCGACGTCGTGCTCCACCCCTACGTCGACGCGGGCATGATCGGGGGCGTCAAGTTCCGCCTGGGCGACCAGCTCGTCGACGCCTCGATCGCCACCAGCCTCCGCCGCCTCCGCGAGCAGCTCCAGAGCGACGGCGCCGGCAAGCTCCGCGCCCGCTTCGGGAAGATCCTGGGCTCCTGACGCACGCCGAGGGCGAGCCCGCGGGGCCTCGGGCGCTGACTCGCGCGCCCCCCGTCGCGCCCAGGGCGTCGCGGGCGCGCGTCCATCCGAGGCTTCGAAGACCCGGCCTCGGCGTGCGGAGGAAGTCTCCCCGACGGACCGGTCCCGCCCTACCGTGAATCGCGACGCCCGCCCGAGGGCGTCCGTGGAGGTCGTTCATGCCGAAGAAGAACATCGCGAAGGCCGACGTCGCGGGCAAGCGCGTCCTGATCCGCGTCGACTTCAACGTGCCCATCGAGGGCGGCGCCATCACCGACGACCGCCGAATCCAGGCCGCCCTTCCCACGATCCGCGGCGTGATCGACCGGGGCGGGCGGGCCATCCTCATGTCCCACCTGGGGCGCCCCGAGGGCACGGGCTACTCCGCCGAGGACTCGCTCAAGCCCTGCGCCGAGCGGCTCGCGCACCTGCTGGGCAAGCCGGTCGGGTTCCCCTCGACGGATTGCGTGGACGACAAGGCCGCCGCCGCCGTCGCCGCGATGAAGAACGGCGACGTGCTGCTGCTGGAGAACCTGCGCTTCCACAAGGGCGAGAAGAAGGGCGACGCGGGCTTCGCCGCCAGGCTCGCGGCCTACGCGGACGTGTACGTGAACGACGCCTTCGGCACCTGCCACCGCCCCGACGCCTCGATGGTGGCGGTCCCGACCGCGCTGGCCGGCAAGCCCCGCGTCTCCGGGTTCCTGGTCGAGAAGGAGATCCGGTTCCTTTCCGACGCCCTCGCCAGCCCCGCCAGGCCCTTCGTGGTGGTGCTGGGCGGCGCCAAGGTCTCCGACAAGATGGCGGCGATCGAGCACCTGCTCACCAAGGCCGACACGATCCTCGTGGGCGGCGCCATGGCGTACACGTTCCTGGCGGCCCTCGGGCGCCGCGTCGGGACCAGCCGGGTCGAAACCGACCGCCTGAGCGATGCCAAGCGCATCCTCGAAGCCGCGGCCCGGGCCAGGTGCGAGCTCCTCCTCCCCGTCGATCACGTCTGCTCGACGCAGTTCGCCGAGGACGCGGGGGACATCCAGGTCTTCGACGAGAACATCAAGGACGGCTCCATGGGGCTGGACATCGGGCCCAAGACCCAGACCCGCTACGCCCTCGCCGTGAAGAAGGGCCGGACCGTCGTCTGGAACGGGCCCATGGGCGTGTTCGAGTGGGGCCCGTTCGCCGCCGGGACGCGCGGGCTGGCCAAGGCCATGGCCGAGGCCACCGCCGCCGGCGCCACCACCATCGTGGGCGGGGGGGACTCCGCCGCCGCCGTCGAGAAGTTCAACCTCGCCTCGGGCTTCAGCCACGTCTCCACCGGGGGCGGGGCCAGCCTCGAGATGCTCGAGGGCAGGAAGTTCCAGAGCGTCGACCTGCTCGACAACGCCTGACCGGAGCGCGGGCCTTGCACTGCCTCGGATGCGGCTACCCGCACGAGGGCGGAGGACCGCGGGTCCGCTGCCCCGAGTGCGGGCGATTGTGGGACCGCGCCGTCCCGCTCCGCGAGCCCCGCCTCCGCCGCCGCTTCAGGCGCGCGGCGGTCATCAACGTGCTCGCCCCGCTCCCGGCCGGCACGATCATCCACCTCGCCGCGGTGGTCGTCGATCTGCCGTTCCTCCCGCCCGTCCCCGCCGCGCTGGTCGTCGGATCGCTCCTGGCGGCGGTGCCCGCGTTCGGAATGGTGCGGCTCGGGCAGGCCTTGGGCCTCCGCCGCTACCGAGGCGAGCCCGGGCCCGTCGCGCCCGGCCTCGGCATCGCCCACGCGATCGTCCTCCAGGGCGGCGTCGCGATCGCGCTGCCCGCCCCGGCGTCGCGCTTCTGACGCCGCCGCTGCCCCGGGGGCGGGAGACCGCAACCGGACCCGGCCCGCCGCGGTACATTCCCGCGGATGCCTCCGCCCGCCGAGCCCGAGCTGGACCTCCGCTGCCCGTGGTGCCTGTACGAGTTGTCGGGGATCGCCCGTCACGGCACGTGCCCGGAGTGCGGAAAGGACACGGGCCCGGCGTCCCGCGCCACCGCCGCCGCCGGTCGCGTGCTGCGCGAGGGGAAGTTCAGGGCGGTGTTCTTCGCGTCGCCCGGGATTGGGCTGTTCGCGGGGATCATCGCGTGGCGGTTCGTCGGCGGGTCGCCGCTCGTGATCCTGGCGACGCTCGCGGCGTGCATGGCCGCGACGGGCGTCTTCGCGGTGTGGCGCACGCAGCCGATCCCGGAGGCCCGTCGCCTGGGCCCGGCCCTCCTCCTGGGCCCGATCATGGCCCTGGTGTACCTCGCCTGGGTCGCCGCGGTCGCCAACACCGGCATCACCGCCATCCTCGCCGCCATTTGGCTCCGGTGCGACATCGAGTTCCCGTCGATCTACGCCTGGCTGCTCCCGCCCGCTGTTGCCATCGTCCTCGGCGGCGGGCTGCTCATCCGGCGCGTGCTCAAGACCTGAGCGCGGGCCCTTCACGCCCGCCCGAACAGGCGCTCCAGTTCGCGGATGGTCAGGCGCACGCTCGTGGGGCGCCCGTGCGGGCAGTTGCTGGACCGCTCCACCGACTCGCGGAGCTTGACCAGCTCGGAAAGCTCCGGCCCGGAGAGGTGGTCGCCCGCCTTGACCGCGGCCTTGCAGGCCATCATGTCGAGCACCTCGCGGAGGGCGTCCTCGCCGCCGCCCAGCTCGCCGCCCTCGGCCTTGGCGAGCAAGTCGCGGACGAACTCGTCGGGCTCGACCCCCCGGTCGAAAAGGAAGGTCGGGAAGGCGTGGACCCCGAGCGTGCGCGGGCCCATGGGCTGGGCCTCCACGCCGATGCGTCCCAGGATCGGCTCGATCTCGGGCAGGCGCGCCAGCACCGCCGGCTCCAGGTCGATCAGGGCCGGGGTGAGCAGGCGCTGGCTCTCCAGGGGCGACTGGGCGATGCGGGCGACCAGGTACTCGAACATGACGCGCTCGTGCAGCGCGTGCTGGTCGATGATCACCACGCCCTGCTCGTCCTGCGTGATCACGTAGCTGTTGTGCACCTGCAGGTGGCTCGGCGCGGGCGCCGGGAGCGTCGGCTCGGGCGCGGCGGGCGCCTCGCCCCCCTCCACCGCCGACCGGATCGCGTCGTAGTCGAAGCGCCCCCCGCTCTGCCTCGGGACGTTCCCCGTGAAGAAGTCCACGAATGCGGTCGCGGCCCTGCCCGCCGCGGCCGGGTCCGGCGGCGGCAGCACCTCGACGGGGGACCCCGGGCGCACGCCCGGCCTGAGGTGCCCGACGCGGGGCGTCAAGTCGGCCTGGTGCAGCGCCCGCCGGAGCGCCCCCAGCACCGTCGAGTGGACCAGCCCCGAGTCGCGGAAGCGCACCTCCGCCTTCTGCGGGTGCACGTTCACGTCGACCCCCTCGGGGCTCATCTCGATCATGACGACGACCGTCGCGTACCGCCCGGGCTCGATCAGCCCGCGGTAGGCCTCGGCGATCGCGTGCTGGATCGTGCGGTCGCGCACCGCCCGACCGTTCACGAACACGTGCTGCACCCGGGCGCTGGCCCGCGCGATCGACGGCAGCCCCGCCAGCCCCCACAGCGTCAGCCCCCGCGCGTCGTCGTACCGGTCCGCGTGCACCTCCACCAGCTGGTCCTTGAGCTCCGCGCCCAGCACGGCCAGGGCGCGGTCGTGGGGGGTCTGGTCCGCAGGGAGGTCGATCACCGCCCGACCGTCCACCGTCGCCCGAAACCCGACCAGCGGGTGCGACATGGCCAGGGCCCGAACCGCGTCGACGCAGCGGTCCTGCTCGGTCGCAGGCGTGCGCAGGAACTTCCGCCTCGCCGGGGTGTTGAAGAACAGGTTGCGCACCGTGACGCTCGTGCCCCCCGGGCCCGACGCGGGGCGGACCTCGCCCACCATGCCCCCCTCGCTCGACACCTCGCCCGCACCCTCGCCGGCCCGCGAGCGGATCGAGAGCCGCGAGACGGAGGCGATCGACGCCAGGGCCTCGCCGCGGAACCCCAGCGTCCCGATGCGGTCCAGGTCGGCGACGGAGGCGATCTTGCTCGTGGCGTGCGCGGCCAGGGCCAGGGGCAGGTCCTCCGCGGGCATTCCACGTCCGTCGTCGCTCACGCGGACCAGCTCGATGCCCCCCTGCTCCAGCTCGACAACGACCCGCGTCGCCCTCGCGTCCAGCGCGTTCTCGATCAGTTCCTTGACCACCGACGCCGGGCGCTCCACCACCTCGCCCGCGGCGATCTGGCAGGCCACCAGGGGCGGGAGCAGGCGGATCCGGGGGGAGGCGAGCGACGTCACGCCGCGATTCTACCGACCCGTACACTCCCGTCATGCCCGACTCCATCTTCTCGAAGATCATCCGCGGCGAGGTCCCCTGCCACAGGGTGTACGAGGACCGGCAGGTACTCGCCTTCCTCGACGCCTTCCCGCTCTCAGAGGGGCACACGCTGGTCATCCCCAAGGAGCCCGCCGCGACGCTCGACGCCCTGGGCGACGAGTCGGCGGCGGCGATCGGGCGCGTCCTGCCCCGGATCTGCCGGGCCGTCCTCAAGGCCACGGGGGCCAACGCATACAACCTCCTCCAGAACAACGGCGGGCTGGCGCACCAGGCGGTCGAGCACGTCCACTTCCACCTCATCCCGAGGTTCGAGTCGGCCCGCGCCGGGCTCGGGACCGGCCTGGGGATCGCGTGGAAGGCGGGCAAGCTCGACGGAGCCGCCGGGGCCGACCTGGCCCGGCGCATCGCCGCCCTCGTGTAGCCGGGCCTGCCTCGCGACCGGACAGGCGCGACGCCCGTCCCACCCGGGAGGCGAGAGCGACCAGCCACTCCCCACCCCTCCCCTGAAGGGGGGGAGGGTCGGCTAGACCACTGGGACCAGCGACGTGGTCGCCGCGGGCAGGTCGATCGGGCCCGACCCGGTGATCAGTCTGAGGTTGCCCAGGGGGTCGACCGCGACGACGCGGCCCGTGAAGCGCCGGGCGCCGTGCTCGAAGGTGCGGCTGGTGCCGACGAGCGTGTCGCGGGCACTCCAGCGCTCGACGAGTGCGGGCGGAGCAAGGTCGAGCGCACGCCCCATCGAGACCACGAGCCGCTCGACGGTGTCGAGGGTCCGGACCGCCGCGCCGAGCATGGCCAGCGACACGCAGCGGTCGGCGATCTGCGGCGGGAAGTCGCCGCGCGCGTGCACCACGTTGATCCCGATGCCCACCAGCGCCAGGGCGTCCTTGCGCTCGACCAGGCACCCGGCGATCTTGGGCGGGTCGCCGGCGGCGGCCCCACCCGCGCCGGACACGACCACGTCGTTCGGCCACCGCAGACCGATGCGGACGCCGGGGACCCCTGCCAGCGCGGCCTCGACGGCGTCGGCGGCCGCGACCCCCGCCACCAGCGCCAGAAGCCGCGGGTCGTGCGCCGGGGCGTCGAGCACGAACGTCGCCGCCACGCCCTTGCCCCCCTGCTCCCAGGCGCGACCCAGCCTCCCGCGCCCCCGGGTCTGGCGGCGGGCGACCACGATCAGCCCGCCCCGCCCCCGCGCCAGGCGCCGCGCCTCGTCCTGCGTCGATTCGCATTCCGCCAGCACGACCGCGCGGTCGAACGCCGTGCCCCCCGATCCCAGCAGGGCGTCGAGGCGGGCCGACCACTCGACAAGGTCCGAGGCGGTCACGGCGAGGCGACGCCCGCCGCGACCGGGATGCGGTCGAGCGCCACGTCCAGCCACGTGGCCCCGTGCGTGATGGCGCCGGTGGAGATCCGCTCCACGCCCGTGGCGGCGATGGCCGCGATGCTCTTCACCGTCACGCCCCCGGATGCCTCCAGCTCCACGCCCAGCGCCGTGCGGTTGCGCAGATCCACCGCCTGTCGGATCTGCCCGACGCCCATGTTGTCGAGCAGCACGATGTCGATCCGCCGCTCCTCGCCCCGCGTGCGCGCCACCCCGAGCACCGCCCGGAGCTGCTCGATCGACGACACCTCGACCTCGACGAACTTCAGCTCCGAGCCGTGGAGCATCCGGGCCCGGAGCGCGGCGTCGGAGACCACGTCTCCCAGACGCTCCGGGCGCACGCCCGTCACGTGGTTGTCCTTGATGAGCACGGCGTCGAAGAGACCGACCCGGTGCAGGAACCCCCCGCCGCAACGCACCGCGTACTTCTCCAGCACGCGCATGCCCGGCGTGGTCTTCCGCGTGTCGTACAGCCGGGCGCGCCCGCGCCCCATCGCCTCCACGAACTCGGCGGTCCGCGTCGCCACGCCCGAGAGCCGACCCAGAACGTTCAGGAGCGTGCGCTCCACCCCGAGGATCTCGTGCACGGGCCCGTTGAGCACGGCGACCGCGGTCCCCGCCGGGACGTGCTCCCCGTCGCGCACCTGCACGTCAAGCTCGCTCCGCGGGGCCATGGCCGCGAGCAGCTCGGGGATGGCGGCCAGCCCGGCGATGTGCCCCCCGCTCCGCGCCACCACCTTGGCCGACCCGGGCTCGACCTTCCCGACGCAGGCCTGCGAAGTCACGTCGCCCGCCTTGCCGAGGTCCTCGTCGCGCGCCAGTTCGAAGAGCCGACGCGCCTGGCCCGACGCGGCGAGCCGCTGGTACAGGTCGTGGAGCCGGAGGGTGTTCAGGTCCACCATGCACGCCATGCTAGCCCCGCCGGGCGGGAGGTGATCGCCTCCGCCCCCGCGTAGACTCGTGACCCCGCGCCCCGGGCGGGGCGCTCGGGAGGACCCACATGGCGCTGCTCAACGCGAAGGTCGGGCTCGTGGTCGGGATCGCCAACGAACGCTCCTACGCCTGGCACATCGCCCACGGGCTGATCGCCCAGGGCGCCCGCTGCGCCTTCGCCCACCTCCCCGGCGAGAAGAACGAACGACGCACCCGCCGCGCCGTCGACGAGTTGGGCGTCGCCGACCCCGTCCTCGTCCCCATGGACGCGGGCAAGGACGAGGACATCGACGCGGCCTTCGACCGCTACGCCCAGTCGTTCGACCGCCTCGACTTCCTGGTGCACTCCATCGCCTACGCCGACCGCGACTGGCTCGCGATCGGCAAGTTCGCCCAGACCCCGCGCCAGGCTTACCTGGCCGCGATCGAC
This sequence comes from Phycisphaerae bacterium, assembly GCA_016873295.1. Lineage (GTDB taxonomy): Bacteria > Planctomycetota > Phycisphaerae > Phycisphaerales > UBA1924 > VGXM01. The sequence continues at coordinate 23,761 of VGXM01000032.1, forward strand.
ATCTCCGCCTACACGCTCCTGGGCATGGCCCGCCGCGCCCGCGACCTCATGGCCCGCTCCGGCGGCGGGTCGATCATGGCCATGTCCTACTACGGCGCCCAGAAGGTCGTGCCGGGGTACAACGTCATGGGCGTCGCCAAGGCCGCCCTCGAGTGCACCGCACGCTACCTCGCCGCCGAGCTGGGAGGGCTCAAGATCCGCGTCAACATCATCTCGGGCGGATACCTCCGCACGCTCGCCAGCTCCGCCGTGGGCGGCGTCGACAAGATGGAGGAACTGGCCCTCACCAAGGCCCCCCTCCGCCGCGGCGTCGAGGGCAAGGACGTGGGCGGCGCCGCCGTCTGGCTCGCCAGCGACCTCTCCGCCGGCGTCACCGGCGAAACCATCTACGTCGACTGCGGCATCAACACGATCGGCGTGTGAGCCCGGCTCAGGGCGCGGGCGCCTCGACCCGCCCGCCGCACTCAGGGCAGATGTCCGTCGGCAGGCCGAGTCTCGGGTACGAGCAGGTCGGGCAGAGGTCCATCCGGGCGAGGCGTGCCGCCCTGAGCTCCGGCCCGAGCGCGGGGAGCGAGATGCACAGGAGAACGACCCACCCCGCCAGGGCGAGCGCATCGTGGACGAGGCAGGTCCAGGAGATCCACACGCTGGTCCCGTCCCCCGCGGCCAGCCGGCGGCGCCAGTCGGCAAACCCGGGCCAGCCCCAAACCGGGTCCCTGGCCATGGCCGCCACGACGGCGGCGCGGCGCGCCGCCGCTCTCTCCGCGCTGACGGCACCGCCTCCCCGCTCGGTGATGCGAAGGTCATGAGTCTGCGATCGGTACACCGGCGTGAAAAGCCCCGCCGCATCCGTCCGCGGGAGCGAGAAGACGTCGCACCGGATCCCGGCGTCCTCGGTGCCGTCGGCTATCCCCAGTTCCTCCGCCCGCGTTGAGTAGAGGAGCACGCCCTCCTCGACGCCGTCGACCGCGACGATCCACCCCCTGACGGTCCTGGGGGTTCGGCACGAGCTCTGCAGGACCTGCGAACAACCAACAATCGACGCCACTCGCCCCGCGGATGACGACATCATCCGGGCGACGACGAAGAAATCAAACACCATGACCACCGCGAGCCACGCGCACGTCCGGGGCCGGCGGGCCCACGCCGACAGCCGCCCCGCCGTCGACCCGTCCTCCCGCGGAATCTCCCCGGCGACACCCATCGTGCCTCCCGCGTGGTGTGCGCACGCCGGGCGCGCCGGGTTCCATGGCAACTCACGCGGACCGCGCCGCGTCAGCCGAACATCTTGATCTGGCTGCTCTCGATCACCAGCCCGGTCTCGGGGCGGTCCGGGTCCAGGCGGTAGTCGCCCGTGTAGCACGCCGTGCAGTAGCTCGCCGACGGGTGCTTCACGCACCCCAGCATCCCCTCCAGCGACAGGTAGTGCAGGCTGTCCACGCCCAGGAAGGCGCGGATCTGCTCCACGCTCCGCCCGTTGGCGATGAGCTGGTCGCGCGTCGCAAAGTCCACGCCGAAGTAGCACGGGTGCTTGATGGGCGGGCAGCTGATCCGCAGGTGGATCTCCCTGGCCCCCGCCGAGCGGAGCTGGTCCATCTTCGCCTTGGTCGTCGTGCCGCGCACGATCGAGTCGTCCACGATCACCAGCCGCTTCCCGGCCACCAGCTCCGAGATGATGTTGAGCTTGAGGCGCACGGCGGCGGCCCGCTGGTCCTGCGTCGGCTTGATGAACGTCCGCCCCACGTAGCGGTTGGGCACGATCCCCTCCCGGTACGGGATCCCGCTCGCCCGGGCGTACCCCGTCGCCGCCGATCGCCCCGAGTCGGGCATCGGCATCACGTAGTCGGCGCTCACCGGGGCCTCGACCGCCAGCCTCTCGCCCAGACGCTCGCGCACCACCTGCACGTTCTGACCGAACACCACGCTGGCGGGGTTGGCGAAGTACACGTGCTCGAACACGCAGTGGGCGGCCCGCTCGGCCGCCTCCGCGAAGCACCGCGAACTCACGCCCCCGTCCCGCAGCGTCACGATCTCGCCCGGCCTCACCTCGCGCTCGAACTCGGCCCCGATGACGCCGAGGGAGACGGTCTCGCTCGCGACGACGGGCGCCCCGTGGGGGAGCCGCCCGAGGACCAGCGGTCGCCAACCCCACGGGTCGCGGCACGCCTCGATGCGGTCGGGGAAGAGAAACACCAGGCTGAACGCCCCTTGCAGCCGACGGAGCGCCGCCGCCAGCGGGTCCGGCGCACGCTGCTGCTGCGGGCTGGCCAGCAGGTGGATGATCACCTCGGTGTCGCTCGTCGTGTGGAAAAGGTGACCCGCCTGCTCGAAATTCAGGCGCAGCGCCTCGGCGTTGATCAGGTTGCCGTTGTGCGCCACCGCCACCTGACCGCCCACGTAGTTCTCCAGCAGCGGCTGGGCGTTGCACGCGACCGATCCGCCCGCCGTCGAGTAGCGGTTGTGCCCGATCGCCCCCGCCCCGCCCGCCCGCTGAAGGCGTTCGAGCGTCTCCGGGTCGAAGACCTCGGGCACCAGCCCCATGCCCGTGATCGCCGTCAGCGCCCGACCGTCGCTCACGCAGATCCCCGCCGACTCCTGACCGCGGTGCTGCTGAGCGTACAGCCCGTAGTAAGTGAGCCCCGCGGCGTCCGGGCGCCCCCACACGCCAAACACCCCGCACTTCTCCTTCTTCTCGTACCCGCCCCCCTGACACGTCCCCGACGCGAGAATGGGGAGTTGGATCGTCATCAGGCCGGGGCCCTCGTCCTGGGGGTGCGCCGGGAGTCTAGTGGGTCCGGGGATCGTGGGGGTCGGTGCCTTCCCGGGATTCGCGGTCGGCCCGCTCATCCCGGGCCTGCTGGATGCGGGTGCATTGAGGGGTCGGGGCGCGGCTGGGTTGACCCCGTCCGGGCCCCGACCTTTACTTGTCTCCCCCCGCCCCCGATGTTCGGGACCCGCGGGATCCGGATCAGCAAGGCCGGCCCGAAGCCTCGGTCCACCGGCCGGATCGCCAGGGCTCACCCATGGCACCCGAGGGACACCGTCCCCCGGAGACGGAGGATGCATGGCTCGATACACAGGCCCCAAGCTCAAGCTCTCCCGCCGCGTGGGCGTGCCCATCGCGGACACCCCCAAGCACACGTCCAAGCGGGCCCTGAACTTCCCGGGCATGCACGGCTTCCGCAGCCGCCGCAAGGGCGACTTTGGCATCCGCCAGACCGAGAAGCAGAAGCTCAAGTACCACTATTCCGTGCTGGAGAAGCAGTTCCTGCGGTATCTGGCCGAGGCCAACCGCCGCCCGGGCAACACGGGCGAGACGCTCCTGCAGCTCCTGGAGCGGCGCCTCGACAACGTGATCCGGCGCGCGGGGCTGGCCCGCACCGTGTGGGCGGCGCGGCAGCTGGTCGCCCACGGGCACGTGCGCGTCAACGGCCGCAAGACCGACCGACCCAGCTGCACCCTCAAGGTGGGCGACGTCATCACGATCAAGGAGAAGACCCAGAAGCTGGCCCGCGAGGCGATGGAGTCGCTCGCCGGCCACGAGGTCGCCTCCTGGATCGACGTGAACCCCAGCGAGCTGACGATCCGGGTCGTGGCCCTGCCCACGAGCGACCAGATCCCCTTCGACATCAACCCCAACCTCATCGTCGAGTTCTACCGCTGATCGGCGGTCGGCAATGGGTCCTGACCGCGCCCCGGGCCCTCCCGGGGCTTTTTTCCGTCCCGACAGCGGCAGCGGCTTAGAGTCTGCCCCGCCCCCTCGGAGCCCGCCATGCTCAAATCACTCAACAAGTACAAGAAGTGGATCCTGGTCGTGGGCGGGTCCCTGCTCATGGTCGCCTTCCTCCTGCCGGAGGCGATCCGGAACCTCAAGGGCGACCCGAGGGACGAAGTGGTCGGTCTCCTCGCCGGGTCGAGCCTGCGGGCCGGGGACGTCATGCTCGCCGAGCAGGAGTTTCAGGCGCTCAACCAGGTCGTGCCCGACATCCTCCAGAGCGTGGGGCCGGTGTCCAACGGGGTCCACTGGCTGCTGATCGCTCGCGAGGCCGAGCGCGCCGGCCTGGTCGCCGGCGCCCGCGAGGGCGAGGACATGCTGACCGGCGACCTCGTGGACCAGATGGTGATGAGGACGGTGCGACAGAATCCGCAGCTGCTTCGCTCCCCGGCCGACCTGGAGGCCCTCCGCGAGCGCGTGCGGATCACCCTGCCGCCGTTCGCCGAACAGGCCGCCACGAACGCCCGGATGACCATGGACCAGATGCACAAGGCCCTGGCCAAGGTCAAGGGCGTGCTGCGCCTGGTCGGTTCATACGCGGAGGCGGCCCGCCTTTCCGACAAGCGCACGCTCCTCCGCGCCAGCGAGCTGGGCGCGCAGGCGGTCATCGACTTCTTCACCGTCCGCGCCCGCGACCTGGCCGCCGCCGAGCCCCAGCCCACGCCCGAGCAGCTCCAGGCCCACTTCGCCCGCTTCCGCGACGTGCCGCAAGGCACCGGCGAGTTCGGCATCGGGTACACGCTGCCGGCGCGAGTCAAGGTCCAGTACCTGTCCCTGGAGATGAACGACCTGCGGGCGGCGGTGAAGGCCGACCCGGTGGACGTCCGCAAGCGCTACCTCGCCCAGCGCGCCGTCTACCCGGGCGAGTTCGAGGCCGAGCGGGCCAGGATCGAGTCGGCCCTGCGCGAGGCCAAGGCCGCCGACGTCATGGCCGACGCCGTCAAGCTCGTGCAGGCCGAGGTCCGAAAGCGCACCCAGAAGCTCGAGACCGAGGACCAGTACCGCACCCTGCCCTCCGACTGGCCCGACAAGCGACCCAGGTTCGAGGAGATCGCCCAGTTCGTGGTCGAGGGCATCAAGTCGACCCACGGCCTGGACCTCCCGCTGCCCACCGTCTCCACCAGGGCCGCCGCCTGGTTCACCGCCGACGACCTCCGCGCCATCCCCGACCTCGGCGTCAGCGTCCTTCGCCACGGGCAGACCCAGATCTCCATGGACGCGGCGGCCCTGGTCGTCCGCGAGCTGGCGTCCGAGGCGCGCCCCATCATCATCCAGGTCGGCGTCCCCTACGTCGAGGGCCCCTTCATCGACATGAGCACCGAGGCCCGCCGCTTCCTCCTCGTCCTCGACGCCCGCGATCAATCGCCACCCGATTCCATCGACGAGCTCGGGACCTCCATCGTCGATGACTACAAGGCGATGCGCGTGTACGAGCGGCTCGCCTCCGAGGTCTCGGCGACGCGCGAAGCCGTCGCCCAGGCCGGCCTCGACGAGGCCGCCAAGTCCTTCGCCGCCCCGCCCCCCGCCGGTCAGCCCGGCGACCCCACCACCCCCCAGATCCGCCGCCTCACCACGGTCCAGCGCGACGGCGTGATGGCGTTCGACCCAGTCCTCTCCGGCGACACCACCTTCGCCAAGGCCGTCCTCGAGGCCGCCGCCACCCTCGACCCGCTCACGCCTCCCGTCAGCCCGCTCCCCCCCGGCTCGCACCCCGCCCGGACCGTCGTCGTCCCCATCCCGGGCACGCTCGGGCTCGCCGCCGGGCAGGTGGTGGCGCGGCGACCGCTCACGCTCGAGCAGTTCCAGCAGGCCGCGGGCCGCGTCGCCACGCGAATGGGCATGGACGAGTTGCTCGAGCAGGCCGGCGAGGCCGGGTTCCTCGAACCCTTCGCCCAAAGCGCCCTGGCCAAGCGCCTCGGCCTCAAGTGGCGCCGCGGCGAGGGCGACGCCCCCAAGGGCCCCGCCCCCGCCGGCTCCTGACCCCCACCGCCCGCCCGGCCCGCACATTTGCTTGACAATCGCTTCCGATTCGGGCAACCTATGGGGGAACCCGCCGGTAGGACCGGGAGGGTCGGCGGCACGCCGCCGATCTACCCAGGGAGACCACTCGTGAACATGCCACCGCGGACCCGGAACCAGGCACGCGCCCTCAGCCCCCAGCCCCCGGTGGGACAGGCGTCCCGCCTGTCCTCCCCCCCCGCCACTCGCCCACTCGCCCACTCGCCCACTTGCCCACTCGCCCACTCGCCCACTCGACCACTCGACCACTCGACCACCGGATCGTAAGAGAATCCTGATGTCCTTCGTGGGCCTGTTGCTGATGTGGAGCGTGATGCAGCATCCCGAGGTGACGGCCGCCGCGCGGGCCCAGCAGCCGACGGGGTACGGGCACTCGTGGGGCACGTCCTTCGGCACGGTCTTCAACGACGAGGGCCGCGGCGTGGCGGTGACCAACGACGGCTCGGTGATCCACACCAGCACGAGCCTCAACTACACCGACGAGAGCCAGAACTTCCCCATGGCCCACGTGAGGAAGATCGTCGATGGCGCCGTCTGCTGGAGCCTGACCT
>VGXM01000033.1 GCA_016873295.1 Phycisphaerae bacterium
CATCGCGGTCCTGTTCCTGCCGCCCAAGAGCCCGGAGATCAACCCGGTGGAGCGGCTGTGGCACTACATGCGGAGCCACTACCTGAGCAACCGCGCGTACGACGACTACGACCACATCCGCGAAGCAACCGGCCGCGCCTACCGCGCCCTCACCCCGGACGTGCTCAGGTCCGTCTGCCGCTGCGACTACATCGAGCGCGCCTTGTGAACCGACTCCGTATAAGTCCGGGTTAGTGCTGGCACACCGGGCACCAGACCGTGGTCCGCTGGGCCAGTTGTCCCGACCGCAAGGGCTCGCCGCACGACGGGCATGGGAGACCGCCCCGCCCGTAGACCCTGAAGCCGTCCTGGCTTGTGCCCCGGCGCAGGTCGGCGTCGACAAAGTCACGCAGGGAGGCGCCCCGGCGGCGGATCCCGAGAGCCAGGGCCGCGCGCACAGCGGCGGCCAGACGCGCACACTCCGCGACGCCCAGCGATCCCGCATCGCGCGACGGCGACAGCCGCGCCCGGAAGAGGGCCTCGTCGGCGTAGATGTTCCCGACCCCCGCCACGATGCCCTGGTCGAGGAGCGCGGCCTTGAGCGACCGGCGCGTCCCGGCGAGGCGTCGGCGGAGGTAAGGGGCAGCGAGCCCCACGCCGTCGGGTCCGAGCGCGGCCCAGCGCGTGCGCACAAGGTCGTCGAAGGAGCGGAACGCCCACACGCCTCCGAACCGGCGCGGGTCGCGGAAGACGAGCGTCAGCGGCCCGCCGGCGGTGTCCAGACGCCACAGCACGTGCAGATGGTCGGGGCGAGGGAGGGCGGCCGTCGAACGGACCAGCAGCAACTGGCCTGTCATGCCCAGGTGGACGGCCAGCGCGGGGCCCTGGCGCGAGATGATCGCCAGTTGCTTGCCGTGCCGGTGGAGGCGGGCGATGGTGGCGCCCGCGAGCAGGGTCCGGGTCGTCAGGCGGACGCCGGGGGGCGGCGTGCAGACGTCGGGGCGGCGCACCTCGACCGCGCGCACGCGGGCGCCGACGAGGCGGGCGTCGAGGGATCGGCGGACGGTCTCGACCTCGGGCAGCTCGGGCATGCCGGCATTGTTCCCTGCTACGCTCCGCCCCGAGCATGGCACGCGGACGCGACATCGATGAAGACCCCTCGCCCGAGGACGTCCAGAAGTTCGGGGGCGAGACGGTCCGCTGCCCGGCCTGCGGGGCGGAGGTCTACGACCAGGCGGAGTGGTGCCACAAGTGCGGCGCGGTGCTGTCGGAGAGCGCCGGGCGCACTCCCCGCTGGGTGTGGGTCACGGGCCTCGCAGTGATCGCCGCCCTGGTCGTCTTCGGGCTGCGCCTCTTCTAGGCGCGAGTCGGAAGCCCGCGGACGGATGCGCTCCGGGTGCCACGGGTCATCGGGTGCTTCGCCCGTGACCCGTGCGGCTGTTCGACGCCCGTCCGGACGAGGGCACGGGCGATCCGCAAGGCGGATCGCCCGTGGCACCCGCGGCGTCCGCCCGCGCCATTGGGCGCGTTCTTCCGACTCGCGCCACGAGGACCCCTGCACGGCGGGTCCAGCATCCCGGCGCGCCGAGGCCGAGCCGCGATACGATGGGGTGCCATGAAGCAGGAATCGTGCGGAACCGGATCGCGCGGGCGGGCCACGATGGGCGGCGGGTGCTGCGGCAAGGACTTCGGGCCCGTGCGGAGCGAGGAACTGCCGCAGGGCGACGACCTGCGCCGACTGAGCACGGCCGGGAACTGCTGCCCCAAGTGCAAGACGGACCTGTTCGAGGACGAGGCGGCGTGCCCGTGCTGCGGGGAGCCGGTCGCGGTCGCGGCGGCGCGATCGTCGCGGCCACTCTTCGTGCTGTTGGGGCTGGCCGGGGCCATGGTGGCGGGGCTGCTGGTCGCGACGATGGTGTGAAGAAGGCACTGGGGAATGGTCGATGGACGGCCATGGGTGGGCCGGGCGTCCCGCCTGTCCGGCTCCACTCCGCCAATGCTCCACTCGGCACGTCACGGGCGATCAGAGGCGTTCCATGAGGGGGAGTTCGCCGACGAGGGGGCGGGCGTAGTCGAGGAAGGCCTTGGCGACGTTGGAGTGCCCGTCGATGAACTCGGGGGGCATGTGGCGGGTCTTGGCGGCGACGTCGGTGAGCTCGATCCGTCTGAACTCGCAGCGGTAGGGGGCGCTTGAGGCGCGGACGAGGGCGATGCTGCCGTCCGTGTGCTCGAGGGCGAGGCGTGCGGCGGCGCGGCCGGCGTCGCGGGCCTCCTGGCGGTCGACGGGCGAGGCGTCGGGCCAGCAGCGCTGGAGGTAGCCGAAGGTGTCGGCGCGGACGCGGGGCGGCTTGGACATGTTGGCGGCCTTCATGAGCCGGTCCTTGACCAGCTCGGCCAGGGCGTCGCCCAGGGCACCCGAGCCCGAGAGCTGCACGTTGCCGTGCGCGTCCTGCTCGATCTGTTCCACGAGCGTGGCGGCGATGGGGCGCCCGTTCCTGTCCTGGATGCCCTCGCTGACGGCGATCTGGCAGCGACCGAGGCGGGCGTAGACGCGCTCCACGTCGGCGATGAAGCGGTCGCTGTCGAAGGGGACCTCGGGGAGGTAGACCAGATGCGGGCCGTCGTCGTCGAGTCGGCGGGCGAGGGCGGCGGCGGCGGTGAGGAAGCCCGCGTGCCGACCCATGACGACGTTGATCTTGACGCCGGGGAGCGAGCGGTTGTCGAGGCTGTCGGCCATGAAGGCGGTGGCGACGAAGCGGGCGGCGCTGGGGTAGCCCGGCGTGTGGTCGTTCTTCGCCAGATCGTTGTCGACGGTCTTGGGGACGTGGTAGCAGCGGAGTTCGTAGCCGGCCTTCCTGGCCAGGTCGTTGACGATGCGGCAGGTGTCGGAGGAGTCGTTGCCGCCGATGTAAAAGAAGTAGCGGATCTTGAGCTTCTCGCACGACTGGAGGATCTTGGCGCAGTAGTCCTGGTCGGGCTTGTCGCGCGAGGATCCCAGGGCGGCGCCGGGGGTGTCGGCGACGCGGGCGAGGGTGGCGGCGGGGACGTTGGCCAGATCCTTCACCGACCCCTTCACCAGCCCGTTCACGCCGTGGAGCATCCCGAAGACGCTCGTGACCACGCCCTTGGCGACCAGGGTCTCCTTGAGTCCTTCGATGACGCCGACAAGCGACTGGTTGATGACGGCGGTGGGTCCGCCCGACTGCCCGACGACGGCGTTGCCGGTGAGCGTGTTCATGGAGCCCCTCCGATCGTTTGGAGGATAGTAGGAAGCAGGCCCCGACGCGAGCCCCCGAGGGGCAAGTCATGCCGCGTTCGTTCGATGGACCAACAGGGGTTGGTGCGTGTTAGGACGCGAGATGCATCGGGTGTGAGACGGTCCCGATAGGGGGACCCCGGGCGTCTGATAACCGGTCCCTGGTTGAATTCTGCAAGAAAACGCTGAGGTGGGGGTTGCGGTTCCGGCGGGCGCTGTATGATCCCCGCTAGAGACACTCCGCCGCATCTCGTTGAGGCGCGTGGGGTAGGGCCGTTCGCCTTGTGGCTCGGCCGAGAACGTTGCGATTGTCCGGCGCGATTGGGTTCGCGTCGGCGTCGGGGATCCCAAAGAGAGGAGAGACGACATGGTGAAGCTTCTGGTTGGATTGGCCGGTCTGGCTCTGGCCACGTCGGCGCAGGCGCAGATCTGGACCGAGGTCGGCGACGCGGACGAGTTGGCCGCGCAGGTCACGCTGGGCACCGGCCCGCTGCTCGAGATCCGGGGCAGCACGAGCGTGGCGTCGGGCGACCTGACCGGCGTGGACCTGTACAAGATCTACGTCCGCGACTGGACGGCCTTCTCGGCGTCGCTCGCCGGCGCGACGTGGGACACGCAGTTGTTCCTCTTCACCAGCGCAGGCATGGGCATCGCCTGCAACGACGACACCGGGGGCCTTACGTCGACCCTCCCGGTGGGCAACGCGCTGTACGCGGGCCGGACGGGCCCCGAGAAGGTGATGATCGCGGTCAGCGGCTACAACCGTGACCCGGTCTCCGCCGGCGGGTTGATCTTCCCCAACACGTTCAGCGGCGTTCATGGCCCGACGGGCGTTGGCGGCGGCAGCCCGCTTTCGGGCTGGACCGGCACCCCGGCCAGGGGCGACTACGTCCTTCGCCTGACCGGGTGTGAGTACTGGGTTCCGGCTCCTGGCGCTACGGCGCTGCTGGGCCTGGCCGGCCTGATCGCGGGCCGTCGTCGTCGGTAATACGACGCTCCGATCGAGTGATTCGGAACCGCCGCCCGCGAGGGCGGCGGTTCTCTTTTTGGGACGGGGTCTGAGGGGAATCCCGGGATTCGCTCGCGGACTGGCTCACCCCCGGGCGTGTGGTGGATGGGTGGGGGCGCGATTCCCGACCTGGGAATCCCGACGTCCCTGGGTGTGGGGCGTGGGTCCTGGAGCGGGGGGGATCGGGTATCGTTGGGGCATGGCGTGCCCACTGCTTGCTCTTGTCCTGGCGTCCGCCGCGGTCGCCCAGCCGCTTTCGACCTCGCCGCTGATCCCGCCTGCCAACGGCGTGCGCCGGGTCGACCCGTCGTGGCACGCGTTGGTGAACGCCACGGTGCACGTGGGGCCCGGGGAGTCGCGCGAGAGGGCGACGGTGGTGATCCGCGATGGTGTGATCTCGTCGGTGGAGGGGGAGGGGGCACGTCTTCCGGTGGGGGCCCGCGTGTGGGACTGCACGGGGCTGCACGTCTACGCCGGGTTCATCGATGCGTACGTGGAGGTGGAGGCGCCGACGCCTGACCGGGCGCAGGTGCGGGCGCACTGGAACGCGAAGGTGACGCCGCAGCGGCTTGCGGCGGACGGGGCGCTGGTGGACGCCAGGACGGCGGAGGCGCTGCGCGGGATGGGGTTCGCGGCGGCGGGTGCCTCGCCGCGGGGCGGTGTGTTCCGTGGGCAGGGGGCGGTGGTGAGCCTGGGGCGGGCGCCGGAGGCATCGAGCGAGGGGAGGCCGCCGATCTACGCCTCGCCGGTGTTCCACGCGGTGTCGTTCGAACTGTCGCGTGGGGAGCGCGGGTCGGCGGACGCGGAGGCGTACTGGTCGAGCTACCCCAACTCGCAGATGGGGGCGATCGCGCTGGTGCGGCAGACGCTGCACGACGCGGGGTGGCAGGCATCGGCCCGGGCGGGCGGGGCGTTCCACGATCCGCCCAACGCCCTGGACGCGCTGGCGGGCGGGCTGCCCCTGCTGTTCGACACCGAGGACGAGCTGGAGGCGACGCGGGTGGCGAAGCTCGCGCGGGAGTTCCAGAGGGGGGCGATCGTGCTGGGGTGCGGCACGGAGTATCAGCGGCTGGACGCGATCCGGGCGGACGGGCTGGCGTTCATCGTGCCGCTGAGTTTCCCGAGGGCGCCGGACGTGTCGAGCCTGGGCAAGGCCGAGAGCACCGACCTGCGGACGCTCATGGCCTGGGAGCAGGCGCCGGGCAACCCGCGGTACCTGGACGGAGCCGGGGTGAAGGTGGCGTTGACGACGTCGAAGCTGCGCGAGCGCAAGGAGTTCTGGGGGAACCTGCGGACGGCGGTGCGGGCGGGCCTGGCGGAAGACCGGGCCCTGGCGATGCTGACCACGACGCCGGCGGACCTGCTGGGCGTGTCGAGGATGCTGGGCACGGTCGAGGCGGGCAAGCGGGCCAACCTGCTCGTGACCGACGGTCCGGTGTTCGCGGCCAAGACCAAGAAGCGCGACGTGTGGATCGACGGCGTGCGGCACGAGCTCTCGCCCGCGCCGAGCGAGGACCCGGTGGGGACGTGGAGGGTGGCCGAGGCCAACGGCGCGGCGGTGGAGGAGGCGACGGCGCCGCGCGTGTACATCACCAGGGACGGGGGCGTGACGGTGGCGGTGGGGGAGAGGCAGTCCAAGGCCTCGCGCGTGACCATCGCGGGTCGCAAGGTGGACTACACCTACGAGAACAAGGCCCTGGTGGAGAAGGACGCGCCGTCGGGCGTGGTGACGGATTCGTTCGTGGCCCACCACGACGGGGCGATGGGCGTGTCGATCATGCCCGACGGGTCGGTGCACCGCCTGCGGCTCTCGCGGACGAGCAAGGACGCGACGCCGCCCAAGCCAGGGCCCAGGCCCGCGGCGCGGGTGGAGCCCGTCGGCGATCAGCCCGGGGCCCCCGCGCCCGAGGCGGCCCCCCAGCCCGAGGCCGGGCCCGACGCCTGGGCGGAGGAGAAGAAGGACGACAAGGAGGAGGAGAAGATCGAGATCCCGGCCCTGCCTGGGTATCCGTTCGGGCCCTATGCGCTGCGGGCATTGCCCGAGCAGCCCGAGTGGCTGGCGATCACGAACGCGACGATCTGGACGTGCAACCAGCGGAACGAGGTGATCGAGGGCGGCACGCTGCTGGTGCGGCGGGGGAAGATCGAGGCGGTGGGGGCGGGGGTGTCGGTGCCCGAGGGGGCGGTGGTGGTGGACGCGGCGGGTCGGCATGTCGCGCCGGGCATCATCGACTGCCACAGCCACACCGGGATCAGCCGGGGCGTGAACGAGAGCGGCCAGGCGGTGACGGCGGAGGTGCGCATCCAGGACGTGACGGACCCGGACGCGATCAGTTGGTACCGTCAACTGGCGGGTGGCGTGACGGCGGTGGGGAGCCTGCACGGGTCGGCCAACCCGATCGGGGGTCAGAACGCGGTGAACCGCATCCGCTGGGGCGTGGCCCACCCGGAGGAGATGCACTTTGCGGGTCGCGACAGCTACTCGGACGCCAACCCGTGGCTGGACCCGGGGCCGGGGGCGTCGGGCACGCCGGGCGTGGTGCCGGCGTCGACGAAGGTGCTCGGGGCCAACAAGGTCATGCCCGGGATCAAGTTCGCCTTGGGTGAGAACGTCAAGAGCAGCAACTCGGGGAGTTCGGCGACGACGCGGTACCCGCAGACGCGGATGGGGGTGGAGACGATCATCCGCGACCGGTTCACGGCGGCGCGGGAGTATGCGGGGTCGTGGCGGGAGTGGTCGCTGAGCAAGGCGGGCCTGCCGCCACGGCGCGACCTTGAGCTGGAGGCCCTGGCGGAGATCCTGGAGCATCGTCGGCTGGTGCACTGCCACAGCTACCGCCAGGACGAGATCCTGATGCTGTCGCGGGTGGCGGCGGAGTTCGGGTTCCGGATCGGGACGTACCAGCACATCCTGGAGGGGTACAAGGTGGCGGACGCGGTGCGCGACTCGTCGATCGGGGCCAGCGCCTTCAGCGACTGGTGGGCGTACAAGGTCGAGGTGCAGGACGCCATCCCGGAGGGTCCGACGCTCATGCACGAGGTCGGCGTGACCGTCAGCTACAACTCCGACTCCGACGAGCTGGCCCGGCGGCTCAACGTGGAGGCGGGCAAGGCGGTGAAGTACGGCGGGCTGTCGCCGGCGGTGGCCCTGCGGTTCGTCACCATCAACCCCGCGCGGCAACTGGCGATCGACGACCGCGTGGGGTCGATCGAGCCGGAGAAGGACGCGGACTTCGCGATCTGGTCCGGGCCGCCGACGAGCAGCACGAGCCGATGCGAGGCGACGTACGTGGAGGGTCGGCGCTCCTTCTCGCTGGAGGACGACGCGGCCCATCGGCGCACGATCCAGTCGGAGCGCCAGCGCCTGATCCAGAAGGCACTGGCCCACAAGCCGGCGCGGGGCGAGTCGAGCGGGCCGCCCGCGGGCGCGCCCGCGGACGAGCCCCGGGCCGCGCTGGAGGCGTACTTCATGGACCTGCTGCGGTCGGGCAGGGACCCGCTGTCGGCCCGCCCGGGCGACTGCGGGTGCGGGTTCGACGCGTCGCTCCTCTTCGGTCGGTAAGGAAGCACCATGCACAGGCTCATCGCTTTCCTGGCGTGCGGCGCGATGGCGGGCTCGGCGTGGGCCCAGGACCTGACGGTCAAGGCCCCGCCCCAGTCCCGCCCCGTGATGATCACGGGCGCAACCATCCACCCGGTGTCGGGCCCGTCGATCGAGCGGGGGTACATCGTCTTTGATCGCGGGCGGATCACGGCGGTGGGGGGCGGGGCGCCGCCGCCCGTGGGGGCCCAGACCACGGTCATCGACGCCTCCGGCAAGCACGTCTACCCCGGGCTGATCGGGGCGGTGACGCAACTGGGGCTGACGGAGATCCAGGCCTTGCGCCCGCCGACGGACACGCGCGAGGTGGGGAGCGTGACCCCGGAGGCGCGGGCGGTGGTCGCGGTGAACCCGGACAGCACGCTGATGCCCGTGACGCGCTCCAACGGCGTGCTGGTGGTGGGGGTGTTCCCGTCGGGGGGGCTGGTGGCGGGGCAGGCCGCGGCCGTGCAGCTCGAGGGCTGGACGTGGGAGGAGATGTCGATCAAGGGGAACATCGGGACGGCGGTGGAGTACCCGCTGGTGCGTCCCGTGACGGAGTGGTGGTCGACGCGTCCCGCCGAGGAGCAGATGCGGGACGCGCGCCGGTCGATCGACCGGCTGGTGGAGGTGTTCCGCACGGCCCAGGCATACGCCTCGGCCCGGGCCGCCGACCCGATGCAGCCCGCCGACCTGCGCTGGGAGGCGCTGGGCAGCGTGCTCGACGGGGCTCTGCCCGTGTTCATCACGGCCAACGACGTGGACCAGATCACGTCGGCGGTGGCGTGGGCCCTGGAGATGAAGCTCCGCCCCGTGATCGTGGGCGGGCGCGACGCGCCCCTGGTGACGGACCTGCTCAAGGCCCACGACGTGCCCGTGATCCTGCGGGGCACGCACAACATGCCCCGGCGCGACGATTCGGACTACGACGAGGCCTTCACGAGGCCGGCCACGCTCGAGCGGGCGGGCGTGCGCTGGTGCCTGGCGTTCTCGGACGACACGGCCCACGAGCGGAACCTGCCCTACAACGCGGCGACGGCGGTCGCATACGGGTTGCCGCGCGACGCGGCGCTCCGCTCCATCACGCTCTCGGCGGCCCGCATCCTGGGCATCGACGACGCCGTGGGCTCGCTGGAGGCGGGCAAGCACGCGACGCTGATCGTGACCAACGGCGACCCGCTGGAGGTGACCACGAAGGTCGAGATCGCGTTCGTCGGCGGTCGGCGGATCGACCTCTCGAACAAGCAGACGGTGCTGGCGGAGAAGTACCGCGAGCGCTTCCGCCAGACGGGCGACATCCCGCGCGAGGCGGAGGCCCCGCGGTAGCGCCGCAGGTTCGATCGATGACGCTGCTCGATCCCACGGCCGCGATCGTCGCCGGGCTGCTCGCCGGGCCCGTGCTGCTGCTGTGGTACCTGCTCAAACTGCGGCGCCGCCCCGTGCGGGTGAGCACGACGATGTTCTGGCGGCAGGCGTTCCAGGACCTGCAGGTGAACACGCCCCTGCGCTGGCTGCGGGCCTCGTGGCTGCTCCTCCTGCACGTGATGGGGCTGGGGCTCCTGGTGGTCGCGATCGGGCGCCCGGCGCTCAGGGCCGAGGGCCCGCCCGCGCGGCGCGTGTACCTGCTCCTCGACCGCTCGGCGTCGATGTCGGCGACGGACGGCGAGGGCGGGGCGTCGAGGCTGGAGGAGGCCCGCCGCCGCGCCGAGTCGATCGCCCGCGACCTGCGCGGGATCGGCAGCCGCACGGAGGTCGGGGTCGTGGCGTTCGCGGTCGAGCCCGTGGTGCTCGCCGCCCCCACGACGAGCCTGGACGCGATCCGGCGGGCCATCGGGGCGGTGACGCCGACGGATCAGCCCGCGGACCTGGAGGGCGCGCTCCGCGTGCTGTCGGCGCAGGCGGCGGAGGCCGCGGCCCAGGGGGGCGAGGAGGGTTCGCCCGAGCCGCCCCTGGTCGTGCTCCTGTCGGACGGGGCCCTCCCCGACGCGGGCGGCTCGGCGGGCGGGTTGGGGGAGATCCGCCTGGTGCGCGTGGGTGGGGCAGCGCCGATCGACAACCTCGGGATCGTGTCGCTCTCGGCCCGTCGTGACGCGCAGGACCCGTCGCGCGTCCGCCTGTTCGCGCGCCTGGTCAACGCGGGCGCCGAGCCCGTCGCCGCCCCGGTCACCTTGAGCCTCGGGGGCGAGGGGCTGGAGACGCGGGCCATCCGCGTGCCAGGGGGCGGGAGCGAGGCGGTGGTCTTCGAGGTGTACCGCCCCGCGGGCGGGCTGGTGACGCTCGCGATCGACCGCGGCGACATGCTGGTGTCGGACAACGCGGCGGGGCTGGCGCTCGCGCCGGCGAGCCGACCGCGCGTGCTGCTGGTCACGCCCGACGCCGGGGCCGTCGACGCCTCGGCGCCCGAGGAGCCCGTGTGGCTCCTCACCGACGTGCTGACGGAACTGAACCCGAGGTCGCTCGCGCGCGTCGGCCGGCGGCAATACGAGTCGATGGGCGAGGCCCCGGCGGCGGACCTGGTGGTCTTCGACCGCGTTCGCCCCGAGCGGCTCCCCGCGGCGCCGACGCTGAGCTTCGGCGCCGGGCTGCCGATCGAAGGGCTGCGCGGCGAGAGCGCCGAGGATCAGGCGGGGTACGTGCTGACCTGGGAACGAACTCACCCAGTGCTCCGCGACGTGGCGATGGACGGCGTGTTCATTGGTGAGGCGGTGCGCTGGCCCGAGGCCGAGAAGGTCCGCGGGGCCTTGGTGCTGGCCCGGACGGCCCGCGGGCCGGTGATCGTGCTGACCGATGACGGGGCGGTGCGCCGACTGGCCGTCGGGTTCGCGCCCTGGCGGAGCAACTGGCCCCTGCAGGCCGGGTTCCCCGTCTTCGTCGCCAACGCGATCGACCACCTGACCCTCCGCGGCGAAGTGTCGTCGGGGCGGGCCTTCACGACCGCCGAGCCCGTGGTGGTCGCCGTCCCCGAGGGCGCCGGGCGCGTCACGCTCACCGGGCCCTGGTCGGCGTCGGCGTCGGCGCCCGCGGGGGCCCGCACGGCGTCGGTGGGCGTGGTCGAGCGGTCGGGCGTGTACCGGGTTGAAGGCTCGGAGGACGCCGCGCTGCCGGTCAACCTGTGCGACGCGGGCGAATCGGCGCTGGGGCTGGGCGGGCAGGTGCGGGTCGGATCGCGGGTGGTTGAGGCGTCGCGGGGCGACCCAGTGCCGCGCGAGATCTGGGCGTGGTTTGCCCTGGCGGCGCTGGGCGTGCTGACCTTGGAGTGGCTGGTCTTCGCGCGGCGCTCGATGGTGTAGGCCTAGTGGCGAGAGTCGGAAGTCCGTGGACGGAGCGCTCCGGGTGCCACGGGTCATCGGGCGCTTCGCCCGTGACCCGTGCGGCTGTTCGAGGCCCGTCCGGACGCCGGCACGGGCGACCGCCGGGCGGATCGCCCGTGGCACCCGCGGCGTCCGCCGGCGCCTTGGTGCACGTTCTTCCGACTCGCGCCACTAGCGATCCCAGGCGCGGGTGTCGATCGCGAGGCGTCCGGGGGCGGGGGACCAGGGCAGCAGCGGGCGGGGCCAGGCGGACCGAACGCCACGGCCGTCGACCCGCGCCATGCCCAGTCGCAGGACCCCGTCGGCGTCGATCGCATCCGGCGGGAGCCGGATCGTCGCCGTCCACCGGTCCGTGAGCGTGGCGACCGAGGCCTCGGCGGGCGCGTGCCGCCCGGAGGCGTCGACCGTCCCGTCGGCCGACACGGTGATGGCGGCCAGCGGCGCCCCGGTCAGCCCGATCCAGACCGTGACGCGGTCCAACGCCGCGGCGTCGGACGCGGGTCGCCAGCACTCAAGGCGCAAGGCCCACGCGTGTTCGGTCCGCTCGATCGCGGGCCCGCCCGCGTCAGCCGGCCCGGTCGGGACGCGGTGCAGGAGCGCCGCGGTGGCCCAGGCCGGATCGGGGATGAGGGAGCGCTCGTCGGCGGTGCGGAGGGCGGGGAGCGTCCAGTCGTGCAGGAAGGGCCCGGCGATGAGCCCCGGCGGCGCGACGGGCAGGGGCGCGGCCCGCAGGAGCGCCTGCGCGCGCCACTGCCCCAGCGAGATGGTGACGGCGCCGGAGGCGGAGGCCGGCTGGTCGGGCGACCACGCCGCCGCCGTGACCATCATCCCGCTGAACGGCGGGCAGAGGGTCATCTCCGGCGCCTCGCGCGCGGGCGAGGTGATCCACGCCGGGCGGGCTTCCTCGGACAGGTTGGCGATCCCCACCGAGGCGAGCGTGGTGCCCGCGAGCCCGTCGGTGATCCCCGCGTCGTCGGCGACCCAGGAGAAGCCGTCGGGCTGGGCGCGGAGCCAAGCCCGGGCGCCCGCGAGCACGCGGTCGTCGGTCGTGCCGCGGTCGAGCAGGTCGTGCAGCAGGAGGTCGATGTCGCGGTCGGCGATCGGCCACGCCGGCACCGATTCACGCGCCGGGAACGACAGGGTGAGCGTCAGGGCCCGGGCCACGCGCCCGGCGAGCCCCGCGTCGAGCGATTCCAGCCGGGCCATCGCCGCCGCGACCCGCGACTCGGTGAGGTCCGCAAGCGCCTCCAGCAGCGGGTCCTCGAAGCGATCGGGCGCCTGTTCGGCGTCGGCGATGGCGCGAAGCCCCCGCGTGACCCACCGCGACCTCCAGCGGGTCAGCGGGCCCCGGGCTTCCAGGGCGAGGGCCGCGGCGAGGGGCTGGGCCGAGGTGTCGTGGACGAACGGCGGCGCCCACGCCGCGGGCGCCCGCTTCGGCAGCGCGAGCGGGTCGAGCGCGAGGGTCCGCCCGCCGAGGGTCACGCGAGCGGCGTCGGGCGGCGGGGCGTCGATCACCAGGAGCCACACCCCGACGGGGGCGTCGGCCCCGTCGGCGCGGGTCACCTCCCAGCGCCCGGGCCACGCCAGCCACCACGCGGCGGCCCGGTCCGGGGCGGTGAGCCCGGACCCCGGATCGACGCCCGCCCGCACCACGCGGGCGGCGCCGATCGACCCGTCGTCGAACCGCGCCTCGAGCACGGCTCCCGGGCGGAACCACGCGTCGTCGGCCCAGGCGCGCCCCGTCAGCGGAACGACCACGGCCCGGCCCGGCAGCGCGTCGGCCCGCGCCGAGTCGCGCGGCCCCACCTCGGAGCGCCGCACGGGCGGGGCGTCCGACGCGGTGCCGCAGGACCAGCCCAGCGTGGCGACGAGCAGGAGGGTGCCGATCCGCGCGAGCATCACGCCCAGCATATCCGGCGCGGGCCCGCGCCCCGGCCCGACCGCAGCGGGGCCGGCGGACGACGTACGCTCCGCCCGATGATCGTCCACCTCAACGGCGACATGGTCCCCGTCGACCAGGCGAGGGTCAGCCCGCTGGACCGCGGGTTCCTGTTCGGCGACGGGCTGTACGAGGGGCTCCGCGCCTTCGGCGGACACGTCGTCGCCATGGACCTGCACGAGAAGCGTCTCCGCGAGGGGCTGGCCGAGTGCCGGATCCCCTACGACGCGGGGCGCATGGCGGGGATCGCCGACGCGGTCCTCCGCGCCAACTCGAGGCGCGACGCGTTCGTCTACTTCCAAGTGACGCGCGGGGTGCCGGAGGCGGGGCAGCCCGTCCGGGCCCGGCTGCTGACCGGCGCGGTCAGGCCCACGGTGTTCGCGTTCTGCACGCCCACGCCGCCCGCCTCGGCCTACGACGCGCCGCCGGTCAAATCGTGCGTCACGCTCCGCGACACGCGCTGGCTGAGGGGGCGGGTCAAGAGCGTGTCGCTGATCGGCGGGGTGCTGGCGTGCATCGAGGCGGACGAGGCCGGGCACGACGACGCCATCCTGGTCCGCGACACCCCGGCCGGCCCGCTCGTGGCCGAGTCGACGAGCGCGAACGCGCTCGTGGCCCTGCGCACGCCTCGGGGCGTCGAGATCGCCACGCCCGACCTGGGCTCGGTCCCGATCCTGGCGGGGGTGACGCGCGACCTGCTCCTGCGTGCGGCGCCCGAGATCGTCGAGCGCCCCATCGCCCTCTCGGAGCTCGAGCGTGCCGACGAGGTCATGCTCTGCGGCACGCTCACCATGGTGACGTCGATCACGCGGCTGAACGGCCGCCCGGTGGGCGACGGCACGCCCGGCCCGATCGCCCGCCGACTGCTCCGGACGCTGCTCGACGTTATCGCCCGCGGCGGGTGAAGCCTCCGCGCCAATAAGAACCCCGGAATCGCCGCGGGAGGCGGGGGGTGGTCCCTCACAGGCCGCACGGGCCGCGTGCCCCGGTCGTCGCGGCCCGGGGCGGGGGCCCGGGCGAGTGCCAACGCCGCGTTCGTAATGCACCTTCTCCATGACGCTGGGGCCCTCTCGCGTGAGGGGGCGTGGCGTCGGGCTCGGTCCAAGGAGGAGAGTGAGACATGTCTCGGAGCACGATGATCGTCGCGATGGTCGCCGCTGGGATCGCCGGTTCCGCCGACGCCGGGCTGGTGGATGTGCAATACACCGGCAAGGGCAAGGGCTCGACGGTGAAGGTGACGTTCGGATCGACGACCAAGAACGTGTTCGCGGGGCAGCTCAAGCACACGATCATGGGCGGGCTTGGCGCGGACGCGGTGTACAACGGGGAGTGGCTGACCTACTGCTCGGAGCTGACGCAGAGCACGAGCTCGAGCGTGCATCCGTTCTCGGTGGTGCCGCTCTCCGCGCTGCCGGGCAGCGCGCCAATGGGCGCCGCCAGGGCCGCCGCCATCTTCGACGTGTACGCCGCCGCCGGCGCCCTCCCGCACACCTCGGCGACGACCGACGACTACGCGACGGCGTTCCAGGTCGCGATCTGGGAGATCATCAACGACTTCACGCCCGAGGCCGGTGCGGGCGGGCTGAGCCTGGCGACCGGCGCGTTCAGTGCGAGGAAGACCGACGGCTCGGCCCTCCCGTCGTCGATCGTCGCCATCACCAACACGCTCTTCGGCGCCATCGGGACGGGCGCGAGCGCCAACATCGCGGGCATCTCCAACGGCAGCAAGCAGGACCAGATCGTGCCGATCCCCGCGCCGGGCGCGGCGGCCATGGCCGGTGTCGGCCTCGTGCTCATCGCTCGCCGCCACCGGCGCTGATCACACCACCACCAACTCCAGAGCCTCGGACCGTGAGTGCTCGTTCCCACGCCCCGCCAACCCTCCCTTGGCGGGGCGTGGCGTTTGGTTACAGGGTGAGGAAGAACACGACGACGAAGGCGACGACCGCCGCGGAGCAGCCCGCCAGTGCCAGCGACCTGGCCATGCGGCCCGCCCGCCGGATCCTCGACCGCCCCCTGATCCAGCCGAAGAGGAGGGAGCCGAGCACGGCCGCGCCGGCCAGGAGCGTGACGATCTCCAGCTCGAGGCCGATCTGCGAATACCCCCAGGCCCCCGTGAACACGCCGAACCCCGCGCCCATCGCCAGCGGGATGAGCCCGCCCAGGAAGTAGCCCAGGCGGGGTTCGGCCAGCGCCAAAGAGAGGACCAACCGGTCGCCGCACTCGGGGCACCGCGGCTCGCGCAGGTCGCGGACGTTGTAGCCGCAGCCCGGGCAGGGCACGTCGCGCCCGCCCAGGTACTGAACCAGCAGTTCGTCCTCCGTGGGCATGGTTCAGGTTATCGGCGCCGGGAATCCCAGGCCAATCCGCGGCGGTGGCGTGGTATGCTCCCCAGGGGTGGGGATGGAGCCGCACATGCGAACGGCATTGCTTTCGGTCTTGCTGTCGGCGGGGATCGTCGTGGCCCAGCCCTGCACGCCGGCGTGGGACGGCACGCCCGGACAGCCCGGCATCGCGGGCGGGTACGCGCAGCCGCTGGCGCTCTGGAACGAGGGCGCGGGCGATCGGTTGTTCGTCGGCGGGTCGTTCACCAGCGCGGGCGGTCAGGGCATCGGCTACCTCGCCCGGTACGACGTGGCGACCGGCGCCTGGTCGCGCGTGGGCGGCGGCATCAACCAAGGCAGCACCAACGCCTTCCTGACCTCGATCGTCGTGTTCCGACCCCCGCAGCCCGGCGCCGCCGAGGAACTCGTCGTCGGCGGGCACTTCGACAACGCGGCCAACGCCCCGGCGTCGCGGGCCCTGGCCCGCTGGAACGGCACGCGCTGGACCAACCTCGGCGCCGCCATCGTCTCCCCCAACGCCATCTGGTCCATGCTCGTGCGCCACGAGCCGGGCGGGCAGCGACTCTTCGTCGGCGGGCAGTTCCCCGCGATCGGCGGGGTCACGGGCGTGGGCGTGGCGTCGTGGGACGGCGAGGCGTGGGCGACCCACGCCACGTCCATCACCGGATTCTCGCCCGGCGTCTTCAAGATCCTCGACCACGACGATGGATCGGGCGTGAAGCTCTACGCATCGGGGCGGTACGGCACGCTCGACGCCGCCGGGCCCCTCGTCGCCCGCTGGGACGGCGCCTCCTGGTCCAACGTCGGCGCCGGGCTTTCGGTTTCGAGTTCCACGACCACCGTGAACGCCATGGCCGTCCACGACGACGGCACGGGGCCCGCGCTCTACGTGGGCGGGTCGCCCTTCTTCATCAACGGCGTGGGCCAGGCCTCCGTCGCCAGGTGGAACGGCTCCGCGTGGTCGCCGGTCGGCCAGGTCCTGACCGGGGCCGTGTGGGCGCTGGTTTCGTTCAACGACGGCTCGGGACCGGCCCTCTACCTCGGCGGCACCGCCCAGCCCGGCTCGGGGTATGTGTCGAAGCTGGTCGGCAATACCTGGACGCCGCTGGCGGGCGGGGCGAGCAACTCCGTGTTCGGCGCCGCGGCTCTCGGCGGCGACCTGTGGGTTGCCGGAAACTTCACGACGGTGGGCGGTTCGATCGGCGCGTCGGGCCTGGCGCGGTTCCGCGGCTGCGGCGTGTGCCCGGGCCAAGGGCCAGGGGCGTGCGGCCCTGCGGACTGGAACGAGGACGGCACGATCGACTTCAACGACCTGCTCGCGTTCATGAACGACTTCAACGCGGGCGAGCCGTGCGCCGACGTCAACGCCGACGGCGCCGTGGACTTCAACGACTTCCTCGCGTTCTTGAACCTCTTCATCCAGGGCTGTTGAGACGGGACACGCAATCGGTTGAGTGCCGCCGGCCTCCGAGGCAACACCGATTCCGAGACGGGGGCGGCGGCCCGCACCAAACGCGGATGATCCCCTGACGCAGCGGGGAGCCCGGGCGTGGCTTGAAGGCACGCGTACGCGGCCGGAGGCGTCAACCTGATCGCCGCCCGCATCGCCGACTTCACGGCCGACCTCGTCCTCGACTTCAACGACTCCCTCGAGTTCCTGAGACTCTTCAACGGCGGTTGCAGAGCGCGCCGTTCAGCGCCGCACCGATTCCCGCCCGGTCGACCCCGCGTGGGTCCGCGGGCGCGAATCGCGCTCGCTCCGGCCCCACGCCCCCGCCCGCCTCGGACGCTCGTCCGCCCGGGCTTCGGCGCCGGCGTGGTTCGACGTCGGTGCGTCGGGGTGTTCGTCGCGCCGGGCCTGCGTCGGGGCCCAGCGCAGGAACACCAGCGTCAGCACCGGCAACACGGCGATGGCGATGACCGCGAGCAGTTCACCCGTCGGCACCCTCCCGAGCACCGCCCCGTCGAGCACGAACCACGACGCGGCCAGGCCCGCCGCGATCGACGCCAACGCGATCGCCGCGAGCGACCACCGCCTCAGGCCTCGAACCGTACGGATCACTGTCGGTCTCCCGGAATCGCGCGGCGCCCCCGACAGAATCCCCGGAAGCGCTCCGCAGACGGAGGATACGGCCAGACCGGCATGAGGGCAACCCCTGAGGCCGTCGAACCGGCGCGTCCCCGCCGGGGCCACGGGGGCGTGAGCGGGCGGGGTCTTGCGACCGGCCCATGTTCGACCGCAACCCCATGCCGAGGCTGGGTTTGTACGCGGGCGCCCGCCGCGATATCGTTGCCCCCCTGTGAACCCCCTAGGCCGACATGCCCGCTGGCCGTCCGTCGCGGTCCTTGCGATCACCGCCGGGCTTCTCCACGCCGCGCCGTCGGCGACCGCCCAGGTCGCCAGCGCCGAATCGCTCACGCAGCCGCAGAGCCCGTTCCAGGGGCGGCCCATCCGGCGGATCATCCTCCGCAAGCCGCGTCCGTTGGGGCCGGGCGCCCCTCCGGGAGCGCCGGCGTTCGAACCCCTCGATCCGGCGCTGGAGCAACTGACGAGGAACCAGCTCCGGCTGCTGCCCGGCGCGGCGTTCGACGCCGAGGCCCTGCGGGCGGACCTGTCGCGCCTGAACCGCCTGGCGCGCTTCCGCACCATCGACATCGCGGGCGAGACGCTCGCCGACGGGTCGATGGACCTGGTGTACACGCTGACGCCCCAGCCGATCATCACGGCGGTGCAGACGGTCGGGAACCGGCGCTTCAGCGACCAGGAGATCCTGGCCGACCTCGATGTGCTGGTGGGCACCCCGGTGGACCGCTTCCAGCTCGACCGGGCCGGGCGCTTCATCGAGGACAAGTACCGGGCCAGCGGGTACTACCTGGCGAGCGTCGAGGTGGACGAGCGGGAGCTGGAGTCGACCGGCGCCGTGATCCTCCGCATCCGCGAGGGCGAGAAGATCCGCGTCACCGACGTGCGCTTCGAGGGCAACCAGTCGTTCTCCGCCGACGAGCTCCGGGGCGCCGTTCGGACGCGTTCGGCGTGGCTGCTGGGCAAGGGCCTGCTCGACGACGACCGCCTCGAGTCGGACGTCGCGGGCCTGATCGACTACTACCGCGACCGCGGGCACCTCTCGGTGCGGGCCGACCGCGTCGTCCGCCCCAGCCGCGACGGGCGCGAGGCCTCGGTGACGTTCGTCATCGACGAGGGTCCGGTCTTCCTGCTGCGGCGCGTCGACGTGTTCTACGAGGACCTGGTCAGCGGCACGTTCCCGAGCGAGCGCGACGCGCGGGCCGCCGCCAAGCCCGACGAGCACGTCCTGGCGATCGGGCCCGAGGAGTACGCGGTGTACCGGATGGGCCGCTACGCGCCCGAGCAGCTCGCCGGGATCATGGGCGTCAAGGCCGGCGACGTGTACTCGGTCAACCGCGTGGACCAGAGCGTGGACCTGGTGAAGGACGCGTTCGCCGCCCTGGGGTACGCGGACATGCGCCTCGAACGCCGCGAGCGCCGCGACCCCGCCACCCCCGACGTCGACGTTCTCCTCATCATCCGCCAGGGGCGGGCGTTCAAGACGGGCTTGGTCGAGGTGCGGGGCAACGAGATCACCCGGGACGGCGTGATCCGGGGCGAGCTGGAGATCAGGCCCGAGCGCCCCGTCGACGCCGGCGCCATCCGGCGCGGCGAGAAAGCCCTGCGCGACCTGCGCCTCTTCGACCCCAGGCCCGACGGCGTGAAGATCACCGTCCAGCCCGAACGCCCCGACGATCCGGGCTACCGCGACGTGCTCGTCGAGGTCAAGGAGACCAACACGGGCGAGTTCGCCATCGGCGGGGCCCTCGGGTCCGACTCGGGCGTCACGGGGCGCATCGCCCTCACCCAGCGCAACTTCGACATCGCCGACACCCCGGACTCCTTCTCCGACTTCCTCTCGGGGCGGGCCTTCCGCGGCGCGGGCCAGACCTTCTCCATCGAGGCCCTCCCCGGCTCCGAGATCCAGACCTACTCGCTCTCCCTCGCCGACCCCACCCTGCTCGACACCGATTACTCGGGCTCGGGGACCGCGTTCTACCGCGACCGCACCTTCCGGCGCTACGACGAGCAGCGCTACGGGGCCCGGCTCACGCTGGGGCGCCGCCTGGGTCGGCGCTGGACGCTCAGCGTCCCCATCCGCGTCGAGTCCATCGACCTGACCAACGTCGACGCCGACGCGCCCACCGACGTCTTCGCCGTCGCCGACCGCAACGCCATCAGCTCCATCGCCCTCAGCCTCAGCCGCGCCAGCGTCGACGACCGCATCATGCCCACCACCGGCACCTCCGTCCGCCTGACCGCCGAGCAGGCGGGGGCCTTGGGCGGCGAGTTCGAGTTCACCACCCTCTCCAGCGAGGCCAACCTCTTCGTCCCCGTCTCCGAGGACTTCCTGGGACGCCGAACCGTCCTCTCGCTCTCCAACCGCATCGCCTGGTCGCCTCAGGGACGCGACGAGGTCCCCATCTACGAACGCTTCTACCTCGGCGGCTCGTCCATGCGCGGCTTCGCCTTCCGCTCCGTCGCCCCCATCGGCACCCGCAACGACACCGGCGCCGCCTCCGACACCACCGTCGGCGGCACCTGGCTCTTCTACCTCGGCGCCGAACTCCGCAGGCCCCTCTATTCCGACCTCCTCCACGGCGTGATCTTCCTCGACACCGGCACCGTCCTCTTCGACCCCGGCTTCGAGGACTACCGCGCCTCGGCCGGCTTCGGCTTCCGCATCCGCGTCCCCGCCCTCTCCCCCGTCCCCATCGCCCTCGACTTCGGCTTCCCCCTCCTCAGCGAGGACACCGACCGCCGACGCCTCTTCACCTTCTCCATCGACCTCCCCTTCTGACCCCCCTCCCGAGCCGATCGCGCCAGCGATCAGACCTCCGGCCACCCGCCCGACGGCCCGCGCCCTCGGCTCTGGATGCACCGATTCCCCACGCCCGGGCGCGAAACCGCGGGCCGCGCCGTGCGTCAATACTCTTGCCGCTGGACCCGGAGGGTGACCATGAACGCACGGACTCGGATGATCGTGGGCGCCCTCGCCGCGGGTGCGCTCACCGGCTGCACGACCTCCTACCAGGTCGACGTCCGCAACCACACGCCCCAGCCCGTCGTCGTCGCCATCTTCCAGGCTACCGGGGGCGGGCAACAACTGGCCATCTCCCCGGGCAAGCGCATCGGCCCGGGCGACCGCGACGCCCTGGCGACACGGGCCGTGCCCCAGGACTGGGTCGTCTTCGTCCAGGCCGACACGCCCGGCAACCCGGGCCACCCCGCACGCCTCGACCTGGCCCCGGGCCTCACCGCCGTCGACGTGACCCAGGAAGGCGCCGGCCAGACCGGCCCCCTCCGCCTCCGCACCGCGCCCAGGCCCTGACCCCCGACGACCCGGCGTTCCGCGCCGCGGTCGCCCGTGGGACGGCGCATGCTTCCTCAACGCAGGGAGCATGCCGCCCCGCGCCACCTCGGCCCACGCCTCGCCTACCGCGCCTGCCCCAGCGTGCGCCGGAAGAACCGCACCGTCGCCCGCGACAGCTCGATCGACGCCTCGGGCTCGTTGACCATGTGCGTAAAGCCCGGCAACGGCAGGAACTCGAAGTCCCGCCCCGCCCGGAACAGGGCCTCGGCCAGTTTCAGGCTGTGCACGAAGTAGACGTTGTCGTCCGCCGTGCCGTGCACCAGCAGCAGCGGGCGACGCAGGCCCCCGGCCCAGGTCATCGCGCTCGTGCGCGCGTACCCGTCCGTGTTCTCCTGCGGCAGCCCCATGTACTGCTCCGTGTAGTGCGTGTCGTAGTCGTGCCAGTCGGTGACGGGGGCGCCGGCGACCGCGGCGTGGAAGACCTCGGGCTTCATCAGCACCGCCATCGCCGAGAAGTACCCGCCGAAACTCCACCCCGTGATGCCCACGCGCGACGTGTCCATCTCCGGGAAGTGCCGCCCCAGCTCCCCGACGATCGCCGCCTGGTCCTCCATGGGCAGCGTGATCACGTCGTGCTTGATCGCCCGCTCCCAGTCGCGACCGCGGTTGGGCGTGCCGCGGGCGTCGCCGGAGACCACGATGAATCCGTGGTCCGCCAGCCACTGGTCGCGGAGGTAGGCCCCGCGCGTGCCGGTCACCACCTGCGACCCCGGCCCGCCGTACACGTCCACGATCACCGGGTAGCGCCGCCCCCGCACGAAGTCGCGCGGGCGCACCACCGCGGCCCGGAACTCGTGCCCGTCGTGACGCACCGTCACCAGCTCGGGCTTGGGCTGGATGACCGGCTCCTCGCCCACGCTCGACAGTCGGCCCAGCTCGGGCCCGCCCGGGGCCCGCACGCTCCACCCCGAATCGCCCGCAAGGTCCGAGCGCGTGAACACGCCCAGCGTGCTCGACTCGTTGAGCGACACGCCGTGCGACCCCCCGCCCTCGCCGAGCGGCTCCGGCGCCCCGTCGCCCGCGATCGGCACGCGGTAGAGGCGCGACTCCAGCGGGTCGTCGCCGGCGCTGACGATCGCATACCGCCCGTCGCCGGACACCCCCGCCAGCGCGCGCAAGCCCAGCCCCTCGGGCGTGACGTGGCGGACCAGGGCCCCGTCGGGCCCGCGGAGTTCGAGCCGCTTCCAGCCCGAGCG
Source organism: Phycisphaerae bacterium (assembly GCA_016873295.1). Taxonomy (GTDB): domain Bacteria; phylum Planctomycetota; class Phycisphaerae; order Phycisphaerales; family UBA1924; genus VGXM01. The sequence continues at coordinate 22,054 of VGXM01000033.1, forward strand.
CTCGCTGGTCCACAGGAACGCCGAACCGTCGGGCAGCCAGCGGGGCACGGCCTGGTCGATGTTCACCCACGCCGCGTCCGTCTCCTCGTGGAGCGGGCGCGTCGCGCCGGAGTCGGGGTCGACGCCCAGCACGACCAGCCGGGTCTGCCCGCGGTTCTGCACCGTGATGGTGAAGGCCCCGTGCTCGGGCCAGTTCACGCGGACCAGGTAGGGGAACGCGGCCCGGTCCCACTCCACCCGCACGGGCGGGCCCGCGGTCCCGGGGATCTGGACGACCGGGCGGATCTCCAGCCACACGTCGGCGTTGGCGGTGCCCGCCCGCGGGTACTTCCAGCTCTGCCCGGGCCGCTCGGGCTTGCGCGGGTCGGCGATGTGCAGCAGCTCGACCTTCGCCTGGTCCGTCCCCTGGTAGCAGACGCGCTGACCGTCGGGGCTGAACCAGTAGCCGCCGGTGCGCCCCATCTCCTCCTGGGCGACGAACTCCGCCTCGCCGAAGGTGGTGTCGCCCGAGGCCTGGGTGAGCCGCCACTCGCGGCTGGAGGCCAGGTCGAAGATCCACAGGTCGCCCGCGCGCACGAACCCGATCTTCCCGCCGTCGGGCGAGAGGCGGGCGTCGAGGCGCGGGCCGGCGTCGGGCGAGCCGATCTCGCGCGTCGTGCGCGCCGTCCGGTCGAACAGGAACAGCCGACCCGAGAGGGGCACCAGGACCTGAGAACCGTCCTTGGAGAGCGAGAAGGACGAGATGCCGCGGCTTGCCATGCGGGCCCGCTCCCGCCGCGCCTGCTCCTCGGGCGAGATCGTCTCCTCGCCCGATCCCAGGAGCTGGGCGGCGGTGAGGAGGACGCGCTCGGCGCGCGCACCGACGTCGAACTCGTACAGGTCCTGGGCCGCCGACCGTCCCGAGGCGGAGCGCAGGAAGAGCACCGAGCGGGCGTCGGGCGTGGGGGTGATGCCCGCGGGCCTGCCGAAGCGGAAGCGCCCCGTGCGGGCGGACTGGTCGAGGAACTCGTCGCGCGTGCGCACGATCTCGGCGTCGGGCGTCGGCGGCGCGGAGGAACAGGCGACGAGGGCGGGCGACAGCCCCAGCAGCAGGAGGGCGGCGGTGCGGTTCATGCCGCCAGCATACCCGGATCAGCACCCGGCGTTGAAGAGGTCCAGGTAGGCGACGAAGTCGGTGAAGTCGACGGCCCCGTCCTCGTTGACGTCGGCCCGCGGGTCGAGCGCGGCGTAGGCGTTGAGGAACTCGAGGACGTCGTTGAAGTCGACTCCGCCGTCGACGTTCATGTCGGCGCGGCAGGCGAACGTGAGCGTGACGCTGAACATCCCGCCGCGGAGCAGGACGCTGGAGGGGGTCACGCGGGCGAACGCGCCGGCCCGGTACCGCCCGGCCCGGAGCGCAAAGAGCGCGCTGTGGGGGCGGTTGCGGGGCAGGCGCAGGACGGCCTCCCCGGCCTGGTCGTACATGTCGAAGAGCGCCTCGTCGCGACCGAACAGGGCGACGACGCGGAGGTTCGCCGATTCGGGCAGGTCGAACACCACGTCGAACACGCTCTCGGCGGGGACCACCTGCCCATTCACCGAGAGCCCGTACGCGTTGCCGTTGATGATCAGCATCGACGGCTCGAGCACGGACTCCTGCCGGCAGGAGGACGTCGGAGCGCCGGGGGCCCCGGCGTGGTCGAGCACCGCCTCGAACGGGCCGAACCCGGGCGCCGCGATGCGGAACCCGTCCAGCTCGACGTACCGTCGCTGCGACACGTAGGTCAGCGTCGGCTGCCCGGCGGCGGCGACGGCGGCGAGCGCGAGGATGGGAGCGGCGACCCTCATGGAATGCGCAGCCCCAAGGCTACAGAAAACGGCGCGGAAGTCAACCCCGAACATCCACGTCCCGCCCGTGCCGCGGGCGAGCGGAGGGGCACCCCTCCCCCGGAGAGGGCGTCAGGAGTTGATCACGCGTCCTTCGCTGGCCAGGGCCGCCTCGTGGATGCTCTCGTGCATCGTCGGGTGGGCGTGCACGGTGCAGATGAGTTCCTCGGTCGTCGCCTCCAGTCGCCGGGCCAGGCTCATCTCGGCGATGAGCTCGGTGGCCTGGTCGCCCACGATGTGGGCCCCGAGGATCTCGCCGCGGGGCAGCCCGCGGATGATCTTGCAGAACCCGTCCGTGTGCCGCGTGGCGATGGCCTTGCCCAGGGCGGAGAAGGGGAAGAGGCCCACGGCGTAGTCCTCGCCCTTCTTGAGCCCCCTGTCCTTGAGCCTGCGCTCGGTGAAGCCCACGCTGGCGACCTGCGGGTGGCAGTAGGTGCAGCCCGGGATGACGGTGTAGTCGATGGGGATGGGCTCGTGGAGCTTCTTGCCTTGCTCGGTCTTGCCGTCGCGCCAGGCGATCCTCTCGACGCAGATGATGGCCTCCTCGCTGGCGACGTGGGCGAGCCAGGGCGGGCCGATGACGTCGCCGATGGCGTAGACGCCCGGCAGGTTGGTCTTGTAATCGACACGCTCGCTGGTGGTGCCGGTGCCAGGGCCGTCCCAGTTCTGCGGGCGGAAGTCGGTCTTGACGTGGTCGCGCTCGACGGCCAGCCCCAGGGAGGCGTCGAAGAGCCCGTCGAAGCGCCCCCTGACGCCCACGGCGAGCAGCACGCGGTCGGCCTCGAGCACTTCCCTCTTCGACTCGTCGGGCACCATCTTCCCGCCCGCCCCGGCGACGACGGGCGCCGCCGTGACCTTGACGCCCGATCCGCTCTTCTCGACGGCGAGCGTGGTGGCCGAGGTGCGGATGTCCATGCCGTGCTTCCTGAAGACCTTCTCGACGGCGGCGGAGGCGTCGTCGTCCTCGACGGGGAGGATGCGGGGCATCATCTCGATGACGGTGACCTTGGTGCCGAAGGCGTGGTAGAAGTACGCGAACTCCATGCCGATGGCGCCGGCCCCCACGACGATGAGCCGCTTGGGCTGTTCCTTGTTGAACATGGCCTCGCGGGCGCCCCAGATGCGGTCGCCGTCGAACCTGGCGAAGGGGAGGTCGCGGGCGACGGAGCCGGTGGCGACGAGGACGTTGGAGGCGGTGATGGTCTCGCGGGGCTTGTCGGCGGGCCTGGCGGGAGCGTCGGTGCGCTCCTCCTGAACCTGGCAGTCGGCGATCTCGACGCGGCAGGGGCTGCTCCCCCTGCGGGCCGACACGATCTTGGCCGAGCCCGTGATGAACTCGATCTTGTTCTTCTTCATCAGGAACTCGACGCCCTTGTTGAGCTTGGCGGCGACGTCGCGCGAACGCCCGATGACCTTGCCCCAGTCGAACGCGACGGGCCCGCCGATCTTCAGGCCCCAGGCTTCCTGGTCGCGCACCTTCTCCATCAACTCGGCGTTGGAGAGCAGCGCCTTGGAGGGGATGCAACCCCAGTTCAGGCACACGCCGCCCAGCTTGGCCCGCTCGACGATCGCGGTCTTGTACCCCAGCTGCGCGGCCCTGATGGCGCCGACGTACCCCCCGGGGCCCCCGCCGATGACAACCATGTCGAAGTGACGCTCTGCCACAAAGACCCCTTTCCCTTTGGCCCGCCGCGGGCCGAAGGGCCGGTCCGCGGCGCGGGGGCGAGTATAGGAAGAACGGGCCGGGGCCCCGGAATCCGCCTCCGCGGCCCCACGATGCCCCCCGGGGGAACCACGCGGGTCCATCGCCCGGAGCCCCCGCCCTGGTATTCCCCTTGACAATCGCTTCGGATTCGGGCAACCTATAGGGGGACCTGGCGGTAGGACCGGGAGCGTCGGCGGCACGCCGCCGACATACCCAAGGAGACCACTCGTGAACATGCCACCGCGAATCCGGAACCAGGCACGCGCCCTCAGCCCCCAGCCCCCGGCGGGACAGGCGTCCCGCCTGTCCTCCCCCCTCGCCACTCGCCCACTTGCCCCCTCGCCCCCTCGCCCCCTCGCCCACCGGATCGTAAGAGAATCCTGATGTCCTTCGTGGGCCTGTTGCTGATGTGGAGCGTGATGCAGCATCCCGAGGTGACGGCCGCCGCGCGGGCCCAGCAGCCGGCGGGGTACACGCACGCCTGGGGCAGTTCGTTCGGCACGGTGTTCAATGACGAAGGGCGGGGGATCGCGGTGACCAACGACGGCTCGGTGATCTGGACCGGCACCACGCTCGACCTGCCGAACGCGAGCGAGGAGATGGTGCCGATGACGTTCGTCAAGAAGTATGACAAGTTCGGGGTCGAGTGCTGGACGGTGCAGTTCATGGTGGAGGGCGCGGGCGCCAACTCGGTGGTGTCGCGGGCCCTGGCCCTGGCCGACGTGTCGAGCGAGTTCTCGCAGCCGTCGACCCCACCCGCGATGGCGTATGTCGTCGGGCGCTACAAGGGGCTCGTCGACTTCGGCGTTCTCGCGCCGCCGGGGCTCGCCCCGGACGATCAGGCCTTCGTCGCCAAGATCAACGAGGTGAACGGCGCGTGCCCCGGGGGCTCGGCTCAGGCGGCGTGGGTGACGGCGTTCACGGGCGGGACCAGCACGGCCCTGGCGGTCGCCGCCGGTCGCCAGGCACGCTGGTGCGCGACCTCGGCCGAGCCGCTCTCCGACGTGCATGGCAAGGTCGTGGTCGCGGGCGTCTTCTCCGGCACGGCGCAATTCGGCCCGTTCGTGCTGGTGTCGGACTCCGAGGACGCCTTCGTCGCCGTGCTCGAGCGGCCCACCGGCGACACGCGGCGTGCGTTCGCCATCGGCGACCGCGGGAACCAGCGGATCACCGCCCTGGCCATCGACGAACGCACGCAGGACATCATCGTCGCCGGTTGGTTCGACCACCCCCTGACCAACTTCAACCCCGGAGGGGACCCCGTGTATCCCCCCAACCATCAGGGCGGGCGCGACCTCTTCGTCGCGCGGTATCACCTCCCGTCCACGATCGAGCCGCCCGGTCCCCCGCCGGTCCTCAAGTGGCTCTACACCTTCGGCACCGGCACCAACGACGAGGCCTCGTGCCTGGCCCTGGGCGTCGACGACGACTCGGAGCTCACGACCCTGGCGTTCGTCGGCGGCTGGACCACCACGCCGCCCGAGGGCTTCCGCGACGCCTTCTTCGCCGCCGTCAGGCCCGGCCTCGATCCGAGCGTCGGCGAGGCCAAGTGGCTCTACAACCCGCAGGCCGACGGCAACGAGCGCGTCCTCGGCGTCGCCGCCGACGGGCTGGGCCGCCCCGTCTTCACCGGGCACTTGGGCTGCCCGACGGACCCGGGCGCTCCGCCTTGCATGGGGATCGTCGCGCTCGATTTCGATCCTCACGAATCCAACACCCTCACGCTCCCCCACCAGGGCCTCGACGCCTTCGTCGTGCGCTACCACCCGACCGCGGTGCAGGTCGTGCAGGGCGCGCCGCGCCCCAGGCTCGACTGGGCCTACAAGATCGGCGGGACCTTCGACGAATCGGCCACCGCCATCGCCTTCGACCCGGCCTCCACGGGGCGTTTCGCGCTCGCCGGCTGGTTCGGCCGCCCCGACGCCGCCCCCGGGCAGTACACCATCGACCTGGACCCGGGGCCGGGCTCGGCTGCGGTCACCAGCGACGGCTTTGCCGACGCCTTCATCGCCCAGATGCAACCGGTGGCGTCGGAGAACATCGGCTTCCAGATCTCGCTCGTCCTCGACAACTCGTGCAGCATGGGCGTTCCTCCGAGCGGAGGAGGAGCCCGCCCGTACGACGCCATGATGGCGATGATCCGATCCGTGCTGACCGACCCGGTGACCATCGCCATCCCCCGCGTCGGCGACCCGCGCCCCGGCGGCGGAACGCGCCAGGCCGCGGTCCAGCTCAACGCCATCTTCCATTCGGTCGTCGTCCCGGGCGCGACCAGCGCCCGCGTGGTGATGCCCTGGACCGAGATCGACGCGGACACGGCAGTGCTCTTCGCGCGTCGCCTGGCGGCCACGCCCGCGTACCTCTCCCAGGACACCGGATCATCGGTCGGCGCCGGCTTTGCTCTGGCGCTCGAACAGCGCGTGCGCTCCCTCGTGCCGGGCTCGGCCTCGTCGAGCCTGCTCCTGCTCGGCAACAGCCTCCTCGGCCCGAGCGTTCGCGGGGCCGGCGCCGGGGTCATCCGCCCGGACGGCTTTGATCGCATCTGCACCATCGGCGTGCAAAACGTGACTCGCGACGACCTGCTCCTGTACGCCATCGCCCCGGCCGTGGGCGAGACGCCCGCGGACCGTGATCGCTCTTCCATCGGTATCGCGGCCTATGCGCCCACCTTCGGCGAGGCCGACGGCTGGTTCGCCCGGATGCTCCAGCGCCTCTCCTGGTGCCCCAGCGACTACACACGCGACGAGTGCACGTCGGTCGAGACGTCGCCGCCCAACGATCTTCTGGCGTGGGAGACAGCCTATCGGGGAACCCTACGCGACCCCTATTCCGACTGGAACATGGACGCCAACTTCGAGTCGGACCCGTTTGGTCCGGACGCCATCGACGGGCACAAGTTCGACAAGGGGCTCCCGGCCTCTGGGTTCGTGTGCCACACCTGCCCGGCGCCCCAATGAGCCCCGCCATGAGACACGCAACACACCACCTTCTCGCGTTGGGGGCGGCCGTCGCGGCATCAGCATCGGCGCACGCCCAGCCGACCTTTGAACTCCTGGGCGTGGCCCCGCAGACCACCTACCCCGCCTCGCGCGGCTACGCCATCTCCTCGAACGGGAGGATCATCGTCGGGATCGCGTTCACCGCGAGCGACCAGATCCGCGCGTTCCGCTGGGCGCGCGAAGTCGGTCTGAAGCTCCTGCCTCAGGCGGGCGACCGCTCACTCGACTCGGCTTACGGAGCATCCGACGATGGCGCCGTGGTGGTTGGGTACGCGTCTCCCATCAATGCGCGCGTGATACCGGTCGCGTGGGTGCATGGCAAGCCCACCATCCTCCCCACACTCCCCGGGGCGCCGCACCCGGGCGGAACGGCCGGCGACGTCACGAGCGACGGGCGCACCATCGTCGGCAGCCTCCGGCCGAACGGGGGCAGCAGTGCCATCGGCGTGCGCTGGCGCGACGGCAAGGTGGAGGACCTCAGCGGCCTGCCCGGAGACGTGACCTTCCGGGGCCCATCCGCCATCGCCGAGGACGAGCACCCGGCCACGCTCGCCGGAGCCGGCTGGGACGCAGTGGGACAGCGCGCCGTCCGCGTCTACCGCGACCGCGTGTCCCAACTGGGCGATATCCCGGGCGCTCCCCACGGGATGGAACAGATGGCGAGGGACATCGGCGACGACGGGCGCCGCATCGCCGGGCGCAGTTCATCGGCAACCGTGCGATCAGGAGAAGCCTATCTCTGGTCAGCGCCCACGGGCATGGTCGGGCTTGGGACCATTCCCTCGGTCATTATGTTGAGCTCGGCCGAGGCCATCTCCGGCGACGGGCGCGTCGTGGGTGGGCTCACCGGCGCCGATCAACTCTACGTCTACCGCGGGTTCATCTGGGACCCGGTCCACCGCATGCGCCACCTCGACGCCGTCCTCGACGCCCACGGCGTCGACCGCCAGGGCTGGTCCATCGAAGAGGTCAACTCCATCTCACGCGACGGCACCGCCATGACCGGGACCGCGCTGAACGCTGCCCGCACCCGCGGCGAGGCCTTCCTGGTCACCCTCCCCCCCTGGTGCTGGGCCGACTGCACCGGCGACGACGTCGTCGACTTCTCCGACCTCCTCTGCTTCCTCAACCGCTTCGAGCGCGCCCAGGACCCCCGCGCCAACCCCATCGACTTCTTCTACTGCGACGTGGCCCCCGACG
>VGXM01000034.1 GCA_016873295.1 Phycisphaerae bacterium
GACGCGGCGGGGGCGACGGTCGCGGAGTCGGAGCTGCGCGACCACGGCCCGATCACGGTGCGGCAGGGGGCGACGCCGCCGTGGTTGGCGCGGACGGTCCTGATCATCGTCCCGCCGAGGCAGGCCCGGGTGCGGATGCAACTGATGGACGCCGACAACCGCACGCCGCGGCCCGAGGTCTTCGACCTGTGGGAGTTGATCAAGCGCCATCGCATCGGGGCGGAGCGCGTGCTGGACCTGGACAGGCGCCGGGGCTCCAACGAAGAGGCCGGCCCGGAGGCTCGCTCCGGACCGGCCCCGGATACCGGGGCGTAACTCGAGCGCCGCTTACGGGCAGGGCGTGTTGTAGGAGTTGAGGAACTCGAGGAAGTCGTTGTACCAGGACCGAGCGGCCGCAATCAACACGGGCCTGCCCGATAACGCCGCGACGGGCGAGGTCCGGTGACCGCCCTCGCCACGCCGCGGGAACCGGCGCCGCCACGCCGGGGGCCGTGGTCCTCGCGGCGTGGCGCGGCACGGTCGGATAACCTACGCACGCCGGGGAGACAGGAGCGACCCGTGGAGCGTGCGAGCCATTCCGAGTTCGGCCCAGGCAGGCGGGGCGGCGCCAAGACCGGCTGCCTGATCTTCCTGGCGATCGCCATGGCCCTGATCGTCGGGGCGGGCGTGTTCGCGTGGATGAACTGGAAGTCGTGGGCGGCGGCCGGCATCCGCCAGGGCACGTCGGTCGCGATCCGGGAGGCCGGGTTCCCGCCGGACCAGGAGACGCGGATGCTGGCCCGGGTCGACGGGGTCGCCGCCGACTTCGAGGCCGGCAAGATCGGGATGGACGCGCTCCGTCGCGTGATGGAAGGGGTCATCAACAGCAACATCCTCCCCCTGGGGTTCGTGCAGTTGGCGGACACGAAGGTGGTCGAGCCGTCGGCGCTGTCGCCCGAGGAGAAGGAGGCGGGTCGGCGGTCGATGCAGCGGTTCATGCGGGGCGTGCGCGAGCGGAAGCTGCACCAGCCCGACATCGAGGCCGCCATCACCCCCATCCAGAACATCCACGGGGGCTCCAAGACCTTCAAGGAGAATCCGACGGCGGAGGACGTGCGCGCGTTCCTCAACAAGGCCAAGGTGCTGGCCGACCAGGCCGGCATCCCGGACGAGCCGTTCACCATCAACTTCGCGGACGAGCTCGACCGCGTGATCGACAAGGCGCTCCAGGGCACGCCCTGAGCGGGAGGGGATTCACCGGGCGATGCCTGAACCCGCGGAGCACAAGGGGCACCAGAAGGAAGTCAAGGCCCGCCCCATGACCCCGGGGCGACTACGAGGCGCTGGTCCAACTCCAGCAGGCCTGTTTCCCGGGCATGGCGGCGTGGAAGCGCGAGCAGATCGAGAGCCAGCTCCGCGTCTTCCCCGAGGGTCAGGTCGTGGGGGACATCGACGGGCGCGTCGCGGCCCGGGGGCGCAGCCCGATCGCGGACGGCGACTACGCCTCGGACTGGGACGACAGGCGCCGCGTGTCCGGGGGCGGGCGCATCCGCAACCACGACCCGCGGGGCGACACACTCCACGGCATCGAGATCGTGGTGCGCCCGGGGCTCCGGGGCCTCAAGCTGGCGCGGCGCATCGGCGAGGCCCGCAAGCAGCTCTGCAAGGACAAGAACCTGCGCACGATCGTGATCGGCGGGCGGATCCCGGCGTACGGCGAGCACGCCGACACGATCTGGGCGGGCGAGTCCGTGGACCGCGTGCGCCGCAAGGTGCTCTTCGACCCCGTGCCGACCACGCGGCTCGCCAACGGCCTTTCCCTCAAGGCGCTGATCCCCAACTACTGGCGCGAGTCGGAAGTCCGTGGACGGATGCGCTCCGGGTGCCACGGGTCATCGGGCGCTTCGCCCGTGACCCGTGCGGCTGGTCGACGCCCGTCCGGACGCCGGCACGGGCGACCGCGGGCGGATCGCCATCCTCATCTGCTCCGACATCGAGTTCCCGGAGGTGGCCGGCGTCGCCGACGCCAAGGGCGCCAACATCTTCCTTGTCCCCTTCAACACCGGCGAGCGCTACGGCTCCCTGCGGATCCGGCGCTGCGCCCAGGCCCGGGGCATCGAGAACCAGGTGTACGTCGCCATCGCCGGGTGCGCCGGGAACCTCCCGGGCGTCCCCCAACGCCGACATCCACTGCGCCCAGCGCGGGGTCTTCGCGCCCTCGGACTTCCCGTTCGCGCGCGACGCCATCGCCTCCGAGAGCACCCCCGACGTCGAGACCGTGGTGATCCAGGACGTGGCCCTCGACCTGCCGCACCGCGGCCGTGTGGGCGGCGCCGTCCGCACCTGGAGCGACCGGCGCTCCGACCCGTCCTCGGTCCGGTTCAAGGACGAGCACGGCGACATCGTGATCCGAGGAGGCCCGCGATGAAGCAGGTCCGCCGCGTGCTCGTCCCCACCGCCTTCTCCGAGCTCTCGCGCCGCGCCGCCGAGTACGTGCCCCAGGTCCTGCACGGGCCCGACGCCGAGGTGCACGTGCTCCACGTCATCCCGCCCGGCGCCTTCGCGGGGGACGCGGCGGCGGCGAGCGTAGCGGGCGCCGGCATCCCCGCCGCGGGGGCCTCGGGCGCCGGCGTGGGCGAAGCGCTCGAGGCCGGACGCCTGGGCGCCGAGTCCTTCGCCCGGGAGCAGTTCGCCCGGCTGGGCGCCCGCCTCGTGACCGCGACGGCCCTGGGCGACCCGGCCGCCGAGATCGTCCGCTACGCCAGCGAGCACTCCATCGACCTCATCGTCATGGGCACGCACGCCGACGGCATGCTCAAGCGCCTCATCTTCGGGTCCGTCAGCAAGGCCGTGCTGGAGCACTCGCCCTGCGCCGTGCTCCTGGTGCCGTGCCACGGCGTGCCGAGGCTCTGAGAGTGAATCGGGTGGGACAGGCGTCCCGCCTGTCCTGGCGCCCCGCTCGATCACGGGTCGGCCGCTACTCTCCGGTCGATGCTCGGCGGATCCGTCACCATCGCGCGCGTCGCCGGGATCCCCATCCGGGTCCATTGGACCTTCGCGCTCCTGCTCGTCTGGATCGTCGCGATGGAAGCGCGGGGGAACGGCTCGGTCGCCTCCGCCGCCCTCTCCACGCTCTTCGTCCTGGTCGTCTTCCTGTGCGTGACCCTCCACGAGCTCGGGCATGCGCTGGCGGCGAAGGTCTACGGCGTGCGCACGCGGAGCATCACGCTCCTCCCCATCGGGGGCGTCGCGGCCCTGGAACGCATCCCCGAGAAGCCCGCCCAGGAACTCGTGATCGCCGTCGCCGGGCCCCTCGTCAACGTCGCCATCGCGGGGGCCCTGATCGCGGGGCTGCTCATCCGCGGCGGGCTGGACGGCGTCATGACCCTGCACGTCCCCGGCGCCGACGTGGGCACGTTCCTCGCCTCCGTCGCCGCCGTCAACATCTGGCTCGTGCTGTTCAACATGATCCCCGCCTTCCCCATGGACGGCGGGCGCGTGCTGCGGGCCCTCCTCGCCACCGTCGTCGACTACGCCCACGCGACCCGCGTCGCCGCCCTCATCGGGCAGGGCGTCGCGTTCCTCATGGCCCTGGGCGGCATCTTCTCCAACCCGATCCTGCTCCTCATCGCCCTCTTCGTCTGGATCGCCGCGACCGCCGAGAGCCAGGCCACGCAGGCCCGCTTCGCCTTCCGCGGGCTGCGCGTGTCGGCGGCGATGGTCCGCGAGTTCCGCGTGCTCGCCCGCGACCACACCCTCCGCGACGCCGCCGACCTCCTCCTCGCCGGCAGCCAGCAGGACTTCCCCGTCACCGACGACGGCTCGCTTGAGGGCGAACTCGTGGGCGTGCTGACGCGCGATGCGCTCATCGCGGCCCTCGCGGCCCGCGGCCCGGACACCCCCGTCGCGTCGGCCATGCGCCCCTGCCCCTTCGTCGCCCGCGAGGACGAGCCCCTGCAGGGCGTCCTCGACCGCATGCGCGCCTCGGGCTGCCCCCTCGTCCCCGTCGCCCGCGAGGAAGCCCTCGTGGGCCTGGTCACCCCCGACAACCTCTCCGAACTCCTGCTCCTGAGCGGCACCAACTGGAAGCGCCCCCGGCCCCAGGCCCCGTGACCAGGGTGGCGTGCTTCCCGCTCTGAGGAAGCTCGCTCGCCCCATGCCTCCCCAGGGCGGGAGGCATGCCGCCCCTTCAGGGCGTCACGCTCAGGTGTGCCCGCCGCTCCCGGATCTCGGCGCCGAGGCGCTCGACGAACAGGCCCAGGGGCATGGCCCCCAGGTCCTTCTCCTGCCCGCGGACGCGGACGGAGACGGCGTTCTGCTCCGCGTCGCGCGGGCCGACAACGAGGAGGTAGGGCACCTTCTCGTCCGCCGCCGCCTTGATCTTGCCCTGGATGCGGTCCGAGCCCGTGTCGACGCGGGCGCGGACGCCCGCGGCGTGCAGGGCCGCGAGCACGCGCTGGGCGTAGTCGTTGGTCTTCTCGCTGATGGGCAGGACGCGGGCCTGCTGGGGGCTGAGCCAGGCGGGGAAGGCGCCGGCGAAGTGCTCGATGAGCACGCCGCAGAAGCGCTCCATGCTGCCGAAGGGCGCCCGGTGGATCACCACGGGCCGGTGCGGCCTGTTGTCGGGCCCGATGTAGGACAGGTCGAACCGGATCGCCATGTTGTAATCCACCTGCACCGTCCCGAGCTGCCACTCGCGCCCGATCACGTCCTTGACGACAAAGTCGATCTTGGGCCCGTAGAACGCGGCCTCTCCCGGCTCGCGCGTGAAGGGCACGCCCAGCGACTCCGCCGCCGCCAGGCACGCCGCCTCGGCCTTGTCCCAGTTCTCCTTCGTGCCCGTGTACTTGTCCGCGCTGGGGTCGCGCATCCCCACGCGCACGCGGTAGTCCTTCATCCCCAGCGTGTTGAAGATGACCCTGACGAGAGACAGGCACCCCTGCACCTCCGCGGGGATCTGGTCCTCCGTGCAGAACAGGTGGGCGTCGTCCTGCGTGAACCCCCGCACCCGCGTCATGCCGTTGAGCTCCCCCGACTGCTCCCAGCGGTACACCGTCCCGAACTCCGCCAGGCGCACGGGCATGTCGCGGTAGGAGTGGGGGGCGCTGGCGAAGATCTTGGCGTGGTGCGGGCAGTTCATGGGCTTGAGCAGGAAACCCGACACGAGCTGTGCATCGGGGATCACCCGCTCGGGCGCGATCGTCTGGGCCCGCGTGCGCTCGTTCATGACGTCGCGGAAGTGCCCGCTCACGCCCTCGACCCGGCGCATCATCTCGGCGCACGAACACCCCTCGCCCGCCAGGCGCGCCAGGTCGTCGCGCTCCACGATCGGCGCGAACTGCGAGTCCTTGTAGTACGGGAAGTGCCCGCTGGTCTTGTACAGCTCCAGGCGCCCGATGTGCGGCGTGAAGACCTCCGTGTACCCCTGCTTCCGCAGCTCGTCGGCGATGAACGTCTGCAGCTCCTTGCGCACGATCGACCCGTTGGGCGTCCACAGGATCAGCCCCTGCCCCACCTCCTCGTCGATGTGGAAGAGCCGCAGGTGCCGGCCGATCACGCGGTGGTCCCGGGCCCTGGACTCTTCGAGCTGCCTCAGGTACGCGTCCAGTTCCGCCTGGGTCGGGAACGCCGTGCCGTACACGCGCGTGAGCCGGTCGGAGTTCTCGTCCCCGTGCCAGTAGCTCGACGCCAGCGACGTGACCCGCGCCGCGCCGATCCGTCCCGTGCTGGGCACGTGAGGCCCGCGGCAGAGATCCTCCCAGTCCTTCCCGGGCGCGCCCGTGGCGTAGAAGGACAGGAGCGAGCTCGGGCCCGCCCGCGGCGCCTCCTGCTGGGACCCGCTCTTGGCGCCCGTGTAGACCGACGGGGGTCGCCCCAGGGCCCGCTCCGCGTTGTCCACCTTGTACTTGTTCCCCTCCGCCCGCAGCTTGCTCAGCCCCTCTTCCGACGCCGCCTCGTACCGCGTGAACGGACGATCGGCCCCGATGATCTCCGCCATGCGGGCGTTGATCGCCTCGAACTGGTCGCTGGAGATCTTCTTCCCCTCCGGCACGAACATGTCGTAGAAGAAGCCGGTCTCCGTGGGCGGGCCGTACGCCAGCAGCACGTCCTTGCCCACGACGTCCTGGATGGCCTCGGCCATGACGTGGGCCGCCGAGTGCCGCATGACGTACAGGGCGTCGGGGCTGGCCTGCTGCCCGGGCTTGGGGGCGGCGATGATCGCCAGCGAGCAGTCGCGGTCGATGAGCGTCGAGAGGTCGCGGGCCTCGCCGTCGATCTTGCACGCCAGGGCCGACTTGGCCAGCCCGGGCCCGATCGACCTGGCGACGTCGGCGGCGGTGACGGGGGCGTCGAAACTCTTCTTGTCGCCGTTGGGCAGCGTGACCTGGATGGGCATGGGTGAGTTCCGGAATCGGGTGGATCGACAGCGATCCCGAGGATCGGGGACCGGGGTGCTTCGATGTGGTGGGGGGCTCCTCGCGCCGCCGGCCTTCAGCCGCGGGAGCCCGGTTCGGTCGTGGTGGTCGTGGCACGGCGGAGCATGTCGTACAGTCTAGTCGGCTCGGGAGGGGAAGGCTCTGGAGGGGAAGGCACCGAGGCGCCCAGGCATCGAGGGCGAGGAGGACGAGTATGAACAGGCGTGGTCTGGTTCTTGGGGCGGCCTTGGTGGGTCTGGGGGCCTTGGCGGGGGCGGGCGGCCTTGGCGGTCAGCCCGAGGCGGGCAAGCCCGCGGCGTTGCCCCTCGACCGCCTGGCCTTCCTCGAGGGCACCTGGGCCGGGCCCATGGGCGACGCCTGGGTCGAGGAGACCTGGAGCCGCCCCCGCGGCGACTCGATCATCGGCATGTTCCGCTGGCAGCGGGGCGACGGCACCACCACCCTCTGGGAGCTCCTGGCCATCCGCGACGAGGACCGGGGCCCCGCCCTCCGCCTGCGGCACCACGGGGCCGACTTCGCCCCCTGGAAGAGCGAGGCCGACGGCGTCCCCACGCTGCGGGCCACCGCCATCGAGCCCTCGCGCGTTCTCTTCACCAACGAGGGCCCGACGGGCGGGATCGCCTCGTGCGAATACCACTCCCCCACGCCCGACCGGCTCCTGATCACGGTCACCTTCCCGGAGGGGGGCCAGCCGCCCCTGAAGTTCGACCTGGCCCGCCGCCCCGCCCGCTGAGCCCCGGGGCGAGGTAGACTCTTCCGCGTCGTGAACTGCCCCTTCTGTTCGGCCAACAACGACAAGGTCATCGACAGCCGCGAGAGCGACGGCGCGCGGATCATCCGCCGACGCCGCGAGTGCCTCAACTGCCACCGGCGCTTCACCACCTACGAGCGCTTCGAGCAGTCGGCCCGCCTGGCGGTGGTCAAGCGCGACGGCACGCGCGTGCCCTTCAGCCGCGAGAACATCCTCGCGGGCGTGCTCGCCGCCTGCGGCAAGCGCCCCATCGCCCAGGAGGCCAAGGAGCGCCTCGCCGAGGAGGTCGAGGAGGAGCTGCACCGCGAGTTCGACCGCGAGGTCCCCAGCCAGTTGATCGGCGAGCGGGTCATGGCCAAGCTCCGCGACCTGGACGAGGTCGCCTACATCCGCTTCGCCAGCGAGTACTACGAGTTCAAGACCGCCGGCGAGCTCCGCCGCCACGTCGAGGAGATGGCCAGCCGCCCCCGCGACGTCAAGCAGCAGCAGCGCCTCTTCTGACCCGCCCTACGCTGACGCACCATGAAGTCCAAGGTCTTCCCAACCGCCGCCGACGCCCTCGCCGACCTCAGGAGCGAGGGCCTCCTTCGCGACGGCATGACGGTGATGGTGGGCGGGTTCGGGCTCTGCGGCATCCCCGAGCACCTCATCGCCGCCCTGCGCGACACGGGCGTCAAGGGCCTCACCTGCGTCTCCAACAACGCCGGCGTCGACGACTTCGGCCTCGGGCTCCTCCTCCAGACCCGCCAGATCCGCAAGATGATCTCCTCCTACGTCGGCGAGAACGCCACCTTCGAGAAGCAGTTCCTGACCCACGAGCTCGAGGTCGAGTTCAACCCCCAGGGCACCCTCGCCGAACGCATCCGCGCCGGCGGGGCCGGCATCCCCGCCTTCTACACCGCCACCGGCGCCGGCACCCTCGTCGCCGAGGGCAAGGAGTCGCGCGACTTCTTCCGCCCCGGCGACGCCGTCGGCGGCGCGACGGTCCCGGGCCGCGGCTACGCCGGGCGAGCCTTCGGTGGGACAGGCGTCCCGCCTGTCCAGTCCGGCGAGCCCCGCCCCTACGTCCTCGAGACCGGCCTCTACGCCGACCTGGCCCTGGTCAAGGCCCACAGGGCCGACCCCTTCGGCAACCTGGTCTACCGCAGGACCGCCCGCAACTTCAACCCCATGATGGCCACCGCCGCCGCCTTCGTCATCGCCGAGGTCGACGAGCTGGTCGACCTGGGCGGGCTCCATCCCGACGGCATCCACACCCCCGGCTCCTACGTCGACCGCGTCGTGCGCACGACGAGCGAGAAGCGCATCGAGCAGAGGACCATTCGCCCGTGAGGAGGCCGTGAAGCCCCTGATCTCCATCCTGCTCACGCTCGCCGGGGCCGGGCTCATCCTCGTCGCGATCGTCACCGCCCTGGAGCCGCTCCTGGGGCTCTACCAGGGCGCCCTCGCCGACCCCCTGGGCCAGCCGGAGGGCTCCGAGCGGCAGGCCGCCGACCGCATGCTCGGCGCCGCGCTCTGGGGCCTGCCGGGCGTCGTGCTCTTCCTCGTCGGCGTGATCTGGCTCAAGGTCCTGGCCGCCCGCCGCATCGCCAGGGCCGCGCGCCGGCGCTGACCCTCCCGCGCCCCCGACTACACTGGCTCCATGCCTCTCACCCGCGACCAGATGGCCGTCCGCGCCGCCCGCGAGCTCCGCGACGGCTACATCGTCAACCTGGGCATCGGCATGCCCACCCTCGTCGCCAACTTCATCCCCGAGGGCGTCGACGTGTGGCTCCAATCCGAGAACGGGCTGCTGGGCATCGGGCCCTTCCCGCGCGACAACGAGGTCGACCCCGACCTCATCAACGCCGGCAAGCAGACCGTCACCGCCCGCGCCGGCGCCAGCTACTTCTCCAGCGCCGACTCCTTCGCCCAGATCCGCGGCGGGCACATCGACATGTGCATCCTCGGCGCCATGCAGGTCTCCGAGCGGGGCGACCTCGCCAACTGGATGATCCCGGGGAAGATGGTCAAGGGCATGGGCGGCGCCATGGACCTGGTCGCCGGCGTCCGCCGCGTCGTCGTCCTCATGGAGCACACCGCCAAGGGCACGCCCAAGCTCGTCACGGAGTGCTCCCTCCCCCTCACCGGGCGACGCTGCGTCGACATGGTCATCACCGACCTCTGCGTCCTGGCGATGGACCCCGAGGCCCGCCGCTTCACCCTCAGGGAACTGGCCCCGGGCGTCACCCCCGACGACGTGATGAAGCAGACCCAGGCCCAGGTCGTCGTCCCCCCGGACGTCCCGACGATCAAGGCCTGAGCGCTCGACGGGGCCCCGCCCGGACGCGCCCTGACGCATGCGCTTCTTCGACGCCCACCTCGACCTTGCCTGCCTGGCGCTCAACGGGCGCGACATGGGCGCCGAGCCGGGCGGGCAGGGGCCGTGGGCCCCCGCGTGCGTGACGTTCCCCGCGCTCGCCCGCGGGCGCGTCGAGGCCTTCATGGGCACGATCTTCACCGAGGCCGACGGTTCCGACCGCGTCGCCTATCCCGCCAGCGACCCCGAAGCCGCCCACCGCGCCGGCGCCGCCCAGCTCGACCTCTACCACCAGTGGCACGCCCAGGGCCTCATCCGCCTCGTCCCCGAGCCCCGCCCCTCCGACCCTCGGTGCGTCGATGCCCCGGTGCCTCGGTGCCTTCTCCTCATGGAATGCGCCGACCCCATCCGCACTCCCGACGAACTCGACTGGTGGGTCCGGCGCGGCGTGCGGGCCGTCGGCCTGGCCTGGGCCCGCGGCTCACGCTACGCCGGCGGGAACTCCACGCCCGACCGCGGCCTCACCGACCTCGGACGCGAACTCCTCAAGCGCATGGCCCACCTCGGCGTCGTCCACGACCTCTCCCACCTCTCCCAGCGCGCCGTCGATGACGCCCTCGATCTCGGCACCCACGCCCCCGGCATGGTCATCGCCTCCCACTCCAACGCACGCTCCTGCCTCACCGGCACCGAGGAACGCCAACTCGCCGACGACACCATCCGCCAGATCGGACGGCTCGCCGGCGTCGTCGGCCTCAACCTCTGCGCCAACTTCCTCAAGCCCGGCATCGCCCGCGCCGACCGCCCCTCCATCGACGACGCGCTCCGCCACGTCGATCGCATCGCCGAACTCATGGGGCACGACCGCGGCGTCGGCCTGGGCAGCGACCTCGACGGCGGGTTCAGCGCCCTCCACCTCCCCGCCGGCATCGACGGCCCGCACGACTTCCACCGCCTCACCGACGCCCTGTCGGCCCGAGGATGGAGCCCCGAAGGCGTCAACGCCTTCGCCTGGGGCAACTGGGCCCGGTTCTTCAACCTCTGACGGGCCGTGCCTCAGCCCGGGTGCGACAGGCGTCCCGCCTGTCCGCCCTCACTCATGCCCGTGGGCCCGGGCCAGGGTCCACGCGTGGATCGGCCGGCCCGGCGCCTCCGCGGCCGCCAGCGCCGCCACCGCGTCGCGCGGGTCCACGGACCGCCCGGTCAGTTCCTCGTACCGCGCCGCCGCGCACACGCCGCACCACGTCGCGGGCAGGGCCGGATCGCGGCTCGCCGTCTTGGCCTTGGGCGCCGGCGGCAGGGCGTTCAGCCGCGCCAGCACGTTCTGGCGGAACTCCGTTTCGTTCAACCGGAACTGCGCGCTGCCCTGGGTGTGGGCGTACTCGCCCCGCAGCATGCCGTCGATCTGCGCGATCCGGGCCCCGGGGTCGGGGTGCGTCGACAGGAAGCTCGGCGGGCGGTCGCTCCCCGCCATTCGGTCGAACAGCTCCATCACCTGCCGCAGGCCCTTGGGGTCGTACCCGATCCGCGACATGTAGCGCACGCCCAGCCGATCGGCCTCCAGCTCGTCGTCGCGCCCGAACTTGAGCATCACCAGTTGCCCGCCGATCGCCAGCGCCGGCACCGCCACCCGCCCGACGCGCCTGATCGACGGGTCGTCCGACTGGTCGACGATGATCGCCGCCGCCACGGCCCCGCCCTGGATCAGCATCGCCGTCGAGATCTGCTCGGCCGTGTGCCGCCCCGTCACGTGCCCGACCTCGTGCCCCATCACGCCCGCGAGCTGGGCCTCGTTGGTCATCTTCTCCACCAGCCCGCGCGTGATGAACAGCTTGCCGCCGGGGATCGCGAAGGCGTTGACGTCCGCCGAGTTGACCAGGCTGGTCTCCCAAGGCAGCGTGGGGTAGTCGCCCTCGGTCTGGGCCGCCAGCCGCCTGGTCAGGTCCGCCACGTACGCCTGCACCGCCGCATCGGGCACCAGCCCGCCCATCTCGTCGCGGAACCCCGGGGCCGCCTCGGCCCCCAGCCGAATCTCCGCGTTCCGCCCGATCATCGTGAACTGCTTCTGACCGGTCGCCGGGTTGTACGCGCACCCGACCAGCGTCCACGCGGCCGCCACGCAGCCCAGCGCCGCCCGTCCCATCCGTCGAAGACCCGCCATGCTCGTTGCTCCGCGTTGCGCACGGGCCCGACGTAACATCGCCCGCGCGACATGACCCGACAGCCTACCCCGCATTCAGACGCACCGCCGGCGGGCCCGTTCCCGCCCGACCGGCCCGCCTGGACCAGCGACGCCCTCGCCCACCCGCACGCCCGCGCCGACAAGCCCGAGCGCGTCCGGCGCATGTTCGCCGCCATCGCCCCCTCCTACGACCTCAACAACCGCCTCCACTCCCTCTGGCGCGACCAGGCCTGGCGCCGCTTCGCCGTCCGCGCCGCCGATGTCCGCCCCGGCGACCGCGTCCTCGACGTCGCCTGCGGCACGGGCGACCTCGCCGAGGTCTTCGCCGCAGGCCCCGCCGCCGAGGTCGTCGGCCTCGACTTTACGCCCCAGATGCTCGACGTCGCCCGTGCCCGCCGGAATCGCCTCAACCACGCCCGCGCGCGCAAACTCGCCTACGTCGAGGGCGACGCCCTGGCCCTGCCCTTCCCCGACGCCTCCTTCGACGTGGTCTCCATCGCCTTCGGGCTGCGGAACGTCGCCGACCCCGCCCGGGCCCTCGCCGAGTTCGCCCGCGTCCTCCGCCCCCACGGTCGCCTGGTCATCCTCGAGTTCGGCCAGCCCTCCACCCCCCCCCTCTCCTGGCTCTACCGCTTCTACAGCGGCTGGCTCATGCCCCGCACCGCGTCCCTGATCGCCGGCGACCGCTCGGGCGCGTACCGGTACCTTCCCCGATCCGTCGCGACGTTCCTGGGCCCCGGGGAACTCACGGAACTGCTCGCCGGGTCAGGCTTCGCCGACCCAACGCTCCGCCGATTGACCCTTGGCGTGTGCCTGTGTTATCGGGCGTTACGATCGGAGCCGGCACCGACCGTACCCACGTAAACCCGGTGTCTGTACGAACTTAGGACTACCGATCGGTTCTCGGACCATTCGCGAACCGCCTTGGCATCCGAGGTCGTCAGTGAATCACCCTGGATCGGGGTGCAGGCTCGTGCGCCGTGTGTGGTTATAGGACTGGTTGGCGTGGGTTTTGGGGCCATCGCGCCGGAGGCTGCAATTCGGGGGCGGCGGTGGGTGGGCTCGATAGACCCCATCGCCGAGGAGAGCCGGCGGCCGGGACGACCCGGCGGGACTCAACCCTGACCGTGCGCGGGTGGAACCCCCGGCGGAACACTGAGAAGGACGTACGGGATGCACCAGGACGCACAAGTGGAACGGCTGTTCGAGTCGCTGATCGTCGGGGACCGCGCGAACGCGCGGGCCCTGGTGAACGGGCTGTTCGAGCGCGGGCGGGCGGCGGAGGAACTCATCAACGAACTCTTCTGGCCCACGCACGAGACCATCGAGAAGCTGCACCGGGCCGACCAGCTCACGTGCATGTCGTACAACATGTCCACGCGGCTGCTGCGGCAGTTGACGGACCAGGCCGCGGCTCGCCTGGTGATGGCGCCGCGGAACAACCGCACGGTGCTGGCGGCGTGCGGCACGGCCGAGGGCGAGGAACTGGGCGCCCAGATGGCGGTCGACCTGCTCGAAGCCCACGGGTACACGGTGGCGTTCATGGGCGGGGGCGTGGCCGCCGACGAGATCCTCGGGCGCGTGCACGAGGACCGCCCGGACGTGCTGCTCATGTTCTGCTCGAGCGGGCGCGACCTGCCCGGCATCCGGCACTTGGTGGACACGCTGCACGAGATCGGGGCCTGCCCGAACATGCAGATCGTGGTGGGGGGCGGCGTGTTCAACCGCGCGGCGGGTCTGGCCGACGAGCTCGGCGCCGACCTGTGCGCCGTCAACCCGCTCGACCTGGTCGACCTCATGGCCAACCAGGGCGACCGGCGCGCCAAGCTCGGCGACCGCACGGTCGGCAAGAAGCTCAAGAAGGCGGCGTAGAGGACCGGAGCACTCCCCTCGCGGGCCCCGCGCGACCGGGGCGGGGCGTCGTGGTGACGCCCCGTCCTGCTCGCCGGGGCCCGCGTCATTCGGGCCCTATCGTTGCGCCGGCGATGGGCGCGTTGCCGATCGCCCCGGGGCGGCATCAAGAGGGGTGGCTCCATGATGAAGGCATTGATCGTGGCCGCGCTCGCCGCGGCGGTCGTGGCGGCGGGGTGTGAAGAGAAGCAGCCCAGCCCGGCGAGCGGGCCCCAGTCGACGCTGGGGAAGGTGGCGGAGAGCGCCAAGAAGACGGCGTCGGGCGTGACGGCCCGCTCCGAGGAGGCCGCCGCCGAGGCCGGCCGTCAGATCGGCGAGGCGGGCAAGGAGGCGGTCGCGGGGGTGGTGGACGCGGCCAAGAGCGCCGCCATCGACACGGGCCAGAAGGCCGTCGACCTGTTGGGCCAGAAGCTTGACGACCTGAGGAAGCGGGCCGCCGCGGCGAACCCGACCCTCCGTGCCGCGGTCGAGCCCACGCTCAACGAGCTGGCCGAGCGGCACGTGGTCCTCCAGAAGCGCATGGAGGAGCTGCGGAGCGCGACGGGCGACCGCTGGCGGACGGTCTCCGACGAGATCAACGCGCTCGCCGACAAGGCGGATCGCATCGCCTCCGATCTGGCCGCGCAGCTCCGCTGACCCGCTGGCGGGGCGAGCGGACGTCCGACGACGGAGCCCGCGCGCGAGCGTGGGGAGGGGCGATGAGCGGTCGCGGCGCACCCCGTGTTCACGCCCGGGGCTCGTCGCCGCGCGCCGGGCGAGCGCGGGCGATGGAGCGGGGGCCCTCAGCGTTCGTCGCTCAGTTCCTTGAGGCGGCGGATGTGGTCCCACGCCTGGAGCGGGGTGAGCGTGTCGAGCTTGAGCTCGCGGAGCTGCTCGAGCGCCGGGTGCGGCTCGGGCCGGGCAAAGAGCGGCATCTGCTCGCGCTCGGGTTGCGTGGCGCGAGGGGCGTGGTTCGCGGGAGCGCCGGGCTGGGGCGCGTGGTGGCTGACGGAGAGCGACGCGAGCACCTCGCGGGCCCGGGCCAGGACGGCGCGGGGCATGCCGGCGAGGCGTGCGACGTGCACGCCGTAGCTCTGGTCCGTGCGCCCGGGCACGATGCGGTGCAGGAAGACGATCTGCGCGTGGGGATCGCCCGGGGGCCATTCGCGGACGGCGACATTGAGGTTGCGCACTCGTCCGGCGAAGGGTTCCTGGTCCTCCAACTGGGTCAGTTCGTGGTAGTGCGTGGCAAAGAGGGTGCGGGGGCCGGCGACGGAGCCCCGGGGCGCCGCCAGGTGCTCGGCGATGGCCCAGGCCAGCGAGAGCCCGTCGAGGGTGCTCGTGCCGCGTCCGACCTCGTCGAGGATGATGAGGCTTCGCGGCGAGCAGTGGTGGAGGATGTTGGCGGTCTCGGTCATCTCGACCATGAAGGTCGACTGTCCCGCGAAGAGGGCGTCGTCGGCGCCGACCCGGGTGAAGATGCGATCGACGGCGCCCACGACCGCGCGCTCGGCGGGGACGAACGATCCCGTGTGCGCCAGCAGCACCAGCAGGGCCGTCTGCCGGATGAAGGTGGACTTGCCGGCCATGTTGGGGCCGGTGATCAGGGCCAGGCGTGCGGGCGCGCCCTCCGCGGCGAGCGCGACGTCGTTGGGCACGAAGTTGGCGCCGAGCGCGACCTCCAGGACCGGGTGCCGGCCGCCCACGAGGTCGAGCGTCGGAGCGTCCGCGATCGTCGGGCGGGTCCAGCCCCGCGCGACGGCTCGGTCGGCGAAGGCCAGCAGCACGTCGGTTTCGGCGGCGACGCGCCCGGCCTGGGCGATGGCCGGCACCTGGGGCGCGGCCTGGGCGCACAGTTCTTCGAAGAGCGTGCGCTCGCGGGCCGCCGCTCGCGCCTCCGCGGTCATCACCCGGCCCTCGAACTCGCGCAGCTCGGGCGTGGTGTAGCGCTCGGCGTTCTTGAGGGTCTGCTTGCGGACGAAGGCGGCGGGGGCCGCGCGGGCCTGGGCCGACGTCAGCTCGATGTAGTACCCGAACACCTGGTTGTACCCGACCCGGACCGCCCCGGAGGTGACCGGCAGGTCGTACTCCCGCACCAGGCGCTGCTGGTACTGGACGAGCCAGGACCCGGCGTCGCGCTGCAATCCGCGGGCCTCGTCGAGCTCGGCGTCGACGCCCTCCCGGAACAGCCCCCCCTCCTTGCCTCCCTTGCCCAGCGTCGCGGGCGGGTCCTCCACGCACGCGCCCAGGATCCGGTCGGCCAGCGGCGCCAACACCGCGCGCGCGCGCACAAGCACCTCGTGGTGCGGGGCCAGCGGCGGGGAGTGATCGATGGCGTCGGCGAGCGCGTCGATCGCCCGGAGCGATCCGCCCAGCCCGACCAGGTCGCGCGGCGTGGCCCGCCCCAGCGCGATCCGTGCCCCGATCCGCGCCACGTCCTGCACCCCGTCGAGCAGGCCGCCCACCGCCTCCGCCAGGCGCCGGTCCTCGACCAGCACCGCGACGGCGTCCTGCCTGGCCCGGATGGCGTCGGCGCGGGCGAGGGGTCTGACCAGCCAGTCGCGCAGCAGGCGCTTGCCCATGCCGGTGCGGCATCGACCGGCGCCGATCGGCGCCGCATGGAAGAGGCCCAGCAGCGAGCCGTCGCCCGCCTCCGAGTGGGGCCCCGCCCCGCGGATCGTCCGCTCGACCTCCAGGGCGCGAAGGCTCACCGCGTCGATCGTCACCGAACCCTCCGGGCTGTCACGCCTCGGCGGGCTCAGGTGGGACAGGCCGCGCCGATCGCCCCCGTCGCCATCGGCGGGGCTCTGGGTTTCGAGCAGGTACCGCAGGACGGCGCCGGCGGCGAGGAGGCACGGGTCGTCGTCGTCCAGCCCGAAGCCGGCGAACGTCGACACGCCGAAGTGCGCGCGGAGGGCCTCGTGGGCCTCCTGGCGCCGGAAGTGCCACCCGGGGCGCGGCGTGCCCGAGACCCCCAGCGGCGCCAGGACGCCGGCGACGCGGCCGGGCGGCTTCCCGTCCGCGAGTTGGGCGTACAGCAACTCCCGCACCCCCCGCCGCACGAGTTCATCCGCCAGCTCGCGCCCGGCCGCCTCGGCGAGCGCGAACGATCCGGTGCTGGCGTCGACGATGGCGAGCGCGACGCGGGAGTCGTCGCCCGGCTCGGTGAACGCGACCGCCGCCAGGGTCCCCACCGTCTCCGGGTTCAGCAGCGCATCCTCGACGAGGGTGCCGGGCGTCATGACGCGAGTGACGGCCCGTCGCACCACCCCCTTGGCCAGGGCCGGGTCTTCCATCTGCTCGGCGACCGCGACGCGGAACCCCTGCGCGATCAGCCGCCGCACGTAGTTCTCGAGCTGGTGGTGGGGGACCCCCGCCATGGGGACGCCCGCCGTGCGGCGCGTCAGCGTCAGGCCCAGGGCCCGCGAGAGGGTGACGGCGTCGTCGTCGAAGGTCTCGTAGAAGTCGCCCATCCGGAAGAGCAGCACGCACTCGGGGTGCTGCCGCTTGAAGCGGTAGTACTGCTGCATGGCGGGGGTGGCGCGGGGGTCGTCCGGCATGGGCCCGGAAGGGTACGGACGGTGCCGCGCCGCGATCGGGGCGTCAGATGGCGGGCTCGATCTCGCTCCGCCGCCTGAGCAGGGCGTTGAAGTGCCGGGCGGTCACGCCCGGGCTGTGCTCGAACGCGAGGGGGATGAGCCCGGCCCGCTCGAAGACCCAGAGCAGTTCGTGCACGCGGTACTGCCACACGTGCCCGTCGAAGTAGCCGTCACGCCGCGCCGGCGGCGGCATGTCGGCGATGCGCGGGTAGAAGGAGGTGACGCGTCCCCACTCGGCGGCGTCGGGCGTCGAGA
Source organism: Phycisphaerae bacterium (assembly GCA_016873295.1). GTDB lineage: Bacteria > Planctomycetota > Phycisphaerae > Phycisphaerales > UBA1924 > VGXM01. Next base: position 17,393 of record VGXM01000034.1, read on the forward strand.
GCACGATCGCCCCCCCCGGGCGGAGCAGCCCGGCCAGCCTCGTGAGCGTCGGGACGGGGTGGAAGTTCAGGTGTTCGAGCACCTCGGTGAAGACGATCAGGTCGAACCCGGGCGAAAAGGGCGGGTCATCCAGCTCGATGTTGCACACCGCGAAGGGGATCTCCAGGCGCCGGAAGAGGTCGCGGGGCGTGTAGGCGTCGATGAAGTCCACGCCATGCACCGAGCACCGGAAGGCCAGGCGCGTGAAGACCGCGAGCGTGCCGTAGGCGCACCCCACGTCGAGCACGCGGGAGGCGTCGGTCAGCCCGGCCTGGGCGATCCAGCGAGGGGCCGCGGCCCAGTAGAGGCGCTCCTGCTGGCGGTACACCGCGTAGTTGGGGTGGGGGGTGGAGCCCCCCACGCGGTCCTGCGCGTCGGCGAGCACGCGCGCCAGATGCGGGGAGAGCGAGGTGTGGTCGTGCGGCATCGGGCCTCCGGGTCAGACGGGCAGGGCGAGCCGGCGTGCCAGGGCCGCGTCAACGGCCCGCGCTCGGGACATCCACGAGTTCTCGCGCCCCAGTCGGCGCAGCGACGCGACGAACGCCTCGTCCCTTGAGAGCGCCCGGGCCCGATCGAGCGCCGCCGACCATTCCTCCACGCCGTCGGCGACGAGAACCGGCTCGTACGCCATGCACTCGGGCATGGCGCTGGTCACGACCGGCCTGCCGCCCGCGAAGTATTCGTAGAGCTTCAGCGGCGAGGTGGCGAGCGTGATGTCGTTGATCAGGAAGGGGATGGTGGCGACGTCGAAGCACGCCAGGTAGCCCGGGAGCGACGTGTACTTGCGGACGCCCAGCCAGAAGACGTTGGGGAGCCTGAGAAGGGCCCGCCCCTTGAGGCTGCCGTCGTAGTCCGGGCCGATGAGGACGAAGCCCCACTCGGGCCTGGCGCGGGCCAGGCGTTCGAGCAGCGCGTAGTCGAACCACTGGGCCAGGGCCCCGTAGTAACCCGCGATCGGGCCGCCACGCTCCAGCACCGCGCGCATGGCCGGGTCGTCGGGCGGCCCGGCGCGCTCGTCGGCGAAGCGTTCGAACTCCACGCCGTTGGGCAGGTAGAGCGCGTCATCGCGTTCGTCCATCAGCGGGGCCAGGCGTCGCGCGACGTAGGCGACCACGTCGGCCTCGCGCAGGGCCCGCCGGTGGTTGTGCTCGAGGAACGCCGGGTCGAACGGGTGCACCTTGAAGTCGTCGATCAGGTCGTAGATGGTGCGCGGCTTGTGGTAGGCGTCCTTGAGCTCGTAGTTGTAGCAGAAGGTCCACACGATGGGGTCGGGCAGGGCGTGCAGCACCGCCGTGTCGCCCCGGTACAGGTACAGGTTGGGCTCGATCTCGCGGAACCCGCCGAACTCCCCGGCCCAGGCGCTGTTGTCGTACACGACGCAGTACCCCATCCGCGCCAGGCAGCGGGCCAGGTGCTGCGGCCTCTGGAACAGGTCGACGTTCCAGGAGATCGACTTGGGGAAGACGACCACGCCGCGGGAGCGGGCGATCCGCCGGAGCACCGCGTCGCTGGAGCGGTCCGCCGGGCGGAAGAGGGCCCGGTCGATGGCGTCCACGCGGGCGTCCCAGGTGTTGGCGAGCGCGACGGCGCGCAGCGACGAGCGGAACTCCGCGTCGGCCCCGAGCTCCAAGGCCCGGTCGATGTGGCGCGAGAACCCCTCGGCGTCCGGGGCGATCAGCACCTCCGGGTGCCGGGCGCACTCGGGCAGGGGCGTCGAGACCACGGGCTTGCCGCCCGCCATGTACTCGAACATCTTCAGGGGCGAGGTCGACAGCGTGATGTCGTTGACCGTGAAGGGGATCGTCGCCACGTCCCAGCGCGCCAGGTAGGCCGGGAGGTCGGCGTAGTCCTTCTCGCCGAGGTAGTGCAGGTTGGGGATCGCGCTCCAGTCGCGGGCCCGGAGCGCGCCGTCGTAGTCGGCGCCGATGAGGACGAACTGGTCGTCGGGACGCAGGCGGGCCAGCGACTCGACCAGGTCGAAGTCGAACCACCGCGCCAGCGCCCCGTAGTAACCCACGACCCCCCCGCCCCGCGCCAGGATCGGGGCCAGGTCCGGCGGCACGGGGTGCTCCGTCGCGGGGTCGAAGTGGTCGGCGTCCACGGCGTTGGGGCACAGGAGCGCGTCCGGGCGGGCCGCGCGGGCCTCCTCCAGCAGCCGCCCCGCCGTCACCAGCACCAGCTCGGCCTCGCCCAGCAGCCGAGCGTGCAGTTGCTTCACCTCCTCGAAGTCGGCGTAGGGGCTGCACTGCACCGCCAGGTCGTCCAGGAAGTCGTAGACGACCCGCGGCCTGTTCATCGCCTCCACCTCCGGCAGGTGGCGCGGGTTGCTCACGAGCACGATCGGCGACTCCAGCGCCCTGAGCTGCTCGAAGGAGTCGCACAGGAACAGGCGATCCTCGACGCGCCGGAAGCCCGTGAAGTCGTCGCTCCGCGCCTTGGGCGAGCAGTAGACCGCTAGGTAGCCCGCCCGCGCCAACGCCGCCATGAGGTGGTGGGGGCGCTGCTTCATCCACGACCAGTCGATCAGGGGGGGGCAGACCACGACGCCGCGGGCGTCGGGGCAACTGGCGACGATGTCGGCGAGCGTGTCCAGAGGCTCGCCGTTCCGGCGCGGCATGGGACGGGCGACGATCCGTCGCACGCGGTCGCTGACCTCCTCGAGCGGGTCGTTGGCGTGCAGGGCCGCCGCCAGCCCGCGCCCGTCGGACTTGTAACGTCCCAGCGCCCATCGCGCCGTGACGCCCAGCCCCCGCACCGGGCTCTTCCGCACCGCCGCCACGATGTTGCCGAGCTTGTGGCGCCGGCTCTGGCGGATGCGGTCCAGGTCGGCCAGGATGGCGTGCGCCTCGCTCGGCGCCAGCCCGCCGGGGGCGGTCGGCGCCGGCGGCGTTGGGCCGAGCAGCGACCGCAGGCTCTCCTGCGTCGCCCGGAGGGGGTCGGGCGAGCCCAGCGCTCCGAAGAGCCCCAGGCCGCGGGCCCGTTCCCGCCCGAGCGCCCACCCGGCCAGGGTGACCAGCCCGCGGAGCGGGCGTCGATACACCGCCGACGCTGCGTGCCCCAGTTTGTAGCGTCGGCTCACGCGCACATCCGCGACCGACTGGGCCGCCGGGGCCACGATCGATGCCACGCGCGCCGTCATCGACGACAGATCGGCGGCCGAGCGGGCCGCGTCCTCGGTGCGCCGGGCAAGATCGCCCTCCAGCAGTTCGATCCGGGCCGTCGCCGCGGCGAGCGCCGACTCCGCGCGGTCGGCGCGGGCGCCGAGCTCCTCGCTGCGCTGCTGGCCCGCCAGGCGGGCCGCGTGCAGGTCGTCGCGCAGCGCGACCTCGCGCCGATGGGCCGCTTCCAGGCGATCGCCCGCGTTGCCCAGCTCTCGCTCCAGGCCCGTGATGCGTGCATCGTGTTCGTCCAGCGCCCGCAGGACCGTGGCGGCGCTCAGGCGGCGCGCGTGCATCTCGAGGCGCGCGCTCGGCGCCTCCGCCGCGATCAGCGCCAGCGTTTCCGTCAGCAGGCGCGGGCTGCCGAGGATCGGGCCCGCCTCGCTCACGTGCGCCCGCACCAGGTCGTCAAAGGCCCGGACCAGCCCGGACCGCGTGGGCGGCGTGAAGGGCGTCGCGGCGTAATCCACCCAGCACCGCGCCTCGTCATGCTCGACCGACGCCGCCTCCCGCAGGCGGAACCGCGCCGCGTCATGCACGGCGGCCCCGACCTGGGCCCGCAGCGAGGCCGCGTCGAGCGTGGGCATCCCGCGACCCGAGAAGTTCCACCAGGAGGCCCGTCGGAACAGGTCCGGGTTCAGCACGCCCTTGGGCCCGTCGTAGCCCAGCAGCAGGCAGGGAAGGTCGGACGCCGCCGCCTCCAGCACCACGCGCCCCATCCCCACGACCCCGCCGAGGCCCCCTTCGAACAGGGCGGCGACGTCGTCGCAGCGACCGCGGAGCGCCACGCGGTCGAGCGCGCCCATCGCCGTCAACTCACGCTCCAGCGCCTCGCGGTGCGGTCCGTCCCCGTGGATCTCCAGCGGCGGCATGCCGGCTCCGTCCCACTTGCGGCAGAGGTCGAGGATCCCGGCGCTCTTGACCTCGTCCAATCGGCTGATCAGCACCCAGGCGCCACCCGGGGTTGGGGAGCGCCGCGAGAGCCGGGCGAGATCGACCGCGTTGCGGCGCAGCACGCACCGATCGCGGCCCGCGTGATGGGCCGCCAGCGCCACGACCTCGGGCGAGACGCATTCGACCCGCCCCGCGGCGGGCAGCACCAGGAACTTGACCAGCAGCTCCAGCAGGTCCTGGCGCATGGGTTCGAGGCTGGCCGGGCCGTGCAGCGTGGTGATGAGGGGCGTCTGGGTCCGGTTGGCCGCCAGGCACCCCACCACGAGCGAGCGGAACGGGTGGGCGTGCACCACGTCGATCCTGTGCTCGTGGATGAGCGCCGCGAGACGGTCCACCGCCGCCAGGAACTCCCCCGCGGTGCTCGCGTGCGTGAACGGGATCGGAGCGGTCAGGCTCGCCAAGCCGTCGGGCGGGCGGGCGCAGCCCAGCGCTCCGCCGACCGCCAGGTGCACCTCGTGCCCGAGGCCCCGCAGCACGCGGATCTGCCCGGCCAGGTGCGTCTCCAGGCCGCCAAACGAGAACAACTCGGTGACGATGAGCAGCCGCATGGAGGGAGGCGATCGGCGGGCGGTGGCTGGGGCGGGTCCGGCGAAGGACCGTCCTTGCCGGGGTCTGTTGGGGTCCGCCCCGATGGGGCCCGCAGTGTATGCGCCTGCGGCATCGCGCCCGCGGCGCATCGCCCGCTCACGGGGTTTGTGCCGGCTGACCCGCGGGCGCGATCGAGACCTCTACGGGCATGAACGCGATCCCGCTCGCCGTGACCGGGTGCTCGCGGACCTTGATCATGAGGATGTCCGCGCGCTTGTCGAGGTAGACCATCGAGCCGTCGAGCAGCCCTTCCGCCGCCGCCAGCGAGACGAAGTAGGTGCCCGTGCACAGGTTCAGGCGCGTGCGGAACCGGACGTGGTAGAGGTCGCCGGGGCGGGCCCGCGCGATGCACCGCTCCAGGTAGGCGGTGCTTGTCCCGAACACCTCGACGCCCTCGACCGTCCGCACGCGCAGCCCCGCCTGCACGCGGGGGATGTCGGCGTGGACCCGCACCGCCATCCCGATCTCCACGTCGTCGCCCACCATGAACAGCTCGCGCGGGTTGCCCACCGCGTCGTGGATCCACACGTCCTCGATCCGGGCCCGCTCGGTCGTGATCGCCGCCGGCTCGCCCGCGGCGGGCTCCGCGGCCAGCGGGTCCACGGGCTCGGGCGCCCGCTCGCCCGCCGCCCGGGCCGCCGCCGCCCTGGCCTGCTGGTTCCGGTAGCGCAGGTACGCGGCTTCGTCGGCGTAGAGCAGGGCGTGGTACTGGTTGATGACGTGCTTGCACGCCCCCACGCCGTGCACCTCGCCCCCGTGCAGGAGCATGGCCCGCTGGCAGTACTTCTCGATGAACGCCGAGGAGTGGGTCACGAGCAGGATCGAGCTGCCGCGGCACTGGAGCTGCTCGAGGCGCGCAAAGCACTTGCGCTGGAACTTCTCGTCGCCCACCGCCAAGGCCTCGTCCACGATGAGCAGGTCCGGCTCGAGCTGCGCGTGCACCGCGAACGCCAGGCGCACGAACATGCCCGACGAGTACGTCTTGACCGGCTGTTCGAAGAACTCCCCGATGTCGGCGAAGTCCGCGATCGCCCCCAGGCGCTCCTGGACCTGGCGCCGGGTGAACCCCAGCAGCGCCCCCTGCAGGACCACGTTCTCCCGGCCCGTGAACTCCAGGTTGAACCCCGAGCCCAGCTCGAGCAGGGCGCCCACGCGCCCCCGCGTCGTCACCCGCCCCTCGCTGGGCTGCAGCACGCCCGCCAGGATCTGCAGCAGCGTGCTCTTGCCCGACCCGTTCCGCCCGATGATCCCCACCGACTCGCCCCGCCGGAGGTCCAGGTCCACGCCGCGCAGGGCCCAGAACTCGCGGTAGTAGCTGCGGGCCCCGGCGAACAGCGTCTGCTTCAGGCGGTCCAGGGGGCGCGCGTACATCTTGTACATCTTGCCCACGCCCCGCGCCCGGAGCAGGGTCTCGCCGGCGGGGTCAGAGGACATCGGCGAACCCCCGCTTGGTCGACATGAACCAGGCGTACCCCAGCTGCGCGATCACCACGCTCACGCCCGCCGCCAGCCCCAGCATGCCCCAGTCGGGCCACTCGCCCATCAAGAGCACCGCCCGCGACGATTCCACCGCCACCGTGATCGGGTTGAGCGCCACGACGGTGCGGAAGGGCTCCGGCACCGCCGCCAGCGGGTAGAAGACGGGCGTCAGGAAGAAGAGCATCTGGAGCAGCAGGGCCACCGCGTGCCCCACGTCCCGCAGGTACACGCCCAGCGAGGCCAGGAACCAGGAGACCCCGAGGGCCATGACGGCGACGGGCGCGACGATGATCGGCAGCGCCGCCGCCGTCCACGGGATCCCGCCGCGGAACACCAGCGTCGCCGCCACCAGCACCCCGAGGTTCGCCAGGAAGATGACCAGGGCCGTGCACACCGCGACCACGGGCAGGATCTCCAGCGGGAACACGATCCGCTTGACGTAGCTCGACGACGACACGATCAGGCTCGGCGACCGCCCCACCGGCTCCGAGAACAGCCCGAACGCCACGAGCCCGCAGAAGATCGCCAGCGCGAAATCCACCTTCGACGCGCCCTCCGCCATCCCGGGCCACCGCGCCTTGAACACCACCGCGAACACGTAGGTGAAGATGGCCAGGAGGGCCAGCGGCGTCACCAGCGTCCACACCATCCCCAGCACCGAACCCCGGTACCGCAGGGCCAGGTCCCGCACCGCCAGTTGACGGATCAGGCCCGCGTGCGACGCCGTCGAGCGCACCAGCGCCGCGGGGCTCAATCGAGGAAGCAGGCGGCGTGCAACGTTCGCGGCGATCATCGTGGCGCCCGACCCGGGCTCCCGGTCAGGCGCGCCGATTGTAGTTCGCAAGCACGCGCCGATACGCCGCCAGCGTCTGCGACGCCGCCCGCGGCCACGTGAACCGCTCCGCGATCCGCCCCGCCAGGCCCGCGGGAGGCCCGGCGTCCAAGGCACGCCTCAGCGCCGAGCGGAGCGACGCCGGGTCCGAGCGGGCGTAGTGCCCCTCGTCCCCGAAGTACTCGCGCACCGGGGGGCAGTCCGGCAGCACCAGTGCGCAGCCCATGGACCCCGCCTCGAGGTTGACCAGCCCCGGCGTCTCGAACCGGCTGGGGCACGCGTGGACCGCCGCCCGCCGCATCAGCCGCAGCGCCTCCAGCGGTGCGACCGGGCCCGTGAACTCGACGTTGGGAGGCGCCGCCCGCCGGCAGCGCCGCGCGTACGACCCGTGGTTGCGGCGGGCCCCCCCCGCCAGCGTCAGCCGCAGGTCCGTGCCCCGCACCGCCTCGATCAGCGCCCGCTGGTTCTTGCGCACGTCGAAGTGCCCGACGCACACCACGCCCTCCCTCGCGCCCCCGCCCGCCTCGGCGAGCACCCGCGACGCCCCTTCCAGGTCGACCGCGTTCACCACCACCTCGATCCGCGGCGGGCTCGCCGCGCCCGAGAGCGCCAACTCGCCTCGGAGCATCTCGGCCTCCGCCTCGCTGTTGGGCAGGAGCACGTCCGACGACACGAGCAACTCGCACCGCGCCCGCGCCCACCCCGCGCGCAGCGCCTCCAGAACGCCCGCCCGCGCCCCGCGCCCCGCCCGCGCGAGCCGGGCCACGTTCTTGAGGTCCTCCGACCACCACCGCGCCCCGCCACGGATGCCCCTCTCGATGACGCGCGGCGCGTCGCCCGGCGGCCAGTAGATGGGCGACAGGGCCACCGGGCGGCCCGCGCGCCGCGCACGGCGGAAGGGCAGGATGCTCTCGTGCGTCCGCTCCAGGTGCCACAGGTGGACCAGGTCGAAGCCGCCCGGGTCAAGGTCGTCGGGGCCGCCCACCGTCACCTCGACCCCGAGGCCCCGCAGCGCCGCCGCGGTGCCGACGATCTGCGCCGTGTCGCCGCCCGGGTGCGTGCGAAGGTCGGCGCGGGTGGCGAAGAGCACGCGGAGGGGGCGTTCCGGGTCGGTGGGAGTCACCGGGCCGCAACCTCGCCCAGCACGCCGCGAACCTCCAGCGCCCGAGCCTCCCAGGTGTGCCCCCGCGCGAACGCACGCCGCGACTCGCGCTCCGCGGGCGAGTCCTGCTGCCACGCCTGCCGGATCGCCGACGCGAACAGGGTCGGGTCGCCCGCCACGCGCACCGGGGCCGGTTCGCCCATCACCCGGCACGGGATCGACGACACCACCGGCTTGCCCAGGGCGCAGTACTCGTACACCTTGATCGGGTCCGCAAGCTCCGTGACACGGTTGGGCTTGAACGGAAGGAGGCACACGTCCGCCCCGGCGATCCACGACGGCACCGCCTCGAACGGCGCCGCGGGGAACACCCGCAGGTTCGCCAGCCCCCGCAACGCCTCCGTGGGCACGCCCATGCGCGTCGGGCCCACCACGAAGAACCGGTGGTCCGCCAGCAGCTCCGACGCCGAGCGCAGCAGCGACTGGTCCACCCATTCGAACACCGACCCGACGAATCCCACCGACGGGGCCCCCGCCGTCCACGCCGAGAGCTCCGCCGGCGCCGCGGGCGATGCGTCCACCCACCCGCGGCTCACCCCGTTGGGCACCACGTACATCGGCGTCGTCGCCGGGGCCGAGCCGCTCGATCGGATCGCGTCCCGGAGGTTGTTCCCCACCGCGAGCACCGCCGCCGACCGCTCCATCAACTCCCGCTCCCAGGCGCCGTACAGGCCCGCTCGCCGTTCCCCGGAATGCACCTCCACGTGGTCGATGCAGTCATACACCAGCGCCGCGTACGGCATCCGCTCCACGACCCGCAGCCACCACGGCGTCGAGCACACCACCGCCGACGACTCGGGCCGCGGAACCGCCGCCCGCACCCGCTCCGCCACCGCCCGCGCCCACCGCCGGCCCAGCGCCGAGTCGTGCAACGCCGAGTGCAGGGGCAGCGGCGGAACGGAGCAGACCCGCACGCCCGTCGCTCGAACCGCCGGCGCCGCCGCGTCCCACCCCAGGCGCCTCACGCGCCGGGCCGTGGAGCGCACGCTGGGCATCTGCACGAAGGTGACGTCATGCCCCAGGGCCGCCAGCCCGTCCGCCAGCCGGCGCGTCCGCCCCGACAGGCAGTCGTCGTACTGCACCGCCGTCAGGAACACGATCGGGCGCGACGCCAGCGGATCCGCGCCGCCCGGGAGCCCGTCGCACACCGCCATGGACCTACCGCGCGCCCCGTGCACCGACTTCCTCCCGCGCCACCACCCGGACCTCCGCGTTCTCGGACCCCTCGCGGAACTCGTCCGCCGGCCCCGCCTCCGCCGGGTCGACCCCCAGGAACCGGGCCATGTGCCGGACGATCCTCTCCGAGGCGCGACCGTCTCCGTAGGGGCTGCTCCCCCGGCTCATCCGAGCGTAGTGCGCCGGGTCCGTCAGCAACCTCGACGACTCGCGCACGATCGCGGCGCTGTCCGTCCCCACCAGGGCCGCCACCCCCGCGCGCACCGCCTCCGGACGCTCGCTGTCCTCGCGCATGACCAGCACGGGCTTGCCCAGCGCCGGCGCCTCCTCCTGCACGCCGCCCGAATCCGTCAGGATCACCGTCGAGCGCTTCATGGCGGCCACGAACGACCCGTAGTCCAGGGGCTCGCACAGGCGCACCCGCGCCACGCCCCCCATCTCCGACTCCACCGCCGCGCGGATCGACGGGTTGGGATGCACGGGCCAGAGCACCTCCACGTCCGCGTGCCGTTCCGCGATCGTGCGCACGCCGCGGCAGATGCTGCGGATCGGCTCCCCGTGCGCGTCGCGCCGGTGGGCCGTCACGAGCACCAGCCGGCGCGAGGGATCCAGGGAGAGGGGCAGCGGCGGGTCCCGCTCCGCCGTGCGCAGGAGCGCGTCGATCACCGTGTTCCCGACCACGTGCACGCCGCTCGTGATGCCCTCGCGCGCCAGGTTCGCGCGCGCCTGGGCCGTCGGCGCGAAGTGCAGGGCCGCCAGCCTCCCGGCCAGGACCCGGTTCGCCTCCTCGGGGAACGGCAGGTCGATCCGCCCCGTCCGCAGCCCCGCCTCGACGTGGGCGAAGGGGGTCTTGCGGTAGAACGAGGCCAGGGCGACCGCCAGGACCGTGGTGGTGTCGCCCTGGGCGAGCACGATGTCGGGCCGGGTCGTCGCCAAGGTCGCGTCCAGCGCCGGGAGCAGGCGGGCCATCAGTTCGGGCAGCGTCTGGTTCTCGCGCATCGCGTCGAGGTCGACGTCGGCCTCGACCTCGAAGAAGCCGAGCATCTGGTCGAGCATGCCCCGGTGCTGGGCCGTTGCAAGAACGGTGCACTCGGCCCATGGGGCGCTCCGGAGCGCCCCGAGCACGGGGGCCATCTTGATGGCCTCGGGGCGCGTTCCGACGCAGCAGAGCACGCGCTTCGGCCTGTCGGATCCCCCCATTCAGCGCTCCCAGCGATGGCTCGACGATCGACCCGGTTCAATCAAACCCCTACCGCGGCCCTGTGCGCACGGGACCGACTATACGACGGCGGGGCGCTCGGGGAGACCCCGGGGTCCGTCCGGGCGGGCGTCGATTCGCACGGTGGGCACGCGGAACGTCAGCGGCAGGGCGGCCAGGCGGGCCGCCGCGCACGCCACGAATACGAGCGCGTACCCCGGGTGCGGCGGGACCGTGTCGCTGAGGAGGGCCCCGCCCACGAGCGACCCGGCGCACATGGCCAGCGCGTTGAGGAACATGTACCGCGCGACCATGCTGGTTCGGGCGTCGTCCGGGATGAGTCGGAGCATCATCAGGAAGGCGCCGAGGTCGAACATGGCCATGGCGGCGCCGCCCACGAGCTGGGCTCCGAACAGCCACCAGAACCCGGGCGACACGATCCAGAGGAGCGAGAGGGGGACGATCGCGAGGGAGCCGAGTCGCAGGAGCGAGCGGGGGCCGCGTCGGTGCGCGATCTCGCCGGCCAGGGGCAGGGCGACGGCGCGTCCGGCGTAGAGCCCGACGAGGAGGGCGACGTATTCGAGGGGCGCGAACCCGAGTCTCTCGCGCACGAAGGGGTGCCAGAAGGGAAGCCCGACCTGGATGGCCGCCTGCATCACGACGAGGGCCACGATCAGGCGTCCCTCGGGGCTGGCTCGGAGCCGGCGCGCGACCTCCATGCCGCGGAGCATCCGCTCGGTGATCGGCAGGGGTCGCGGCTCCGACTGGCGGAAGAGGTACAGCGTCGAGATCGAGCGGGCGATGGCCGCGATGAAGAACAGGGCCGCGAAGGCGTAGAGCAGGGCGTTGTCGTGGCGCCAGGGCGGCGCCCCGTCGTCGGCGGGGGGGAGGCGGCCCGCCAGGTGCAGGGCGCCGGCGCCGGCCACCAGCCCCGCGATGAGGCCCAACTGCAGGCAGCGGTTGCGGCGGCTGAAGTACCGCGCGCGGAGCCGGTCCGGGATGATGAGGCCCATCCACGCGGTCCACGCCGGGCCGCACGAGACGGCCCCCGTCCAGTAGGCGGTGGCGCAGGCGAAGACGACCCAGGCCGGTGCCTGCCCCCGCAGCGCGATCAGGACGAGCGGCACCAGCGCCAGCGCCTGGGAGGCGGCGCAGCCGACCACCCAGGCGCGGTACGACCCGATTCGCCGGACCAGCCGCGGCGTGGCGAGCTGCACCGTCGCCGCCAGGAACATGGGGATGGTCAGCACGAGCCCCGCGGCCACCTCCCCCAGTCCCAGTTCGAGCACGAAGAGGGGGAAGAACGACTCCGCCAGCCCGGCCATGACGGTGTAGGCCGTGCCGTCCACGACGCTGTAGCGGAGGTTCCGCCGCAGCGGCGAGGGTTGTCGGGGGACGTGCGTCATCCGAGCCCGCCCGGTGCGCCCAGCGCGGGTGGGCGGAGCATAGTGGGATGGCGCCCGTGGGGCTCAGCGGTCGTCTGGCGCCGCGCGGCGGTGGAGCCGTGGAGCGGCGGAACCGGACAGGCGGGACGCCTGTCCCACCCATGGCTGCCGAATGCCGGTTGCCTGACGCCCGGTGGCGCGCCCCCTGTCTCGCTCTCTCGCCGCCTCGGTGCCTTGGTGCCTCGGTGCCTTGGTGCCTACTGCCCACACCCCTTGTTGTAGAGGTTGAGGAAGGCCAGGAAGTCGTTGAAGTCGATCTCGTCGTCGGGGGCCACGTCGCAGTAGAAGAAGTCGATGGGGTTGGCGCGGGGGTCCTGGGCGCGCTCGAAGCGGTTGAGGAAGCAGAGGAGGTCGGAGAAGTCGA